>CAZATP010000017.1:0-64610 GCA_964488095.1 uncultured Chryseobacterium sp.
GCCGTGATGCTGGCATTGCCACTGGCATCGAGCTGCACGGTGATGTTCTGGCACAGGGCCGTAGGCGGAGTGATGTCTTGCACAGTGACTGTGGCATCGCATGTGGCAACGTTGCCGTTCACATCGGTGACGGTGAGGGTCACGGAGTTGGTTCCGATGTCAGCACACGAGAATGTGTTGGGGCTTACGGTGATGGACTGAATGCCGCAGTCTGAACTGCTGCCCGCATCGATGTCGCTTGCCGATATGGAGGCATTGCCGCTGGCATTGAGCTGCACCGTCACGTTCTGGCAAAGCGCAGTGAGTCCGTTGCCGCCCTCCACGGTGACTGTGGCATTGCAGGTCGACACGTTGCCGTTCACATCGGTCACGGTGAGGGTCACGGAGTTGGTTCCGATGTCAGCGCAGGTGAAGGTGTTCGGGCTCACCGCCAGAGACTGTATACCGCAGTTGTCGCTGCTACCATTGTCAATCTGTGCAGCGGTGATGCTGGCGTTACCAGAACCGTCCAATTGAACAGTGATATTCTGACAGGTAGCCGTTGGGGCGATATTGTCCTGCACGGTGACTGTGGCATTGCAGGTCGACACGTTGCCGTTCACATCGGTCACGGTGAGAATTACCGTATTGGCCCCGACATTGGCACACGTGAAGGTGTTCGGGCTTACCGCCAAAGACTGAATGCCGCAGTTTTCCGAACTCTCATCATTCACCTGAGCTGCCGTAATGCTGGCGTTCCCGCTAGCGTCCAACTGCACCGTGAGGTTCCCACAGAACGCATTGGGAGCGATGTTATCCTCCACGGTTACGGTAGCGTTACAAGTGGAAACATTTCCGTTCACATCGGTTACGGTGAGGGTCACGGTATTGGCACCGATGTCAGTGCATGTGAAGGTGTTCGGGCTCACAGCCAGAGACTGAATGCCGCAGTTGTCAGTGCTACCGTTATTGACCTGCGCTGCCGTGATGCTGGCATTGCCACTGGCATCGAGCTGCACGGTGATGTTCTGGCACAAGGCCGTTGGAGCGATGTTGTCCTGCACTGTGACCGTGGCCGTGCAGGTGGCAGATGCCCCAAGCACATTCTGAACCGTCAGCGTAACGGTATTGGCTCCGATATTGGAGCAATTGAACGAGGCCGGTGAAACTAGAAGAGAGGCAATTCCGCAATCATCACTGCTGCCATTATCCACCTGAGTAGCGAAAATGGTGGCATTCCCGCTCGCGTTGAGTTGGACCGTGATGTCCTGACACACGGCAACAGGCCCAGGCCCGGTTATATCTGCTACCGTGGTCTGAGATTGGCCGGTGCAGCCATTGTCATCTGTCACGGTCACCGTGTAGGTATTCGCGGAAAGGCCGTTCACTGTGGCCGTGGTCGCACCCGTGCTCCAGAGGTATTGGAACGGGGCCTCTCCCCCTGTCACATTAACGGTCACCTCTCCAAGCTGCGCACAGAACACATCCTGGACCGTGGAGGCAGTGGCAACAGGCTGAGAGAAGACCTCTACATCTGTGGTGAACACAGCTTGACAACCACTTGCCAACCAGGTCACCGTGTGCGTCACCGTATAATTACCTGCCGAGGCGAACGAGTGTGAAGGATTCTCATCCGTGGAGGAATTCCCATCATCAAAATCCCAATGATGAGACACACCGGCCCCAGAACCGCCCATGTTTGTGAAGTTGAAAAGATTATCACTAATGCATTGGGCCGCAGTGTTCACATCAAAATTGGCAAGGACCACCGTCACTGTCTCTTGGGACGAGACCTGCTGTGTACCGCATGCATCAACCACTGTCACCGTGTAGGTAGTGGTTGTGGAAGGTGTCACATCAACGGAATATCCAAGCCCGGCACCATTGTCCCATTCCACTTGGTAGGGGCCCAAGCTGCCAACTGGTGTGGCGCTCAGCGTGGCACTTTGACCCTCGCAGATGGTAATCGTCCCCGTGCTGTTTACGGAAAGAGGTGTGTCCTTGTCCTGAATAGTAGCAGTGGCGGTGACCGGTGCGGCAGGCACGCAGCTGCATTGGGTATTGGTGACCGTGATTGTTATCGATTCATCGCCCTCGGTCGTGTAGTCCAAAAGGGCACTGATATCCAATGATGCAGACATCTGGCCCGCAGGTATGGTGAAAGAATTGGGAATCGAGGCGAAGTCCAATCCGGCTGATGCAGTGCCTGAGAGGGTGAATTGAACTATCAGTTCCTGTGCAAGCGTGGAAGGATCGAGTCGGGTGAAGGTGAATAGCCCAGAGGTGCAACCTTCGTTAAGGGGAGCATTAGCGGTGACACTCACATCAACAGATTCCCCAGCAGAGAAACTGCGGGCTCCGAGAAACACACCGGAGTCAACAGCATCATCCCCAGCATCTGCTATCGCGAATTTCATGTGATAGGTCTGGCATGGCTGCACTACTGCCAGTGCGGTAAGCACCACCGTGAATCCATCATATTGAATAGTTGAACCTCCGTGGTTCTCCACGTAGTAGGCGCAGTTGGTGCAAGGGCCAAGACCTGGTCCGAAGCCTGCATTGCCGTTGTTGACATTGTCAATAGCAACGTAGGTTGAGGTGTTGGGAATCAGCGCAATATTCTCAGCTCCATTGAGAAATGGCCCAGCATATCCCGGCCCACTTAGAAAGAAACCGAAAACGTCATTGAAGCCGAGATTAACGTACTCCGAGTACTCATCAGAACCGAACGTATATCTGAATCTCAGCGTGTCCGTTAAAGGAACGAAGTCGAATTCGAGAATAGCGGCATCGTAAGTGGTGAGTCCGACAATGGAAGTGAGATCAGGATCACCTCCAGTTCCATTGGAAAGGGCCACAAAAGCGGTTGTGTTAGGACCTATCGCATTCGAGGCTCTTCCTGTGGTGATGAGCACACCCTCTTCGAGGCCGATGTTCGTGGTGGAACCTTGCGAGAAGCTTCCAACTGCACCCATGTTCACCCCGTTCGCATAGCCTGTGAATGAGACATTGGAAACGGAGACACAGCTGCCAACCAGTAGATCTTCCACCAAGGCCTGAGCCTGAGAAGGGGTTACGGATTCGTTCACAAGGAGCTGCGCACGGGCTTCAGACGCGAGGCCGAGAACAATCACTATCAGAATAAGTCTTGACCGGATTGCCCTCAGAAAGGGATTGGTATTGTCCGATGCCATTCGTTAAAGGTGAGTTCGGGCAATTTCTAACTAAGCAAATGTAAACTACAATTATACGGTCGATCGCATGCAGGGTTATCATTCGCACGATGGCCCCCATCGGGACCTGTTGCCTGATGTGCATGTCCGCATATACCTACTTTTGGGCAACACTGGAAACAATGGGCTTCACATTCATTTCCTTGCTAATGCTTGCCGGGGCGCTCGGCCTGTTCGTGTTCGGCATGAAGCAGATGAGCGATGGTCTGCAGAAGCTCACCGGACCCCTTTTGCGCAATGCGCTCAGCAATATGAGCAAGAACCCGGTGATGGGTATTCTGACCGGGTTCCTCGTCACTTCGCTGGTGCAATCGTCCTCGGCCACCACGGTCATGGTGGTGAGCTTCGTGAATGCTGGAATCGTAACGCTGAGCGAATCCTTGGCGCTGATCATGGGGGCCAACATCGGCACAACAGTTACTGGATGGCTGCTCTCGCTGTTCGGATTCGGGGGCAACGTGAGAATGATTGCGCTACCCTTCATCGCCATCGGGGTTCCGCTCCTGTTCACCAAGCAAGCGTGGCTTAAGGCCTGGGCGCAGGCACTCATCGGATTGGCCCTCATTTTCTTGGGGCTGAATGAGATGGTCCTTACCCTGCCCGCTTATGCAGACCCGCAGATGGGGCCGATGGTGTTGCTGCTTGACACGGAGTTCAATTTCATTGCCCTGCTGCTCTTCGCTTCCGTAGGCATTGTCCTGACCATGATCACGCAGTCCAGTAGCGCTGCGATGGCCTTGACGTTGGTGCTGGCATTCCAAGGCTGGTTGACCTTTGAGATGGCAGCGGCCATGATTCTGGGCGAGAACGTGGGCACCACCATCACCGCCAATCTGGCTGCCATGGCAGGCAATGTGCACGCCAAGAGAGCCGCACGTGCACACCTCATCCTCAACGTGATAGGATTGTTCTGGATGGGACTGCTGCTCATTTTTGTGCTGCGGGGCATTGACATGATGGTTGTGGCCATGGGTCAAGGGTCACCCTTCACGGATACGAGAGCGTTGCCCATAGCCCTGTCCATTTTCCACTCGGGGTTCAATCTGTTGAATGTGATACTGTTGGTCTGGTTCATCCCGCAACTGGCGCAATTGGTCACGCGGATGCAGCCGGCCCAGGGCGATGAGAGTTTTCATCTGGAGTTCATCGGCAAAGGCATTGTGCAGACGGCAGAGATCTCCATGCACGAGGCCCAGAAGGAGATTGCCAAGTTCGCTGAGATTGACCGCAAGGGTGTGACGCTCATACACATGCTCATCAACGAGACGGAGGCCGAGATGCAGGCAGAACTCGCTGCGCGTATCCAGAGCTATGAGGAGATAACGGACCGGATTGAACTGGAAGTGGACAGGTTTCTCACGCACATCTCCAATGCTCAGCTTTCCGAGGCGTCTTCCAAGCGGGTGCGCTCGCTTCTGCTGGTGGTGAATCATCTGGAGACCATCGGAGATATTTTCCTCCAGATGTCGAAGACCGTGCACCGCAAGTCGGTTAAAAAGCTGTGGTTCGATCAGCAGCAGCGTGATGAGCTGAATGAGATGTATCAGCTGGTGATGCGCGTGATGGAGGTGATGACGGTGAACATGGAGAAGCCGTTGCGCGACCTGAACATTGCCGAGGCGGCCGAGCTGGAGCGACAGGTGAATGAGCTTCGCATGACGCTGCGTACGCGCAACTTCAAACGCATTGAGAAGGGCAAGGTGAAGCTGGAGGCAGGACTGATTTACAATGATCTGCTCTCCGGCTACGAGAAGATCGCTGACAATGCCCTGCTGGTGAGCGAGGCGCTCATCGGGATGAATCTGGAGTAAGACCGTGAAGTCTGGCAAGTTCCTCGGCCAGTCTCTGAGCGGCCTCTGGACGATGTCTCAGCCATAGTTCCGGTTCGATGAGCTCCAATTCGGACAGGGCCAGTAGGCCATGATTGTCGCGGATGATGTCTGCACGGGCATAGCAGGGCAGGACTGCACATGCGCGGACGGCCCTTTCAGCAAAAGCGATCTCCTCCGCTGTCGGCACATAGGGCACTGCGGTGCCTCCAAAATCGTCCTGCACCCGAAAATCACCTGCTTTGGCACATTTCAGCACCGCGTGGCTGTATCTGCCTCCGATGACCATCAGACTCAGCTCTCCGAGTGCGACCACATTTGTCTGAAACGGCTGAAGGAGCATGGCTTCTTGGGCCACGAGTTGGGCGAATATCTGCTCGTGCGCCCCGATGTTCTGGCGGTTCAGTCGGTAGGTGTGCCTTGCCGCTCCGGCTATGGCAGGCTTCAACACGGTCTCTTCCCAGCCCAATCGGTCATGTGCCGCTCTCAACGTCTCTTGACTACCGGCCTCGATGAATTCCGTCTCGGGGATATGCACTCCGCGCTGCTCAAGGTCGCGCAGGTAGTGCTTGTCCCAGTTCCAGCGGATGAGCTCCGGACTGTTCACCAATCTGGTCTTCCGTTCTACTTCAGCCACCCAGTCCTTGAACTCTGCGAATCGGTTGAAGTAGTCCCACGTGGTTCGGAAAACCACCATCCCGGCCGTGGTCCAGTCAAATGTGGCATCTGTCCACGCCCTCCGTTGTACAGAAAGGCCCAGCCGCCTGATCTTGTCCATGAGGTGGGCATCATCTTCCAGAATCTGTTTCGTGTACCAGTCAGGCTGCGTGGGGGCCACATACTTCTCCTCCGTGAGAAGCACAATGTCGACAATCGTCATCGCTTGGGTCGGTCAGCCTTGCACCACGTGCTCCTTGAGCCATGGGGCGAGCAGGCGGTTGAATTCCTGTGGATGCTCCATCATGGGAGCATGGCCGCATCGGTCTATCCAGTAGAGTGAGGACGCAGGAAGCAGTTCGTGGAACTCTTCTGCCACCTCAGGCGGTGTCACCGTGTCGTTGCGGCCCCAGATGAGACACACGGGGATTTTGATGGCCGGAAGTTCCTCTCGCATGTTGTGGCGGATGGCCGATTTGGCAATGGCCAGAATGCGGAAAAGCTTCGACTTGTCGTTGATGATGCCGAACACCTCCTCCACCAGCTCTTCGGTGGCGTTGGCCGGGTCATAGAAAGTGGTCTCCACCTTCTTACGGATGTAACTGCGGTCTTCTCTGCGCGGGAACGATCCTCCGAAAGCGTTCTCATACAGGCCTGAGCTGCCTGTGAGGATGAGGGCTTTCACCAGCTCGGGATACTTCACCGTGAAGACTAATGAGACGTGACCGCCCAGCGAATTGCCCAAGAGTGTGATGTCCGTATAGCCGCGGTCTAAGACGAACGAGTGGATGTAATCGGCCAGCGTGGGCACGTTGGTCTTCTTCAGTGGCAGGTCGTAGATGGGCATCAGCGGGATGACCACCCGATAATCCTTTGCGAAATGGCCCAACACATGCGTGAAATTGCTCAGCGCACCGAACAGACCATGGAGCACCAGCAGCACTGGGCCTTCGCCCTGCTCAATGAACCTGTGTTGTCCTTCTTCCTGAATCACCTCTGTTCGCTGTCAGTTGCAAAGTTAAAGCCGGTCTTCACGGGGGCATTGGCATTTGTCAACCGAACACCTTGATAGGCCAAAGGTTGTCGGTCCTCCATCAGAAACTGAAATGTACTCCGGCAATGAAACTGAACCTCTGAGACGGATAGCGTTCCCAGAGCTCATAGCGTATGGCCCCGATGTTGCGGAAGTCCACGAACGCCCCGAGCCATTTCTTGTAGCGGTATTCCACCCCGATGTTGGCATCCGCAAAGCCTTTGAGGGTAATCTCTGGATGAGATACCATGCCGAGCGAATCCATGGCGAATCCCTGTGCGATGCGGTCGCCCTGAGCGGTGATGCTGGCCTTGAAGATGAACTTGTCCTTCAGGTTATAGTTGCCTCCGAACGTGAAGCGGAACGGGGCCTCGTGCCAAGGCTTGATGCTGTCGCTCGGCATGGTGAAAAAGCGGTATTCGGCCATCGCCACCAGCTGCAGTTTCTCTTTCAGATGATAGCTCAGTTCGCCCTTCAGGCGGGTGATCATGATGTCGTGGTATTCCGGGGTGAAACGGTTGCCCACGCTGTCCGTCCAGTCATTGACCCAGAACAGCTGCTGGCCCGTGATGATCTGCGCCACAGAGAGGTCGTAGGACAGCCCGCGGAATATCTTGCCTTTGAAACCACCGTACACGTTGAGGCGCTCCCAGCTGTTGCTCAGCGTGAGGTCGGTGTGGGCGTAGGGGTTCACCTGCGAGTTGGTGCGCAGGCCGTTGCGCTTCACTCCGCCCGTTGCTCCGGCATAGAACCGGAATAGATCCTGCACCAGATAGTAGTGGAAGTCCAGCACGGGGAACACAAGCACCTTGGTGGTCGTGTCGTTGATGTCGAGCGAGAGATTCACGCCCAGACCGATGCCCCATCTTTTGCGCTCGGCCCTGAATTCCGGTTCGAACCCGATCACCCCGTTGTTCAGTGATCGTGTGGGCATATCGTTGCGCCAGTAGTCACCGGTCACACGTCCGAAGAGTTTCTCCTTCTTGATGCTGAACACCAGTTCCACATCGGCCTTGGCATGATGCTCTGTGCTGGAATAGTGGTCGGTGGTATATCCGTATCCGATGCCCGCGTGGTTGATGTGGCGCAGCTTCTTCCCATCCGGAATGGCGGTGAGGTCGAGGGCAATGCCGAAATGGTGGAAAGACTGGCGGATATCGGAGGTGGTGAAGGCCGTGTCCTCCGGGTTGTAGCCATAGAAGAAATTGCCATCATGGTCGTAGGTGATGGTGCTGCCGAGAATGTGCGACTTGAGGTACTTTTTGCCGAAAAGGTCTACCCCGGCATCAGTGAAGCCGAAGGGACGGCCTTCCAGCGTGGCGAACGAGGAATGGTAGCGGGCGAAACCACCTGCCTGATAGGATTTGCTGCGCAGACTCCCGAAACTCGCCTCGAAGAAGGGCATCGTGTAATTGCCGAAACCCACTTTCAGATGGCCGCTGCGCAGTTTGGTGAGCGGCTCGTTGGCCAACTGGGCCGCGTTGAGCGGTTGTGTCTCATAACTCAGCTCCTGGCGCACGGGCAGCACCGAGTACTCCATTTTAGGAAGTTCGGTCTGGAGGGTGGGCACTTCTGGCGAGGGCACAATGCGCTTCGCATCGCGCGCCACGGGGCGGTATTCCTTGCGGATGGTGAATCGCAGACTGTCAGGCAGTGTCTGCTGGGCCTGTGCCGGAATGGACAGCGCAAACACCATCGCTGCCATCAGCGACACTGCCGTGCTATATCCGTTCATCGTTGGCATACTCTGCTGCTTTGTTCCTGTTTATTCCTCCACTTCGGTCTTTTCGAAGATCTGCTGGTCACTCTTCCGTTCCTGCTCGAATTCCACTTCAAAGGATGAACCGTCCTGCCGGTCCTTCAGCGCGGGTTGGGCCGCATTCAGCGCATCGAGTTTCCGCTGGGCGTCCTCTTTCAGCACGCCCAGATAGTTGTCCACCACGTTCTGCAACGTGAGCTTGGCCTGGAAGAGATTGCCCTGCTTCTCATAGGTGTCGGCCAGCAGTATGAACGCATTGGCTATCCATACCTTGTAGTTGGGGAAGATGTTGACCATCTCGAACACCATTCGCTCGGTCTCCGCGTAGTTGCCCTGCATGAATCTGATCTTGGCGAGATGGTACATCGCTTCTGCGCCCACTTCGCTGTTGCTCTTCAGCAGTGTTTCCTGCAAGCGTGCCTCGGCCAGCGGCAGATTGCCCTGTTCAAGCGCGCATTTGGCCGAGATGAGATGCGCCTCGCTCACGAGTTCCTTCGGGGCGCGGTCGGCCCGCATCACTTTCTCCGCATAGGCTTCGGCATCCGCGAACTTTCCGAGAGCGAAATAGCCTCGCATCAGCCCTGCCCGAGATTCCAGCAGGTTCTCGGCCAGTTCGGCCAACTCTTCGAGCATGGCGAATCGAGTCACGGCCTGCTGATAATCCTGCTTGGCCATGAATATGCGGCCCACAGCCACCAGTGACCGCTCGGTGAAGGCATTCTTAGCGAAACCGAGCACGTGACCGTAGTCCCGCTGGGCGTCATCGTACATCTTGAGCTGGTTGGCCACTTCCGCGCGGTAGAAGTGCGCGTTGAGGGCGAAAAAGCCATTGGGGAAGCGTTCCAGATAGCCTCCAAGGTCTTTCAGCGCACTGGCAAGGTCGCCACGCACATAGCGCAACTCAGCCGCCTGATAGTATGAAGTGTCCAAGGCTCCTTTTGTGATATCGGGGAACTTCTGCGAGGCCATGTAGCGCTCAAATCCGTCCACGTCGGTGTTTTCGATGTAGATTTTCTGGATTTTCATCAGTGCTTCCTTGGCCTCGGGCGTTGCCGGGTGATTCTCGGCCACATCCTTGAACAGGGGCAGGGCCCGCTCATCCTCACTCTGGTTGTAGTAGATGAGTCCCTTGTGCAGTTTTGCCCTGCGCATATAGTTGCTGTTGGGATGCTCTGCGATCACGCGGTCAAACCAATTGAGCGCCTCTGGAGTGTTGTCCATGAAGAAATGCGTCTCGGCCACTTCATACTTCGCATCGGCAGCGAATGCCGTGTTGGGGTAGCTTTCCAGCATCGACTTCAGGCTCTCGATCTTGCTGGCGCTCTTGCCCTGAATGCCGTAGCAGACAGCGATCTGGAACATGGCATAGTCCGCATCCGACTGCTTCATCCTCAGCGCCTTGTCATAGAAATCTATGGCAAGGCCTGGATTGCGCTGCAGGTAGTAGCAGTCGCCTGTGCGTGCATGGGCATCGCTCACTCGGGCCTCGTCCTGGCCGCGCAGTTCATTGAACCTTCTGAACCACGATGCAGCCTCCATGTACTGCTCCCGCTCGAAGTGGAGATAGCCCAAGGCATAGTGCGCCATGCCATATTCCGGAAGACTGATGGCACCCGGAGATTCGATGAAGGAAAGATAGAGTTCCTCGGCAGCCTTGGGCTTCTTCAGGCGGGCGTTGGCCTCGGCCTTCCAGAATTTCACCTGCGCGTTCATGCGGAGGTCTATCGGGTATTTCTCAGAAAGCTGGAAATAGTTGGCTGCGCTGCTGAACTGAAGGTCGTTGAACAGTTCCGTGCCCCTGATGTAGGCCACGCGCTGGTAGGTGGCTTTCAGCTCGTTGTCCTTGTTACGGATGCGGTCCATGGCATCTAGGGCAGACTCATAGTTGCGGGTCACCAGATAGACTTTCAAAAGAAAGCCGTAAGACTCATCAATGCGTTCGCTCTCCGGGTGTGCCGCAATGTATTCGCTGAACGCCTGAACGGCTTCGTTATAGGGGTCGAAGCTCAGCTCATAGGCCAGTTTGGCGAAGTTGAACAGGGCGTCCTCTTTCAGCTTCTCATCGAACGAGAGGCGCGATGCCGACCGGAAGGCGTTGCGCGCCTGCATCTTCTGCCCGCTTTTCAGGTGGCAGTCGCCCATATGGTAGTAGGCCAGTTGAGCCATGGGGTCCTGTTCGCGCACCACTTCGCTCAGGTAGGTCACGGATTTCTCGCAGTCGCCAGCGCGGTAACTGGCATAGCCTAGTTTGTAGCGGTCGTCACGGTTTCCCCCCAGCTCGGTAACTGCGTTCTCCAGATGCGGAACGGCCTTGGCGTAGCGTTCCAGCACGTAGTTCGATTCGCCCAGGATGCGGTGCACTTCGCCCGTGCGTCCCTTCGCAATATCCTTCTTCAGCAGGGCTTCGCCATAGGCGATCACCTCCTCGTGCTGTTTCTGCCGGTAGAGGATCTGGAGAATGTAGAAGGGCACCGTGTTCCCGAAGAGCGCATCACCCTCCAGCTCGCGGAACCCTTTCAGGGCCACTTCATTCTTGTTCTCCTTGTAGAGGATGTAGGAATTATAGTAGATGGCGGGGGAGCGATATTTCTTGCCGCCTTTCACCACATGGGCCAACGCGTCCTGCGCTTCTGGGAACTGTTCCTGCTGGAAGTGGGCATAGCCCTTCTTGAAGTAGTATTCCTCCAGATAACCCTCGTCCAATTCGTGCGGGTCCACCTTGGCGAACTCATCGGTCACGGCCTTGAACCGCTTCTTGGAGAAATGGCTGCGCCCGAGATGGAAATGGGCGTCCACCGCCTTCGGATGCTCCGGATGCGTCTTTGCAAAGGCCTCCATCATCAGCTCCCCATCGGGGTTGAACAACTCCAGCCCGCTCTGAGCCCCGTAGAATTCCGTATTCTCGAAAAAGATGGACGGCAACTCGTCCGCACGCTCTGAGGCCAAAACGAACCGATGCTGTGCCACCGCATACTTCTGTTTCTGAAAATGCTCCAAGGCCACATCATACTCCCGAAGCGGGCCAAAGTCGTTGGCCACCCGCTGGGCGAGGGCCGGATGGCCCATGGGCACCAACAGCGTCAACCCTGCCAAGAGAGCGGTTTTCAGCAAAGAGGGATGTATGGTGCGGGGGTGCATCTTCTTCCGTGCTAAAGTAGAGGGGTGCCGAGGCCCCCGTTTTTCGCAAGCCGTGTACTTATGAACGCGGAAGTGTTGAAATTATTGGGGTTTCAGAATCTGTGAGACGCATTTTGTACGAATTCGAAGGTGTGTGAGGCACTTTGACCTTTTCCGTTGATGGAATAGGTTGACACTGCCTGCATTCGGAGATTTTCAGAGTCCCAACTGCGGATCTCTCTGTCCGTGCGCGCTATCTTTGGCCTCCACGATGGAAGATAAAGAACACGTTATCAGGCTTTCGGATGTGCGGATCTATGTCCGCGACAATCTGGTATTGG
Source organism: uncultured Chryseobacterium sp. (assembly GCA_964488095.1). Classification (GTDB taxonomy): domain Bacteria; phylum Bacteroidota; class Bacteroidia; order UBA10329; family UBA10329; genus UBA10329. The sequence continues at coordinate 11,949 of CAZATP010000017.1, forward strand.
ACAAAGTATCGTTCGCAGTGGAGCGGGGTGAATTCATCTATCTCATCGGCCGCACGGGCAGTGGCAAGAGCAGCCTGATGCGCACCCTCTATGCCGATCTGCCGATGCGCGAGGGAGAGGGTTTCGTGGCCGGTCATGCCTTGCGCGGGATAGCCGACAAAGAGGTGCCTTATCTCCGGAGAAAGCTCGGTATTGTCTTTCAGGACTTCCAGTTGCTCACCGACCGTTCGGTGGAGGAGAATCTCAAGTTCGTGATGCGTGCCACCGGCTGGACGGATAAGCAGAAGATGGACGATCGCGTTACCGAACTGCTGCAGCTGGTGCAGCTCCCGGTCGCCAGTCGCAGCAAGATGGCCACACAACTTTCCGGAGGTGAGCAGCAGCGTGTGGCGGTGGCGCGGGCCTTGGTCAATCATCCGGAGGTGATCCTTGCCGATGAGCCCACAGGAAATCTCGACCCGGAAACCTCAGAGGGCATTCTGCAGCTGTTCATAGACATCACTGCGAAAGGAACCTCGGTGATTCTTGCCACGCACAACTATTCATTCTTTGAGCGGCACCCTTCGCGCACGCTGAAATGTGAGCACGGCTATCTGGTGGACACGCAGCAGCGCGTGGGCCCCGAGGACTTCTGATACCGGTTGGGAATCAGTGCAGGCTGCTCAGTAGATAGACCAGGATAGAGACCATCATTCCCAGAATCCCGAGAATGATTACGGGACTCACTCTTGTCAGTGCAGGGGAATCCGCCTTCTCGGGCCTAACAGTGAGCAGCAGGTCTCTGAACAGTTGGCGATAAAGACCGGGAAGTCCTGATTCATCCTCGCGCTTCACGCGTTCCTGCGCCAACCAGAGCGCAAGGATGCTGGCCAAGGCAACCAGACAGCAGATCAGCGCGAAAAGGGTGAGTGCGCGGTCGTTGGTGGCGCGCCTGCGCTGTTGGGCCGAGAGTCGTGAGAGTGTCTGGTCGTAGGATGCGATGATGCGACCGTCCAGATCCAACAGAAGGCTGGTGAGCGAATCGGCCTGCTTTTCTGAGGATGGCGAAAGGTCTGCCGAGAGATTGTCAAGCTGCGATTGCAGTGTGGCCCGCTCCTGTAGCAGAAGATGACGGGTGCCCACATCGGCCATGACCGTGAAGGCATTCGACACCAGGAAAACTATCACCAGGAAGGACGAAGTGCGGTGGAAGGCCATGATGTCCTGACGCGCCAGCCGCAACTGGCAGATGGGAAGAGTGGGCAATACTGGATTCGAACCAGTGACCCCTACCTTGTCGAGGTAGTGCTCTAAACCAACTGAGCTAATTGCCCATCTGTGGGTGCAAATGTAGTTTTCCGATCGGGGAATCCAATTGGAATTGCGCGAATGGTTTTCTGAGAGCGGAATTCCTTTTCAAGACCGCTGAAAGTCAAGCATTCGACATTAATTGACTTAGGGCAATTGTTCGGTAGTGCGTACATTCGCAGCCCTCGGTTTTTCCACCGCAATTCCCTTGAGAATGAGAACTTTCTATTCCGCGTTCGCGCAGCTGGCCTTTGTGCTGCTGAGCGTAATTTCGGTAACAGCCCAGAACAATGTGGGCGTGGGCACCACCACTCCCGACACCAGTGCAATCCTTGACATCTCTGCTTTGGACAGAGGTGTGCTCGTGCCTCGCACAGATACGCTGAGCATCTCAGGTCCCGCCACAGGACTGCTTATCTACACACCTGCGGACAGTGCGTTCTGGTATTTTGATGGTGTTTACTGGAGGTCGGCTTTCGGACCGCAGAGCCAGCTGCCGCTTCAACTTCCCAATGCCACTTTCGGACAGACCCTGCACTGGGACACCATCACGAACGTTGGCTGGACGGCCAACAGTTTCCTGTGGAACAGTGGGCGCCAGATAGGCGTGAACAATGCCGCTCCGGACAGCAGTGCGATTGTGGACATCCGTTCGCGCGAGATGGGTTTCCTTCCTCCAAGGATGACCGAGGTGGAGCGTGACGCCATCAACAACCCCGCGACTGGTCTTATCGTGTTCAACCTTACGGACAGCACCCTCGACATCTTCAACGGAGCCTGTTGGTTGCCCACTTTCCTTCAGAACTGTGACGATTGCGGCATCACCGCCACCCCGAGCAGCATTGCTGGAACCATTGACCGCGTGGTGGCCGATTCGGTGCAGTTCCAGATTGCCATCAACCAGTTCAATGGTGTTCCTCAGAACATCGCCTTCAATCTTCTAACGCAGCTTCCCGCAGGCGTCACGGCCACTTTCAGTGCCAACCCGACCTTCGGCAGCAGCACGGTGGATGTTACATTTCATGCCACTCCATTCGCACCGGCAGGCACGTTCCCCATTGTCATACAGGTGCTTTGCGGCAGCACGAACATCAACATCATCTACTCGCTCACCATCCTGCCTTGCTATGTGGTGAATGTGATCAACAGCTTGGACAATTACGATCTGAGTGCCGACCTCTACGTGCAACATCCCACGGCCCCGACCAACCAGCCGGTATGCGTGGTGAGCAACATCGCTCCCGGTGTCACCATCAGCAGTCCGGATGTGAATGTCCCGGCCTACACCACGGGCAATCTGCCTGCCGGTTCGCTGGTGGCCATTGTGAACGCGGGCAATATCATTGGCAAGGGCGGTGACGGGGGCGATGCCTATGACCCTGCTCTTGGCTGGACCGGAGCGGGCATCGATGGGGGCACGGCCATCAACCTCACGTTGGGTGCTGATATCATCAACAATTTCAACATCTTCGGTGGTGGAGGCGGTGGCAATGCGATGGCCTTCGCCATCAGCACTGGCAACCTCATTCCGCCTCCAGCGCCTGCATTCGGGTTCTTTGTCGGTTCCGGAGGTGGCGGAGGTGCGGGAGGTGGAGAGGGCGGAGACCAACCTCCAGGGCTCATCGGCCTGTCGTGGTACAGCCCCGGAGGCGATGCCACCAGCGGGCAGTTCGGAGTCAATGGCATGGGCGGTATCCTCAATTTCCCCATCCCGTTCACCGTTGGCCCAGCACAGGTGCTGCTCAATCCGAACACCATCGGTGGCAACGGTGGTCCTTACGGCTACCCCGGTACCTCCGGTATCTTTCAGTTGACCATTGACGTGAATGTGATCGTTAACATTCCGTTCATTGGCCCCATAGTGATTCCCGTGGTGTCCAACCTCAGTATTCCCATCCCTGTCACTCCCCCCGTTGTGGGACAGGGAGGCTATGCCGTGAAAAGGAACGGATTCACCACCACCATACCCGATAACCTCTACAACACATCGTTCCTTCGCGGGCAGGTTGGGCCGTAAAGAGTGGCGAATAACGAGTAACGATTGCAGATTTGCGATTTGAAACAGATGAAACAGATGAAAAAGCTCACATTCCTGCCATTCACGCTCCTTTCCGTGGCGGTATTCGCGCAGGGGGCCTTCGAGGGGGTCATCAGCATGACTACCACCAATGCCGAGATGAAGGAGACCACCGAGGTGACCTGGTATCTCAAAGGTGACAGGAGCCGCATGGACATGCGTTCCACTACCCCTGACTACACCACCGACTTTGCGCTCATCAGCGATGCGAAAGGCATCGACATGGTGGCACAGGGGCAGGTTACGCCAGTTCCTGCCAGCGCATTGCGCACCTCTAACGCTACCATGACCGTGCTGGAAGAGAGCAAGGGCCATCAGGTGAACGGCTTCGATTGCATCAAGCGCACCTACACGGATGGCACCCACGACATCACCTATTGGTTGGCCACTGGAACCGGCATCGGTTACAGTGATCTGCCGCTGTTCCTGCGAAGGAACATGCCGCGCTTGGATGCCGGCCACTTCCCTGTGAAAATGGAGAAGCGCGATGCCGAGGGCAAAGTGCTGATGACCCAGGATGTGGCGAGTGTGCGCAGGCAGAAGGTGGAGGAAACGCTGTTCGATAGAAAGTAGAACAACCATTGCAGCTTTTAGAACGGCCTTTCGGGGCCGTTTTTTATTGATGTTTGTGAATCAATCCAGTTTGACCGCCTCATGAAGAAGCTCCTCTCGATTCTCAAATGGTCCGCACTCGGCATCGCTCTTCTTATCGGGGCGGCCTATGCCACTGGTAACCAGTTTCTCATCAAGGGACTTTGGGCGGCCTATCTGCATGGCAATACTTCGGCCACCATCGGTGATGCGCAGTTCTTCGATACTCGGACTGTGAAGGCTGGCACTGCAAGCCCATGGCCGGTCTCTTCTGCCATTGGTGAGTGGAGGTTGACCGATGAACTGCGCACTTCATTGGAAGAGACCCGGACCGTGGCTTTCCTAATGGCGCAAGGGGGTGAGATCGTTTATGAGGAGTATTGGGACGGTTACAGCGCATCATCGCGCAGCAACTCGTTCAGCATGGCCAAGAGTATCACCACTATGCTTGTGCAGTGTGCCATTCAGGATGGCATCATCCCCGGCTGGGACACGAAGGTGAAGGAATATCTGCCCGGGCTCAAGGGAGAGTTCGCGGACGAGCTCACCTTGCGACATCTGAGCACCATGACGGCCGGGCTGGACTTCAACGAGCACTACTCCAACCCTTTCGATATCACTGCAAAGCTATATTATGGCCCTGATGCCGAGCAGCTGATGCTTGAGAAAGTGCCTGTGATCAGTAAGCCGGGAACCTATGAGTACCAGAGCGGGGCCACGCAGCTCCTCGGCCTCGCGGTGATGAAGGCCACGGGAAGGCCACTGGCCGAATATGCCTCAGAGAAGCTCTGGAAACCCCTTGGCGCGGAGCACGATGCCGAGTGGCACGTGGACGGCAAGGGCACCGAACTGGCCTTCTGCTGCTTCAACACCAACGCCCGCGACTTCGCCCGCTTCGGTCAGATGCTTCTGAACCATGGAAAACTGAACGGGGTGCAGATACTCGACAGCAGTTTTGTGGCCTTGGCCTCACAGCCCTACGCTGTTCCTTATTACGGTCATTCGTTCTGGATCTATGACGATGAGGGCACACACGTGTTCTACCAGCGCGGCATACTCGGTCAGTATATCATCGTCATTCCCGAATTCGACCTCGTGGTGGTGCGCCTGGGCCATGTGCGCCTGGGCAATGACGACAATCACTCGATCGACTTCAAGGTCATCATCCGCGAGGTGCTGGGGATGATGAGGGGAAGCGTGGAACTGGAGGGATGAATGGTGTCAGTTTCTTTTGAATAATGATAGTGATGACCGGGCGTTCTGTTCTCATAATTGTGTGGATGCTGTTCATGGCAGCCTGCGATGTGGTGCAGCCTCCCTACTATGGTTGCACCAACCCGCTGGCCGAGAATTTCAACGCGGAGGCCACGCACGATGACGGCTCGTGCGTGTTCGACCCCTCGCTTTTCCGTGGCTGTCTCGATTCGCTGGCAGTCAATTACGACCCTGCTGCCGTGGTGAGCGATTGCCATTGCCGCTACACGGGGGTGCGCAAGTTGTTGCTTGAGGAATTCACAGGACACAGTTGCGGCAATTGCCCCCGCGCGGCCGAGGAGCTGAAATCCATACTATGCCAGTGGGGCGACAGAGTGGTGCCGATAGCCGTGCACGCGGGCTTCTTCGCGCTTCCACAGCCCGCCAGCAGCATGTATTCACCGGACTATCGGACCCCTGAGGGCGATGCCTATAATTCCTTTTTCGGCAACAGCGCGCAGGGGCTGCCCAACGGACTTGTGAACCGCAGGAACACCGGTGGGGGCTATCCGCAGGGGCACACCTCCTGGGCTGCACAGGTGGCGGCCATCCTCGCGCTGCCGCCCGATGTGCTGATAGATATTCAGAACACCTACAGTGAAGGTTCGCGCACGGTGACCACCAGCATCGACATCACAGTGGCCAACGCCCTGAGCGGAGGGCCCTACTCGGTCATCGTGTCGCTCACGGAGGACAGCATTATCGGTTGGCAGAAGGACTATGAACTGAACGACCCGGTGAATGGCGAGAACATTGAGGGCTATGCACACATGCACATGCTCCGCACCAATTTCAACGGAACCTGGGGCCAGCAGGTGGGCGGGGGAGGCGGTCTCTCCGCAGGTCAGGTGATCAATGTCTCTTATGCCTTGCAGCTCAACGAGGGTTGGAACGACCGTCACTGCAATGTGGTGGCCTACCTGTACCGTGAGTCTGACAAACAGGTCGTGCAGGCTGAGATACGTCCCGTTAGACCGTAACGACCATCCTTTCGAAGGGTCTCCACTTAATCCCTTTTTCATTCATGCCCATGTGCATTTGACGACCTTTGACCGACCAAAGTCAGAGCCTTCATGAAGATTCTCGTAGTTGAGGATGAGCCGAAAGTGGCCGCATTCATCGTTCAAGGATTGGAAGAGAGCGGCCATGAGGTGCGCATAGCCTATGACGGGCAGATGGGTAAACGATTGGCCCTGAAAGAGGAGTTCGATGTCATGATCTTTGACATCATCATCCCCATCATCAATGGTATTGAACTGTGCAGGGCCGTGCGCGACCATGGCATCAGCACGCCCGTGCTGCTGCTCACTGCGTTGGGCACCACTGAGGACAAGGTGAACGGTCTCGATGCCGGTGCAGACGATTACTTGGTAAAACCTTTCGAGTTCAAGGAGCTTCTGGCCCGATTGAGGTCGCTGGGCCGCAGAGGGCAATCGAGTGAGGCGGCTCCCAACACCCTTACCTACCATGACCTTCAGCTTGACATCAGTCGCAGGTTGGCGATACGTGGAGGGCTTGAGATTCCGCTCACCGCCAAGGAATTCAGCCTTCTGGAGTACCTCATGCGCAACCGTGAGCGCGTGCTGACACGCGTTCAGATCTCGGAGAAGGTATGGGACATTCACTTCGACACGGGCACCAACGTAGTGGATGTTTACATGAACCTTCTTCGTAAGAAGATCGATCGGGAGCACCCCGACAAGCTCATTCATACCCGGGTGGGCCACGGCTACGTGCTGCAGCACACCAAATGAGCATACGCAATCGGATAGCCGTTCAGTTCGGCATTCTGGCCTCCCTTGTTCTGGGTGTGGCCTCGGTAGCGGTGTTCGTCCTCTCTGCCGATTACCGGAAGGAGGAGTTTCTCGGCCGCATGCGTGCGCAGGGCCAACGGGCCGCCCGTCTTCTGCTTCAGGTGGATGAGGTGGATGAGTCGCTGCTGCGCATCATAGACAGCCGCAGTCCGGTGACTCTTCCGGCAGAACGCATCCTGATCTTCGATATCAGGGATTCGCTGATATACAATTCCGTTAAGGATACAGTGTCTATCAAACCCGACCCCGTGCTCTTGGGGCGGGTTCACACAGAGGGTGAGGCGTACGAGTCTTTCGGTGAGACGGAGACCTTGGCTTTTCCGTTCGTGGACAGGACCGGGAGCTTTGTGATCGTGGTCTCTGCGGACGACATCTTCGGAAGGAGCAAGCTGCGCAACCTGGGTCAGGTGCTGCTGATCGTGGTGGCTTTGGGCATCGTTATCTTCTTCGTCCTTGGGCGGGTCTATGCAGAGCGGGCCTTGCGTCCCATTAAGCAGTTGGTCTCGCAGATCTCCGGCATCAACGTGACCAATCTCGGCAGCCGTGTGCCCGAGGGCAATGGTACAGATGAGATCGCCCAGTTGGCGGTGTCGTTCAATGAGATGCTTTCCAAGCTGCAGGCGGCATTCACGGCCCAACGGAATTTCATTGCCAACGCCAGTCACGAGCTGCGCACACCGCTCACGGCCATCTCGGGCCAGTTGGATGTGGTGCTGCTCAAAGAACGTAGCGCAGAGGCCTATCGGACGGCCTTGGAATCGGTGCATTCAGATATTCACCGCCTGAACGCATTGGCCAATCGCCTGTTGATGTTGGCCCAGACCGGTACCGATGCACCAGAGGCAGGTTTCCAGGCCGTGCGTCTTGACGATGTGCTCTGGGAGGCCCGCGAGGCCCTGCTCAGCGCGCGTCCTGACAGCACCATAGAGGTCATGCTCGATGACCGGATAGATGATATCGAGGCGCTCACGGTCAAAGGCAACGAGGCCCTGCTGCGCTCCCTGTTCATGAACCTGATGGACAATGGGTGCAAGTATTCGGGCGATGCCCGCGTGGTGGTGAAGGTGGGCATCACCGGAAACAGGGCCGAGCTCAGCTTCATCGACCATGGCATCGGCATCAGTAGGGACGAGCTTCCGCACATCTTCGACCCTTTTTTCCGCTCGAGTTCCATCCGTGGAAGCGATGGTCACGGCATCGGACTCTCGCTCGTGAAACGCATCGTGGGACTGCACAAGGGAACGTTGCAGGTGGATTCTGAGTTGGGCAAGGGATCCAACTTCACCGTAAGGCTGCCGCTGTTAGGCTGAACTCCTTTCATGTCGATTTAATACCGATCTCAGGCCATGTTCATCACACCCCTTCACCTTTGCGCAGGTGTGTAGGTGCACTGGTAATGAGTTTAATGGTTGGTGACGGGGCCGGGGCGAAAGCTTCGGCCCTTTCGTTTGCTGAATATCGGTCTCCGCTGCCCACTGCCTGAACAGCAGGGTTTCAGAAGATCTTGCCGGGGTTGAGGATGCCGTTCGGGTCGAAAGTGGCCTTGATGCCGCGCATCAGTCGCAGGTTGGTCTCCTGCATGGCCAGGTGCATATAGGGCCGTTTGGCGATTCCGATGCCGTGCTCACCGCTCAGGGTGCCGCCCAATCGCACCACCTCGCGGAAAATATCTGCAATGCCCTCGTTCACCTCCTTGTGCCAATAGGCATCGGGAAGGTTCTCTTTCATGATGTTCACGTGCAGATTGCCATCGCCCACATGGCCGTAGCAGACAGAACGGAAACCCAGACGGTCACCGATGGCCTTGATGGCCGTGACCAGCGCAGGCAGATTACCTCTGGGCACCACCACATCCTCACTCTTGGTCAGCGAGTAGGAGTTCACACCGGGGCTGACATTCCTGCGCAGGCGCCAGAGGCTTTCCTTTTCCTCCGCGCTCTCCGCGAAATAGACCTCTCCGGTCTCATAGTTCTCCAACACCTGCGTGATGGTCTCGGCATCGCGCATCAGCACCTCCTCATCATTGCCATCCAGTTCGATGATGAGATGCGCATGGATGTGGTCGGGCAGGTCGATGCTCACGGGCTTGTGCAGCACCTCGTCCAGATATTTCATGGTGAGTTCAATGGCATCACGTTCCATGAATTCCATGCCCGAGGGCACGATGCCAGCCTTGTAGATGCCGCTGATGGCGCGGCAAGCCTCCTCGCTCGTGGTGAAAGGAACCAGCAGCGTCACATCCTTGCGCGGCAAGGGCCGCAGTTTGAACACGATTCGGGTGATGATGCCCAGCGTGCCCTCACTGCCGCACATGAGCTGCGTAAGGTTGTAGCCCGTGGAATTCTTAAGCACGTTGGCCGCTGTCCAGATCACTTCGCCCGTAGGCAGCACCACTTGGAGGTTGAGCACATAGTCGCGTGTCACTCCGTATTTCACGGCCTTGGGACCTCCGGCATTGGCGGCCAGATTTCCACCCAGTACACAGGTGCCACGGCTGCTCGGGTCGGGCGGGTAGAAGAGCCCCACTTCTTTCACCGCATTCTGGAATACCTCGGTGATCACTCCGGGCTCCACAGTAGCCTGCAGGTTCAGTTCATCGATCTCTATGATACGGTCGAAGCGCTTCATCCAGATGACCACGCCCCCCTGCACAGGTAGCGAACCACCACTGAGGCTCGTTCCTCCGCCCCGTGGTGTCACAGGGATGATGTGCTCGTGGCACAGCCGCATCACCGAGGCGATCTCCTCGGCCGTTCCGGGCGTGAGCACCACCTGTGGCATGAAAACATGGTCCTCTGTCTCGTCAGAGGCGCAGATGGTGCGGGTCTCCTCATCTACGAAGACGTTGGATGGGCCAACAATTAAACGGAACTGCTCGGTCAGTTCAGGGGTGACTATTCGGAAAGGCATGAAGCGACTGGCTGTGAATTGTTCTGTTGTCGGGAATCATTGTGCTACCACCTCATGGCTCACTTTCTCCACACCATTCACCCGGTCGCATGCCATGGTGTGCATCACCTGCAGGTAGTAGCTGCCGGGATAGGAGAAATTCACCCCATCCAGCGAAAGACTGAGTTTCCGGCTGCGGTCGCTCTGCACAGCCTCTTCCGTGACCACCGCTGTTCTCGGTAGGAAAAGGATGCCCTGCTCGGGGCTGATCACCTTCACCTTGTAATGCAGTGCATCGTATTCAAAGTTGCCGTTGAGATGGAATACCACCTTGACATCGCGTGGGGCGGACTGATCGAACTTCACACGGAACAGTGGATTCTGGTCGCGCAGCCACACGTTACCGATGAAGGCAGACTGTCCGAGGTCCGAACCGACACGGAGCTCGGTGTTGGTCTTGGCCGTGAACGAACCCTGTAGTTCGTCAGCAGATTCCAGCTCAGCGTTGTTGAGCAAGAGCTGGGCAGTGACCCGCTCGCCTTCCTTGAGCAGCAATTGTTTCACAACACCATTGAAATCCCCGTCCACCGTGAGATTGTCGTGAAGGGTGTCTGCACCGATGATATACCTGGCGCGCAGGTACAGCTTCTTTGCGGTGCTCTTGCTCAGGTCCAGTCTGAGGGAGATGTCGACATAGGTGGCGAATTCTGCCGCGTGCGAAAGGGTCACCGGTCCCTTCTTGGAAATGGAGGTGAATTCCACGGCCTGAGCTCTCAATGACAGCAGACAGAGTAGAATCAGAAACAGAGGCATCAGAACAGTTTTTTACGTTTGAGCAGATAGGGCAAAAGTACCCTGTCAAAAGGCTGATTCGTGTCTGCCTGCACCAGTTCTATGCCATACTGTCCGCACTTGAGCTTCAATTGCCGCTCAAACTCGGCCATGCTGGCCAGATAGGCCTCTTTCACATCCAACGGGTTCAGTTTCAGTTCTTCGCCCGTCTCCATGTCAATGAAACGGTAGGGGCGGTTGTCGAAGGCGAAGTCAATCTCCTGCTTGCGGTCCATCACGTGGAAAAGGATTACCTCGTGCTTGTTGTGACGGAGATGTTGCAGCGCGGACCAGAGGTCGTCCTGACTCTTGTCGGAATTCTCCATCATGTCGCTGAAGACGATGACCAGCGACCTGCGTTTGATCTTATCGGCCACCTCGTGAAGTGCCTGTGCACCCGAACTTCTGGCCCTGTCTCCTTCGCCACGTGGCACCAATAGTTTCTCCAGTTCTTGGAAAATGAGCTTGAAATGGGTCTGCGATGAGCGGGCATCCGTGTGCACATGCACACTGTCGGAGAACAATGACAGTCCGAAGGCATCGCGCTGCTTCTTGAGCAGGTGCACGAGTGCGGCCGCAGAATAAGTGGCGAAACCGATCTTGCTCACCTGCCCCTGGCCCTTGTTGTCCGACACTGGGAAATACATGCTGGACGAAGTGTCGATCACAATCTGGCAGCGCAGGTTGGTCTCCTCCTCATAACGTTTCACGAACAGCTTGTCCGTCCGTCCGAAGAGCTTCCAGTCGATATGACGGGTGGTCTCTCCCGTGTTGTAGAGACGATGCTCCGCGAATTCGACCGAGAAACCATGGAACGGACTCTTATGAAGTCCGGTGATGAAGCCTTCCACAACCTGCTTGGCGAGCAGCTCCAGCCTGCTGAACTGTTTCACGGTCTGACTGTGCAGCGAGATGCTCATGCGACAAAGGTAGCGGTTGGGGTTTCGGGCCGGATAGTAGGGGTCAATTCAAAGTCGGGGGGCCACGACAAGAAAAAGAAAAGGCCGGGAGGCATCACGCTTCCCGGCCTTTGCCATCAATTGGAGAGGTATCAGACCAGAGCGTCCAACTTTGCAGCGAAGGTCTGCTTCGGTGCGGCACCTACCTGCTTGTCCACAATCTCACCGTTCTTGAAGAACAACAGGGTAGGAATGTTGCGGATGCCGAATTTGGCAGCGGTCTCCGGGTTGTTGTCCACGTCCACCTTGCCAATAATGGCTTTGCCATCATAATCCTTGGAGAGTTCATCAATGATGGGGGCCACCATGCGGCAGGGGCCACACCATACGGCCCAGAAATCGACCAGCACAGGCTTGTCGGATTTCAGCACCACTTCGTCAAAATTCGCATCGGTCAGTTCAAGAGCCATTTCTATCGTGTTTATGGTTGTTACGTTCTCAGTTCGGGCCGCAAAGTTAAGCAATGCCTGCTCCCGAGTCTGAGCACGCTGCGACATAGACAAGGGACCGATGGGCCGATGCGCTTCACCTGCCGTGGCCATGCGGTGTTTAGTACTTTTCAGCCATGAACACGGTGAAGCGTGCTGGTTATCTGTTGGGGCCACTGGCTTTCGCCCTGATGCTTCAGTCGGATGTTGGCCCCAATCCGCTTGCCACCAGAGTATTGGCCGTGGCGGCCTGGATGCTGTTGTGGTGGGTCACCGAGTCGCTGCCCATCTTGATCACGGCCATGCTGCCGATGGTGCTTTTCCCAGCCATGGGCATCATGGATGTCCGCGATACCTTCATCCCCTATGGCAGTCCGATCGTGTTCCTGTTCCTCGGGGGGTTCATCATCGCGCTGGCCATGGAGGAGCGCAAACTGCATGAACGCATCGCCTTCGGTCTGGTGCGGCTCACAGGCACGGACCTACGCGGGGTGATTTTCGGGTTCATGGTGGCCACGGCCATGGTGGCCATGTGGATCAGTAACACCGCCACGGCCGTCATGATGCTGCCCATCGGCCTCTCGGTCATCAAACTCGTGGAGCAGCAGGCCGACCGATTGACGGCCTCTCGGTTCAGCCTGCTGATGCTGCTCGGGATTGCCTATGGCGCCAACATCGGTGGTACCATCACACTCATCGGCACACCGCCCAATCTGGTGTTCGCGGGCTATTATTTCGAGGCGTTCGGTGAGGAATTCTCCTTTGCCCGTTGGCTGAAGGTGGGTGTCCCTGTGGGCATAGGTCTGCTTCTGTCCACCTATTTCGTGCTGTCGCGATGGGTTTTTCCACTGAAGATCAGAAGGGTGGAGGGCATCCACGAACTTTTCGAGGCCAAGTGGAAGGCCTTGGGGCCGGTGATGCTGGCGGAGAAAATGGTGCTGACCGTGTTTCTGCTGACCGTGTTCTGTTGGGTATTCTCCGCGCAGATCAATGATGCCATAGGGGCGCAGGTGCTCAACAACACCAACATTGCCATGGGCGGAGGACTGCTCATGTTCCTTTTGCCCCTCAATTGGGAGCGTGGCGAATTTCTGTTGGACTGGAAGAGCACCCAACGATTGCCTTGGGGCATTCTGATCCTTTTCGGTGGAGGATTGGCCCTCGCCAACGGACTTGAGCAGTCGGGCATCATCCTACTTGTAGGGCAGTGGGTGGCCGCCCACGCAGGAGCATCCCCTTTCCTACTCTGTGTTGCCCTTACGCTGGTCGCGCTGTTCTCCACAGAGGTGATGAGCAATGTGGCGCTCGTTACCGTTCTGCTGCCCATTGTCTTCGGGATAGCGGAGAGCACTGGGATGGATGTGACCTATCTGGCCATTCCCGTCACGCTGGCGGCAAGCTGCGCCTTCATGATGCCCATCTCAACTCCGCCCAATGCGGTGGTCTTCGCCAGCGGTCATATTAAAGTGGGACAGATGATGCGTGCCGGCATCTGGGTCAATCTACTTTCAGCCCTGATCATTGTTGCTGTGATACAGCTGCTGGGCACGGTCTGAAGAGGTTTTCAGGGAATCACGAAGCGTTGAGATGTATTCACCTCTGCGGAGTTGATCCTGCACACATAGGAGCCGCTTTCCAGACCTATCGCTCCGAGAACCACCGTCTGCTTTCCAGAGGCCTGCATCCCTTCCATGGCGTTGAACACAGTGCGACCCGACATGTCGATGATATCCACGCTCACCGCCTGTGCCTGCGAAAGGGTGAACATCAACTGCGGCAGGCCGTTCACATAACGTACGTCCAAAGTGTTAGGTGTCAAGGTGCGCACACCGACCACACTCGGCCCGAAGCCCACGAAAATGACCTGATTACCGCCAGGGATGGCCAATGTGTCCGTTGCCGTGGCGTAACAGATATCGGCTGGATTGTACAGCCCGGGTACAGTGATGGTCTCCGATGAACTGAAATCGCTCGTATAGCGTGTAATCCGGGCAGGCGACCAACTGGACACATACCAGTTTCCCTGCCCGTCACGGGCAATACCATCAATGCTCCCAAGACCTGAGGATCCGATCAGCGTGGTCACAGTGTAGCTCGTCAAATCCATGGCCTTAATAGGCGCATTTGATCCCCAGTTGACGAACACCACCCGGTTGTTGGCCCCATCATAACGGATTCCGTTCGGACTGTTGGTAGACCCAAGATCGCTTTGGTTGGCAACCATGGTAAAAGTGGGTGCAGCAAGGTTGGAAATATTGATTTCGTAGATGTCATACCCGCTGAAATCGGTCGCCCAGAGTCGGTTCTCCCCGTCACTGGCCAGCCCGTTGAGAAACTGCGCACCGCTGATGTTCAAGTCCATTACCATAGTCGCAGTGGTCAGGTCGTATCCCTTGATGCGACTGCCAGCGATGGCGAAGAGGGTGTTGCCCGCCACTTCCATCCCATAATATGCCTCCAGTCCCGACCCGAAATGGGAAAGCGCTCCGTTGGGCGCAATAGCGATGATGGAAGTTCCGTCAGACGAGGCCAGATAGCGATTGTTCACCGGATCGTATTCCACGCTCTCCACTCCTGAGAGGCTTTGGCCTTTTGCGGTTATGAAAAGACATAGCACAAGCAGAGTTGAAAGTGAAGAGCGCATCGGTCGTAGGATTGGGTACGAATGTAGGATACGGGCGGGGTTTCGGCTTGCGAATAGGGTAATGAAAAGGGGCTGTCTCAGTTTTGAGACAACCCCTTTCAAAACGTTGACTGTATTATCAGCGCACCACCATCACCGAACCTTTCAGCTCATACTGAGTCTGCGCGTCACCGTCTATGCCCACGGCTGTGATGACATAATAATACGTGGCCTGTTCTACAGGCACTCCGCTCAGTGTGCGGCCTTCCCATCCACCCAAAGGCATGGTCCATTCGTAGACAAGCTGTCCCCAACGGTTGAAGATCCTTCCGCGGAAGTTCTTGATGTTGCGGATTTCGAAGGGGAAGAAGCTGTTCTGGGTCGGGTCGATGGGGAACATGTCGTTCACTCCGTCACCGTTGGGGGTGATCACATTGGGCACGTTGAGCCTTGAGGTAGGAGTGATATAGACCGCTCCATTCACAATCACGGTGTCCACGCATCCGGTCGTAGCATCAGACGCGATGAGCATCACATTGAACGAACCTGAGTCGGCATACATGTAGTTCACCGCAGAGAGGTCGTTGGTGGTGATCACCGTGCCATCGCCCAGATGCCATTCGAATGAAGTCCCACCTATGGAAGTGTTGGTTATGACAATGTCCAATGGCTGCAGCCCGGTCTCCGGGCTCACGGTGAATCCTGCCTCGAAAGGCACAACCGGTGCGCCTATGGTGGCCGTTGCGGCACCGGAGCATCCATTGGCATCGGTCACGGCCACCACATAGGAGCCTTGAGCAAGGTCACTCGCAGTGGCCGTCTGTTGACCGTCCGACCAAACATAGCCGTAAGGCAGGGTTCCTCCGGACACAGATGCCACAGCCACACCGTCAGCACCTCCCAGACAGGTGATCGGGGTTGTGCTGCCCACAGCGACCGAGAGCGCTTCAGGCTCATTGATCACCATTCCTGCCTGTGTAACAGGGCAGTTGTTGGCATCGAGCACCACCACGCCATAATTGCCCGGGCCAAGGTTGCTGGCCGTTGCTGTGGTTTGCACCGTAGGGTCGTTCCATTGATAATCGTAAGGAGGAACACCTCCTGTGACCGTAAGGGCAATGCTACCATCATTCTCTCCGAAACAGGAGATGTTGGTCACAGCAGTCGCGCTGATGGAAACAGCCGTGGGTTGGCCTACTATGATATTGTTGAATGAACCGGGGCATCCGTTGGCATCGGTGACATTCACGGTGTAATTGCCAGCCGAGACATTCGTGGCGGTCTGGCCGGTCTGGCTGCCGGGCGTCCAGAGATAAGTGTAAGGGGCAGTTCCGCCCGAAACATTGGCTGTGATCTGGCCGCTGGCCGTTCCGAAGCAGGATGCGTCATCAATCTGCAATGCAATATTGATAGGGGCCGGTTCGGTAATGGTAACAGAGGCGTTGGCCACACAGTTATTGAGGTCGGTGACGATTACGTTGTAGGTGCCAATGGGCAGGTTACCGACTGTGGCGGTGGTTGAGAGAGCCGCATCATCCCACTGATAGGAGAATGGTGCAGTGCCACCTGTCTGGGTAACGCTCGCGATGCCGTTGCTTCCGCCTGGGCAAGAGACCTGTGTGGCCTGCACCGCGATTGGGGTAAGCACACCCGGTTCGGTGATGGTGACGCTGACGATAGTGTCGCAGGTGAGCGAGCTGGCCACGATGACCTGCCACGTGCCTGCAGGAAGGTTGCCTGCCGTGGCAGAGGTCTGGGCCGCAGGGTCGTTCCACAGGAAGGTGAAATTCGGGGTTCCCACCACGTTCACCGTGGCTATGCCATCATTGGCACCGTTGCAGCTCACATGCTGGTCTATCGTGACCGATGCTGCGAAAGGCTCGGGACTTCCAATGGTCGTGCTGGTCGAGGCAGTGCAGTTATTGGCATCGGTGATCTGCACCGTCCATGTGCCAGCGGGCAGGTTCACCGCTGTGGCAGCCGTCTGCGTGGCGGGGTCGTTCCACAGATAGCTGTATGGGCCCACACCGCCCAATGCGGTAACGGATGCCTCGCCTGTTCCTGCTCCGTAACAGTCCGCCTCGACCGTCCCGAAGATCTGACCGCTCAGCTGCACTGGTTCGGTGACAGTAACCGTCTGAGTGAGGATGCAACCACCGTTGTCCTGCACAGTGACGTCATATGTTCCGGCCGCAAGCCCAGTGCCTGTGGTGCTGGTCGCTGTAGATGTGGAGGCAATCCCGGTGGGCCAAGTGAAAGTGAAGGGAGAGGTTCCTCCTGTCACGGTCACCGTGGCCTGCCCCGTTGCATCTCCAAAGCAGAGCGTTGGGACGGCAGTGAATGCTAGCGTAGGAGGGGTCACACCCGGTAGGTCGGCAATGTGAACAGTACCTGAGCCTGCCGCACCGCCCTGTCCGCTGCCTCCGGCAACAAGCGTGGTAGGATTGACGTTGTTCGCAAAGCAAGGGTTGGTGAACAACTTGATCCGTCCGCCAGATCCGCCACCACCCTGTTGGCCGGCATTGCCGTTGGTCGCAGAATTGCCCGTGCTCGAACAGAACAGGGCCGAATGGCTGCATGAGGAGGATGAGGCATCGCCTCCAGCACCTCCAGCACCTCCGTTACCACCAGATGTCCGCAGTGTGCCAGTGATGGTGGCCAGTCCGTTCGCTGTGATGAGAATGCCGCCTCCAGCACCACCACCACCTCCAGCACCACCACCCGCGCCAGAAGAGTAGGTGCGCTCATCACAACCGTTACATGGGTCACTGCAGCAGTCGCTGGAACGGCCTCCATTCCCTCCGGCACCTCCGTTTCCACCTGTGGTGCCCAGCGCGGAGATAGTTCCGAGAATGGAAAGCGTACCAGTGGCATTGAGTTCTATGATGCCGCCTCCGTTTCCTCCGTTTCCTCCGTTTCCTCCGTTCCCAGCACTTTTGCCGCCACCGCCCGCACCTGCTCCACCGGAACCGAGGTCAATGTCTGTGCCGGTCTGCGTGCCATAGGCCGCACCGACTCCACCGCCAGTTCCACCATTACCTGTGGTAGGTGTGGAGCATCCTGCCAGACTTGCGCCTGAATGCAGACCGGCATTGTAGGCCGCACCACTTCCTCCTGTTCCACCAGCCAAGGCCACTCCTCCATAGCTGCCTCCACCTGCGCCACCTGCGCCACCTGCGCCAGCTACGAAGCCATAGGCGTCACCGATGTTCTGACATTGCTGCTTCGGTCCTCTGCCCAGAGTGCCGGCCACACCGGCTGTCCCTGCCCCGGGACCTGCCCCGGGTGCGCCCGGCAGTCCGGCATTCACCTCCACCACCAGACAGTCATCCTTGCTTACGCAGCCGTTCAGCGAATTGGAATTATTTCCCGTAGTGGAACCGGTACCCCCTGTTCCTCCTGAATAACCGGCACCATCGGCCACGATATTGCCTATGATATCGATGTTGGTGGCATTGATGACCAGCTCCCCACATCCGTTGACAGAGTATGGGGTGACGGTTACGGTGACCCCCGCTTCTACACGGAAAGTGCCGGCCACGTTGTGAATTCCCGAGAGGGTCGTGTTAGTGCTGATGATTAGGTCTCCTGCATGTGGGGTGGTTCCGCACTGGGCGTAGAGGTCATTCAGAGTAAGGACGGATATTGCGGATACGAACAGTGGAAGTAACGCTCTTCTCATGTTTTCTTTCGTTGGGCCAGGTCTTGGACACGGCAAGCAGCAAAACTATCAAAATAGACATACGTCTGTATTCCAATAGAATTCTGCAAGATGACGCTTCATGCAAAATTCATGCACGGCCAAAGTGGTTGACAAATCGGGGATGATTTGAAGCATGTTGGCCGCTGTCTCCACGCCCAAAGCAGTAAGTTTGGAACGATGAAATATCTGGAAGAATTGAACCCGCAGCAGCGGTTGGCCGTGGAGAATACCGAAGGTCCTGTGATGATCATCGCAGGGGCCGGTTCGGGCAAGACGAGGGTGCTCACCTACCGCGTGGGGCACCTCATCAACAAAGGCGTGGACCCTTTCCGCATCCTTGCGCTCACCTTTACCAACAAGGCGGCAAAGGAGATGCGGGAGCGTATCGAGGTTATGGTCGGACCAGAGGCACGTAATATCTGGGCCGGAACGTTTCACTCCGTTTTCGCCCGCATACTTAGGGCTGAAGCGGACAAGATTGGATATCCGTCCAACTTCACCATTTACGATTCTGCCGACAGCAAGAATCTCATCAACGACATTCTGAAGGAGGAGCAGCTGGACGATAAGACCTACAAGCCGGCCATGGTGTTGAGCAGGATCTCGTCCGCCAAGACCAACCTCATCTCCGCAAATGAATATCTGAGGAACGACCAGATCATTGCCGAGGACCGCATGAGTGCCAAGCCCAAGCTCGGCATCGTCTTCAAGAAATATTCCGATCGTCTGTTCAAGAGCGGGGCCATGGACTTTGACGACCTGCTCTACTGGACCAATGTGCTGCTGCGCGATTTTCCGGATGTGCTCAACAAGTATCAGAATCGGTTCCACTACCTGATGGTGGACGAGTACCAGGACACCAATTACGCGCAGTACCTCATTGTGAAGCGTCTGGCGGCCAAGTTGGAGAACATCTGCGTGGTGGGCGATGATGCGCAGAGCATCTATGCGTTCCGTGGTGCGAACATTGAGAACATCCTCAATTTCAAGAAGGACTACCCGGATGTGAAAGTGTTCAAACTGGAGCAGAACTACAGGAGCACCCAGCATATCGTCAACGCGGCCAACAGCGTCATCGCCCAGAATAAGGATCAGCTTAAGAAGACTGTTTGGACACAGAACGATGAAGGCGAGCCTATCCGAGTGATGCGTGCCCTCACCGACAACGAGGAGGGCATGATGATTGCCCGTTCCATCTTCGAGACCAAGATGAACCATCAGGTCAAGGAGGATGAGTTCGCCATCCTGTACCGCACCAACGCGCAATCGCGAGCCTTGGAAGAGGCGCTCAGGAAGATGAACATCCCTTACCGCATTTTCGGTGGGTTGAGCTTCTATCAGCGCAAGGAGGTGAAGGACCTGCTCTCCTATTTCCGGCTGGTGGTGAATCCCAAGGACGAGGAGGCCTTGAAGCGGGTCATCAATTACCCGGCCCGTGGTATCGGCAAGACCACGCTCGAACGTGCGGTGGTGCTGGCCAACGATTGGAACATGGACCTCTGGTCGGTCATCTCCGACCCCACGGTGCGCGGCAATCAGTTCAACGCGGGCACCAATGCCAAGTTGGACGGTTTCTGCACTATGATCCGCAGTTTCAGGGCCGAGCTGCACAAGACCGATGCCTTTGAACTTGCCACCAAGGTCGCCACCTCATCAGGCATTCTCAAAGACCTCTATGCCGACCGCACACCAGAGGGCGTGAGCCGCTATGAGAACATTCAGGAACTGCTCAACGGCATCAAGGAGTTTGTGGAGGACACTCCGGGCGAGGATGAGGTGGTGGAGGACAACGCCAAGAGTCTCGACCGGTTTGTAGCCGATGTGGCCCTGCTCACCGATTCCGATTCCGACAAGGAGAACGACCAGCAGCCCCGTGTTTCTCTGATGACAGTGCATTCCAGCAAGGGACTGGAGTTCCCCTACGTGCACATTGCAGGCATGGAAGAGAATCTGTTCCCCTCCCAACTCTCACTGAGTGCTCGGCAGGATCTGGAGGAGGAGCGCAGGCTTTTCTATGTGGCGCTCACACGGGCCGAGAAGCAGGTCTCGCTCAGCTATGCGCTGAGCCGTTTCCGCTGGGGTCAGTTGGTGCATGGCGAACCGAGCCGTTTCCTTGAGGAGATTCCCGCACAGCATCTCGACCTGTCGATGGCGCAGGAGAGACCTCAGCCTGAGAAAGTCGTACCTTCGCGCAGTTGGAGCGGCCCGAACAATGGGAAACCCGCCCCGCAGCGCCCCATGACACCCACAAGGACCAAGAATCTCACCAAGTACGATGACAGCCGCGTTGACGGGGCGGTGGACACATCTGCCGGCAACAGCGACAACATTGAGAAGATCGTGGTGGGAACACAGGTGATTCACGACAAGTTCGGAAAGGGGCAGGTCGTGGCTCTGGAAGGTATTGCGCCCAATATCAAGGCAACGGTGTTCTTTCAGGGAGCCGGTAACAAGCAGTTGCTGTTGAAGTTCGCCAAGCTGCGTATAGTCGGCCAGAGTAGAAATGCCTGAATCGCTCAAAGCGCGAAAGGTCGTAGGTAAGCTTTCGTGGCCCGAACTGTTAGGCTCCGCTTTCCTGTTTGCAGCTGTATACCTGCTGCTGTATCTGGCCTATAATGCTGCCACGGCCGCTGCGGCCTCCTATTTTGGTCTTGATCCTGTGCTGAGACTCCGCGGAGTGAGCTACTCCAACTCCAGCCATTGGTATCCGCACGCGGTTAAACGCACCTTCATTGTAGGCCTGTTTTTCATGACCGCAGTCGCAGTCGGCAGTTACACCCTGTATGCGGTCTTCAGGAAGAAGCTCATTTTCATCCGACTGTTCCTGCTGTGGGCAAGTGCCGTGTCCATAGGAATGGTGGCTCAGCGAATGGTGGGTGTCCTGTTCTCGGGAAGTTTTGAGTTCCGCAAGTTGGGTGATCTGGGGATGGAACTTGCCATCTACGGGGCATACATGTATTACAAACCCACAACCTATTGGGTGATCGCGTTGGTGGGGCTTATGCTCATCGGGGTGGCGGGTTTCTTCTTGGGGAAACCGCTCCTGCAGACGGCCTGGTCCAGCGAGCTTATCGGTTCCGAGAACAATCGGCTGGTATTCCTGCGCAATCAGATCATGCTGCCCTTCCTCATTGGCTGTGCCATCGTTGTGGCCATCACCTTCCCAGATAATATTTTTCCCAATGTGCTTGGCTTCGCGTGCATCGGTCTGGCGCTTGTGTTCGCTATTCTGAGAGGCATGCTGCTCGGCCCCATGCAGATTCCGCGTCAACGCGATTGGGAGCGTTGGCCCGTCATCCCAGCGCTTGTGCTTCTGCTCGTGCTTGTTGGCTCCTTCACTTTTCTCAAGACCGGGATCCGGTTCTGAGCATCGGCTCAGATGGAGAGCTTGTACTGGATGGTGAAGCTCCGTGGGGCCTCCATGATGCCCGGACGAAGGGAGAAGAATTCATTCGTCAGGTTCCTGCCCACGAATCCGACCGAGTGACGCTTGTCTATGCGGTAATACACCCGTGCGTCCAGTCTCCAGATGCCCTTGTCGTTCAACTCGCGATAGTCGGAGATGCCCGGAAGCAGTGATTCGAACTCCGCATCGATGCGGTCCATGAAACTGTTGTACTCCGCACTCACACCCAAAGTGAATTTCCACAGGTCGAACTCAAGGTCGGCCTTGAAAACATTGGCGATACGGTACTTGAGAATGCTTTGAGAAGACAGCGAATCAGGGTTGCTGATGCTGGTGAACAGATTCTGCATGTAGACGTTCACGTTGAGCTGCGTGGTGTCATCCTCCAGATCGGCCGGGTAGTTGAAGGTGTACCCCACATACAGCCGCACTGGGACTGGACCGATATTCCCGTCACCGGACAGCCCCAGCTCGATACCGGCTACTCGGGCTCTGCTCACGTTGAGTGGCTTGAAGCCCAATTTCGATTCCCCATCCACATCATAAAGCCCGATGGGGTATTCGATCATATCCTCCATCTCCATCCAGAAAACGGCCACATCGGCCAACGCGTTCCATTTGGACACCCTGAACCCTTGCTTCACTCCGAGTTCTGCGGACCATCCCCGCTCCGGCCGAAGGTCAGGGTTTGGGAAGATGCTGATAGGGCCGAGGCTGGCGTTGATATATTTCTCACCGATGCTCGCAAAGCGGAACGACTGTCCGAAATTCAAGCGGATGTTCGTCTTCTTGGCCACTTCTATGTTGGCGCCTGCACGGAAAATAGGACCTGAGGACTGTGTGCCCAGACCACGCACCAGATTCCACTCGCTGCGCACCCCGAAAAGCAGGTTCAGTCTTTTCCAGAGACCTTTCTCCACCTGTGCGAAAATGGCGGGATTGTTCGTCACAGCGAATTCATCATACAGCGAGCTCATCGACCAGATGTGCTGGTACTGTATCCCTGTATTCAGCATGAATCCGTACTTGAAATCCTTCTGCACACGGTAGTCCATGAACCATACGTTGGACACCGAGGGGTCCTCGAAATGCTCGTTCCTGCGCTCCACCCGGAAGTAACGGGTGCGCAGCGTATGCACACCTGCCTTGTCATGGATATACTGTATCCAAGGGTCCACATTGACAAAGGTGTACTTGTCCTGACTGGAGGTGCCGCTCAAAGGCTTGTAAGCCCCTTCCCTGTTATTCTGCCAGAGAACGAAACGCCCCGACTGCTGGTACTGGCCGTTGGCATTGAGACCGTAGGAAAGACCCTGGACCTTCTCGCTTTTGAATCGGGTCTTGAAATTGAGACGGAACGCCTGTCGCTGACCTCCCTGCAGGTAGGTCTGCTCTGAGCTGCCGTGTGCACCTACCACCAGATCGAAGTTGTTCCACCGCTGGCGGTGCGAGAAGAAGGCCCCCATCATCACGGGTGAGTTCGTTTTATCCCACCATCTCGCCTCTTCCAGACCCGGATTGGTATAGATGCCTTGATAGATGCGGAACTCCGTCTCAGGCTTGTCAGAGGCGTAGCCGGTCTGCACGTTGATCACACCGTTGATGGCTCCGGAACCGTAAAGCGAGCTGCTGGCACCTTTCACCACTTCCAACTGCTGAACGGTCTCCATCGGGATGGCGCTCCATTGGATGTCCTGCAGGTCGCCAGTGAGCAGGGGAATGTCGTCCACCACCAATTGTACACGGCTGCCCACGCCATAGCTGTAACCGCTTCCACCGCGGATGGAGGCCTGTCCGTCCAGGATGGTGACGCCCGGCACGCGGGTCACAGCAGCTTTCAGGTCGGGTGCAGCGGTGTTCTCAATGATGTAGTTCTGCACCACATCGATGGTTACCATCTCCTGGCTGATCTTCTTCTCATAGCGGCTTCCACTCACCACCACCACATCCATAGTGCGGCTTTCGATGCCCATCTTGATGTTCAGCTGCAGATCCTGTCCCTTGGACAGGGTCAACGTGCGCGAGATCTTCTCGTAGCCGATGAAACTGAAGGTGACCTCCTGCGTGCCCTCTTTGAGCGTGAGCTGATAGGAACCGTTGATGTCGCTCACAGTGCCAATACCATCACCTGAAACGATGTTCACCCCTATGAGGGTCTCACCGTTGGCCCTATCGGTCACTTTTCCCGAAATGGACTGTGCCTGCAGGTCCAGACACAGGTACACCAGTGTCAACGACAGAATCAGTTTTAACCTCATGTTAATGTTTTGGGGTGGGCGAAAGTAAGGAAGCCCCGATAAGAAGCAATTGATTTGGCGCCAGAGTTGTCCATGAGGGGCTGTTCAAACGGAAGGGCCGACTATGACAGGTCATCGGCATAATCCGCGTTAATTTGCCGAACGCCATGCGCATCAGCACTGTCATACCTGTTTTCAATGAGGAAGGTAATCTGGCCGCCATCCATCAGCGGCTGACGGAAGTGCTGCAGCGGACAGGTCATGAGTTCGAGCTCATTTTCGTCAATGATGGGAGCCACGACCGCAGTTTGCCTATCATCAAAGGATTGGCAGCAGCAGATACGCGCGTAGGTTTCGTTGACCTGAGTAGGAATTTTGGACATCAGGTGGCGGTCTGTGCTGGGCTGGACCATGCCACAGGAGACCGGATCATCATCATCGATTGCGACCTGCAGGATCCGCCCGAGCTCATTCCTGAGATGTTGGCGAAGATGGACGAGGGCCACGATGTGGTGTTCGCAAAGCGCAGGAAACGTGCCGGTGAAAGCGCCATGAAACGGTGGACGGCCTCTGTCTTCTACCGCCTTCTGGCCCGTATAACCGCAGTGGAGATTCCTGTGGACACGGGCGATTTCCGAGTGGTGACACGCAGGGTGGTGGAGGTGCTGCGGCAGATGCCTGAGCGCGAGAAGTTCCTGCGCGGTCAGATCGCGTGGATGGGGTTCAGCCAGACCTCCGTGGAATATGACCGCGCGGCCCGGCAGTCGGGCGACACGGGCTACAGTTACCGGAAGATGATAGGTTTCGCGCTGGACGGCATCACCTCCTTCTCCGACTTTCCGCTCAAAGTGGCCACCATCTCAGGTTTCCTCGTTTCATTCATTTCCTTTGTGTTGATGATTTACGCGCTGTGGTCGCGCTTTGTTTGGAAGGAGTACGAACCGGGCTGGACCTCTCTGATGCTGAGTGTGTTGTTCATTGGAGGCATTCAGCTCATTGCGGTCGGTATCATCGGGGAGTATATAGGAAGGATAAGTAACAATGTGAAGCAGCGGCCATTGTACCTCATCCGGGAAATGGAAATCAACAAGAAGAACGACTGATGGGAGGTAAGAAGCGGTTGATCTTCGGGGTCATTGTGCTGTTGGTCTTGGCTGCGGCCAACCGTATCTGGTTCATGCTGCATCTGCCGCTTTTGGCAGAGGAGTTGGAAACACTTCAGCGGTTCGTGGCCCCGGGCTGGAAGGCTGCCCTCACGGACTATTCCTCGCCCCACAACCATGTGCTGCATTCCTTGTTGGCAAGGTTGTGTTCCTGGTTGCCGTTCGATGAGGTGGTCTCGCTCCGGCTCACCTTGCTGTTGGCATCTCTGGCCTCTGGGCTCGTTGTGTTCCGTCTGGTGTTGCGCGAGCAGAGTGCCCGTTTCGCCTTCTTCTCGGCAGGTGTCTGGATGGCCTCTCTCGGTGGCATATTCAGTGGGTCTGTGGGGCGCGGTCATTCGCTGGTGGCCTTGTTCGCATTGGCGGCCTACTATGCCTACCTGCGCATCGAGGCCGGTGCGCAAAGCACGGCCAAATGGTCCGCAGTGTTTGTGGTGGCCTGTGCGCTCGGCTTTCTTTCGGTGCCAACGTTCATACTCCCGTTCGCTGCGTTGGTGATCTCGGTTACCGGTCACTACCGCCTGCATCGCAATAAGCAGATGCTGGTGCGCCACGGCATCAATCTCTCTTTGGCCGCAGTGCTTGGGCTGGTCCTCTATCTGCCCATCCTTCTCAACAACCCTATCACCGCCCTCACGGACAATGTCATACTGCGCGAATACGACCTTGCCAATTTCACGTTCGCAGGCGTGACCGACCATGCCCGAGCGGTGCTCTCGTCCATCGACACACTGGTGGCGGGCCTGTTCATCCCGTTCGCCTTCATCGCCATCTGGTTGCAGCGCGAGTGGCTGGGTCCCCTCATGTCCCACGCGGTCATTCTGGTGCTGGTGAGTCTGGCCTACGTGGGTCTGGCCGGCAAGCTGCCCCCGGCCCACACGCTCGTTTTCATCGTACCCTTCATCGTCATGGCCGTGAGCGAGGGTCTCTACAACGGCTACCAACAGGTTTCTCAGCGCTATCGGAAGGGGATGATGGTACTCATAGCCCTATTGCCCATCCTTGTGCTTATCAATGGCAACAAGGCCATGCAGGCCAAGCTTGCTCCGCACAACCCTGTTGCGGGTGTTTCCGGAACGGATTCCGCACCTTTGCCCGCCACAGAAGACCCCTCAGCACCAACGACTGAATGAGCATTTCCAAACTTTCCATCGTCATTCCCGCCTACAACGAAGGGAAGACCATCCACATGATCCTTGACCGCATCAAGGCGGTGCAGCTGGTGAATAACATCAGCAAGGAACTCATTATCGTGAACGACTGTTCGAAGGACGATACCGTGGAGGCGGTGAACCGGTACATGGCGCAGAACCCCGACATGGACATCCGCTTCTTCTCCCAGCCGGTGAACATGGGCAAAGGAGCGGCCCTGCACAAGGGTATAGAGCTGGCCACGGGCGACTACATCCTCATTCAGGATGCCGACCTGGAGTATGACCCCCGCGAATACAACGACCTGCTGAAACCCATTGTGGAAGGCAATGCCGATGTGGTGTTCGGGTCCAGTTTCATGGGCGGCAACCCGCACCGCATCCTCTTCTTCTGGCACACCATCGGCAACAAGTTCCTCACCTTCCTCAGCAACATGTTCACCAACCTGAACCTGACGGACATGGAGACCTGCTACAAGCTCTTCGATGCCCGCATGGTGAAGTCGCTGAAACTGAAGGAGAACCGCTTCGGCTTTGAGCCAGAGGTCACTGCCAAGATTGCCCGGATTCCGAAAGTGCGCATCTATGAGGTAGGCATCAGCTACTATGGCCGCACCTACGAGGACGGCAAGAAGATTGGCTGGCGCGATGGCTTCCGGGCCATTTACTGCATCCTGAAGTACAACCTCTTCAGCAAATAGTCGCATGGCGGTGACCAATGGCAGTGCGCTTCGGCTTCTGTTGCCGTGCCTCTTGGTCTATCTGCTGGTGGGTATGCTCATGCGTTGGGACAACATATCCCAGCATCCCATCATCGACTCTGACGGAAAAGGCTACTACGCCTACCTGCCCGCGCTGTTCATCCATCAGGACCTGAGCTTCGGCTTTGTGGACGACTATGAGGCCAAGTATTACGAGCCCTCGCACCGGGTCGATTTCAAACTGCAGACCGAGCAGGGCACGGTGAACAAGTACTTCGTGGGCACGGCTGTCCTCATGGCCCCGTTCTTTGTGCTCGGTCATATCGCGGCCCATCTCAACGGTGCGCCTCCCGATGGCTATTCGTGGCCTTATCAGATGGCCATGGTCATAGGGGCGGTATTCTGGCTTTTTGTGGGTGCATGGCTGTTCTTCCGTTTCCTCGTGCAGCGCCATGGGGATGTCGGTGGGGCGAAATGGGCCCTGCTCGCCCTGCTCTTCGCCACGGGTCTGCTCTATTACACCATTGCTGAGCCCACCATGTCGCACGTCTATTCGATGGCGATGGTCAGTGCAGCGCTGTTCCTGTCGCAGCGGTATTTTCAGGAGGGGCGCATGAAACACCTCTTGCTGCTCGGTGCGGTGGTGGGTCTTATCGCGCTCATCCGTCCGGTGAATGTGCTCGTGGCCCTGGCCCTGCCCTTGGCCGCACGCGACTGGAGCCAGTTCCGTCCGCGCCTGCCACAACGGGGAAATCTGCTGCATTGGCTCCTTACCCTGTTGGTGTTCCTTGCTGTCTGCGGCCTGCAACCCCTGATCTACTGGTGGCAGACGGGTTCCCCGTGGATATGGTCCTACGGTGAGGAAGGGTTCGATTTCACGAGACCCGAAGTGATGAACGTGCTCTTCAGCTACCGCAAGGGGCTGTTCGTGTACACGCCCGTGGCCCTGCTCGGTCTCATCGGCATCCTTTTTCATCTGCGGAAGAACCTGTTTCAGGCCACGAGTGCGTTGCTCTTTCTCGGTCTCATCACGTGGGTCATCTCCTCGTGGTGGATGTGGTTCTATGGCGGCAGTTTCGGCATGCGGCCCTACTTGGAGTTCATGCCCATCTTCCTCATGGGTATTGTCTGGATGTTCGATTACTTCGGCAAATGGGCGAAACGCCTGCTGATGGCCGCTCTGGTGCTGCTCATGTATGTGAACGTAGTGCAGAGCTATCAGTATCAGCAGAATATCCTGCTTTGGGACGGCATGACCAAGGAGGCCTACTGGGGTTCGTTCCTCCGCTCCGACCGCGCGCTCATCGGCTATTACCACGACTGGCCGCAGAAATGGGCCTACAAAGGCATCGACAGCCTCACCTTCTCGCATGGTTTTGAGGCCCCACAGGGCTGGAAGAATGAGGAGACGGCCGTGGTGGGCGATGCCCATTCAGGTTCACGGTATGCTGAGTTCGGCAGGCTCAGCGGCTTTGGGCCGGTCTTCACCATGGAGTTGGACAGCATTGCGCTTCAGGGGGTTAACACCGTCCGGGTGGAGGCCATGGTTCGGGTAAACGGGTTCAGAACGGGTGCAGGCTGGGTGGTGTCCGTTCAGGATTCGGCCTCGGTGCGCTACTGGGCCATGCTGCCCATCAGTCCGCGGATGAAGGGCCGAGGTTGGCATCGCGTGAGCCACGTGTTCAAGATCGGGCAGCAGGCACCGGGCGCAAGGCTGGAGACCTACCTGCACAAGACCGACCCCTCCTCGCTGGACATTGACGACATGAACGTGATGCTGATCCATGCTGAATGACAACCGACACCGTTGGCTGTGGCCCATCACGCTGATGGCCTGTGCCGCGCTTGCCCTGTGGTTCGGGGCCAAGCGCGAGTGGCATAACCTCGCCATGTACGGGATGATCCATGCCGATGCGCAGGGCTACTACGGCTATCTGGTGGCAGCCTTTATCGAGCGCAGCTTCGACTGGCAGCAGGTGATTGCGGCCTACGACCAGACCTACTATGGCGGTGGCGCTTCCGATTTCACCGTGATGACCGACCATGGCCCGGTGAACAAATACTACGTGGGCACTTCGCTGCTCATGCTGCCGTTCTTCCTTTTGGCCTGTCTGGCCGCTGGTTTCATGGGCCAGCCTGTGGACGGCTATTCGGTGCCCTTCCATGCGGGAATGATGCTGGCCGCGCTCTTCTACGCCTTGGCCGGGCTCTGGTGCCTCGGCCGCTATCTCCGCAGCAAAGGCATCGGTTGGGCGGTCATCTGTTGGTCGGCTCTGGGCGTCTTCGCAGGCACGGGGCTGTTCTTCTACACGGTGATGGAACCGGCCATGTCGCACGTCTACAGCTTCTTCCTGTTCAGTGCATTCATCCTATTGGCCGACAGGGCCATCTTGCGACCCGAACGCAAACGGCTCATTCTGTTGGCTGTGGTATCGGCACTTATCGCCCTTGTGCGCCCCACCAACGCGGTCGTTGTGTTGGCGCTTCCTTTCATTGCAGGTGGCTGGGCTCCGTTCGTGGCTTTCCTGCGCACCGTCTTCACCAACAGGAAACTCCTGCTCGCTCCACTGGCCGTGGCGGTGATCATCGTTTCCATTCAGCCGCTCATGTACGTGCTGCAGGTGGGCCGGCCCTTTGTGTGGTCCTACAGCGGGGAGGGTTTCAACTTCAGCGACCCGCAGATCATGAACGTGCTCTTCAGCTTCAAGAAAGGGCTGTTCGTGTATTATCCATGGGCCTTGTTGGCGTCCATCGGCATGGTGGCCCTCTTCCTCCGTTCCAAGGCGTCCGCCCTGTGGCTGCTGGTCTTTCTCGGGGTGGCGGTCTACATCATCTCCTCGTGGTGGAGCTGGTATTACGGGGCCAGTTTCGGCATGCGGGCCATGGTCGAGTACCTGCCCTTTTTCATGGTGCTGATGGCCTACCTGCTGCAGGCCCTTCCTGTCGAGTTCCGTTCGGGTGTGGCGGTGCTCTCGTTGCTGGCCATTCCGGTCAATCTCACGCAAACCTACCAGTACAACAAGTTCATCCTGCACTGGGACCAGATGGATGCCGACCGCTTCTGGCAGGTGTTTCTCAAGACCGATAAGCGCTATGAGGGCATCTTCTACCGCACGGCCGTTGGGGAGAACCTTCCTTCCGAGGACCGCATCCTGAACCGCTTCACCGTGCACAACGACATGGAGCAGGACAAGGAGGGCTGGGGCAATCAGGGCCGCACCGACCGGCTGGCCTTCTCCGGGCGCTATTCGTCCATGATCAGCGGGGCCAATCCTTACGGCAATACCATCGGCATTCCGTGGCGCGAAATGGGGCCTGAGGGCCGCAAGGTGCTGGTGGCCACGTTCATTGTGCGGGCGGAGACGGAACGGCCAGCGCTGGCCTTGGCCTATTCCTTCAACGCGGGCGAGCGCAACTACGGCCACGGCTATCTCTACTGTACCGAGCAGGTGAGCGATAAAGGACTGTGGACGGCCGTGCGGCTCATTGCAGAACTGCCCATGGCCGAATCTCCCGAACATGTCTGGGTGGTCTATCCCTACACCACGGGCAGCGACACCATCCATGTGGACGATATCCGATATGAGATCCTCACCTTAAGGGAGGACCGATAGCGGGTCGTCCGACCAAAGCACATAGGCCCACAGAGCTGCAAGTATCCCCAGGAACAACAAGGCGAGGATGTTCCTGATGAGCCTTCGTCTTCTCCAATCGTCTGTCATCATCTTCCGAAGGGCATGAGGCGGTGAGCGTCAGGAGTTGAGAAGTTGTTCTGCTTCGCGATTGCGGCTCACCAAAAGATTTGCCAAATAACGGGCACCTGAATGACAGAGTTTCCTTTCATGGTCAGAATTTCGACAAGCGTCAGCGATTTCTGAACCTACTGCCCCAGTCGGTGAATCATCTTGCCCACGATGAGCACCATCAGCACCAGCAGTACCCCGAGCACGAAGCGGAACGAGCCCTTGAAGAAATCGGGGCGCTTGCGGATGTCCTCGCGGTAGGCATAGATCATGCCCACCACGAATACCATGGCAAACACGGCTGCAAAGATCCAATGGCCCTTCGTCACATTCATCTTACAGGTTTTTCGCTATTCGCCTTCGCACTCATAAATCCTCAATCACCACTCAGCAATCCTCACTCATCAATCGCCAATCTCACAGCATTCCCTTCTCCATCAGCATCTCCAGTATCTGCACCGAGTTGGTGGCCGCGCCTTTGCGCAGGTTGTCCGATACCACCCATAGGTTGATGCTGTTGTCCTCGCTCTCGTCCTTGCGGATGCGGCCTACGAACACCTCGTCTTGTCCTTCCGCATTCAGTGGCATGGGATACACGCTCTTCGCAGGGTCATCCTGCACGATGACGCCCTGGGCGTTCCTGAGGATTTCGCGCACGGCCTCAATCGTCACGGGTTTCGAGAAACGCACGTTCACCGCCTCGCTGTGGCCGCCCGTCACAGGCACGCGCACTGCCGTGGCCGTCACCCGCAGTTGGGGCAGCCCCATGATCTTCCGGCTCTCGTTCACCACCTTCATCTCTTCCTTGGTGTAGCCGTTCTCCAGGAACACATCGCATTGTGGTATCACATTGCGGTGGATGGGATGCGCATACGGGCTGTCGGCCACCTGCTCCCCATCCTGCTCGCGGTTCAGCGTGTCCATCGCCTTCTTGCCCGTTCCCGTTACCGATTGGTACGTGCTCACCACCATCCTTTCTATACCGAAGGCCTTGTGCAGCGGCCAAAGCGCCACCACCAGTTGAATGGTCGAGCAGTTCGGATTGGCAATGATGCGGCTTCCGTTGTTGAGCGCATCGGGGTTCACCTCTGGCACCACCAGCGGGATGCTCGGATCCATGCGCCATGCCGATGAGTTGTCGATCACATACGTGCCCACCTCCGCGAACTTCGGGGCCCATTCCAGACTCGTGCTGCCCCCTGCCGAGAACAGCGCCACATCGGGCCGGAGGCTCACCGCCTGTGCCATGCCCACCACCGTGTATTCCTTTCCTTTGAACGACATCTTGCTGCCCGCACTGCGTTCGCTGGCCACGGGAATCAGCTCAGAACACGGAATATTGCGCTCTTCCAGCACTTGAAGCATGATGCGGCCAACCATGCCGGTGGCGCCTACTACAGCGATTCTCATCAGACTGCTTAACAGAGGGTTAATCCCGCTCGGGGCCGCGAAACTACTACATTTACTGCCCAAGGTCAGAGCTTACGGCCTACGTTTGGGAGGGGGTTGCGAACTACGGTTGCAAGGCGGTTACGAATTACGAATATGTACGAATATGCGAATGGTGGTTGAATCGCGCCCGTTCATGGAATCAAGAAGCTGGTCATTACTGCCATTGGTGGAGAGGTTTTGCAAAAAGGCCAACTCCCCTCTCTTTTGGGGAGGGGTTGGGGGAGGGGCCTTACTACCCACCATTTTCCTATTCCTGTTTTCCATTTTCCCCTTCCACACCGCCTCCGCCCAGTTCACCGACAGTTTCACGGACGCTGATTTCACGCAGAACCCCGCTTGGACAGGGCAGACCGCCCTCTTTCAGGTGGATGCGCAGAACCGCCTTTGGCTCAACGCCCCGGCCGAGGCCAACACCAGCTACCTCGCCACCGTCAGTGAGGCCATCAACGATGCCTCGTGGGAGTTCCTCGCCCGCATGGAGTTCAACCCATCTTCCAGCAACTTCGCCCGGGTCTATCTCGTTTCGGGTTCCGATGACCTTTCGGGTGGCCTCAACGGCTACTTCGTCCGTCTGGGCGGGGAGACCGAGGACCGCATTTCGCTCTACCGCCAGACAGGGACGTCCACCTCGCAGCTCATCGCCTCTGCGGACGGCCTGCTCAACACCGACCCCGTGGAGGTGCGTATCCGCGTGACCCGCGATGCGATCGGAAACTGGGAGCTGCTAGCTGATGTATCGGGCGGCACCGCCTTCTCCTCCATCGGCACCGCCTTTGACGACACTCACATCCTCAGCTTCCATTCCGGGGTCTATTGCCGTTACACCGCCACCCGCAGCGACAAGTTCCGGTTCGATGATTTCACCGTGACAGGCACTGGTTTCGTGGATGACGTGATTCCCGTGCTCAACAGTCTTTCCGTGACCTCGCCCAACGAACTCCTGCTCACCTTCTCCGAGCCCGTGAGCACCGCCACGGCCGAGAATCCCGCCAACTATAACGCAAGCAACGGTCTGGGCAATCCTACAACAGCGGTGCGCGAGGCCGGTGCACCGGAGCAGGTGCGCCTCACTTTCCCCTCCGACTTCACACAGGGCCTGTCCTATGACCTCGTGGTGACAGGGGTCGAAGACCTTGCAGGCAACGCCATGGCGCAGACCACGCTGCCCTTCATCTATGCCATTCCCGTGCCTGCGGAATACCGCGACATCGTCATCAACGAGTTCATGGCCGATGAGAATCCCTCGCAGGGCCTGCCAGAGACGGAGTTCGTGGAGGTGTTCAACACCACTGCCGATAAGTTCATCGACCTCACGGGCTGGAAACTCTGCGACAACAGCACCTGCGGCACCGTGCAGTCGCTGCTCCTCGGGCCGGGGCAGTATGCAGTGCTCGTGCCCACTTCGGGCATCGCCCTGTTCCCTTTCACCCCCAATGTGGTGAACGTCACCTCGTGGGCCGCGCTCAACAACACAGGAGATGACATTGTGCTCAAGGATGCCGAGGAGAACACCATCGACCAGCTCAGCTACACCACCGCGTGGTATGCGGACGAGGCGAAGGAGGACGGTGGGTTCAGCATCGAGCAGGTGAATCCCTATCGCAGTTGCACCGTGCAACAGAACTGGCGCGCCTCCGACAATCCCAATGGCGGCACGCCCGGTTTCCCCAATTCCATCCTCGACACCACGCCCGACACCGAAGGCCCGCAGGTCACAGGCGTGGTGGTCATCACCAGCGACCATCTGCAACTGCTCTTGAATGAACCGATAACGGCCGGCTCGGTGCTGGTGGACAACATCTCCATCTCGCCCTCGGTAGGCATCCTCGTGGCGGCAGGGGTGCAGCCCGGTCTCACGGCCATTGACATCTTCCTCAGCGCTCCGCTCGATACGGCCGTCACCTACGCCCTCACCATTTCCGGACTGGCGGACTGCGAGGGCAACGCGCAGAGCGGCACCGCCACACTCGAGGTCGAGCTGGCCTACGACATTCGCGAGGGCGATCTCGTGATCAACGAGGTGCTCTTCAACCCCTTCACCGGGGGGCGCGACTACGTGGAACTCTACAACCGCAGCGGCCGCCCTGTGAACCTGCGCGGATGCTACCTCGCCAATTTTGCGGACGACACCTTGAGTTCCCTGCGGCTCATTACCGCCAACAATTATGCGGTGCCAACGGACGGCTACGTCTGCCTTACACAGGATACCCTCGATGTCATCGGCAAGTACATCAACCACGGCATTGGCAACTTCGTTCAGATGAGTTCACTGCCGTCTTTCAACAATGATGCGGGCAACGTCCTCTTCCTCGGTCCCGATTCGGCCCTGCTCGAACGTTTCGACTACAATGAAGACATGCACTTTGCCCTATTGGACGATGTGAAGGGCGTCTCCCTCGAACGCCTCGACCCCGAGCGGTCGGTGAGCGACATGGGCAACTGGCACAGCGCTGCGCAGAACGCGGGCTTCGGCACACCGGGCCTGCGCAACTCGCAGTACACCCTCACCTTGGGTGCCACCGGGCAGGTGAGCACCGACCCCGCCATCTTCTCGCCCGACAACGATGGCTATCAGGATGTGCTCAATATCTCCTACCGTTTCGAGGGACTTGACCGTGTGGGAACCCTCCGCATCTTCGATTCCAACGGACGGCTTGTGCGCCTGTTGGTCGCCAATCAGACCCTCGGCACCGAGGGCGTGCTCACATGGGACGGCACCACCGATGGCGTTACCAAGGGCCGCATCGGGGCCTACATCCTGCTCTTCGAGGTCTTCGGCCCAGATGGGAAGACCGAGACCTACAAGCTCAGCACGGTGCTGGGGGGGAGGTTATAGCCAACCGTTAAAGGCGTCTTTTGAGGAACTTATTCTCAGCAATTGATGGGCTTGTTCCTTCTTCACTGAAGGGAACTCCTCAATGAAACCGTCCACTGAGTAACCCTGTTCCAAATGCGAGAACAGTGAAGCGACTGGAACGCGGGTACCCATAAATACAGGGGTGCCACCGAGAGTTTCAGGGTTGCTGCTAATCAACTTCTTCAGTTCCATAAGACAATCATAGACTTTGACGCTGCGTCAATGTGTAGCCTGCGCTATCAGCGGCAAATGCCGACCAATATTCCGAACCAGTGAAAATCAATTGAATCAGTCTCATCAGTGTTCCATTCCGGAACTGACCGGATCAAAACACATCACCTGTTCCTGTACAGCGTCACTGTGCCGCTGATCTTCTCCGGCTCGAAGGTGTTGAACTGCTTCACCACGAACTGATAGACGTACAGCCCCGGGCGCACGGGTTCCAGACTGCCCTGGTCGCGGCCGTTCCACTGGCGGTCGGGGCTGTCGGTCTGCCAGACGAGCTTGCCCCAACGGTCATATACCTGCACGTTGTAGCTCTCATACTCGTAGTTCGCCCCTGCCGGGCCCCAGGTGTCGTTGGTCCCGTCCCCGTCCGGTGTGAAGGCGTTGGGCACATAGAATGTGAAGAGCGGGTCCACCTCCACATAGCGGAATGTGGTGTCCGAGCAGCCGTAGCGTGGCTCGTTGTAGGCGATGAGCATCACCAGATACACCCCGCTGCTGTCGTAATCGTGATTGGGGTGCTCCTGACTGCTCACATCTCCATCCCCGAAGGCCCACTGGTAGGTGAGCGCGGCCTCGCTCTGGTTGAAGAACAGCACCGAGGGGTCGTTCATCTCCTCAGGCTTGCTCCGCGTGCTGAAGGCTGCCACGGGCGGGGCTATCTGCCCCACGGTGGTGCTGGCCGAGGCCGTGCATCCGCCCGCATCGGTCACCGTCACCGCATAGTCGCCCGGAGTGAGCCCGGTGTTCCACCCCGTGGGTGGCACGTTCACCGCATAGATGGAGGCCGAATCGCGTATGGCGCTCCACACATAGACGAACGGGGCCGTTCCGCCCAGCATCACCGCCTCCACCGCCCCGTTGCCGCGCGCACAGGTGTCGTCATGCGCCACCAGCTGCACGTTCACGGGCAGCGGTTGCTGCACCAGCACCGTGGTATCGTTCGTGCAGCCCAGCGCGTCCGTCACGGTCACCGTGTAGGGGCCGGGGCCGAGGTTCTGAATGGTCGCTGTGGTGCTCTGGAACACATTGTCCCACTGATAGGCGTAGGGCGCTGCCGACCCGGAGGCCGATGCCGTGGCCGTGCCGTTGGTCTGCCCGGCACAGAGGATGTCCGTGTGCGAGGCCGTGATGGTGGGCAGGGCGTTCACCGTCACGTTCTGATTCAGGAAGGCCGTGCAGCCGAAGGCCGTGGTCACCCCGAGGATGACGGGGTAGGTGCCCGCTGCGGCATAGGTGTAGGTGGGCGATGCGTTGACCGAGGTCCCCACGTTGTCCCCGAAATCCCAGCCCTGCGCCACGATGAGGCCCGAGCTCACGGTGCTCTGGTTCTGGAAGGTGGTGGTGTTGCCCTCGCACACCGCTGCGGCCGTGAAGGCCGGCACGGGTGCAGGATACACGGTTAGCGGTTCCGTGTGCGTGTCCGCACAGAAGTCGGAGGTGATAACGGCCAGGGTCACGTTGAAGGTGCCCGCTGTGGCAAAGGTGAAGCTGGCATCTGCCGTCAGCGCATTGCCCTGCCCAGCGAAATCATAGGCCCACTGCACGATGGCAGAGCCCGTAACGGACGAGTTGTCCAGGAAGTCGGCCGGTTCGCCCAAGCATACGTTAGCGGTACTGAAATCGGCCACGGGGTTGGGGAAAGATGTGGCCGTGAATGTGATCTGGTCCGTGCAGCTGCCTGCGCTCACCGTCAGGGTCACGTCATAGGTGCCGGGTGCCGAATAGGCGTGGCTCGGGTTCTGCAGGGTCGAGGTGGTCCCGTCCCCGAAATCCCAGCTCCATCCCGTGATGTTCCCTGTCAGGATGGTGCTCGCGTCCAGGAATTCCACCCCGGTGCCTGTGCAGGCGTCCACCACGAGAAAATCGGCCACCGGGGCGTCCGTCTCCGTGATGGTCACATCGTCCGTGCTCACGCAGCCGGCCGCATCCGTGGCGGTCACCGTGTAGGTGCCCTGCGTCAGGTCCACTGTTGCGGTGGTGGGGCCGTGGGCCCACACATAGGTGCTGCCTCCGCTGGCCGTCACGGTGGTGCTGCCGCCCACGCAATGGCTCAACGGCCCGGTGAAGGTGATGGGGAAGGGGGCGCTCAGGGTCACGGTGGCGCTGGCAGTGCCGGTGCAGCCGTTGCCATCGGTGGCGGTCACGGTATAGGTGCCCTCGGTCACGGTCACGCTGGCCGTGGTGCTGTTCGCGGGGTCGTCCCAAGTGTAGCTCACGCCCCCGTTTCCGGTGATGATGGTGTTGCCACCCGGGCAGTGGCTCAGCGTGCCGCTGATGCTCACCGTGGGCGGGGGCAGTTGGGCCGCATTGCTGAACGAGGCGCTCGCGGCCGAGATGCAGCTGCCCTCGTTGGCAATGACCGTGTAGCCCGTGCCCACGGTCATACCGGTGATGGCGCCCCCTGCGCCCACCGATGGGCCGGCAGGGGTGAAGGTGTAGGTCATCAGCGCGCTGTAGTTGCTCACGGTGCTGCTGCCCGGTGCGGTGCATGTGGGCGGTGCAGAGGTGATGGTCGGGGTAGGGGCGATGCCGGTCGAGGCTGCGTTGCTGAAGGGCAAGCTTGCCGAGGAGGTGCAGCCGCCCACGGTCGAGGTCACGGTATAGCTCGTGCCCGTCACCATGCCGTTGATCAGGCCTCCTGCGCCCACAGAGGGCCCAGCGGGGGTGAAGGCATAGGTGGCCGTGGGGTCATAGGCGTTGATGGTGCTGGTGCCGTCCGTGGAGCAGGCCGCTGGGGCCGAGGTCACCGTGGGGGCCGGGGGTAGGGAAGGGGGGCCTCCGTAGGTGATGAAGATGGCCCCCGCAGCTCCGGGACCACCGTTCGAGTCGCCACCACCGCCACCGCCACCGCCATAGGTCGCCCCTGGGCTGCTGGTGTTCACTCCGGCCGTGCCGCCCGCACCGCCAAGGGGGCCCGCACCTGCTCCGCCCACTCCTCCGATGCGCGAGCCCTCTGCTTGGGCCGCACCACCACCCGTTCCCGGGGTGTTCGTTGCGCCTCCAGAGGCAGTTCCGCCCGTGGAGGTGCCACCGGGATTGCCGCAGCTGTTGCCTCTTCTTCCGCCCTGTCCGCCTCCTGCACTGAGGCTGATGGCCGTGCCTCCGCCATCCGTTCCGGAGAAGGTGCTGTTACCGCCATTCCCACCGTGCTCCCCATCGTCACCCTCACCTCCACCGTCACCACCGCAGCCTCCTCCGCCCACACTGTAGGAGAAGGTGGCACCGGGAGTCACGTTGATGGTTATCGTGGTGTAGCCGCCACCGCCACCGCCACCGCCACCGCGGTTGTTCCCACAGAAGATGCCTCCGTTAGAGCCGTCAGCACCGCCACCGCCACCGCCACCACCGCCATACACCTCCACGGTGATGCTCGTGATGCCGCACGGCACCGTCCATGTGCCCGCAACGGCCGCACCGTTGCACCCGGCCGGGCCGGAGAGGGTCACGTCCTGCGCCTGCGCCACTGCCCCGAGCAGCAACAGCATCCACATCAGTAGCGCACGTCCCATTTGCTGAATACGTCCCATGGTCTTCAATTCCATCGCGAAGGAAGCTATTTCATGTTACAGCAGTGCTATCTCTTGCCTGCCGCTCACACTGCCTCAGGACGCAGGTTCTACAGTTGCGTTGCCCGCCCTCCCCGCGCGTCATCGTGAGGGAGGAACAGCCTGTCCCGATGTTCTATCGGGAACCGGAGCGACCGGGCTGCCTCAGGCCGAGAGCCCATTGCGGGACGCGATGATCTCAATCACATCCACCCCGTCCGCGTGATAGGCCTCAGGCCGCAAGACGCTCCGGTGTGCCGAGCATATAAAGCGTGTCGGGGCTCAGGTCCTGCTCCTGCGGCCAGGCCACTCCGTCAAATTTCACCTGCACCTGACGGAAATACGCCTCATCGGCCAGCGCCTTGAAGATGCCCTTGCCCAGATAGGGCGTCACATCGAAATAGCGGGTCTCACCATTGTCAAACACCACTTCCAGTTGGAATCCGGGCAACGCGCGCACTTCTTTCACTTTTCTCATGGGGCTCATTTCAAAGGGTCTATTCTGAACAGCGATTCACCGTTGATGGCCAGTTCCCAGTTCGCCAGCAGTGCATCGCGATGTATCTCCATCCAGGCCAGAATGAGCCTGAGTTTATTGTTGGGCAGGCTGCCCTGAAGCACATCAAGCGAACCTATGGCGATCACAGCGGTGAACTCCCCGTATTTCACATGCACATGGGGCAGATGATGTCTGTCCGTATCAAAGAAATACATCATCACAATGATGCCATAGAACATGGAAATGACGGGCATGGCGAGGCGCTTTGTGCAAAAATAGGGCTTTAGGACATGGGAGATTTCCTGCTCAGCTCCCGTCCGTCATCGCGTCTCCATCAGCACCCATCACCGCCCCCGCCCGTCATCTTGAAGGAGGAACAGCCTGTCCCGATGTTCTATCGGGAACCGTTGCAACTTCAATCACATCCACCCCGTCCACACTGTAATCGCACAGTAGCCCGTTCAACCGCGCAGCATCCATGTCCGTGCTGCCCGCCAAGCGATGGTCCAACAGGCGATTTCCTACCTTTGGTTGCCTAAAGCTGCGCCATGCCACAGATGCCCACACGTACCATCTCCATAGACCTGCCGAACGACATCCTTCTGGCCCTCAATGAAACGGAGACCGAACTCAAGCAGAGAGTGAGAATGGCCTTGGCCGTGCAGCTCTTCAAGCTGCAGAAACTCACCTTGGGCAAGGCCGCTCAGCTCGCAGGCCTCTCCCGCCTCCGGTTCGAGAATCTGCTTGCCGACAATGCCATCGCCATCTCAAGCCTCACGCTGGAGGAGGTGATGGACGATGCGCGCAAGATGAAATAGCATGGCCGGGCAGATCGTCATTGCAGATGCAGGCCCCATTTTTTCCTTGGCGGTAATAGACAGGCTAGACATCCTCGCTGGGATGTTCGGCAGCATACACATCCCTGTTGCCGTGTGGAACGAGATCACATCAGACCCCTCCACTCAGCACCATCCGCGCATTCATGCCTTCTTCAAAGACAGGGTGCGGGCTGTCAGAGGCATCAACGAACTCACCTTCATCATGGACCTTGGTGAGTCGGAGGCCGTCATGCTGTGCAAAGAGATGGAGGCGGAGTTTCTCCTCATAGATGATAGGAAGGCGAGGCGCATTGCCGAGACCCTCGGCATCAATTGCATAGGCACATTGGGCCTGCTGTCGGTGGCCAGGGACAAGGGCATCATCCCCGAGCTCAGACCCTTGTTCCAAGCTTTCATCAGCAACAGACGCTACTATGCCCTTCCGCTGCTCAACAGCCTTTTGCAGCACCATGGCGAAAGGCCTATGGATATCCGTTGACCACCGTGGCCGATGCCAGTGGTAGAGACGAGATACCTCGCGTCTCCATCAGCACCCATCACCGCCCCCGCCCGTCATCGCGAGGGAGGAACAGCCTGCCCCGATGTTCTATCGGGAACCGGAGCAACCGGGCTGCCTCAGGCAGTGAGCTCATTGCGGCACGCAATAATCTCAATCACATCCACCCCCTCCACGCAATAATCCCTCACCAGCGCCTTCAGCCGTGCCTCGGTGATGTCCGTGCTGCCCACCAGTATGGTGCTGAATACCTCAATGCGGTCATCCACGTTCAGCGTGTTCAGCCTTTCATCATCGCGGAAAAAGGCCATGAAATCGTCTCGGGTCATTGTGCTATCCATGGGGGGCAGAGGCATGTGTGTCATCAGGTAGCTTGGCGGCCATCAGTTCGCGAAGACTGACTGCTAAAGGCACCCCTTTTTGATTTCCCTTCCGTCCATGCTTCTCAAGGATGGATTGAATATCCCAACGGCAGTTGCTCAACTCTGATGGAACCTCTTTGCTTAGACAGAACACACAGTATTGCTGAGCGCTGAAAGATTCAGGATACTTCAGTTTCAGTAGGTCGTCCTGCGAATAGATCTTCGGTCCGACCCCACGGTCAGGGAATCTTTCAATCCTGTATATTCTGTTCGGCTCATCGCTACCCGTTACCCGTACCACCAGATACTTGGCACCTGTTACTTGCGGGCCCAGCTCTATTGAACCGGATACCGTACCCGTACGGGCATTGTACAACAGGCGTTTGTCAATCCAATCCAACTGCGCCTGTGATTTGCACATGCCAACAATCACAAACGTCTCATCCACTGGTTCTGCACGTTCAGTCCCATAACGCTCCGGCAACGGTTCACTCACCGCATTGCCGGGCTTGTCCTTGTGAATGGCGTAGCTGTGATAGGTGGCCCGTTCACGTTGCGAGGCCCTGTCCAGAAGATGGGCGATCACATCATCAATGAACCTGACCAACGGCCCCGAACCATCATCCGCTGATGGACGCAATGGGAATGCGCCAAGTCCAGGCACCAGTTCATGAAAACCGGTTCTTGCCAACGCTTCTGTGCCGGGATAGAGCACATAGGCCCCGCCTGTTCTTCGGATGGCATCCTTGTAGGCGTGCATCTTCAACAGGTCATCGCGCTTGAAGGAACCCGCGGTCTTTTCAACGGCTGTTTCGCCTTCCACGTCACTTTCAAACCATTGGGTAATGTTCTCAATCCGATACTTCGCATCGAAATGGATATGCACTATGAGTTCCTGCTGCTCCGCTTCCTTCTCCTTCATGCCGTCCGGCCAGATGCTCAGAGTATAGTCCGGCCGCATTGTCTTTGTCCAGCTCCCCCCCGAGGGATAATCCTTTTTGCCACTGAAAGAACGGTTGAACGAGAACTTCAATTTGAGCTTCCGTTTGCCCGAATCATAAAGGCCCTTGATGGCCGTATGAATGCCCGATTTCAGAGTCAGACTGAGCCCGTTCTCCGATGCTTGTATCAGCTCTTCCAGACTCTTGGGCGCCAAGGAGAACTTCTGCTCCATGATGTCCAACAGCTTGAAGAACACCCAGTACTCATACAACTGCGCCACATCGCGTTTGCCCGCCTTGTACACATCATCGCCCCCTTCCCAGATCAGCTTCGATGCAAGGTCGAACATCAACCATGCCCGCAACACCTCGCGGTAGCCCTCCTTGCGTTGCAGAACCGGGCTGTTCAGCGGTATCACACTCGGTTGGCTCACTTCCTTGAAAAGCGAATGGCTCAACCAACCTTCAATCGTCTGCACCAGCCCATTGGCCTGTCGCCAAGCGTGGCTGTCGGCCTTCATCCGTTCCGCTATGTCCGTGCAGAAGGTCATGAACCCCGTCAGGGCGAACTTCACAAAGCGGTTCTCGGGCGTGTCCACCGTCTCCCGTCTTTCTGTGACGGGTATTCGGAGCGGTATGCTGTTCATCACAGTCCTCAAAGCGTGCCCATCGGGCAGGGCCATACGGTTCTGTCTGCTGGCCAACTGCCGCACGGCACTGCTGTTCATCTTGCCTGCTTTGCGGATGTCCCGCTCCACGGTCTCGGTGCGCCATGTGGTCACGGGCATGGTCACCACGCGGTTCACCGACTCCTTGAACTCCCGCGATTCCAACAGCGACTGCACGAAGGCGAACCGTTGATAGAGGGTTTCCGCATCCGCGTCATAGTTCACCGTCAGGTTCTGCGTCACAGGCGAGGAATACTGCAATATCAGCGCAGTGCTCCGCTCCGTGATGAACTCCAACATATGCCGATA
Organism: uncultured Chryseobacterium sp.; assembly: GCA_964488095.1. Taxonomy (GTDB): domain Bacteria; phylum Bacteroidota; class Bacteroidia; order UBA10329; family UBA10329; genus UBA10329. Next base: position 54,999 of record CAZATP010000017.1, read on the forward strand.
GTCCTCGCGATACGAGGTCTTGTACGAACGTACTTCCAGCAACACCTCGCCCACTTTTGTGCCTAGCGCATCCGACACCTCCAAAGGCAGTGTGCCCACATAGTTGCCGGGCGTTATGCGGCCCTGACCGTTTTTCAGCCTTGACGGGTGAACAATGCCCCCCGTTCTGGCCGAAAGCGAATACCCTTTTTCCAAGGCATACTCATAGCTGTGGCCCTCCATCAGTTGCAGGGGCGCCTCCAAGTGGCCCACGGCCGAATCGTTGAGCAGCAGGCTGTCCTCCCGTCCCGATTCCGCAACAACGGTCAGCGTCAGGGTCTCACCCGAACCAAGGGTCACAGGCCATTCCATGGCTCAGGCCTCTGCGTAGCTCGTGAATCCGTTCTCCACCGCTCCGCGATACATGCGCCACAGTTTCTCCAATGCCATCGGGTATTTCACCCCCGCAACAGGCAGCGCGAATTCGTCCTTGTCCAAAAGTTGCTTGGCCGTCTCGGGTTCATCGGTGCATAGGCCGGCAAGCACCTTCAGCACCTTTTCCATCTTCTTGCGGCTGCCGTGCACCTTGGGCAGCAGCTTCTGCATCAGCGCAATGTCCACCACCTCGTTCAGCGTGATGGCGCTGTTCAGCAGTTTCAGCTTGCCTGCAAGGCCGTGTATCTCGTTGGCGCTGCGGTAGCCGAACTCGGCACCGCATTTCTTCAGTTCAGCGAAGAAGAGGAGCAAGGCCGTGTTCAGACCGTCCTTGTCACTATAGGCATGCACCTCCTTGGCCTTGTTCACAAAGTCGGCCGCCATGCCCGCGCCTTTTCCTTTCAGTTCATCAAGGTTTGGCTTCACGGGGTTGTCGAGGAATCCGGTCATCTCATCCGCACTCACGCGGAACTCGATCACATTGGCCCTGTCCAGCACCTTGGGGCTGAACATGTAGGTCGTCTCATCAATGTTCACCGTGCCGATGATGAACAGGTTCTTCGGCAGCCTCAACTTCGAGGGTACCCTGTCCATTCCCTCCTTGACCGAATGCAGCGGAAGCTCCTCGCCCGACTCTATCCCGCTCAGGAAATCAGCGAAATAGCGCTCCACATGGCTCAGGTTCATCTCGTCCAAAATCAGGAAATGGGGCAGTGTGGGGTGTTCCGTGGCATGCAGCAGCACATCGAGCACCCCGCTCTCGGGCCGCACATACTTGCCCTGCTCCAAGGCGTTGGCATAGCCGAACAGCGGCTCGCGGCTCGTCCAATCGGCCCCCACGGGCACAATGCGGTATTGCTGCTCACTCGCGCAGATCCACTGCGCGAACGCCTGTGCCAGCTTCGTCTTTCCCGAACCGGAAAGACCTGAGAGGATGAGGAACGGTTTGGAGAGTAGCGAACATGAGAACCGTAGAGAAGTTGTTCTATTGACCTGCAACTTAAAGTATTCAAGACTAGCTTGAAAGTGAGCAACATCAAATGCCATGTACTCAAGTTTCATCTCGGGTGCTTTCGCTTGAACGTACTCATGTGGTCTCGGATCCTCAATGAGCACTTTTCCTGTTTTGGCCTTGTAAACGTCATTCCACAACTGAATCAATTCAGGAGGCGGAGAGGTCAGGTAAGACCCCTGATTTAAGTCCAAGTTCTTGTTGTAGAAAACCCTCGTTGAGCCCTCATATTTCCTCCTGATTTCATGTAAAGTCCCTTCAATCTTCTTGTCATCCAGAAAGTCTGAGCGCATTAGCTCAGGATTGAAGAGGGTGAGATTTTTTAACGGGTATCGATAGGCTGGTCTGCCAGCCCACTCAGTGTTCGCTAGACCTACTTTGTCATCTTCCCTTGGACCCGCCACTGTGGACATCCCGACAATCCGCTTGTTGTCGACCAAGTGGAGAACAATGTCGTTCTCTTTTACCTGCCTCATTGTAGCATAGGTATCTCTCCCGTCCTTTCCTGTCTGAGGAGACCAAAGCGCCTTTCCCATAGCATTTGGACCCTCGATTCTATCTATTCGCCTTTTGACCAACGTTTTTTCCAACCAGATTTCCGGTCCCGTATATGAATCAATCCCCTCCATTATCATCTGTGTCATATTCTTGGTTTTGTTCTGATGCAAACATCGCACTGATTGATGGACTTAGATTCGTTCATTAACTGAAGGTCACACCCTCCGTAACTCCTCGATCAATCCCCTCAACTTCCCCAACTCCTTCGCATACCAGTCCCGCACCCCGAATACCTCCGCCTGCACCACCTCGTCTCGGCCGTTGTAGAAGGTCATGCCCATGATGGTATGCACCCCGTCCTCCGAGAACTGCGTGGGAAACCGCGCCAGTTGCTGCACCACCTCGTTGCGTTCGTTGGTGGTCAGCGTCATAGGCCCCACCTGAACAATGAGGTTACATCGGTAGAGTACGTTTACCTGTAGCAACGGTTCATACTCCAAGGCCCGCGCTTCGAGGTCGCGCACTAGTTCGGTGAGTCGGCTGTCTTCCATGCGGCAAACAAATCCCCCCACCCCGTAACCTATTTACGGTCTGCCATTTCCTTCCTTATTTCACGTTATGGAACAGATGCCCTTTCACCCCTCCGTCAATGTCCGGGCCAGAAAACTCGGCAAGAACTATGAGAAACTGCAGGCCGCAGCCTACCGCACCATAGAAGACATTGCCGCCTTCTGCGACCGCTCCGGGCCCATCTTGAAGCAGTTCGCGGCCTACAACGACCAGCTTATACACCTGCTCAAGGAAGAGAAGGTGCCCCGTCATCTGCTCCGCGAGCAGATAGAGACCTCCGATGCCGTGGCCGACCTCGCCAAGCAGTTTCACGCCATATTCGCAGAACTCGTCTATGGCGGAAGGCCCAAGATAGACCGCATCATAGAACATGGCTCCATCCTCACCGCCCAGATGGAGACCCTCCTCACCCTGCGCTTGCAGAAGGACCCCTCCGAAGCCCTGCTCAGACAGATGGAAGAGCAGATGAACCAACTCGCTCAGGGCCATACCGACATGCGCCAGCTGTTCAACGCATGCATCAGCCTGCTGCAGCAGATGCAGGCCACCCTCAAGCGCACCCTCAACTGACGCTCCCGTGTCCCTCGCAGCTTGAGGCACACCCCTTACCCCTCAGTGCTTAGCCCTTACTGCTTACTGCTTACCCCTTACGCCTTACCACTCACCCCTTACCCCTTACGCCTTACCACTCACCCTTTCCCCCGCCTCTTCCGCTTCTCTTCGGCCAGCCGTGCCAGCTCAATGATGTCCTCCCGACTCAGGCCATCCAGCAGGTTGTCCGTGTCGGGCATCGGCACCTCGTTCAGCGAGTTCAGATGGCTATTTCCCTTGCCTGCGTGGGCGAACAGGTCGTTCGGGTAGCAATGGAACAGCGCGCACAGCCGCGTCATGGTCTCCAATTTCACCGTGGTCAGTTTCGGATTCAAGAGGCTCCGTGCCTCGTTGCGGGTGAATCCGTGCTGCATCAGATACACCTTTGAGGGCTGCTTGCTGCGCAGCCGCACCAGTCGTTCAATGTTGAGCCTGAGCATCTTTTCCTGCGTTTGTTCCATTTTCAACGGTGAAAGCACCACTTTTATTGTGATCCGGTGGCCATTCCGTTGCCGCCACCGATAGTGCGGTCGGTGCCACCGATGCTACGGTTGATGCCACCACCGCTTCAGTGGATGCCCCCACCGCTTCGGTCGTTGCGACCACCGCTTCAGTTGATGCGGCCACCGCTTCGATTGATGCGGCCACCTCTTCGGTCGGTGCGGGCACCTCTTCGGTCGGTGCGACCACCACTTCAGTTGATGCGGCCACCACTTCGGTTGTTGCGACCACCACTTCGGTTGATGCGACCACCGCTTCGGGTCGTGCCCCCACCGCTTCGGTCGATGCGACCACCGCTTCACGGTTATCGGCCGCACAAGATTTCACCGCCCCTTGAAATATGCCCTCGCAGGTTGCCGTTCCAATGTCGGCAGCGCAGGCCGAAGGCTCCGCCCCAGACCCGCCCGCCACCAAACCTTAACCTTTAATAAATACCTGGAAATCATGACAGACGCACAATCCAATCAACTCGACATGTACGGGGTCGTCAAGACCCTCTACACCGCCCATCAGGCCGTCATCGACACTGTGACTGCCCGCGCCAACGCCTTCGCAGCGTTCAACGCCAATGTCACCGCCATCAATGCCCATGTGGCCAACCAGAGTCTGGTCACATCCGGTGTCACGGCCGATAAGGCACAGGCCCGCGAGACCCTCAACTCCCTCACCTTCGTGGTGTTCCAACTCGGCAAGGCATGGGCCAAGGCCAATGATGACCTTACCAGTGTGGGCGAGTTCGATTTCTCTCCCTCTGAGCTCGCCAAGGTCAAGGACGACTCCGTCCTGCCCTTCATCGACCACCGTAGGACTATCATCACGGCCAACGCGGCTGCCCTCGTGGACTACGGCATCACCCCCGCCCTCATGGACGAATGGACCGATGCCATCACCGCTTTCGGGGCCTTCAATGCCTCTCCACGCACCGCCATCGTGTCGCGCAAGACCAGCACCGCACAGCTCCGAAACCTGTTCAAGGCCACGCAGACCCTCCTGCGCGACACCATCGATCCCCTCATGCTGCCCCTCAAGGTCTCCAACTCAGAGCTGTACGCCCAATACAGCAACTCACGCATCATCATCGACCGCAAAGGCCCCGGAAACGGCCCCACACCACCCGCACCCCTGCCGCAGAACGGCCTGCGCATAGCCGGCACGGTGCGCTCGCAGAACGGCAACACGGGCATTCCCAATGCGCTGGTGCGGGCCTACAACGCCATGCAGGGCCCGGGGGCCGGAACGATGGAGGTGTTCACCGCTGCGGACGGCTCGTATCTCCTCGCGGTGGACGACCTGCCCGGACCGATGACGATCTACATGGAAGTATCGGCAGCAGGCTACCCCTCTCAGGGCAGGAACCTCAACGTAGCACCCGGTCAGACCTACGAGGGCGAGGATTTCAATCTCTGATGCCCGCATTGCGCAGAAGGGCCGTGCTTCCCAGTGGAGGCACGGCCCTTTCTCTTTACCGCCCCACAGTTCCCATTTCCCTGACCCCCCTGATAACCTGACCTGCTGACCCCCTGAACCCCTGCCCCCTCATCACTCGTCACTCGTCACTCATCGCTCATCGCTCATCACTCATCAATCCCCCTACCTTCACCCCGCACTAACAACAACCCCTCATCATGCGCTACTTCCCCGTTTCCCTCCTCCTGTTCACCACCGCCCTCTTCTTCGCAGGCTGCGAGAAGGACACCGAAGGCGATGGCCTCACCTGTGACGACCTCACGGACAATGTGGTCATCATCGATGGCAAGGAATTCACCCGCTATGAGGCCTATCCGGTCACCTGCGGGCCCATCAACCCCTTCGGCACACCCCGTCAGGTGCACGGCCGCGCCCTCACCTATGGCAGCGGCAGCACACTCATCCGGCCCGACCTCGTCATCACCCTGGGCGATGTGCCACCGGTGGGCACCACCACCTACCAGCTCGATGGCGGCCTCTGGCTGCTCAACGACAGCCCGGCCGTGGGCAAGGCCACCCTCCGTGTGAACGCCCACGAGGAGACCCCCGAGGTGCAGGAGAACTGGTTCTCCGACTCCGAGAGCGGCACCGTGGAGGTGACGGCCGATGCCAGCGGCAACATCACCTACAACTTCTCGGTGCAGCTCGTGAAGAACGGGGGCCTGCTCACCGACCGCAAGACCGTATGCGGGCAGAACATCACCTGCAGCGGCCTCTGATACCGTCATACCCTCAACGCGAAGGGCCGTGCTTCCACCCGGAAGCACGGCCCTTTTTCATTTCCTCTCTGCGCCCTCTGCGAAACCCTTTGCGCTCTTTGCGTGAGAACCGAAGCCTGAGTCCTGAAGCCCGAACAGCTCACAACCTTCGGCCAGCAGCTTACAGCTCATTCCTCTGTCTAAACCTCTAACTTTGCTAGCATGCAGCCCATCATCACAGAGAGATTACCGCAATTGCAGCGCATTCTTGGGGCACATCATGTGAAACGTGCCTATGCCTTCGGGTCGGTGTGCACCGATGATTTTCACGACAACAGCGACATCGACCTCCTCATCGCCTTCGACAGGGAAGGCCCTTTTCAAGGCTACGTGGAGAACATGTGGTCGCTGGAGGACGCCCTCGAACAGCTCTTTCAGCGTCCGGTCGACATACTGACCGAGGCACAGCTCACCAATCCCTACTTCATAGAGAACATCAACAGTTCCAAAACACCGGTCTATGAACAGTGAAGTGAAGGCCGCGCTGCACGATGTGCTCCAAAGCATGGACGACATTGAGGTGTTCCTCGGCAACAGCAGGGATTTCAACGCCTATCGGTCGGACCGCATGCTGAAGGCGGCCGTGGAAAGGAAGATTGAGGTCATCGGTGAGGCCATCAACCGTTGCAATGCCATTTGGCCCGAGCTTCCCATCACCAACAAGCGCAAGATCATCAGCACCCGTAACAGGGTCATCCATGCCTACGATGCCATTGACGATGCGCTCATCTGGGGAATCGTCATCAACCACCTCCCGCGCCTCAGGGCCGAGGTCACCGAGCTGCTCTCCGGCACCACCGACTGACAGCAGCACACCTCCCCAACGCAATGGGCCGTGCCTCCACCTGGAAGCACGGCCCTTTTTCATTTCCTCTCTGCGCCCTTTGCGAAACCCTTTGCGCTCTTTGCGTGAACCCCCGAAGCCCTCACAGCCCTCACACCTGATTACCTGATCCGCTGATTACCTGATCCGCTGATTCGCTAATCCCTCACAACAGCTCATTCGCCAGATTGGCCAGATCGCTCCGTTCGCCCTTCTGCAGCGTCACGTGCGCGCACAGCGGATTGCCCTTCACCTTCTCGATGAGATACGACAGCCCGTTCGATTGCGTGTCGAGATAAGGCGTATCGATCTGGAAGATATCTCCCGTGAACACGATCTTGGTGTTCTCCCCCGCACGGGTGATGATGGTCTTCACCTCGTGGGGCGTGAGGTTCTGCGCCTCGTCTATGATGAAGAAGATGTTGCTCAGGCTCCGCCCGCGGATGTACGCCAGCGGGGTGATCAGCAGTTTCTCCTGCTCCACCATCTGCTGTATCTGCTTCACCTCCTTGCCCTTGTCCGGGAACTGGCTCTGGATGAACTTCAGGTTGTCCCACAGCGGCTCCATGTAGGGGTTGATCTTGCTCTTGATGTCGCCCGGCAGGAAACCGATGTCGCGGTTGCTCAGCGGGACGATGGGCCGTGCCAGATAGATCTGCCGGAAATCGCGCTTCTGCTCCAGCGCCCCCGCAAGGGCCAGCAGCGTCTTGCCCGTGCCCGCCACGCCTTGCAGCGTCACCAGTTTCACCTTCGGGTTCAACACCGCGTGCAGGGCGAACACCTGCTCTGCGTTCAACGGACGAATGCCGTAGGCCTCCGTTTTCTCAATGCGCTCCAGCAGGCCGCTGTCGCCATTGTAGTGCACCAGTGCCGACTTCTTCCCGTTCTTCAGGATGTAGTAGTGGTTGTTCTGCGGGTCCTTCAGCCCGATGCGCTCCGGGGTGCATGTCCCTTCCTGATACAGGTCGTTGATCACCGCACTCTCCAGCCCCCCGATGGTGCTCTCGCCCTTGTAGATGGCGTTCACGTCCTTGATCTTGCCCGTCTCATAGTCCTCCGCCTGAACGTTCAGGCTCTTGGCCTTCAGCCGCAGGTTGATGTCCTTGCTCACCAGGATCACCTTGCGGTCCGGATGGTCCTTCTGCACCTGCAGGGCCGCGTTCAGTATCCTGTGGTCGGCCTTCACCTCCCCGAATACGCGGTTCGCGTCCACCTCGTCCTTCGCAAGATGCGCGTTCATCACCACCTTGAACGCCCCCGAGCCTTCCTTGCCCAGCGGTATCCATTGCTGCAACGTGTTGCCCGAGGCCAGTTGGTCCACCATCCGGATGAACTCCCGTGCCGCGAAGTTCTTCGTGTCGTTGCCCTTCTTGAAGTTGTCCAGCTCCTCCAGCACCGTGATCGGGATGGCTACATCATGCTCCTGAAAGTTGTGGATCGAATTGTGGTCGTAGATGATGACCGATGTGTCGAGAACAAAGATTTTGCGCGCGCCTTTCTTCTTAGCCATGAGAACCTCTTAGGTGATGGAAAGTTAGTGGCGCGCCCGCGCCTTGCCCCGTTAACATTGCGCTCCCACCACGGACTTTTCCACACCGCTGTAAACAAAAAGCCCCCGACCGTAGGGGCCGAGGGCTTTGTCTTTCTATGTCCGTGCGGTCACTCCTCGCTCACAATGGCCGCGCTCAGATACTCGCGGTTCATTCTTGCGATGTTCTCCAACGAGATGCCTTTCGGGCATTCCACTTCGCAGGCACCCGTGTTGGTGCAGTTGCCGAAGCCCTCGAGGTCCATCTGGTTCACCATGTTCAGCACGCGCTCCTCGGCCTCCACGCGGCCCTGTGGCAGCAAGGCCAACTGGCTCACTTTCGCAGAGACGAACAGCATGGCCGAGGCGTTCTTGCACGTGGCCACGCAGGCCCCACAACCGATGCAGGTGGCGGCAGCAAAGGCGGCATCCGCGTCCTTCTTCGGCACGGGAAGGCAGTTGGCATCCTGTGCCGCGCCTGTGTTCACGCTGATGTAGCCACCGGCCTGAATGATGCGGTCGAACGCGCTGCGGTCCACCACAAGGTCTTTGATCACGGGGAACGCCTCCGCTCTCCACGGCTCAATGTAGATGGTCTCTCCGTCCTTGAACGAGCGCATGTGCAGTTGGCACGTGGTCACCTGCCTCTGTGGCCCGTGCGCCTGCCCGTTGATGTAAAGCGAACACATGCCGCAGATGCCCTCACGGCAGTCGTGGTCGAATGCCACAGGCTCTTCGCCCTTCATCACCAGTTGCTCGTTCAGCACGTCCAACATCTCCAGGAAGGACATGTCGGGCGAGATATTGCTCACCGGGTAGTCAACGATTTTACCGGTGTCCTTCGGGCCGTTCTGCCTCCAGATTTTGAGTGTGAGATTCATTCCTTTCTCAGCCATTGTTTCTTCATTTAGTGACGAGTGATGAGTGACGAGCGATGAGATGACTCAACCTTGTGTCTCAACACTGGTTTTGGATTCGACTTTATCAATCAATGCGTTCAACATTCTGCTCAGTTCATCTGCAAGGGAAAGGATTTCTGTTCCCGGGTTCTGAGTGAGATCCAATTCTGTGGCAATGAGCACCTGCGTCTCAAGTTCATACAGCGAGCCTCGGCCTATTCTGAGGTGGTTGACGAAATACTTGTTCTGACCCCTTCCCCAACCCTCTGCGATATTCGAAGGGACCGATATGGCAGCCCTTCGCATTTGGCTTATGAGTCCGTATCTCTCGGTCTCAGGCAGGTTTGCGGAGAATTTGTACACGAGTTTGACCAATGCTATGCCTTTCTGCCAGACCAATAGGTCTCGGTAGCTCCGCACTTTACCGTTCAATCGCTCGTCACTCATCATTTGATGCTCGTCACTCTTCACTCTTCGCTCGTCACTACTTGTAAGAGCGCTGAACGACTTTTATGGTTTCATAGACAAGTTCCTCCTTGTGCAGGATGGCC
>CAZATP010000017.1:64710-66404 GCA_964488095.1 uncultured Chryseobacterium sp.
GCGCTGAACGACTTTTATGGTTTCATAGACAAGTTCCTCCTTGTGCAGGATGGCCTTCGAGGGATCACCTGTGTTCTCCCACGCAGAGACGAACGCCATGCCCACATCATCACGCTTGGCCTCACCGTCCTCGGTCTGGTGCTCCTCGCGGAAATGGCCTCCGCACGATTCCTCGCGGGTCAGTGCATCGAGGCACATCAGCTCACCCAGCTCAAGGAAATCGGCCACGCGGCCAGCCTTGTCCAATTCGGGGTTGTAGTTGCTGTCAGAACCGGGCACGCGCACCTCTTTCCAGAACTCCTCGCGGATGGCGCGGATTTCCGCGATGGCCTCGTTCAGTCCTTTCGCATTGCGCGCCATGCCGCACTTGTCCCACATCACCTTGCCGAGACGTCTGTGGAAATGGTCCACCGTCTTCGTGCCCTTGTTGTTGACAAAGAACTTGATGCGGTCCTTCACATCCTTCTCCGCAGCATCGAACTCAGGCGTGTTCGTGGCGATCTTGCCTGTGCGGATGTCGTTCGCGAGGTAGTTGCCGATGGTGTAAGGGATCACGAAGTAGCCGTCTGCCAGACCTTGCATCAGTGCAGAAGCACCAAGGCGGTTGGCACCGTGGTCGCTGAAGTTGGCTTCGCCCAAAGCGTAAAGGCCAGGAACGGTGGTCATCAGCTCATAATCCACCCACAGGCCGCCCATGGTGTAGTGCACCGCAGGGTAGATCTTCATCGGCATCTCATACGGGTTCTCACCGCTGATCTGCATGTACATGTCGAAGAGGTTGCCATACTTCTCCTTCACCACTTCCTTGCCCATGGCGATGATGGTCGCCTTGTCGGCATTGACGAGGTTGCGCTTGTTGGCCTCAATGGCCCCGTAGCGCTCGAATGATGCTGCGAAGTCCAAGTAAACGGCCTCGCCCGTGGCATTCACCCCGAAGCCTGCATCGCAACGCTCCTTGGCAGCACGGCTGGCCACATCGCGCGGAACCAGGTTACCGAACGCAGGGTAGCGTCTCTCCAAGTAATAGTCGCGGTCCTCTTCCTTGATGTCCAAAGCGGTCTTCTTGCCCTGCTGAATGGCAACGGCATCCTCCTTCTTCTTCGGCACCCAGATGCGGCCGTCATTCCGCAGCGACTCCGACATCAGCGTCAGTTTGCTCTGGTGGTCGCCCGAAACGGGGATGCATGTAGGGTGAATCTGTGTGTAGCAGGGATTTCCGAAGAATGCCCCGCGCTTGTGCGCCTTCCAGGCCGCGCTCACGTTGCTGCCCATGGCGTTGGTGCTCAGGAAGAACACGTTGCCGTAGCCGCCTGAACAGAGCAGCACCGCATGGCCGCCATGACGCTCCAGCTCGCCCGTCACAAGGTTGCGGGCAATGATGCCGCGCGCCTTGCCGTTCACCACCACCACATCCAGCATCTCGTGGCGGTTGTACATTTTCACCGATCCCTTCGCAATCTCCTTGGAAAGCGCAGAATAGGCTCCGAGCAGCAGCTGCTGACCCGTCTGACCGGCCGCATAGAACGTCCGCTGCACCTGTGTGCCACCGAACGAGCGGTTGTCAAGCAGACCTCCGTACTCACGGGCGAAGGGAACGCCCTGCGCCACACACTGGTCGATGATGTTGGCCGACACCTCAGCCAAGCGATGCACGTTGGCCTCGCGGGCACGGTAGTCACCGCCCTTGATGGTGT
>CAZATP010000018.1:0-64241 GCA_964488095.1 uncultured Chryseobacterium sp.
GTCGATGCGGGAAGCTCCCTGCTCTCCACCCTGAGCGCGGCCAAGATCTATCTGCCCTCGGCCTGCGGTGGTGGCGGAACCTGCGCCATGTGCAAGTGTCAAGTGCTGGAAGGCGGTGGAGAGATCCTCCCAACAGAGGCACCCTACTTCTCCCGCAAGCAAATCCAGGACAACTGGCGCTTGGGCTGTCAGGTCAAGGTGAAGCAGGACATGGTGGTACATGTGCCCGAGGAAGTGTTCGGCATCAAGGAATGGGAGGCCGAGGTCGTTTCCAACTATAACGTGGCGACTTACATCAAAGAATTCGTTGTAAGACTGCCCGAGGACATGCACTATGAGGCCGGAGGCTACATCCAGATCAAAATCCCGAAGTGCGTGGTGAAATTCTCCGAGATGGACATCACCGCCCACCCGAAGGACCATCCGGGAGAGCCCACCAAGTTCGAGAAGGACTGGAACGAGGGTCCTTTCGCCCTGCGCGGTCTGGTGATGAAGAACGATGAGGAGGTGATTCGCGCCTACTCCATGGCCTCCTACCCTGCCGAGGGCCGCGACATCATGCTCAACGTGCGTGTGGCCGCCCCTCCCTTCGACCGCGCCAACAACAAGTGGGCAGACATCAATCCAGGTGTCGCATCTTCGTACATCTTCAATCTGAAACCTGGTGATAAGGCCGTCATCTCCGGTCCCTACGGTGAATTCTTCATCAAGGACACCAGTGCGGAGATGCTTTACATCGGTGGCGGAGCCGGTATGGCCCCGATGCGCTCGCACATCTATCACCTGTTCAAAACCCTGAAGTCGAACCGCAAGGTGACCTACTGGTACGGTGGCCGCTCGCGTGCAGAGCTCTTCTACATCCACTATTTCCGTGAGATCGAGGCGCAGTTCCCCAACTTCAAGTTCTACATGGTGCTTTCTGACGCCAAGCCCGAGGACAACTGGACCGTTAAGAAGGACATCCATGACACGGAGCCTGACGGGTTCGTAGGATTCGTGCACAACGCGGTGATCAAGGAGTACCTGAGCAAGCATGAGAGCCCCGAGGATATCGAGTTCTATTTCTGCGGCCCGCCCATGATGAACGCTGCCATCCTCAAGATGTGTGACGACTGGGGTGTGCCCAAGGAGAACGTGTCCTTTGACGATTTCGGTAGCTGATTCGCTCCCCTACCCTACACAAAGCCCCGATGCGGAATCCGCACCGGGGCTTTCTCTTTGATAACGTAGCTGCTTAAACCCCTACCCCATCCCATACTCCCGCTCCACCTTGGCAATGCGCACGCGGTAGCCGCTATACCAGATTTCCTTACCCGTCTGCTTGGCACGGATGTGCTTGGCATAGCGCGCCCATTGCCGGATGCTCTCCTCGTCCCGCCAATAAAGAACAGCAACACCAAAACCTTCTGCATTGCGCAGTGTTTCCGCTCCTATGTAGCCATCGAATTTCAATGCCTCCTGATACAGTTCGTCATTGAGCTCGGTGTAGCCATCATCCACGGCAGTGCGCTGCGATGTGAAAATGACGGCATGGTAGGGCGGTGGCGGGGTCTTCGTGAACATGGCACAAATATCTGCACCACAGCGCCCCCCTCATTAAGCCGTAAACTTGCACCACGAATGGAAGCCGCTCCGAAAACCTCAGATATCAAGCCCGACATCAGCATTCTGGCACGAGTGCTGAAATACGTTCGGCCCTACAAGAGGACGTTCGTCATCACTGGCCTGCTTACGCTTTTGTTGGCTGTGCTCTCCCCGCTGAGGCCCATGCTCATCCAGTATGCCTTCGATAATTATATCGTCACACCCGACCCCTACGGCCTACTCATCATCACTCTCATCACCATCGGGGTGCTGGTGGTCGAGGCACTCACCTACTACTTCTACACGTACTCGTCCAACTGGCTGGGGCAGACGGTCATCAGCGACCTTAGACAGGAACTGTATGCCCATATCAATGGCCTGCGGCTCCGTTATTTCGACCGCACTCCGATCGGTACGCTGGTCACACGTGTGATATCCGACATCGAGACCATTGCCGACATCTTCGCCAACGGCATTCTGGTCATCTTCAGCGACCTGCTCAAGGTGGTGGCAGTGGTATGTGTGATGCTTTACATCGACTGGAGGCTGACGCTCATCTCCCTCTCCACCATACCTGTGCTGCTTGTGGCCACATGGATGTTCAAGAATGGAACGCGCGATTCGTTCCAGGATGTGCGAACGCAAGTGGCGCGACTGAACGCTTTCCTTCAGGAGCACATCACAGGCATGCATCTGGTGCAGGTGTTCAACCGAGAGAAGCGCGAGATGGAGCAGTTCAAGGAGATCAACGCGCTGCACCGCGATGCCAACATCCGCTCTGTATGGTATTTCTCCATCTTCCTGCCTGTCGTGGAAATCCTTTCTGCCATCAGCATCGGTCTGGTCGTATGGTGGGGTGCCCATCAGGTATTGGCATCGGAGGTCACGGTGGGCCATCTCGTGGCCTTCATCCTTTATATCCACATCCTCTTCCGACCCATCCGCGAACTTGCAGACAAGTTCAACACCCTGCAGATGGGCATGGTGAGCTCCGAGCGGGTGTTCAAGGTGCTGGACACGGAGGAATTCGTGGCCGACACGGGAACCATCGCCCCCACGGAACTCAAAGGGGACATCCGCTTCGACAGCGTGTGGTTCGCCTACAACGGGGACGACCACGTGCTCAAGGATATCAGTTTCCATGTGAATGCAGGCGAGACGGTTGCCTTTGTGGGGGCCACTGGTTCTGGCAAGACGAGCATCATCAATCTGCTGGGACGGTTCTATGAATTCAACAAGGGTAGCATCACCATTGATGATGTTGACATCCGACAGTTCAAGCAGGAAGCCCTGCGGCAACGCATGGCAGTGGTGATGCAGGACGTGTTCCTGTTCTCAGACACCATCCACAACAACATCACATTGGGCAATCCGGCCATCAGCCGCGAGACCGTGGTGCAGGCTGCCAAGGATTTCGGCATCCACGAATTCATCAGCAAGTTGCCGGACGGCTACGACTATAATGTGATGGAGCGCGGTGCGATGCTTTCCGTGGGGCAGCGGCAACTCATCAGTTTTGTGAGGGCCTATGTGCACGACCCGAGCATTCTCATCCTCGATGAGGCCACTTCGAGCATCGACACCGAGAGCGAGGCCATCATTCAGAAGGCGTTGGACAAACTGACCGAGGGACGCACAGCCATTGTCATCGCACACCGTTTGGCCACCGTGCAGAAGGCCGACCGCATCATCGTGCTTCGCCAAGGCACTATTCTGGAAACAGGCTCTCACGATGAATTGCTGAGGAATGACGGCCACTACAGGACCCTCTTTGAGTTGCAGTACAGCTGAGCACAGACCTCATGTTTCAGTAGAAACTCGTAGTCTTTGTCGCGAATAATTGACGCAGAACGCGGTTTCTTTGCCGCATCTTTCGCTTCCATTTTCGATTTCCGATTTTCAAGTTTCCGATTTCATATTTCAACTTTCCTCATTGAGCGCAGCCCCACAACCGGAATATGATGTGGTCATCATCGGAGCAGGCATCAGTGGCCTCACCGCTGCCGCGCTGCTAAGCCGTGCCGGACAGAAGGTGCTGGTTGTGGAGATGGACAGCCGCCCCGGGGGCTATCTCGCGGGGTTCCGCAGGTTGGACTACCGCTTCGACAGCGCCATCCACTGGCTCAATCAGCTCGGTCCGAAAGGTCTCGTCACGCGCATGTTCGACTTCATCGGCACGGACCATCCCGTGGCCATCCAGCAGCGCCTTATCAAGCGTTACCTCACCGACAAGCACGATTATCTCCTCACGGACGACCCTGACAGGATGAAGGCCGACCTCATTCGGGATTTCCCTCATGAGAAGGAAGGCATCGAGAAATTCTTCCATGCAGCCTATACCATCGGCAAGTCTTTCTCCGTGCTCGGCACCATCTCGCGGGCCAATGAGACGATGGGTTTTTTCGAGCGTATACTCTTGGGCCTGAGAAAATTCAGCTTCGTCATCCCTTTCATCAAGTATGTGTTCTATGCTGGGGATGAAGGCGTCACCAAAGGGTTGAACAAGTTCTTCAAGGATAAAAGACTGCACGACATATTTGCCTCGGAGCAGGACCTGCTCAGCTGTCTCGTGCCCATCGGTTGGGCCTATTTCGGGGATTATCAGAGCCCGCCTCGGGGCGGAAGCCAGGTGTTCCCCGAGTGGTTGGCGCATGTGGTGGAAAACTGTGGAGGCACCATCAGCTACCGCTCCAAGGTTTCGGAGGTCCTGCTGAAGGACGGCAAGGCCGTAGGTGTAAGATACAGGGTGAAGGCCAAGCCTGAGGACACGGAGGTCTACTGCAAAGAGGTGCTGGCCTGCTGCGATGTGGAGACCCTCTATGAACGTATGCTGCCCCCAGATGCCGTGCCGAACGACCTCAAGGAGCGCCTCCGCAACGCAAAGCTCTACAGTTCATCGCTCACAGTATCCCTCGCACTCGACTGTCCTGCCGAGGCACTCGGTTTCAAGGGCGAGATGGTGTATCTGTCGCAGAGTGGCATCAAAAGGCTGGACCATAGCAGTGGTGACCCTCATCTCACGGACATCAGCATCCTTGCACCGTCCATTCACGACAAGAGCATGGCCCCCGATGGATGTGGCACATTGACGCTCTACATCCCCGCCTTCTTCGAACAGGAGAACAACTGGCGAACAGAGACCAACGAGAAAGGACAACTGGTGCGCGGGGAGGCCTACAAGCAGTTGAAACAGGAATATGCGGACATCCTAATAGACCGAGTGGAGAAACTGTTGGCCCCTGGACTGCGGTCGCACATCGTATACTGCGACATTGCCACGCCTATCACACATTGGAGATATTCTGGCAATCGTGCGGGAACCATGATGGGCGCCCGGCCTGGCAAGGAGAACATGCAGGCCAAGGTGGCCCACTATGTGACCCCTGTGAAGCACCTCACGCTGGGCGGACATTGGGCCGAGCTGGGCGGTGGCGTACCCGTGGCCGTAAAGGCCGCCTCCAATGCATCGCTCATCCTACTGAACCGCCTCGACAAGGCACGCGGCCAACTGCTGGCCGACTACATGGACGGAAAGCTTGACAGAAATGCTGCCGAGGCCACTGGTCTGCTTGTCCCCTATTCCAATGACTGGGTGCAATCACCCACACCTGCGCAGGCGAAGGCGATGAAAGTCGCTTCTGGAAATGGGGAATAAAAAACCCCGATATGTTTCCATACCAGGGTTTTCAAGTAGCGAGGACGGGAGTTGAACCCGTGACCTCAGGGTTATGAATCCTGCGCTCTAACCGACTGAGCTACCTCGCCATTTCGCCTCTGGACACCTCCGTGAAGCGGGGCGCAAATATAGAATCACCATATGCAACGGGCAACTGGAATTTTCACCTCCTCACGCAGCTTTTGACTACCTTGCGATGCCTGTGCGGATCGCCTCACAGCCTTCGATATTTTATTCATGGAACGGATTGAACTCGAATTCATTGTACCCTCCTCTGCAGGGGTGCTTTTCAGCAGACTGAGTACCGCCAGCGGACTGGCCGAGTGGTTTGCGGATGATGTGACCGTGGACAAGCAAGGACATTACCATTTCACATGGGAGGGTTCATCAGAGACGGCCGACCTCGTGAAAAGCAAGGCGTTGGAATTCGTGCGCTATCATTGGCATCATCTGGATGATGACACCTATCTCGAATTCCGACTGAAGACAGACCCGCTGACAGGCGACATGGCGCTCATCGTCATTGATTTTGTCGAGGAGGATGAAGCGGATGAGGCACGTATGCTCTGGGAAAGCCAGATAGAGGATCTCAAGCGCATACTCGGACTCTGATGCCCCAATGTCACTGAGTCTTACGACCCTCAAAGCGGTTCTGAGCATCCATCAGTGAACGGTACATGCCATTGAAATGAGCAAGGCATTCGCTCAAGAACGTGGCATCCAAAAGTGAATTGGCATTCTCAGGGCCACCGAGCAGCTCCTCCGCAATCTTGTAGGTCTGTTCCATCGGTCCGGCCTCCAACTTGAGAATATACTTCCCATTGTTACCGAAAACAGTGATGGAGATGCTGGGATGAGGAATTCGGAGCAATTGACGCATGCGCAGGGATTTGCAGAAGGGCAAAGTTACCTCGTCACCAATTAAACAACCACAGCAATGAATCTTGATGAAATAGTAGAAAAAGTCACTGGGGTGGCGCGTAGTGCCAGTGCCTTCATCATGGCCGAACGCGCACATTTCTCGGCCGGAAAGGTGGAGGTGAAGGGGCGCAACGACTTTGTTTCGTATGTGGACAAAGGGGCCGAACGCATCATTGTGGATGCTCTGCAGCTGATTCTGCCCGAGGCCGGATTCATTGCCGAGGAAGGCACAGAGGCACGCTCTGAGGCCCGATACCGTTGGGTAATCGACCCATTGGACGGCACCACCAATTTCATCCATGGCATGCCCTTCTTCGCAGTGAGCATCGCACTTATTGAAGGAGATGAGCCGGTGGTCGGTGTGGTCTATGAGCTGAATAGAGATGAGATGTTCACAGCACGGAAAGGTGGCGGGGCCTGGCTCAACGGAGACCGAATCCATGTTTCGGAAACACCGAATGTGGCCTCATCGCTCATTGGCACAGGTTTCCCCTACTATGATTATTCCAGACTGGACGGCTATCTTGAACTTTTCAGGCATCTGATGCAGTTCTCGCATGGCATCCGCAGACCGGGCTCTGCCGCCACCGACCTCGCCTATGTGGCCTGCGGTAGGTTCGATGCGTTCTATGAGTATGGCCTAAGCCCTTGGGATGTGGCCGCAGGCATCCTGCTCGTGACCGAAGCAGGCGGAACCGTCACAGATTTCTCTGGCGGAAACGACTTTCTGTTCGGCAGGGAGATCATTTCTGGGAACCAACGCGTTCAGGCAGAGCTGCTCACGTTGGTTCAGCGGTTCATGCCTACTCCTTGAAGGGCCTACGCTGCTCCCATTCCTTGGTACGGATGTTCCTGATGAACTGACGCACCACCGTGTTGGTCATGCCGTTGAGGTGTTTGACCATGAGCCGGTAACTGACGGGCTCGGCCCCGATGGTGCTCTTGATCTCCATGGCCGTGCGGGCAAGGTCCACAGAAGATGCACCGTCCAGCACGGCATCTTCCAACAGGCGATAAAGCATGTTCTGATAGAGCGCACAGTCGCGGTTGTGCGCGTAGTCGATACCCACGAAGCCCGCATAATTGTGGCCCATTCCGCGGATGTACGAGCAGAACCCGATGAGCTGCCCATCAAGAAAATAGCCCCACATCACGAAACGGTCGTCCAGAGCGGCCATCATGTCGAGGAAGTACTTGGGATGGATGCTCACCATGTGAAAATCGGACTGCGACTCCACGTTCTTGAACAGTTCCATGATGCGGTCGTTGCGCAAGGCGACCTCCTCCTCCCCCATTCTCCTACACTCCAGATGCGCGGCCTTCTTGATGGCCGCATTGGCCCTCACCCGGTATTTGCTGGAGTAATCGTTCAGCACATCATCGAATGACTTCCAATGCCCACGGATGCGCACCTCCATGTTGGGCTGCACCTCGAACGGTGTGAGGTCAGGATCCACCTGCTGCAAGACTGCCTCCATATCCGGGGTGATGTCCTTCACGAGCAGGCCCCTGACCTTCTTCCCCGACCTGTCGGCAGCGATCACCATGGTGGAGGAGCGGTGCATCAAACGGGCGCACACGTCCAATGGCAATGAAGGGTCGAAATAGGCCCCATGGTTGCCCGATTGCAGCAGATTGCCATGCACCAACAACCGAAGACTGACGCTCTCCAATCCCTTCATCACCAATCCCTTGGCCTTCGAAAGCAGGGATTGGTCACCCACTTTAGTGGTGTCCACGTTCTGGTCCACATTGGCGATGTGCACATCCGTCTCCTGAAAATAGAGCATGGCGATGGGCCCCTCCGGACCATAGGCCAGAATGTAATGGAAGCACATGCCCTTGTAGGGATGCTGCTCCAATGCGGCCAGATAGGGAGCGGAGAGCAGCATGTTGCCGCTCTGCTGCACCAGTTGCGACCAATGGGCCGTGGGCAGATCGAACACGGAGGTGAAATGCGCGAGGGAGATGCCATCCTCAACCCCACCCCCTTCGCAACGGTTGCGAAGGCCGGAGATGCGCTGGCGAATGAGCGATAGTGACAAAGGCTGGGGATTGAGCGTTGGGAAATGCCGATTCAAAGGTAACGGGGTTCAACGATGCCGCATGCATGCGGCCGTTCTCTTACTTTCGTGCCGACCTGACCAACACCACCATGAGAAAACTGTTCATCCTGCTTGCCCTCACCGTGCTCACCGCCACCACCGGCCTTGGGCAATCCATAACCCTTTTCAATACCCTGAAGGACTACGAGTCGGGCAAGGGAAGGTCCATTGGAGAATATCAGGGATACGAGTGGAGCAAAGAAGGTGTCCTGTTGCTCACCCCACCGGAGAAGGGCAAGAAACCCGTGGTGCACGATGTGTCGGCAGCATGGGGCTACCAGATCGGGGAACACGTGTACCGCCTCTACAAGGGTCTCCCTCACGTGATTCTGAAAAAGGGCAAGGGCATCTATTATGAGAACGGGCTGGCCCACATGGACATGTCGCTGGAGGTGAAGGACCGCTCGGATGTGGAGTACGGCAAATACTGCTTCCTGTCGGCCAGCATCGAGTCGCCCATCGTTTACATCCCAAGTAAGGACGCCACAAAGGCATTCGAGAAGAACACGGAACTACAGGCCTTCCTCACCTGCATCGAGAAATTCAAATGGACGGATGCCAAGAAGATCAGAGAATGTCTTCCAAAATTGGACTGATGCTCAGGCCCCGATGATGAGCTTGAACACGAACAGTCCGAGTCCGGTGAAACCGATCACCGCCAGAATGAAAGTGCGCCAGAACGGATAGCCCTGATGGTGATGATAGCTTGCTGACAGATATGCCAGCACCAGCACCACAAGTACGAAGATGAACCAGCCTGGATCGATCATGCCGCGAATTTCGTTCCGATTCCGAAGCGCAGAACATGCACCAAATGCCCCATTGATATTTTCAGGAAACATCCGACCATGAAACGACTTATTGAATGCGTGCCCAACATCTCAGAGGGCCGCGACCACGCCAAGATCAAGGCAATAGCCGATGTGGTCACCACCGTTGAAGCTGTGAAACTTCTTAACGTTGATCCGGGTGCTGCCACCAACCGCACGGTCATCACCTTCGTTGGAGAACCGGAACAAGTGATTGAAGCCGCATTTCTGCTGATAAAAAAGGCGGCAGAGCTCATCGACATGAGCAGACATCAAGGCGAGCACCCGCGCTTCGGGGCCACCGATGTGTGCCCGCTCATCCCCATCGCCAACATCAGCATGGACGAGGTGGTGCCATACGCCCGGAAACTTGGCGAACGCGTGGGCCGAGAGCTCGGCATACCGGGCTATTTCTACGAATACGCCTGCACCGAGGAGAAACGCAGGAACCTCGCCAACTGCCGTGCGGGAGAGTATGAGGGTCTTCCGAAGAAACTGACCGACCCTGCATGGAAGCCCGATTTCGGCCCGGCCGCATTCAACGACCGCGTGAAAGGCAGCGGGGCCATCGCCATATCGGCACGCGACTTTCTCATCGCCTACAACATCAACCTCAACACCACCTCGGTGAGACGCGCCAACAGCCTCGCCTTCGACCTGCGCGAGAACGGCCGTGTGTTGCGCGAGGGCGATCCTGTGACGGGCAAGGAGGTGAAGGACGCGGAGGGCAATCCAGTGCGCATTCCCGGAGCACTCAAGGCCGTGAAGGGCATCGGCTGGTTCATTGAGGAGTACGGCATCGCGCAGGTGTCGCTCAACCTCACCAACATCCGCCAGACGCCCATGCACGTGGCCTTCGACACCGCCTGCGAGAAGGCCCGCGACCGTGGGCTGCGCGTCACAGGCTCCGAACTGGTAGGCCTGGTGCCCTTGGAGGCCATGCTTGATGCGGGCCGATTCTTCCTCCGCAAACAGCAGCGCTCTGTGGGTGTGTCCGAAAGCGAACTTATCAAAATCGCCATCCGTAGTCTTGGGCTGGACGAGCTTTCGCCCTTCAACCCCAAGGAGCGCATCATTGAATACATGATTGCGGACGGTGCCGGCAAACGGCTGGTTGACATGGACCTCACCGCCTTTGCCGATGAGACCGCCAGCGAGAGCCCTGCCCCGGGCGGAGGCAGCATTTCGGCCTACGTTGGCGCACTGGGCGTGAGCCTCGCCACCATGGTGGCCAACCTGAGCTCGCACAAGCGCGGGTGGGACGACCGTTGGGAGGAGTTCAGCGACCATGCCGAGCGCGGACAGCAACTGAAAGACACCCTGCTGAGGCTGGTGGACGAAGACACGGCCGCCTTCAACGCCATCATGGCCGCTTTCGGCCTTCCGAAGAACAGCGATGCAGAGAAGGCCGCGCGCACCGAGGCCATTCAACAGGCCACCCGGCAGGCCATCCTCATCCCGCTCAAGGTGATGGAGGCGGCCCATGCGTCCATGGCCGTGATCAAGGTGATGGCCGAGGTGGGCAACCCCAATTCAGTGAGCGATGCGGGCGTGGGCGCACTCTGTGCCAGAACGGCTGTGCTGGGCGCTCACCTCAACGTGCGAATCAATGCCAGCGGACTGCAAGACAAGGACTTCCTCGCAGAGGTGCTCGCCAAGGCACAGCAACTGGCGGATGAGACGGTGGCCCTCGAAAAGGAGGTCTTGGGCATAGTGGAGAGCAAACTCTGATTCATCTCAGAAGCATGCGAAATCCCCTACCCACCTTCCTCTTCGTCTTGACCTTCACTACAAGTATCGGCTGTTCCGAAGAATGCCCAGAAACCGTAGCCGCGTGTCAGCACACTCCACCCACGGATGAGGCCTGTCTGGCCTATTTCCAACGATGGTTCTACAATGCTGGCAGCAACAGCTGCGAGCAGGTCGGTTATAGTGGCTGCAACGCCTACGGCTTCGGTACCGAGGGCGAATGCATGGAATGCCAGTGTAATTGAATAACTGAACCCGATCTCCGAGACCATGCACACTGCGATAAGGAATACTCTGGCGCTTGTGGTCGGCATAGTGGCCGGAAGTGTGGTCAACATGGGCCTCATCAACGTAAGTGGGCACATCATCGCCCCACCGGTAGGGGCCGATCTCACCACCATGGAAGGACTGGAAGCCTCCATGCACCTCTTTGGTACGCAGCACTTCCTCTTCCCGTTCTTGGCTCACGCCTTGGGCACGTTGGTGGGTGCTCTGGTGGCCGGGCTGCTGGCCGCAAGCCAACGACTGCTTCTCGGCTTGATGATAGGAGCGCTCTTCATGGCCGGTGGCATCATGATGGTGATACAGTTACCATCGCCCATGTGGTTCTCAGCGCTGGACATCGGGGTGGCCTATCTGCCCATGGGCTGGCTTGGGGCGGCCTGGGCCACGCGCATCAGAAGCTGACCGCAGCAGTCTTGGTCGCTCAAGGATAAAACCTGAACTTTGCGGCCGGCATTCCGGCATTCGGGTGTCGGAACCATCAAAAAATCATTGAAATGACGATTGAGAATCACCGCGTGGTGAACATTCATTACACCCTGCGCTCTGTAGAAGGCGAAGTGCTGGACAGCTCGGAGGGCCGCGAACCATTGGCCTACATTCAGGGCATCGGCAACCTGATCTCTGGCCTGGAGGCCCAACTGCATGGCAAGGCCAAGGGCGACAAGGTGAAGGCCGTTGTGGCCCCGGCCGATGCCTATGGAGAGTATGATGACCAGCTGGTGCACCTTGTTCCCCTGAGCGGTTTTCAGAGTGCTGACGGTGAGCAACTTGAAGTAGGCATGCAGGTGCAGGTGGATACCGGACAGGGCCACGCCATTGCCATGGTCACCAGCATCGAGGGCGATGATGTGACGCTCGACCTCAATCACCCGCTTGCCGGGGCAGAGCTTCACTTCGATGTGGAGATCATGGGTGTTCGAGAGGCCACCGAGGAAGAACTCGACCATGGCCATGTACACGGGCCAGGCGGGCATCACCATTGATAGGTGACCAGAATTAGGGAGAATGGGAAATGGTGTCCAATCAAAATGCGGTCACCGTTTCCCATTTTCAATTTTCAATCTTCCACAATCATGAAACTGATACCCGCACAGAACACCGTTGAGCACAAGTTGGCCCAATTTGAGCGCCTGCTCACCATCATGGATGAATTGCGCGAGCAGTGCCCTTGGGACCGCAAGCAGACCCTCGAAAGTCTGCGCCATCTCACCATAGAGGAAACCTTCGAGCTGGCCGATGCCATTGCCGATGGCAACCTTGACGAAGTGAAGAAAGAGATCGGAGACCTGATGCTTCATCTTGTCTTCTATGCCCGCATCGGACAGGAGAAGGGTGCGTTCGATGTTGCGGATGTGATCGATGCGCTGTGCGAGAAGCTCATTCACCGCCATCCGCACATCTATGGCGATGTGAAGGTGGCCGATGAGGAGGAGGTGAAGCAGAACTGGGAGAAACTGAAACTCAAGGAGGGCTCGAAATCTGTGCTTTCGGGTGTGCCTCGCTCACTTCCGGCCATGACCAAAGCCACACGCATTCAGGACAAGGCCCGTGGCGTGGGCTTCGATTGGGAACGACCCGAACAGGTATGGGAAAAGGTGCAGGAAGAGATCACTGAACTGAACCGCGAGGTGACCATGGGTGCCGCCAAAGAGCGAATCGAGGATGAATTGGGCGATGTCATGTTCTCGCTCATCAACTATGCCCGTTTTCTGGATATCGACCCTGAGCTGGCGCTGGAGCGCACCAACAAGAAATTCATCCACCGCTTTCAGTACCTTGAGGCAGGTGCAGAGAAGGATGGCCGCAGGTTGCAGGACATGACGCTTGCCGAGATGGACGAGTATTGGAACAGAGCCAAAAAGATTGATGAGTGATTATTGTTGATTGATTTTTGGAGGCTTCGTGTGGGCCTTCCAATCATCAATATGCAATCAACAATAATCAATCTCATCGCCCTCCTGCCTTGAACTTGGAGATGGCGTTGCGCGTGAAGTCGGAAAGCACGAGTTTTCCGCTCATCTCGGCCCGTTGCGCTAAAAGCGTGTCCCAATGTTCGGTGCCCTCCCAGAACACCTTCTTCAGCATGGCCATGGCCTCCGGATTGCTCTTGGCGAGCTGGCCGGCCAAGGCATCGATGGCCACGTCCATGGCCTCGGCATTCTCAAAAATGGCAGTGTACAGTCCTTTTTCTACAGCCCACTGCGCTGACTTCCATGAGGTCGCATCAATGGAAAGCTGCGTGAAGGCCGATCTGCCGACCTTGCGCTCCACGGCCGGCCCCACCACGAACGGACCAATGCCCACGGCCAGTTCGCTCAATTTCACATCAGCATTGACCGTAGCGAAGGTGTGATCGGCAGCCGAGGCCACCCCTACTCCACCGCCCACGGCCTTGCCCTGCACACGGCACAGCACGAACTTCGGGGCCTTGCGCATAGCATCGATGACCCCCGCGAATCCGGAGAAAAAAATGCGTCCGGTTTCCAAGTCGTTGATAGAGATGAGCTCATCGAATGAGGCTCCCGCGCAGAAAGCCTTCTCCCCTTCGCTGCGCAGCACGATGACCTTCACGGCAGGGTCGTTGCCCGCTGCGGTGATGGTGTCGGCCAGCTTGCGGAGCAGATGACCGGGAAGCGAATTGCTCATGGGATGGGCAAAGGTGACGGTACCAATTCCCCTTTCGTCTGTTGTGAACGTAACACTTCCCTCATTGATGATGCTGTCTGCCATGGCTCCCTTCGTTTGAACGGCCGCAAAACTAAGAGTGTTGAGGCGTGGTCTGCTGTGGCCACGGGGGTGGTGTTCATATTGAATTAACGGTATATTAACAGACTCTAATCACCTTTGCGCCACCAAATCAGGAATGCCATGGCAGAACAGTCCAAGATCCTCATAGTGGATGACGAGGAGGACATCCTCGAATTCCTGGAATACAACCTGAAGAAGGAGAATTTCGAGGTTCGCACGGCCCTTTCGGGCAAGGTGGCGCTACAGTTGGCCACCGAATTCCGCCCCGATCTCATCATTCTTGATGTGATGATGCCAGAGCTGGACGGGATTGAGACGTGCAGGGAGCTCCGTGCCATTCCATCACTCCGCAACACGCTCATCGCCTTCCTCACCGCACGGAATGAGGACTATTCGCAGATAGCGGGGTTTGATGCCGGTGCAGATGACTACATCAGCAAACCCATCAAGCCGCGTGTGCTGCTGAGCCGTATCAACGCGTTGCTGCGCAGGAACAATCCGCTGACGACCACACAGGTTTTCGAGACCTCCTCCGGGCTGGTCATAGATCGTGACCGCTATGTGGTGGAACTGGACGGTAAGGAGATGTCGCTCCCCAAGAAAGAGTTTGAACTTCTTGCGCTGCTGGCCTCAAAGCCCGGCCATGTGTTCACCCGCGAGAGCATTCTGAGCACCGTTTGGGGAGATCAGGTAGTGGTGGGAGACCGCACTATTGACGTGCACATCCGCAAATTGCGCGAGAAGATAGGTGACGGTGCCATCCGCACTGTGAAGGGCGTAGGCTACAAATTCGAGGAGTAAGTCAGAATCAGACCGCGACCCCTGCCCGGGAGGCCGCCCAACTTTTGGAGAGCGGCACCCGCCAATTGCCTTGGAGCTCTGCACAGGACGTCACCATGTTATTGAAAACCATGGTGTCAGGCGTCAACTCACCCAGATTCACGGCCTGCGCTATGCGACTTACATGCAGCGTCTGAACGGTTCCATCGGCCGCCATGTAGGCTAACTGAAGGCGGTCGAAGAAATCGGTGTTGAGCTTGGTGCCCAACGAACGGATGAACGCCACCGAGCTATCGATGGAACAACCGGTGGCGCAGGCCGCATCCTCATCCACCATCATCAGCAGAAAACGGTCGTAGAGCACATCAGCCGTAGCATGGAGGGGCTTTCCGTGGGCTCTCCACTCCTTAGTGAAATCGCGGGCAATGGTGAGCACGGCATCCACCTCGTCCGGATTCAAATGGCGCGAGGCCTGATAGACCCATGTGCGGGCATGTGCTGGAAAGGATGAGAAGGCATTGAGATCGGTGACCATCGGAATGAATTGGATTTGCAGGACGAAGATACGGCATCATAACATGACCTTGCCTCTGCCACCACTATCTTGCAGGCGTGAAATCCTGAGGAAAGAATGAAGGAAACGAAAGTTGAGCATGCCATCTCGGATGCCTCGGAGAGGGTGGTGACCATCTGGAATATGGAACTGTTCCAATTGGGCGGTAGTTCCATCACCTTGAGCTCATTGATGTGGCTGTTGGCCTCACTGGTGCTGCTTTTCACCATTTCAGCGTTCATCAAAAGAATGTTGGTGAGCCGCGTGCTGACCCGCTATGATCTGGAGATGGGAACTGCTGAATCGGTGGGCACCATCATCCGCTATGCCATACTGTTGTTGGGCATGGTCATCATCCTGCAGACCAGCGGCATCAATCTCAGTGCGTTGGGCATCCTTTTCGGTGCATTGGGCATCGGTATCGGTTTCGGACTTCAGAACATCAGCAGCAATTTCATCAGCGGCATCATCATCCTTTTCGAACGGCCCATCAAAGTGGGCGACCGCGTGGAGGTGGACGGCATTGCGGGCAACATCGTGAACATCTCGGCACGCTCCACTACGCTCATCACCAACGATAACATCGCCATCATCGTCCCGAACTCCCAGTTCATCAACGACAAGGTGATCAACTGGAGCCTCAATGACAAGCTGGTGCGATTCAATATCCCAGTGGGTGTTTCCTACAAGGAAGACCCTGCCAAGATCAAACGGATATTGCTGGAAGTGGCCCAGAACTGCGAGGGCGTGGAGAAAAGCCCGGCACCCGATGTGCTTTTTGAGGCCTTTGGCGACAGCAGCCTGAATTTCGTGCTGCGTGTGTGGAGCACAGAATACAGCTATGTACCGCCCATACTGAAAAGCAAACTCTACTTCTCCATTTTCGAGAAATTCAAGGAGCACGGTGTGGAGATCCCATTCCCGCAGCGGGACATCCACATCCGGACCGGACTTGGATCTGTAGGCGAGCTGAAGGCCTGACCGATGCTGAAAAGCGGTTCATAATCCTTCCGCTTCCGTTGCGTGCCATCCGATCACAGAGTCTAAGTTTGACCTTGGACGGGAGGAAAAGGCCTGTTTGAAAGGCAATACATTGCCGTCCGGTCAAATCCCTGAGCATGATCATTGGACTTCTGAAAGAACCCGCACCCGAAACGCGGGTATCGTTGCATCCCGATGCGGTGAAACTGCTTTGCGCTGATGGGAACAGTGTGCTGGTGGAGACCGGTGCCGGAGATGCGGCCTTCCTTGCCGATGCTCTCTACACAGCCGTTGGCGCCAAAGTGGCCGAAAGGTCTGAGGTGCTTAGAACGGCCGAACTGCTTCTGCAGATCACCCCACTTGAGGAGAAAGAATGGGGCGAACTGGCGCAAGGGAGACTGGTGCTTGGCATGTATCGCCCGTTGACGCAGCCCGAACTGATGGGAGCGATGGCCGCCAAAGGCCTCACAGTTCTCAGCATGGACAGCATTCCGCGCATCAGTCGGGCGCAGAGCATGGATGTGTTATCGAGCATGAGCACCGTTTCTGGCTACAAGGCCGTGCTCTTGGCCGCTGCCACCCTTCCTCGCTTCTTCCCGATGCTGATGACGGCCGCAGGCACCATCGCCCCGGCCAAAGTGCTGGTAATCGGAGCAGGAGTGGCCGGACTGCAGGCCATCGCCACTGCCCGCAGATTGGGCGCGGTGGTGGAGGCGTTCGACACCCGACCCTCGGTGAAGGAACAGGTGGAAAGCCTCGGTGGGAAATTCGTGGAAGTGCCCGGAGCTGTGGAGGACAAGGCCGCTGGCGGATATGCCGTGGAGCAGTCGGCAGAATACAAGGCCAAGCAGTCGGAGATGCTGGAGCAATCGGTGGTCAGGTCGGATGCTATCATCACCACAGCGCTGATCCCCGGACGTAAGGCGCCCATTCTCATCACCCGCGACATGTTGCGCAGGATGCGTCCGGGTGCCGTGATCATCGATTTGGCATCGGTGAGCGGTGGCAACTGCGAGGGTACTGTGGACAATGCCACCGTTACCGTGGAGGGCATCACCATCATCGGAAACTCGGCCCTTCCGTCCACCATGCCCGAGGATGCCACGCGCATGTACAGCAAGAACCTGCATAACTTCCTCAAAATCATTCTGAACAAAGACGCACTTCATCTGAATTTCGAGGATGAGATTGTCAAAGGCACTTGCATCACACATGCGGGAGCCATCGTTCAAACACCATTGCTCAAATCCTGACCATGGAACAACTGCTCACGTATCTGGCGGAACACCAGGACGCCTTCTACATCTTCATTCTGGCCATTTTCGTGGGCGTGGAGGTCATATCCAAAGTGCCCACGGTGCTTCACACTCCGCTGATGTCGGGTTCCAACGCACTTTCCGGTGTGGTGATCGTGGGCTCGGTGATTGTGCTTGGAAGCACAGACCCCGGCAACTACGCGGCCCTGTTCCTTGGATTCGTTGCTGTGCTGCTGGCCACGCTCAACGTGGTGGGCGGTTTTGCGGTGACCCATCGGATGCTCGGAATGTTCAAGAAGCGTGATACCAGCAAAAAATGACCGATCAGATCATCTCCATAAGTTACCTCATCGCAGTGGTCCTGTTCATACTGGGCATGCGATGGATGGGTCATCCTGACACTGCGCGCAAGGGCAACCTCACCGCGCTTTACGGCATGGTGCTGGCCATTCTGGCATCGTTCTTCACACCGGGCCTTAACAATATCGTTCTGATCATCGGGGCCATGGCCCTTGGCACGGGCATCGGTCTCTACATGGCCCGCTCGGTGCAGATGACGGCCATGCCCGAACTGGTCTCGCTGTTCAACGGGATGGGCGGTGCCGCAGCAGCACTCATCGGACTGGTGGAATATGGTGGACTTCCAACGCACGATCTCGGTCGGGGAACGGTGCTGATGTCGAGCCTCATCATAGGTTCCGTGTCCTTCTCGGGTTCGCTCATCGCCATGGGCAAGCTTCAGGGCAAAATCAAGGACATCCGGGTGAACAAAGCACTGGCCTTCCTGCTGCTGATCGCGGCCATGGTGATGGCTGGTTTCATCCTTATGGCCGATGCCCCGAGCCCCGCACTGGTCTATCTGGTGGTGGCCATTTCGCTGATTTACGGGTTGGCATTCGTGTTCCCTATTGGTGGGGCCGACATGCCTGTGGTCATTTCGCTGCTCAACGCCCTCACAGGGGTCACAGCCGCCACCACCGGACTGCTTTATGATAACAAGGTGATGCTGATGGGCGGGATTCTGGTAGGCTCGGCCGGTCTGCTGCTCACACTGCTGATGGCCAAGGCCATGAACCGCTCCGTGGCCAACATCCTCTTCACCTCGTTCGGATCGGCAGCAGGCACCGCCTCGGCAGGCAGCGGAGGCACGGATCAGACCGTACGCGAGATCAACATCAACGATACCGCCATTCTGCTCTCCTATGCCAAGAGGGTGGCCGTGGTGCCCGGCTACGGTCTGGCCGTGGCGCAGGCGCAGCACATTGTGCACGATCTGGAGAAGGCCTTGGGCGACAAGGGTGTGGAGGTGGTCTATGGCATTCACCCCGTGGCCGGAAGAATGCCGGGGCACATGAACGTGCTCTTGGCAGAATCGGATGTATCGTATGACCTGCTGGTGGAGATGGATGACATCAACCCTCAGTTCCCCAGCACCGATGTGGTGATGGTGATCGGGGCCAACGATGTGGTGAACCCCGCTGCCAACGATGACCCTTCCAGCCCCATCTATGGAATGCCGATTCTCGAGGTTTACAAGGCCACCCATGTCATCGTCATCAAACGGGGCATGAGTTCCGGTTATGCCGGTATCGAGAACCCGCTTTTCTTCCTCCAGAACACCAAGATGCTGTTCGGAGATGCGAAGAAGGTGCTCACTGGGCTGGTGGCCGAGGTGAAGAGTCTTTGAGCGCAAAGGTCACCTCAGCGTGAAAGCACCGTCACGCGCCACATCCCATACGCTCACCTCGGGCGGCATGACTTCCGCCAGTCTATCGCGCGTGCGCTCACCGAGAGCAGATGAGAGCACCACCTGTGGTGGCATTTGAAGTGCCAATCCCTCCATATCCTTCCAATTCACAGAATGGATGATGGCCACATCCACCGTGTCCGGCATTTCCAATGTGTGCCCCTCCTCGGGTTTGGCCACCAATACCACATTCGTCCCGTTCCATTTGAATGGACGGTTGAACAGGCTGTCCGCGAGCTCCACCTGATGATGTTCTTGTATACCCTGCGCCCACCAATGGTGCTGCACATGGAACAGCAGTGACTGCTCATTGTCCAACAGACCGGGACTTGCAAGGAACTGTAGGCGGGTGCCATCCATCAGCGCCAGGGCGGTCTCTTTTCGGATGTTATAGACCGTGAGCGACCGTTGCTGCTGGTGCTCACCATACTCAATGGTCTGCGTCAAGGCTAAAAGAAGACACAGTCCGGATACAGGAAGTAGCATGCGCATCTCCCGCGCCATCAGCATCCATGCTGTGCATCCGATCAATGCGTAGATGAGCACCGTCTCAGTGATGGAAATATCGACCCCGTTGGTAACTGCGTACGGAATCTTGTCTATCAGTTTGACCAGCCCATTCATCGCACCTATAACAAGACCAAGCAAATCGCCCGAGAGCTGGAGTAGCGGTTCCCAGAGCTGGGCAGGCATGGCGAAAATGCCCAGACCCAAAGCAAAGGTCGCGGCCGGAATGACGAACAGGTTGGAGATGAAGAACAGATTGGGAAACTGATGGAAATAGAGCAGTCCGAGCGGAAATGTGGCCAGCTGCGCAGCGACAGAGACACAGGTTATCTCCCAGATCTTGTCCAATACTCGATTATTGAAGGTCATCTGGCTGAAGAGCCACGGTTGCAGCAGCACAATCCCGAGCACGGCCGCATAGGAGAGCTGAAAACCCACCTGCATAACAATCAGCGGATCGTAGATCACCAACCCGATGGCAGAGGCCGCAAGTGTGTTATAAATGCTGCCTCTGCGCCCAAGACTTTTGGCCAATGCCACGAACGAGAACATGGTGACCGCCCGCGAGACTGACGGTGACAATCCGGTGAGAAACGCATAGCCCACCAATAGACAGACAATGACAGACGCACGGATCACCTCTCCATGCCTAAACCGTGTTAGCCCGATGAGCAGCCATTGAAAAATGAGATAGACGATACCCACGTGCAGCCCCGAGACGGCCAGCACATGCGTAGCGCCCGCACCGGAATAGGACTGTAGCAATGACTGATCGAGGTCTGCCTTGTAGCCCAGCACCAATGCCGAGGCCACCGCCAGCCTATCGCCCTCCAAACCCGACCTGACGAACACGTCCATCATCCTGCGCCTTAGACCAATGAAGAACCGTATGGGCGTATTCGGGCCCACCTCAATCAGCTCCCAGTATCCCTGAGGCACATAGGCCTGATGATGGATGTGATGGAAACGGAGATAGCGGGCATAGTTGAACTCGTTCGGATTTCCAGCAGAGCGGACCTCAGAGAGGGCCGCATGAACCAACAGTCTGTCGCCATGTCCGAGACGCTCAGCTACGCTGTCAGGATGCAGGTAAAGCAGCACCCGACCGAAATACTTGCCATCGGACGAGATGGCATCGCCTTCCATTTGGATGGACTTCTGTTTACGATAGACCTCCCCGTCCACCGTGACCAAATAAGTCTGCGGTGTTTCGGTCGGAAAGCGAGTGAAATGACCCGGGTAAAGTTGTCCGGAAACGGAGAACAACAGAAGCATGCCGCCCAAGACCGCTGCCAATGTGCCGAGCAGTCCGAAGAATGACCCCATCCGGCTGGTGGACGATAAGATCAGCATCACGATGCAAAGCAGTGACCACAGTGCGAAAAGCGCGATTAAGGCCGATGCGGAAGGGATGACCAGTTCCAGTGCGAAGGCACCCCCGATTACTCCGGCAAGGAACGGAGCAAGGAGTCTGATGGCGGGAAATGCGCGGAGAAGACGCATGACAGGCAACGGATTCCGGTTTCAACGGATGAAATTGATAAATCTCAGACGAACACCAGCATCCCCCGCCATAATTCTGCACCTGACGACCAGATATGGTCCGGTCGCTAAATCAACTTGCAACGCTGTCCAACCCCAGATGCTCCACCCTTCTGAGCCAGCTCACCGTCAGGCTGATGTGGCCGAACTCCTCTGTCACTTTGCCGCGCAGCACGTAGCAGCCCGGCCCTCGGAACGGATATCGCGCTGCTGTCTGCGGAAAATGAACCGTGTCGATCCACTCGCCCTCCAGATCGATGAGCGTGCCGAAGTGCATCTTCTCACGATGTATGGTGCTGGTCTGCTTCACGTGGACGCGGTAGCCGAGGATTTCCACTTCCTTGCCCACCATGCCGCACATCTCGCGCACGGTAAGCACGGGCAGGCCGGTGCGGTCTATCATGTCAAAAGGCGAGGCGGTGACTGTGAATCCCAATAGCTCGATCTCATCATAGGCGTTCTCCAACGGATGCTGCCACAGTTCGGGCAGGGTGAAATCCTTGGTCTCGGTGCGGAAGAGTAGCGCTGAAGACTCGCGCTTGGGGGCGTGACCCAGCAGATAATGGATGTCCCACAGCAGTTCCTTTTTCGTTCTCCCTGAGAAACGCAACGCTCCCACGCGGATGAGCAGCACCCACTGATCGAGGCTGATGGTAGTGCGCTGCACCGCATCGCGCAGGTCTGCGAAGAGGCCGTTTCGCCCCCTTTCGTGCAGCAGAGCGTTCATCGTCTCCTCGCGCAGGCCGTTGACGAAACCGAGACCGATGAAGACGACCGTGCCGCGCAGCACCGCCCCGATGCTGCTGGAGTTGATACACGGAAGCTCCAACTGCGCCCCGTGTTTCCGCGCCTCGTGCAGGTAGATTTGCCGCGAATAGAACCCGCCCCCGTTGTTCACCGTGGCGGTCATGTACTCCAGCGGATAGTAGGCCTTGAGGAACAGACACTGGTAGCTTTCCACCGCGTAGCTGGCCGAGTGGCCCTTGGCGAAGGCATAGCCCGCGAAACTTTCCATCTGCCGCCACACATCTTTCGCCACACTTTCCTCGCGCCCCAGCTTTTTGCAGTTCTCCATGAATTTCACCTGCACATTGTCGAACTCTGCGCGGTTGCGGAATTTGCCGCTCATGCCCCTTCTCAGGATGTCGGCCTCCGAAGGCGACAGTCCCGCGAAATGGTGCGCCACCTTGATCACATCCTCCTGATAGACCATCACCCCGTAGGTCTCGGGCATCAGTTCAAGCAGGATGGGGTGGGCCTCGTTGCGCTTCTCAGGATTGCGGTGACGCAGGATGTACTGGTTCATCATGCCGCTCTGTGCCACGCCCGGACGGATGACCGAACTGGCCGCCACCAAGCCCAGATAATCGCCCACACGCAGCTTGGTGAGCAGCATCCGCATGGCGGGCGACTCAATGTAGAAGCACCCGATGGCGTTGCCAGCGGCAAGCAGCGCATTGCACTTCTCATCCTCATAGAACCGTTTCACATCATGGATATCGACCTCTTCGCCCTGGTTCTCCGCAATGATGGCCAGCGCATCTTTGATTTTGGCTAGGCCGCGCTGTCCAAGGATGTCCCACTTGAACAGCCCGATGTCCTCGGCCACCACCATGTCGAAATGCACGGTAGGGAAGCCCTTCGGAGGAAGGAAGGTGGCGGTGTAGGTGTGGATGGGCGCATCGCTGATGAGGATTCCTGCCGAGTGGGGCGAGAGGTGGCTGGGGCGGTCGTGGAGCAGGTCGGCATAGCGGAGTACGAGACGGCCGAGCTGGTCCTCTGCGGTCATGGTCTGCTGCAAGCGCACGATATCGTCCGAGGGCAGGCCGAACACCTTGCCCAGCTCGCGGATGACGGACTTGCGCTGGAAGGTGACATAGGCCCCGCACAGGGCCACATGCGGGAACCGCTCGAAGATGAAGCGCGTGACATCCTCGCGGTCGCGCCACGAGAAGTCGATGTCGAAATCGGGCGGACTCTTCCGGAACAGGTTGATGAACCGCTCGAAATAGAGGTTGAGATGGATGGGGTCAACGTCCGTGATGCCGATGAGATACGACACGATGCTGTTGGCCCCGCTGCCGCGCCCCACGTGGAAGTAGCCACGGCTGTTGGCATACTGCACTATCTCCCAACTGATGAGGAAATACGATACGAACCCCTTGTCGCGGATGGTCTGCAGTTCGCGGTCGAGACGGTCGGCCACCTCAATGGCGGGGCTGTTGCCATAGCGGTAGGCGATGCCCTCCAAACAGAGTTTGCGCAGCAGCTCGAAGTCTCGGTCGGCATCGCCCGTGAAGGTCTTCTGGTTGCGATGGCCGTGCTGCTCCAATGGTGCGAACGCCACGCGGCAGTTTTCAATCACGCGCTCCGAATTGGAAAGCAATTCAGGGAAATCGGAATAGATAATGCGCAGTTCCTCCTCGGTGCGCAGCAGGTCATCAGGGTTACCTTCCTCTGATTTCGGCAGGCGGCTCAGGAGCGTGTTGCAGGCCATGGCGCGCAGCAAGCGATGTGTGTTGAAATCGGTCTTCGTGCGGAAGGTGGCGGTGGGCAGGGCCACGAGTTTTTCCGGTTGATTTATCCACGGGGAAAAAGGAAGCTGACGGAGGTCTGTGGGGGTGATACCGATGAATTCATTGATACGGAGTATTGCAGGCGAAAGACCCCCCCGGCCTTCGGCCACCCCTCCTTGACAGGGGGGGAGTTCCCCGCCCGCATCAGCTCCACTCCTGGAAAGGAGGGGTTGGGGGAGGTCTTTGTCACAATTCGGGGAGAGGTCTTTTCGGAACGGATAGATGAGCAGCACATGCTTGAACTGTGGCGCACGGGCGGGAATCGGTCTTTTCTCGGTGGTGAGAAACTGAGACAGGTAGGCGTTGATCTCGTGGAAACCGTCATTGTTCCTTGCCACGGCCACGAACATGCGCTCGGCCCCGTTGCGGAAATCCACACCGATGGAAAGGTCGATGCCATACTTCGGGGCCAGCCGCAGCAGGTCGTGGCAGGCCGAGGTGTTATTGATGTCGGTGACCACCAGCCGCGTGATGCCCCGCTGCTGAGCCTCGGCCAGCAGTTCCTCTGGCGACATCGTTCCATAGTGGAGGCTGAAATGGGTGTGGCAGAATTGGGGCATTAGCTTTCATGTGTGCAGGCCGAAACATCATGCCCTCCTGTGCGCGGGAATCACGATCGGTTGTCCATCGAACGGATTCCCCGAGCGGCCTATTCCTTTGGAACCCATCGCCACGGCCCGTTTCACCGCGTCCTGCCCGTAGCGGTTGCGCATCCTGTCCATGGCGCTGTAGAGCTGGAGCAGCGGCCCGCTCTCGTCAAAGAGGCTCATCTGCTCACCACCGCCCACCAAGTGACTGAACCGCACGCCCACCAGCCGCAGCAGCACCCTGCGGTCAAAGAGTTGGCGGAAGAGCTGCATGGCGGTGTCGATCAGCACATGGTCTGAGGCCGTGTAGGGGATGCGCAACTGCTTGCTGTGGGTCTGAAAATCGGAGTAGCGCACCCGCACCGACACGCAGGCCGTGAGCTTGCTCCCGTTGCGCAGCTGATAGGCGAGGTTCTCGGCCATGGCGCGGATGATGCTTTCGAGCTTCACCATGTCGGCCGTGTCGTTCTCAAAGGTGCGCTCTATGGAGATGGACTTGCGCTCGTGCCATGGCTCCACGGGCGTGTTGTCAATTCCCTGCGCCTTCTTCCACAGCGAGGTGCCGTTCTTGCCCATCACACGCTCAAGCAGCTCGATGGGCATCTCCTGCACGGTCTTCACCTTCTCCACGCCCATGCTGCGCAGCAGACGATAGGTCTGATCGCCTACCATCGGTATGCGCTTGACGGACAGCGGTGCGAGGAAAGGTTTCTCCAGTCCCTGCGGTATCTCGCGGTGGTTGTTGGGCTTGGCCTCGCCCGTGCCCACTTTGGCCACGGTCTTGCTGGTCGATAGTGCGAAGGAGATGGGCAGCCCCGTCTCGCGGATGATGCGCTGGCGCAGCTCCTGTCCCCATTTATAGCACCCGAAGAAGCGGTCCATGCCCGTGGCATCTATGTAGAACTCATCGATGGACGATTTCTCGAAAAGGGGCGAATCCTCTTTGATGATGTCGGTCACCATGTCAGAGAACTTGCTGTAGGTGCCGCTGTTGCCGCGTATCACCACCGCTTCGGGGCAGAGCTGCCGTGCCATCTTCATGGGCATGGCCGAATGGATGCCGAATGCCCGCGCCTCATAGCTACATGAGGCCACCACGCCACGGTCGGTGATGCCGCCTATGAGCACCGGACGGCCGTTGAGACGGCTGTCCAGCTGCCGCTCGCACGAGACGAAGAACGAGTCGAGGTCTATGTGGATGATGCTTTTCAAGAGGGGCGAGGGACGGGGGACAAGAGACGAGGGCGAAACGCGAACAGCTAATGACTAATGGCTAAAAAAGGGGGGCTTGAAATTAGGTGCGCGCAGGCCCGTGCGGTTGTCCGCAGATGGTCGTGGGGCACAAAAAGTTGTTCACAGAGAGAAAGGTGGCAATGCTTCATGCTGCCACAAAGCAGCAGAGGCAGACCGTAACCTATCTGAGGTCTGGCTTAGGAGAAAATTGAAAGTGGGGGTAAGGAAAATTGTCTGAGGACAATCAGGGAAAGCATGCCGAACTTGGGTCAGCCCATTCTCAATTTTCCATTTTCCGTCTCCTATTTCCCCTGTCAGCCCTGCTCCTTGAAATCCAGTGAAGCAGAGTTGATGCAGTAGCGCATCCCCGTTGGGCGCGGCCCATCGGGGAACAGATGGCCCAGATGCCCGCCACAGTTGCCGCAAAGCACCTCGGTGCGGGTCATGCCGAAACTCCTGTCCAAGCGTTCCACGATCTTCCCGTCCTCTGCTTTCTGATAGAAGGCAGGCCATCCGCAGCCGCTGTCGAATTTCGAACCGGAGGTGAACAGCACACTGCCACATCCCGCACAGGAATAGACCCCCTTCTCAAAATGAAGGTCATACTTGCCCGTGAAAGGACGTTCGGTGCCATGCTCGCGGAGCACACGGTACTGCTCGGGATCAAGCCTTGACCTCCACTCATCATCACTCAACTGGACCGGGAAACTGACATCTTGACTTTTCATTTCATACAGATTTGATGATAGCAGAACAACCAAGGATGTGGCATGGTTTTTATAGAAGTGCGTCCATCACAAATTTCCGACATTAGCAGCACCAATCAACAACTCTAAAACCATCACAGACATGAGACTCATCGCAACATTGCTCTTTCTCGCATCAACCACCTCATTCGCCCTCGCACAGACCGGTGCAGTGATCAAATTCGACAAAGATGTTCACGACTATGGCACGATCAAACAAGGTGCTGACGGTGGGACCGAATTCGTTTTCACCAACACGGGCAAAGAACCGTTGGTGATCACCAATGCCACCGGAAGCTGCGGCTGCACCGTGCCCGAATGGCCGAAAGAGCCTTTGGCACCGGGCAAGAAGGCCAGCATCAAGGTGATGTATGACACGAAGCGCATCGGCAACTTCCAGAAGACCGTTACTGTTACCAGCAATGGCTCTGCGGAGCCGGTAGTTCTCACCATCAAGGGCCTGGTGAACGAGGTTCCGGGCAGTGACGACCACAGCGGTCACGACCACAGCGACCCGAACCACAAGCATTGAGGTCGAAAGTCCTTCAGGAAAATCCCCGGACCGAAAGGTCTCGGGGATTTTTTATTGCCCTCAGGGGCCGAGGTCAGTTGCGCTTCTTCAACTTCAAAGAGACCGAATTGATGCAGTACCGCAGCCCAGTGGGCCGCGGACCATCATCGAACACATGGCCGAGATGGGCATCGCAACGGGCACAGACGGCCTCGGTGCGCACCATGCCATGGCTCAGGTCGCGCACCTCCCTCACATGGGACTTGGCCACAGGCTGCCAATAGCTTGGCCATCCGGTGCCACTGTCAAACTTGGTCTTGGAATCAAAAAGAGGCAGTGAGCAACATACACAGCAATAGATGCCATCGGTCTTGCTGTTCCAATACTCACCTGTGAATGCGCGCTCTGTGGCTTTCTCGCGCGTAACGGAGTATTGCATCGGGGTGAGCACACTTTTCCAGTGACTGGCCGGGTGACTCACCTTCTCCACGTGCGCATCCTTCGGACTTTGAGCACAGGAATGAAGAGCAGAAAGAAGAACCGAACAAAAAAGAAGGGAGCGTTTCATAGCTATGAAACGCTCCCTTGAGAACAATGTTCAGAACAGACTAAGGGATCACCTCACCAGTTTCACGGTTGAACTGTGACCATCAAGCCTCACAGTGAGGAAGTATATCCCGGCAGATGGAATCGCTGTCACTTGGTACAAAGGCAGGGAATTGACCCCGGCAACGACCTGAGCGGAGCGGGAACTGACCAATCTGCCCACAGCGTCCGTCACGTTGACCAGAACTTCAGATGAAATGACGGATTCGACCCTGAGCACCGACCGACCATCAATCGGATTGGGAAACACGGAAAGACCGATGATCTGATTCTGCTCGGCCACCGATGATGGGCCACCAGAAATGTTGATGTCATCCACGTAGAGATAATTCTGTCCATCGCTCATGGCCTCAAACTTCAGGAGCACGTGAGGCTGACCTGCCACGGTGGCCAGGTTGACCGACTCCTCTCTCCATTGTGATGCTGTTGGAGTGAAGGTGCCACTGACGAGGCTGCCCGTGCTGCTTAGCTGATTGCCCGAACGGGTGTAACGGATCTGCCATGTCTCGCCACAGTCGATGCTCGCATAGACCCGGAGGCGCTCCGTGTGACCATCGGCACTGCGTGAGGCATGGGCCACCTTAAAAGTGAGGCGGGCGTCTGAGGATGGAACATCGGACATGTCTATGGCGGGCGTGATGAAGCTGTTGAGCACCCCGGCATCGACCACTCTCAAATTGATGCGTGCACTGGCTGCA
Organism: uncultured Chryseobacterium sp.; assembly: GCA_964488095.1. Taxonomy (GTDB): domain Bacteria; phylum Bacteroidota; class Bacteroidia; order UBA10329; family UBA10329; genus UBA10329. The sequence goes on from CAZATP010000018.1 coordinate 28,201, forward strand.
CCGGTTGCCGCAGCGACCATGGTGCGCTGCCATGTGGTGCCGCTCCCAGCCTCCAGAATCCAGTCACTGTCTGCCTGTGTGGGCCATCCGGTGGTCTCCATGCCCTCACTGAAGGGAGCCGGGGTTCCACCGGAGAGTTCATTGACCACCACCAGACCATTCTGCGTCTGACTGTCGGAGCCTGCGCCCGAGGTGATGGTGAGCGATGCGCTGTAAGTACCCGCCTGCCCGTAGGTGACCACAGGGTTCTGTTCGTTACTCGAAGATGGAGTGCCACCCGGGAAACTCCAGTTCCATGACCAGCTCTCATCCTGATCCGCGCCCCACGACTCATCAGTGAACTGCACCTCCAGACCTTCGCAGCCCAGGGTATTCGAGGCCCTGAATTCCACGGTGGGCGTGCACGGGGCATCGAAACCGTCATTGGTGCCTGTGTTCACCAGGTTGGTGTTCGTCCACAGATTGTTGCGCTGGCCTGCCGATGACTGCAAGGCCGCCTGCATTCTGGCCGCCTGTCCCTGCGTGAACATGCGCGCACAGGTGCTGTAATCCATATAGTTCTGCACATTATCGAGGCTGCTGCAAGTAACCTGGTTGAGATTGCAGGTCTGCTCAGAGCCGATGGTGTTGGGCGTATCAGCCACATTATCATCATCAGAGCAGTTGCCCGGGTCGGCATTCTCATTGCTGTTGCCCCAAACGTGACGGAGGTTGAGATAATGGCCTATCTCGTGACTCAGGGTGCGGGCAGCGAAATTCCCGCCACCGCTGGTGCCGATGCTCCCCAGCTGCGAGTTGCGCACCACGATACCCTCTTGAGATTGACTGGGAGCGTTTCCGGGGTAATAGGCATATCCGCCTGCCCCACTGGCAATGTTGGCCACCACCCACACATTCAGATACCTGGCCGTGTTCCAGCTGACCAGCTGTTTCACATTCTCCCCGGCACTGAAGGTCAGGTTGGAAGCAGTGCGCGTGATGCCGTCCGTGCAATTGCCGCTGGGGTCTTTCTTCGCCAGTCGGAATTCAATCTCCGCATCACCTATCACCCCAGCGAATTCAGGGATGATGGCCGACAGGTCAGAATTGAGGGCTCTGAAATCCTCGTTGATGATGCGCACAGCATCCAGCACCTGCTCCTTGGAGATGTTCTCAGGACCATAGTTGTGGATGATGTGAAAGACCACAGGAATGACGCGCAACACACCTCGCTGACCCGTACCATGCTCGTGCAGGAACTCATCCGTTTCGCGTTCCAACTGCTGAGCTATGGCAGCCTTTTCCGGATGGGCAAGCTGAGCATTGTTGATGTCTGCTGTGCCACAGGTGTGGTTCTGACCGACAACAGATGTTGCGGTCAAGGCCATGCCTGACAGCAGAAGAGCGGTGATTCGGGTCTTCAGGATCATTGGAGAAAACTACGTTATTGGAAAAACAAACGCTCAAAGGTAGCCACATGAAATCGGGGAAATGATATGCCGGAATGACAATAGCCCTCTTTTAACCCCTCTCAGAACCCGACTGACATTTATCATTCCAGTCATTGACGGCACTCAGGATATTGCCTGTTCCAATGCCGTTGCTTTGGCCAAACTTGTGACATCCCTATTTGAAAATGAAGAAGATCATCATCCCTACAGATTTTTCCGAAACCGCACACCGGGCTGCCCGCTATGCACTGACGCTATTCGGTGATTCGGCCACCTACACCTTAGTGAACGCCTATCAGGTCCCACATTCGGGCAACACCATGCTCATTTCCATATCGGATATCCTAAAGCGGGACTCGGAACAGCTGCTCAAGGAACAGCTCATCCGGTTGGAGGATGAGTTCCCTAAACTGACCGACCGACTGAGCGTGGTCGCTGAAATGGGACCGGCAGACATTGTGCTCCGCAAACTGGTGACAAACAACGGTATTGACCTTGTGGTCATGGGAACAACTGGGGCAACGGGTCTGAAAGGAGCATTGGTGGGCAGCGTGGCCTCGGGCGTCATGCAACAGGTCCCGTGTGCAGTACTTGCCATCCCCAGCGGAGTGGAGCCTCACATGCCGAAGAAGATTCTAATGGCGGCCGATAATCACAGTATCTCGTTGGACCATTGCCCGGATGCACTGGGTTACATTGCAGGAAGAACATCTGCTAAAGTGATGATTTTGAATGTGCTTGGAGAAGGAGAAACCACAGGTTCAAGCGACAGAGTGCCCGTGAACAAGTTCGATGGTATTGACCACAGCTACCACTTCGAGAAGGGCAAGAACGTGGGCGAAACCATCACTAGATTTGCTCAGGAGGCAGATGTGGACCTGCTGGCCATGGTCCGGAGAAAGAAAGACCTTTTCGCTAACCTGTTCGGCCACAGCAACACACGGGAGATGATTCGCAAGACCAAACTCCCCTTGCTCGTCTTGCCAAGTGACCTTGCATCCTGAGACCCCCTTGAACACATGAAAACTATCATTCTGCCAACTGATGGAAGTCGACATGCCGAGCATGCGATGCGCTATGCCCTGAACCTGTTCAGCGGTCAGAAGACCCGATTCATCATCTTTCAGTCCATAGACATTGCTGCCTATGGTGCGGACCTGCCCGTGGTCAACGTTATCGGGACGGACGAAACAGAGGACATGCTCCGCAGGAACACCGAAGGGCTGCGGTCAGATTACACCAACGAACCTTTCGAATTTGTGATAAAGGCCGCCATTGGAAGCCTTACGGTCGCCCTTGATGAGCTTGCCGAGGAGACCAAGTCCAGCCTGATCGTGATGGGGACCAAAGGCGCCTCGGGCCTTTTGGGTTCCGTGATTGGCAGCAATGCGGCTGATGTGATTGCCAATGCCTCGTGCCCTGTGATCGCAGTGCCGGAACAGGCGGAGATCAGAACCCCGAAACGCATTCTCTTCGCCACCGACAACAAAGGACTCAGCAGTCCTGGAATCGCAGCGCCCATGCTCGAACTCGCGGCCGCCCATGGTGCTACCATCCAATTGCTGCATGTGCTCGATGAGGGCCACACCATAGACGTGCAGGAGGCCATAGCCGGACTGAAACTGGAGCATCTGCTCGCAGACATACCCCATGACTATGCCTTCCTCTCCAACAGCGACAAGGCTCTGGCCATCGAGCATCATGCCAACGATAACGGCATCGACATGCTGGTCACCGTGCCACGGAGAAACAACTTCTTCGATGCCATCTTCCATCGCAGCGTGACCCGCAAGCTGGCCCTGCATACCAAGGTGCCGATGCTGGTGATGCACGACCTCGGATAATGCCCGTTCCCGCTGGGGAAAATGGGCTCTGATGCTGTAACTTCGCGGGCCTTTCCGCCTTCACATCATGCTACGTTACTGTATTCTCCTCTCCGCCATGCTCTGGTGGGGAGCCACGGCCGTTTTCCCGCAGTCTGCCGATTCCCTTTTCTCCGAAGTGGCGGCCCCATTCTACCCTCGGGAGAAGGAATACAAGGGCATCCGTGAGATGACCTTCTATGTGCCGATGGACGATGGCATCCGTCTGGCGGTGAATGTCTACCTCCCGAAAGGCATCGATAAGGGCGAGAAACTGCCCACCATTCTCTACCAGACACGCTACTGGAGGGCCGTGGGCTTCAAATGGCCCTTCAAGTGGTTCATGAAGATGGTGCCCAGCACCCCGAATTTCGACCCGCTCGACTTTGTGCGCTACGGCTATGCCCTTGTGACGGTCGATGTGCGCGGCAGCGGAGCATCGGAAGGCCACAAGATGCTCACCAGTGCCGACATGCGCGAGGTGCTGGACGGGAAGAACATCGTGGACTGGGTCATCTCACAGCCTTGGAGCGATGGCGTGGTCGGATCCACGGGCGTGAGCTACATCGGCAACACTTCGCTGTACCTGCTCTACAACCAGCACCCTGCGGTGAAGGCCATCGCGCCCACCTATTCGCTGTGGGACCTCTATGATGACGTTTCCGCACCCGGTGGCATGTATTTCCATCAGTTCCTTCAGGGATATGGCGACTTCTGCGAAGGGCTGGACCAAGGGATGCTGCCTGAGAGCCGGAGGAAAGGCGCGGTGAAAGTGGCCACCTACGGGGTGCAGCGGGTGAAGGGCTACTCGAAGAAGGACATGGAGCCCATCTGGCAGACGCACACCTGCAACATCTACCAGCGCGAGGAGGGCGGCACGGCCACCTTCTCGGACGACACCTTTACCATCGATGGCAGTTTCTATGTGAAGGATGTGCTCTCCCCTCACCAGCTCAAGGACCGCATCAAAGGGGCCGGAGCGGCCATCTACTCGTGGAGCGGATGGTGGGACGCGGCCTTTGCCCAGTCGGCCATCCGGCAGTTCATCAATCTGGACAACGGCACCAGCCGACTGCGCCTCGGCCCTTGGAACCACGGTGGCGGGGCCAATGTGAGCCCCAATGTGGCAGGCGTGTCGCAGTTCGATGATGTGAAAGAGCTGGTGCGCTTCTTCGACTTCCACCTCAAAGGCATCGACAACGGGCTGGACCGCTCGCCACGGATACACTATTACACGATGATGGAGAACCGCTGGAAATCGGCCGACACATGGCCGCCCGAGGCCACCCGCGTGCCGTTCCATCTCTCCGCATCGGGCAGGCTCACCACCGACCGCGCATCGGCCAGCGGAACCACGACCTATGAGGTTGACCTCACCCACGGCATCGGTTCGGGGTGCCGCTGGAACTTCAACACCACCAGCGTGGGCAACACCTACACGGATGTTTCCAAGGAGGACAGCATCACCGTGCTGTTCACCTCCGAGCCGCTGAAAGAGGCCATGGAGGTGACCGGCCACCCGCTGGTGAGCATCCACCTCAAAAGCTCGACCCCCGAGGGCTCCATCTTCGTCTATCTGGAAGATGTGGACGAGCACGGCAAGGTGTGGAAGGTGACGGACGGCCAGCTGGGATTCATTCACCGCAAGCTGCAGGACCGCACGGTGTATTATGACGACTGTGTGCCCTACCGCAGCTACCGCAAGGTGGACGCCCTGCTGATGGACACCACCCAAGTGGAGCACCTGGTGTTCGACATGCTGCCCACCTCACATCTGTTCCTTCCCGGACATCGCATTCAGGTGCGGATGGCCGGGGTGGATGTGGACAACTTCAAGAACGTGTACAAGGACGCATGCACCTGGGAGGTGCATCACAATACGGAATACCCCTCGCGCATCGAGCTGCCCGTCATGGGCAAGGGAAAGGAGGTGGGCATGCGGAACGGGCGCTGAAAATAGGTTCAAGGTCCCTGCTGTTCGCTATTCGCTATTACTGCGTGCCGCAATGAGCTCCCTTCGGTCGGTTTGCGGTTCGCTTTTCGCATCAATCAGCAATCGACAACCAAAGAGCTCACTGCCCTTCGCAGTAATCATAAATCAGGAACCGGGGAGCTCTCCGCCTTCGGCAGATCGGTTCGACAAGCCCGGAGCAGGCTGGTTGCGAATAGAACGCACCAGCGAAGATGCAGGCGGGTATCGATTGGGGTGAGCTGTGTATCCGCCTTAGTCGGACGCGACCGCGTGGTGCACTGCGCACCCATGGCCCTTGCCGGCCAGCGCAGCGTGGGGTGGGGGCTTGCCTCATTGCATCCTCACCCCTTACTCTTTTTGAATCCTCCCCTTGGCATGAAAGATGGCCAAGGGGAGGTTTTTTGTACTTGGTACTTAGGGTCTGTAATTTATGCACTATTAAAGCAACTGGGAGTTAAGGCGATGACATTTGAATAATGTCTGTATGTTTGGCTGACCGAGATAGACTTAACTTACCCGAAACGGCCTGATTGGCATGTGGCAGAGGGATGGAATCCAGACCGAAATCGTAGCCATGGGAAAATTCAGAAAAACAAGGATTGCAGCCAAGAAATACTGGATGTCGGCAACAAAGCGAAGGAGATATATCAATGATATCACTATCGATTCATTTGAATGCCAATGGCAGCACAAGTTCGTAACGCCAAACAGCCACAATAGTTTTTTTTTGCTCCTTAGGCGAATGGAATTCTCATATTACTGATATCCTCTCTGATGAGACATACGACAAATATAACTTTGAAACAACTAGATATAATATAGCGCTCTTTAGGCTCTATACAAGATTCTTATTGATTACTTGAGAAATTCCAACAGACTTTCAAGACTTCATAAGACATTTAACTTCTATTACTGATAATTCCCAATTGCGAAATTCTTTGACTAAGGAGGGACATGCATTCACAATTCAGGATTTGTTTGATTTTATCAATAATTTTTGTAAACATAAGATGGGGCATATGAAAGAATACAAATACCATTGCTTCAATCATCATGTCCAATATGAGTTTATGGATAATCCAAACCAACAGGCCATTTCAAAAAGCAGCAATAATAATTTAAAAAGCACTGTTTTAAATGGTGATGAGAGTATTGAAGTTCCTGAACTAATTGATGTTCTTGAGCAGATAATATACTGCTACACCGTTTTGGATAAATACTTAGCAAGGAATTACAATTCGGTAAATAATAAACTGGCGCAATTTGAAAAACAAGTGTAACTAGGTTAAGTCCCGCGCTCCGCCCTAGCGAAGGTCTTCCCTCGTTCGCGCTATTAGTGAGCGTCCCGCTCACATACACCCCGCCTCCCTACCTTCGTCACCGCCATTTCGCCTCTCATCCTCAGCGGGGTCGAAGGCCGGTTTCCCCATTTTCGATTTTCCATTTCCCCTCATTCCCCATCGTGAGAAAGATATCCCTCATCATTCAGCGAGAGTACCTCACACGTGTAAGGCAGAAGTCGTTCATCGTCATGACCATTATCGGGCCGCTGCTCATGGCCGCGCTGTTCATCGTCCCTGTTTGGCTGGCCCTTCAGCAGAGCGATGATGCCACGGTACTGGTGGTGGACGAGAGTTTTCTCTTCACCGAGCGAATGGATAACACCGACAACATCACGTTCCTCTACGCCAACTCGGGGCTGGAAGAGGCCAAGGCCCTCGTGGCCGAAGAGAAGGGGCCCGATGCCGTGCTCTATATCCACAAGAACATCATGAGCAGCACCAATGGCATACAGCTCATCTACGAGAGCCAGCCCAGCATCCACGTGATCCGCCACATAGAGACCACGTTGAGTAACGACATTGAGAAGTTCAAGCTGGCAAAGTATGGCATAGAGCAGAGCGCCCTCGATGCGGCCCGCACCGATGTGCACCTGGTCACCAAGAAGATCAATGAGCTGGGGCAGGAGAGCAGCGCCAATACCGAGGTGAGCATGATGGTGGGCCTGTTCAGCGGCATACTCATCTACATGTTCATCTTCCTTTATGGGGTGCAGGTGATGCGCGGGGTGATAGAAGAGAAGACCAATCGCATCATCGAGGTCATCATCTCATCGGTGCGGCCCTTTGAGCTGATGATGGGCAAGATCATCGGTATCGCCCTCGTGGGGCTCACGCAGTTCCTGCTGTGGATCGTGCTCACCATGGTGCTCACCACTGGTGCGCGCAACGTGATAGAGGCGCAGTTCAGCAAGGACGAAATGGGCGGCCGCAGCATTGAGGAGGTGATGGCCGGGCAGAGCACTGTGGTGGCCGGGCAGCAGGCCGAGCAGTCAGCGCAGTTCAACCAGGCTGCTCTCGATGAGATTTGGAAAAGTGTTGACACCATCAACTTCGGGGTAATCATAGGCAGTTTCCTGTTCTATTTCCTTGGGGGCTATCTGCTCTATAGCGCCCTCTTTGCGGCCGTAGGTTCTGCGGTGGATAACGAGGCCGACTCGCAGCAGTTCATGCTGCCCATCACCATCCCCATCATTTTCTCGTTCGTTATGGCGCAGTACGTGATTTCCAATCCCGAGGGTCCGCTTTCGTTCTGGATGAGCATCATCCCGTTCACATCGCCCATCATCATGATGGTGCGCATCCCGTTCGGAGTGCCCTATTGGGAGTTGGCCCTCAGCATGGTGATGCTGGTGGTGGGTTTTGTGGCCACCACCTGGCTGGCCGGGCGCATCTACCGCACAGGCATTCTGATGTATGGCAAGAAGGTCAACTACAGGGAGCTCTGGAAGTGGCTGCGTCATGCCTGAGGCCTGTAGACCGACCTCTTCATAAGGCATTGATACATAATTGAAAGCCAAGGGCCACATGCAGCGGTAATTTTGCCGTGCTCTGTCAAACCCCTTATCCTTTTCTATCAACCCGATGCGCCTTCTGCTCCTTGCCCAGTGTCTGTTGCTGTTGAACCCTTTTGCAGCCTCGGCCGATGGGGGTGGGCGCAAGGACAGGCCCAGCACCCGCTCGGAATTCGCGAAGGTCGATGCTGAGGCCGTGCGCATCGTTCGCGACAAGTGGGGTGTGCCGCACATCTTCGCCAAGTATGATCATGAGGTGGCCTACGGGCTGGCCTGGGCCAATGCCGAGGACGACTTCGCCACCATGCAGGAACTGCTGCTGGCCGGGCAGGGCATGGCAGGCCGACACACCGGTAAGGACGGGGCCAAGCGCGATTTCATGGCCCACCTCTTCAACGTGCGCGGCATTGTGGATGCTCAGTTCGACACGGTGTTCACCGATCAGTTCAAACGCTACATAGATGGCTATGCACAGGGCCTTAACGCTTTTGCTCATCAACATCCTGATGAGGTGCTGGTGCCCGGTCTGTTCCCTGTTAGCGGCAAGGACATCGTATACACCAACGTGTTTGCGGCCTGCATCGTCAGTGGCGCGCACAATGAGGTTGCAGCCATCGTAAAAGGCGACTATGACCATGGTTCTACATGGATGGGCAGCAACGCCATGGCCGTGAATGCCGACCACACGGACGATGGCAGCACTATTCTCATGATCAACCCGCACCAGCCCATGGAGGGGCCGTTCTCGTGGTACGAGGCCCACCTGTGCAGCGAAGAGGGGCTCAACATCCTCGGAGGGCTTTTCCCGGGAGGGCCGGCCATTTTCCTTGGCACCAACGAGCATCTGGGCTGGGCCCACACGGTGAACAAGCTCGACCTGGTGGACACCTACCGCCTGGAGACCCATCACCGCAGGAAAAGGCTCTACAAACTGGACGGGGAATGGCACCGCATGAAGATGCGCCCAGTGCTGCTGCGCGTAAAGATGAGCGAGCTGCTCACGGTTCCGGTGCCCAAGATCACCTATTGGACCGAGCACGGTGCCGCGCTGCGCAGCAAAGATGGCAGCACCTATGCCCTGCGCATGGGGGCCAATCAGCGGGTCAACACCATTGAACAGATGTATCGCATGAACAAGGCCACCAATCTGGACGAGTTCTATGGCGCCCTGAGCATGGACGCCTATCCGCGCTACAACATCATCTATGCCGACAAGCAGGGCAACATCATGTATATGAACAACGGTCTGGTGCCTGTTCGTGACGATGCACACGACTGGTCCAAGGTGCTGCCCGGCAACACTCGCAGCACCATCTGGAGCCGTTTCCATGGCATAAAGGAGCGTCCGCAGCTCATCAATCCGAAGTGCGGCTATGTGTTCAATACCAATAACACGCCCTTCAATGCCACATGCCGAGAGGAGAATCTCCGTTCCAGCGATTTTCCGGCCTATTTCGGCTTCGATCATGGAGATAACAACCGCAGCTCGCGCATGATGGAGCTGCTTGAGGAGTATGACCGCCTTTCGCTCGATGATGTGAAACGCATCAAGTTCGATTGTCAGTATCCAGACTCGAGCACTTTCCTTGCATCGATGGACAATTTCATGAAGCTCGACCCGAACCGTTTCCCCGATGTGGCCGAGAGCATCGTGAAGATGCAGAACTGGGACCGCAGGGCCACTACCGACAGTGAAGGCGCAGGCATGTTCATCCTCACCTACAAGTATCTGTTCGACAAGCTGGAGATGGGCGTGCACTCGTTCATGGACGGGATGGATGTGCCCGAGGAAAGCTATATCGAGGCCATCAACTATGCCCGCAATCACCTGATGGAGTATTTCCAGACCTTGGACGTCACTCTTGGGGAGCTGCAACTGCATGTGCGTGGCGACAAGGAATATGGTGTGAACGGTTTTCCAGATGCCTTGGCCGCCAACTACAGCATGCCCTATACCAACGGTCGTTTCAAGAGTTTCGTGGCCGACAGCTACGTGCAGTTCGCTCAGTGGAAGGACGGTAAACTGAAGCTGGAGAGCCTGCATCCCTATGGCGCATCCAACCGCGAGGGCTCACCTCATTACAGCGACCAGATGGAGCTGTATGTGAACCAGCAGACCAAGCCCATGACGCTGGACCGGGACGAAATCTTCCGTACGGCCGAGCGCATCTACAGTCCGCGTTGATCGGCCGCCCCTGTCCCATGGTCAAGAGAGCGGGATATTCACGGTAATGCCTGTGCTCTGCTTACTTTCGCCTTGAGGCATGACCGTGCAGAACTTCAAACTCGACCTGGGCAATAAGGAAGCGCTGCAACGTTATCTGCATGACGCGGGCCGCATGACCCGGAACGACCGCATCGTGGATCTCTCGTCTGCAGGGCAGGGCAATATGAACTGCACCCTGCGGGTGACCACCACTTCTGGCAGTTTCATCCTCAAGCAGTCGCGGAGTTATGTGGAACGCTATCCCGCCATTCCCGCACCCTCTGAACGGATTCATCGGGAAGAGGAGTTCTATGCCATAGTGCGCAGGGACGACCTCATCCGAAGTTTCACCCCGGAGGTGCTTTGGTCCGACCAGGGCAACTACCTGTTGGCATTGGAGGACCTTGGGCAGAGCACCGATTTCACGCACATATACCGTAAGGAGAGCCAGGTTTCCAAGCGCGACATCGTGAGTATTGCCAAGGTGCTCTCGGAACTGCACTACCGCTTCAATGTGCGTACGATGGATCAGCTTCTCCCCAACCGCGAGATGCGGGAGCTGAACCACGGGCATATCTTCACCATTCCACTCATGGCGGATAACGGTCTGGATCTGGATGCCATCTGTCCCGGACTGAAAGAGGGTTCCGAGCATCTCCGCCACGATCTGCGCCTGAAGAAAGTGGCCCATGACCTGGGTCAGACCTATTTGGAGGACGGTACCACCCTGTTGCATGGCGACTACTATCCGGGCAGTTGGCTGAATACTTCCAATGGCTTCCGGATGATTGACCCTGAATTCTGCTTCCTCGGTCATCCCGAGTTCGAGCTGGCGGTGGCGGTGGCCCATCTCAAGATGGCCCAGCAGAGCGATGCGCTCATCAAGGACCTCTTCATCTATTACCACTTCGACCGCTTTTTCGATGGTTCGCTATTCACTCGTTTTGCGGGCATGGAGGTCATCCGCAGAATCATCGGTGTGGCCCAACTACCCCTTGACCTTACGCTCACGGAGCGCCTCGACCTGTTGGAGGAGGCGCGCACGTGGGTGCTGAGGGGCTGATATCCGGACAGTTCCATGACCCGGAAGCACATCCTGTCCGCCATTCTGAGTTTCCTTCCTGTCCTTTTTCCCTTCCTGATTCTGGGGACAATGCCTGCGGTGGCAATTGCCCAGCAGCACCGTGTATGGGTGGACACCGACCTTAAGTCCGGCAAATTCGCTGGCGACATGGACGATGCCTTGGCCCTTGTCCTGCTCCTGCGCGACTCTTCGGTGCACATCGAGGGCATAAGTGTGGTGCATGGCGTTCGTCACGCTCGGAGAGTGATCGCACGGCTCCTGCACTGGTATGCGCCCGGGCGCAGCATCCCCTTGCATGTGGGGGCCGATTCGCAGCAGGAGCTGGGCCAGCGCACAGATGCGGTGAATGCCATGATACGCGCATTGGAGAAAGGCCCCATGCAGGTGTTGGCCCTGGGTCCGGCAACGAACATCGCCACCGTGCTTCAATTGCGCCCCGACCTGCTATCGCGAATTCAGAAGGTGGCTTTCTGTGCGGGCCGCAGGCCCGGGATGAGGTTCGCACCGGTAGGAGGCAAGGTGAGTTTCAGTGATTACAACTTTGAGCACGACAGTGTGGCAGGGCGCATTCTTCTGCAATCAGGTGTGCCCCTTTTGATGGCCGGTTACGACTGTTCGGACGGATTTTTCCTGCATCGCGCGCTCTATCGTCCGTTGCGAACGTCTTCACATCCTGGCGACCGTTGGCTCTACCGCAACCTGAGCCGCTGGGAGTGGATATGGGAACACGTTTTCGGGGTACAGGATGGTTTCATCCCTTTCGATTGTAGCACTGTTGGGGCTTTGCTTCATGCAGAGGATTTCTGCATCCGAACGGGCCTGGAGGCCACCATTGCCCAAGGTGACAATGATGCGCGCAGCATTGTGAAGACCGACCGCAAGGCCATGCTGCTGATAGGACAGGAGGGAGGCAGCTCCATAGTGGACCATTGCTATCACACGCATGGGGCCTTCCGGCAGAGGCTGCTTCAAGCACTACTGCCCGAGGATGGCGCACCTTAGTTTTGCCATCCGCTGAACGGGACCGACATGCTGAAGCGCATCCGCAGATTCGAGAATCTTCATATTGTTCTGTGGTTGGTCAAGGACACGTGCTGGATCCAGAATTTCCATCTCATGGCCTGCATCATGATCGCGCCCACCATTGGCATGGCGCTTTACATCACGTGGCTCTCGCGAAGCATTATCAAGGAATGGTTGCACAACCTTGCCGTCTGCTCTTGGATCATTGCCAACAGCATCTGGATGATCGGGGAGTTCTTCTTTGACGATACGCTGCGGCCCTTCGCCACCGTGTTCTTCCTGATCGGTCTTTCCATCATCGGATACTATTATCTGGTGCTTGCGAACAGGTCTGCTCAGCGCGGTTGAAGACCACTTCTTCCCGCTCCTTTGGGAATAGAGGGGAAGATTACGTGATTCAACTCATTTCCAATGGCCCTTGGGCAACCCAATTTTGTGCTAAACCAAAACTCAACACATGAGAAAACAACTATTTACCGCGATGCTGATCGTTTCCTCCGCTTTGACGCTGAGTGCACAGCAATCATTCACCTACCTGTTCTCCGACCCTTCCTTTGCAAGTATCCCATCAGGAGGTCCGTCCATGCAACCCATTGGAATTGTGGAGAGCCCTGTGGCCATGACCATTCCGGCCGCCACTTGTCCGCAGACACCTACCATCAACTTGGCAAGGTTCGGTCAGAACTCAGGGCTCAAGGCGCAAGCGTTCTTCTCGGGCACCTATAGCATTGAGATGATTTTCAAGTTCGATGAGCTGTTGGGCTACAATCGCATCATCGACTTCTCGAACGGTACGCTTGATGTGGGCATCTACGCACTGAACTCCTGCCTCAATTTCTATCCGAACGGCAGCATCGGTACATGTCCTGGTGCGTTCGACACAACGAACTACAAACAGGTCGTTTTCACGCGCAATGCCGCCACCAAAGAGATGCGGATTTATTTCAACGCTGAGCTCTTCACCACTTTCCAGGACAATTCTGACCAGTATGTCATCGGTGGAGCACCGTTGGACAGCATCCGATTCTTCCGTGATGACAATGTGGTGCCCAATGAGGCCTCTTCGGGCAAGGTAGCCCTTATCCGAATGGCAGATTTCGTCCTGTCTGAGAGCGAGGTTTCCTCCAGTTTCAATGATTTCTGTGCCCGGATCACCTCTGTGGAGGCCATGGAAGAGGCTGGTGCAGTGCAGCTTTTTCCGAACCCGAGCAACGGAATCGTGGTGTTGGAGCGCACACGGACCACTCCTGCCCAGCTCCGTGTGTTCAATATCCACGGACAGGAGGTGCACGTGGCCACACTGACCTCGCCCCGAACCACACTCGACCTTTCCGGTGCTGTTCCCGGTGTCTACTTCTACCAGCTGCTTGACGGACAGCCGTACTCAGGTCGGTTCGTCATAGAGTGAACGCCTTCCTGGCCTTGCACATGCGTATCAGGGCCATTCCCCTTCTTTTCGTTGGATTTTTAGGGCGGTCCTTCGGGGCCGCCCTGTTCATTTGGTTTAAGGAAGGTGGTTAGGTCTATACCCTCCCTCAGAAAATCAAGGAATCACGAAGTTCATGCTGGCCGAAGCACTTGCCGTGCCCTCGGCCGCAAGGCTGAAGGTGGTGTTCAGTGTGCTCACCCGGTCGCCACTGCTGAAGGTCATGTTGCCATCGGCATCATACAGCGCATAGAGGTAGTACGTGCCCGGGTGCATGTAATTGAAGGTGTAGCTGTTGTCCGATGCCGCAAGGATAACATAGCGCGAGCGGTATTTCATGTTCGCCTGATTGATGCTGAATCCGGAGATCAGCGGCTGCGTGGTGATGATGAGGAAGACCTTCTTGTTCGGGTCGGGCGTGAAGCCGCCCGCAAAGGAATAGTTGATGGTGGTCTGCCCCAGATAGGGCTGCGCCTCCTCGGGATAGGGGTCTCCGCCCGAAATGGAATAGTAGATGGCTTCGGCCTGCCCCGTGAAGGTCCCAGTGAAATCCTTGGTCAGCTCCTTCTTCGGGTAATCGTGCGTGGCCACAGCGGCTGCGGCCGAGGTGGTATCCTGCAGCTTGGCGCGCCACGTCATGTGCGGGGTCGAGGTGGCCTGCGTGTTATACCTGTTGGTGTAGGACTTCAGAATCATGCTGTCGTTCTTGAAGATGACCTCCGTGTAGGCTCTGCTCGCCCCTTTCACGATCTCTGAGAAACGGTAGTACGATTCCACATCGCCCTCCACCACGCTGTCGGCCAGGAAATAGGACACACGCGTCTGCCCAGCGAACGAGCCACCATTGCGGAAACACACGCGGTGGCTGCCGTTATGCTTCGCGATGAAGAAGCTCATGTGAATGTCGTTCTGCGTGTCCAGCTCATTCTTGGCCGACACCTGATGGGCCGATATGGGGCGGAAGTCCACCACCCATTCCGGGTAGCCGCCCAAGGGCGTGGTGGAGGTCACCGGCCCATTCCAGATGCCCTTCACCTTGGCCAGCACCCCGAAACCGAAGGTGCTGTCAACAGTGCTGTACTTGGGCGGGTCGGCAGGCGTATCATCGGGCGGAAGCGGGTCGGTATCGCATTGGGTGAATGCAAGCACTACCAGCAATGGCACAAAGAGACGGGAAGACAGTTTGAAACGCATGTTGACGGATGGACGGGTACGAAAGGAGGGTCAAAGCTATCCGCACGGTCACGTCAACGCATGACAACGGTCAATCCACCGATCATATCGGCTACAGGCCTTGCACCTCTTTCAATTCCAGATACCCCACCTTTGACCCGAAGGCATCATAGCTGGTCATCGAAAAGGTGCCAATTTCAGGGATCCACCAGCTCTCCGTGGAGGTGACAATGAACCCTTCCTCGTTGGCGTTGGCATTCTTCTTCAGCAGATCCTCCACCGTCTTCTGCCTGTTGGCCGCCCCGCTCTGGTTCTTTTTCTGCACCCATTCATCGTCCGAGGTGAATGTCCACATCGGGCTGCCCGTCCAGGTCTCCTCACGTATCAGGTAGGCTGTGTAGCTCTTCCCGCTCACGGTCACCTCCTTCTTGTCCTTCACCTCCCTGTTCTTGAGGAACGTCTCGGATATGGATGTCGACTCGATCTTGGCGGTGATCTCCTCGGTCATAACGTGTTTCACCACCTTCCCGTGATTGAAGGCCACGGCATTGGCGCTGTTGCCTATCCAGCGGTTCTCAACCCGCGAACTGAGCACCTTTTCCCTTTCGAAAGTGAATTGCGTATTGACAGCCATAACACTGTAGGATATCTTCATGTCGGGAAGTTTCATGCCCACCTCCAAACTGAAAGGATAAGCCCTGTCGTAGAGGATGGTGAATCCCGTGACCTTCGATGAATCCTTTCCTACATAATCCACCTTCATGTTGCTGAAATCCGCTATCGGCATACCCGATGCGTCCAATTGGGTAAAGCCTGCCCGAGCGATGTATTCCTTCTCATTGCACGAAGCGAAATACCAGGCAGAGGTGGCCTCCTTGCCGCGCTTCACATGCGTTTCGATGTATTTACCTTCAGGCTTGCTCTTTATGCTGACTGTATTGGTCTGTTCATCCTTGTTCCAAGGCTCCTTCTCCCAAGCCGCTTTCATCTTGGCCTGCTCCTTCGGTTTCGCCCTGTAGTACTCGCCTTTGAGCGCATACAAGGGTGGTGGTGCGGTCTCGGTGCTGTAGATGAGTTTCATGCCGTCCTTGAGCTGCAAGGTGGGACAGGCCTCATTCTGGGCATTCACGGTACTGATGCCGATTAAGGCAGATGCAAGGACGGAGAGTGGTGTTTTCATAGGGTGTGACTATAGAGCAGTGGATGATGTTTCCATTGCAAAAATGGCACATGTCACCACTATGTCTCTGCGATGTTTCACGTAGTTGAGCACATTGCAGAACACTCCTCACCAACGGTTGATTCCAACGGACAGTTGACGTTATAGCCCCGCCCCGCGCCTGATCTCTTCCACCACTTCCGGATCGAGCAAGGTTGAAGTGTCGCCCAGATTGGAAACATCACGCTCTGCAATCTTCCTCAGGATTCTGCGCATGATCTTTCCCGAACGCGTCTTCGGCAATCCTTTCACCACCTGTATACGGTCGGGCTTGGCAATGGGGCCGATAATCTCCGTCACCGTGGCATTCACCTCTTTGATGAAAGCGTCCATATCCGTGGGCATTTCATGGCAGATGACATAGGCATAGATGCCCTGCCCCTTGATGTCGTGCGGAAAGCCCACCACGGCAGTCTCCACCACGTTCGTGTGCTCATCTATGGCCGATTCTATCTCGGCAGTGCCAAAACGATGGCCGCTCACGTTGATCACATCATCCACACGGCCGGTGATGCGGTAATAACCGTCCTCGTCCCTGCGGCAGCCATCGCCCGTGAAATACTTCCCCGGATAGGTGGCGAAATAGGTCTGGCGGCAACGCTCGTGGTCACCATAGGTGGTGCGCAACATGCTGGGCCACGGGAATTTGATGCAAAGATTGCCCTCAATACCATTGCCATGCAGCTCATTGCCTTCTGCATCGACAATGCATGGCTGCACACCCGGCAGTGGCAGCGTGGCGAAACTCGGTTTGGTCTTCGTGATTCCCGCCAAGGGCGAAATGAGGATGCCGCCCGTTTCGGTCTGCCACCACGTATCCACGATCGGGCAGCGCCCTTTGCCGATATGTTCGTGATACCACTCCCACGCCTCCTCGTTGATGGGCTCACCTACGGAGCCAAGCACCCGAAGCGAATCAAGCCTGTACGGTTTCACAAAGTCCAGTCCTGCAGCCTCCAACGAGCGGATGGCTGTCGGAGCGGTGTAGAAGATGTTCACCTGATGCTTATCGACCACCTGCCAGAACCGTCCGGCATCAGGGAAGGTGGGGATGCCTTCGAACATCAGTGTGGTGGCACCCGCCAGCAAAGGGCCGTAAATCATGTAGCTGTGGCCTGTGACCCAGCCGATGTCTGCCGTGCACCAATAGACCTCTTTATCCCTGTATTGGAACACATTACGGAAGGTGTAATCCGTGTAGACCATGTAACCCCCACAGGTATGCACCACGCCTTTGGGCTTGCCCGTGCTTCCAGAAGTGTAAAGGATGAAAAGCATGTCTTCGCTGTCCATCGCCTCGGCAGGGCAGTCGGAATTCACGTGGGTCAGTTCGTCATGCAGCCACACATCGCGACTCTCCAGCATGGTCACAGCATCTCCGGTGCGTTTCAGGACTATGGATTTCGTGATGCTCGGGCAGGACAGTAAAGCCTCGTCCACGATGGATTTGAGAGGGACGGTCTTATTGCCACGATAACCGCCATCGGCAGTGACGATGATGTTGCATGTCGCATCCTGAATGCGGTCGGAGAGCGAGCGGGCAGAGAACCCCGCGAACACCACCGAATGGATGGCTCCGATGCGCACACAGGCCAGCACGGCTATTGCCAACTCAGGCACCATCGGCATATAGAGGCAGATGCGGTCGCCCTTTTCGGCTCCGTTGCGCTTCAGCACAATGGCCATGCGGCACACGCGGTCGTGCAGCTCGCGGTAGGTGATGTGTTGCGCGGCCTCATTCGGGTCGTTGGGCTCCCAGAGGATAGCGGTCTGGTCGCCACGGGTAGCGAGATGGCGGTCAAGGCAGTTCTCGGTGATATTGAGTTTTCCACCCACGAACCATTGCACATCGGGTTTGATGAAATCCCATTCCAGCACTTTGTCCCACTTTTTCTTCCAGACAAACGATTCGGCCTGCGTGGCCCAGAAGGCCTCAGGATTCTCCACACTTTCGGCATAGGCCGTTCTATACTCCTCAATAGTTCCTATCGTCCTCATCTGAAACCGTTTCCATGTTGGGATTCAAACCTACGGATTCCCTTCTACTGCCATTGTCTTGTGCTGCTGTCGCTGGTTGTGATGAAAATTGAGCGCATTTTCTCCCTGTCCAATCCGAGAAAGAAAAAAACCTACATTTGCACTCCCAAAATTCAAGGCAATGGCTAAGAAAGGAGACCGCATCCAGGTCATTATGGAATGTACAGAGCACAAGGCCAGCGGTATGCCGGGTACCTCGCGCTACATCACCAAGAAGAACCGCAAGAACACGCCCGAGCGTATCGAGCTGAAGAAGTACAATCCCATCTTGAAGAAGGTGACTGTTCACAAAGAGATCAAATAAGCTGAGTCATGGCAAAGAAGACCGTAGCAACACTGAAGACCGGAACAGGTCGTGATTTCACCAAGGTGGTGAAAATGGTGAAGTCTGAGAAGACTGGAAGTTATTCCTTCAAAGAGGAGGTCGTTCATAACGACCATGTGAAGGACTTCTTGGCGAAAGACCACTGATTCAATTCCTAATCGGATTTGAAAGCCCTTCCCATTGCGGGAAGGGCTTTTTTGTTGCCCTTACTCACCAATTATCTCAATGCTTCGAGTTCGCGTTTCAAGAACTCCGCAGTGAATCCCTTGCCCGATTTCGCCACCTCTATCGGGGTACCTTCCACTAGGATCTTACCACCACGCTTGCCACCCTCTGGGCCGAGGTCAATAATGTGGTCGGCAGAACGGATGATGTCCATGTTGTGCTCGATGACGAGGACGGTGTTGCCCTTATCGACCAGTTTGTTCAGCACGTCCAACAGGATGCGGATGTCCTCGAAGTGGAGGCCCGTTGTGGGCTCATCGAGGATGTAGAAGGTCTTGCCCGTGTCGCGCCTGCCCAGCTCTGCCGCAAGCTTGATGCGTTGCGCCTCTCCGCCAGACAGGGTAGTGCTGCTTTGCCCCAGTTTGATGTAGCCCAGCCCAACATCGGCAATGCTCCTGATCTTGCGAACGATGCTGGGAATAGACTCGAAGAAGGTGACCGCCTCGTCAATATCCATGTTCAGCACATCGTTGATGGACTTGCCCTTGAAGCGCACCTCCAGCGTCTCGCGGTTGTAGCGCATGCCGTTGCACGAGGGGCATAGCACATTCACATCGGGCAGGAAGTTCATCGCTATGGTCTTCATGCCCGCGCCCAGACATTCCTCACAGCGGCCTCCTGGCACATTGAAGGAAAAGCGCCCTGCCTTGTAACCACGGATCTGTGCCTCGGGCAGGCTGGCAAAGAGATTCCGTATATCGCTGAACACGCCCGTGTAGGTGGCAGGGTTACTGCGCGGAGTGCGACCTATCGGATCCTGGTCTATGGCAATCACCTTGTCGATGTGCTTCAATCCGATCATGGTCCTGTAGGGCATGGGCTGTCGTTCTCCCCCATGCAGTTCGCGGCTGAGAATGGGATGCAACGTCTCGTTGATGAGCGTGCTTTTGCCACTGCCGGAAACACCTGTGATACAGATGAATTTCCCTAACGGGAAATCGACCGTCACATTGCGGAGGTTGTTCCCCGTTGCACCTGCTAAACGAAGGATGTATCCGTTACCGTCACGATAGGAGGTTTTCTGGGGGATGGTGCCTGTGCCATTGAGGTGCCGGGCCGTCAAAGAATCACCCTTGATCAACTCCGCGTAAGTGCCCTGTGCCACGATGCGCCCGCCATGGATACCTGCCTTGGGGCCGATGTCAATGACGTGGTCGGCAGCCTCCATCATGTCCTTGTCGTGCTCCACCACGATGACGGAATTGCCGGTGTCGCGCAGTTTCTTCAGTGCTTCAATGAGGCGCTGGTTGTCGCGCTGGTGCAGGCCAATGCTCGGCTCATCCAGAATGTAAAGAACACCGACCAGCTGCGAACCGATCTGCGTGGCGAGGCGGATGCGCTGCGCCTCCCCGCCCGACAGCGACCTTGCCGGACGGTCGAGCGCGAGGTAGTCCAGCCCCACATCGAGCAGGAACTGGATGCGCGTCTGCACTTCTTTGATGATCTCATGAGCGATGAAAGCCCTGCGCTCGTCCAACTTGCCGCTTAGGGCGGTGAACCACGCCTGCAGCTCCGCGAGGTCCATGGCCGACAGGTCGGCAATGTTCTTTCCGTCCAGCCCGAAATGCAGTGCCTGACGGTTGAGTCTTGACCCGTTGCACGAAGGGCAGGCCTTCAGCGCAGTGAAGCTCTCTGCCCATTTCTGGAGAGCCTTGCTGCCCTCCTCATCCTTCTGCTTGGAGATGAAGTGGATGATGCCCTCGAAGCCGTCCGTGAAGACGGTGCCACTCCCAGTTGCCTCCTTTACCTTCAATACTTCACTTGTGCCATAAAGAATGGAGCGAAGTGCCTCCTCCGGAATCTCCGCGATGGGTATCTGCAGTTTGAAACCGTACTTGTCGGCAATGGCTTCCAGTTGGCGGAATATCCAGTTGTTGCGATAGTCCCCGAGGGGAGCGAGGCCGCCCTTGTAGATGCTCTTCTTCTGGTCGGGGATGATGAGCCGTTCATCCACCTCGGTCATGGTGCCCAACCCGTTGCAGTCGGGGCAGGCCCCATAGGGTGAGTTAAAACTGAAGAGGTTGGGCGCGGGCTCATCGTAGGCGATGCCCGTGGTGGGGCACATCAGCGATCGGCTGAAGAACCTCGGGGCATCCGCGTTGTGCTCCAGCACCATCATGCTGCCCTTGCCGTGCTTCATGGCGGTCTGGAGGGAGTCGCTGAGGCGTTTGGTGCTCTCCGTGTCCACGGCCAGCCTATCGACCACAATCTCGATGTCGTGCACCTTGTAGCGGTCCACCTTCATCTCGGGCACCACGTCCTGTATCTCACCGTCCACACGCACCTTCGCGAAACCTAGCCTGCGCACCTGCTCGAACAGCTCGCGGTAGTGCCCCTTGCGGCCCCGTACAACGGGAGCGAGAATGTTGATACGCTGGCCGTCCATGTCCTTGCGGATAGCCCGGATTATCTCTTCGTCCGAGTATTTGACCATCAGCTCACCCGTGTTGTAGCTGAAGGCCTCTCCGGCCCGTGCATACAGTAGTCGGATGAGGTCATACACCTCGGTGATGGTGCCCACGGTGCTGCGCGGGTTGCGATTGGTACTCTTCTGTTCGATGCTGATGACGGGGCTGAGGCCCGTGATCTCGTCCACATCGGGACGTTCCAGCGATCCGAGGAACTGCCGCGCATAGCTGGCAAAGGTCTCTATGTATCTGCGCTGGCCCTCGGCATAGATGGTATCGAATGCGAGGCTACTCTTGCCACTGCCGCTCAGACCGGTGATGACCACCAGCCTATCACGGGGAATCCTCACATCGATATTCTTGAGATTGTGTACGCGTGCGCCATAAACTTCAAGGAATTCCTGCTCTTCCGTCAAAGTCTCCACTGTTGTGTTCTCCGAATCTTCCGATGTCTTTCGCTCCTTCTTCATCTACAGAGAACAAAGAAACGGGCAAAAGGATGTATCGTGAGCGAATCTGAATGGTGAATCGCACCGTTACTTGGAAACACAGGCCGAAGTTGTCCACCTTTGTGCACCATGACCAGATTCGCATCGATTCCCGCTCTGCTGCTCGCCATCGGAGCCTGTTTGCCACTGATGGCTCAGGAAAATTCTATACGCATCGGCATCAGCGATCAGCGAAGGGAGGCCTCGGTGCTCGTTTCTCCCGTGTCAGGAAGTTTCTCGGTGCTGAATGCTGCGGGCGATACCCTCTATCGTTTCCGTTCGGACGATGTGGTTTCCGTTGCCGCTGTGGGTGACAGTGTTGAACTGAGAGGTGTCTATGGCCTTCAGGCGCGCACCACAGACGCCACTGTCATAGGCAAGGGAATTCAGCCTGCGCTGCTCATAAAACGTGGCAGTGACAACAAGGAGCTTCGCTATGCCGGTTCGCTCACCATCACTGCGAGGGAGGGCCGACTCACGTTGGTGAACACCGTTGGCATGGACACCTATGTGAGCCGAGTGGTACAGAGCGAGGTGGGCAACAGTGCGCATGAGGAGTATTACAAGATACAAGGCATCATTTGTCGCACCTATGCCGTTGGCAACCGCGGTCGCCACAAGGAGCAGGGTTTCGACCTCTGCGACCATCAGCACTGTCAAGTGTATGGTGGGGCCAATGAACCCTCGGAGACCATTGCCAAGGCTACGGCCGCTACGAGTGGAATCGTTATGGCCGACACCGCTTATCGACCTATTCTCGCGGCATTCCATGCCAACTGCGGTGGGCAGACAGCCAACTCGGAGGATGTTTGGGCCGAGCGCAAAAGCTATTTGCGCTCTGTGACAGACACATTCTGCCTCGATCAGCGGAGCGCCACTTGGACCGAACGGGTGCCTTTGGTCAAACTGCGCGAACAGTTCGGAACCGATGCCGAGGCCCTGCTGGTGGACGGATTCGAGACGAGGCATGCCCAGCGGCCTGCCATGTTGACCATAGGCAGTGAGCAGGTGCGTATGTCTGACCTGCGCAGGGATCTGCGACTGCGGTCCGCCTATTTCGACCTGAAGGTGGGAGAGGCGGAGGTAATGCTCTCCGGCAAGGGATTCGGACACGGAGTAGGTCTCTGCCAGCAGGGCGCCATGCAGATGGCGAAGAATGGCCACACCTATTCAGAGATTTTAGGACACTACTATACAGGCGTGGCACTGATCAACATGAGTTCCATCCGTTGAACGTTGCAACATGAGAATAATCTTTCTTCTGTCCTTGTCTTTAATGAATGTGATGCTTTGCATAGCGCAGGAACGCATTGCAGCCTTGGAGACTTTTCATGTGAAAGAGTCCAATGCCTACTGGAAGGCGCATGTGACGGACTCGTTGGAATTCTGCGTCATCAATGCGGGTAACATCGCCATCATGAACACCAGTTTCCCGAAGGAGAAGAACATTACCAAGCAGGTGAGTTTCCGTCTGCGGAATGCTGATGACGAGGGCCGTACCGTCAACGGTCGCATTGCGGGGGTAACAACATTCGGTGATCAGCAGCTTTACACAGCAGAGCTGGAGCTGGGCCTGAATCTGGGCGACCGATGGGAATACCGCAAGGTGCAATGCATCCTTGCCGACCTTACGGAATCGCCCTTCAAACTCTTGGTGGGTCGCAATTGGCTGGGGTCGGACTTCCTTCCTGAGTAACCTCAGAAAATCACTGAGCCATCAGTCCACGCAGTAGCGAGGGCAAGGTCTCATCGCTGGGGCGTGGGGCGTTGGGATGCGTCAGAGTGCCCTGCTTATCGAAAATGAGATAACGCGGAATACTCGTGATATTGAACTCAGAGGTGATGGTCGCGCCCCAGCCTCCGGGAGAGAAGCCATGCAGTCCCTCGATGCCCAACGATTCGATGGCCTTGCGCCAAGCATCCTCCGTGTTGTCGATGCTGATGTAGAGAAATACGATATCCTTCTGTTCCTTCTTCGAAAAACTCTCTTTGAGCGCCTTGGCGAACGGGAACTGCTGGCGGCAGGGCCCACACCAGCTGGCCCAGACATCGAGATAGACCACCTTGCCCCGCAGCGAACTCAACCCGAACTCCTTACCATCCAGTCCGCGAAAAGTGATCTTGTCCTTCGGCAGGTCCTTGGTCACGGCAATGGGCTCCTCCTTGGCGGCCAAGCGTTCCTTCAACCGCTCCGAGACCAACGCATACAGTTCTTCTGAACCAGACATTGCCTTCAGCGCATCGCTCATCCTCCGCAGCAGATTCGGTCCCACTTTCTGGCCATCACGAAGCATCAGCGCTGCCAGATGAAAACGCTGCAAATGCACGGGAAGCTTCTCCTTGGCCAGACTCCACGCTGCCAGAGTAGCGGCATCGCGGTTAGCGAATTTCATGAAATCATACTGCTCCAAGGCTTTGTAGTCCACATAGTCCAAGAGCAGCGCACGGAAATAGGTGCTGTTCAATGCTTCTACGTTGCCCATACGGGTCCAGTCAAGCCCCTCAATCAGCACCTTCGGAATCTCGGTCGCCTTGGGAATGGCACTTGCAGAGGTCTTCAGGGCGGAGAAGCGGAACAGCGACAGGTAATAGTAGTACGTCAGATGCTGCTTGAACCAAGCTTGGAAGGCCTCTGGCAGTTGAGCCTCCTTCGCGCGCGCCAAAGCCTCGTTGCGGAGCTTGAAGACATCCATCTCCAAGCCGTCAATGTTGGTTGCAGCAGCAGCCTGACCGTCCAGCCAGGCCACCATCAGACGGTTCCCGAATTCCTTTTCCACCGTGCGCATGAATGCATCCACGGAGGCTCCAGAGCCCTCAGCCTTTACTTCCCCATCGAGGAACTCCGCATCGAACGTCAGCCGCAGGTCCTGTCCTTGGGCCAGAAAGAACCTGCGGTCCTTGTCCTTGTAGGACACGCGCACCCACGCATGCTCCGGAAGATTGACCTGTGTTGAGAACTGGCTATTTGCCACAGACACGGAAAGCACGCGTTCTGTGCCAAAGAGGTCGGCAGGATAGGTTATGGTGAGCGCCTCATCGGCATTGCCCTGAATCATTCCGCTCAGCGTCACCTGGCCAGTGACATGCAGGGCGTGTAAGAGGAGAAGGAGCAGGGACAGGGAGCGCATCATGGCTTACTCCACCGTCAGCAAGCGCGCCACGGCCGGTTCAGAACCAGAGGACACGCGTACCAGATAAGAGCCTTTGGCCAGACCTTCTGCTCTCACTGTGAACTGATGCATGCCTTTGGCAAGTTTCCCAGAACTCAAAACTCGCATCACCTGACCATTGATTGAAACGAGTTCCACCAGGCCTTCCGTGTCCTTCAGCAGATTGAAGCGCACCGTGGTCTCAGCATTGAAAGGGTTGGGGAACACCTCAAGCCCGGTCACAGAGCCTGCGCTGGCCCCATCGATGCCCGCAGGTGCTTCCTGTTTGATGATGGCATACTCGTCCAGAATCTCGCCATCGCCAGTGAGGTACTGGCCTTTCAAGGTGTCTCCGTGAATGTAAAGAAGATGCGAACCCACACACTCATCGCAACCATGATTGCTCACCATGGCGGGATGGGTAAGGGCCGGTTCAGTTGTGCTGCTGCCGCTGTTGCCCTGCACCACATATACCGTTCCCTTGCCAGCATTGGGCCCTGTGCGGTATTTACGATAAGGCGTTCCTGCAGCAAGGCTTCCATTGGAATTATCCATAACATGTTGCGCTGCATTGAATTGGTTCGGGGTGCCGAAGTATCCATTCAGTAGATAAGAGCGCTCATACACGTGGCTATGACCATTCATGATTACGTCAACACCATACTGTTCGAGAATCGGGCAGATGTTGTTGCGCATGGCCGTCATGTATCGTTCCCAGAGGTCAGCGGATGAATGCGAACCCTCGCTATGCGGAGGTTGGTGGAAGAAGGCCACCGTCCAAGGCTTGTCATTGGCCTGCAGATCGGCATGGATCCATTCGGTCATAGGAGAACCGTTGAAAGAGCTGAACGGATTGGCCCCGGTCCAGTCGTTGGAACTGCTGAGCACCGATCCGATCTCAGAATTGATAGAAATGAAGTGCACATTGCCGTAATCGAAACTGTAATAAAGTTCGTTTCCAGAAGGGACACCACCTATCTCACCGTTGGTGGGAAAGTCAAAAATCTGATAGTAAGCACCATCGTTCAGCAGTGGATTCTGGCTCACGGTTGGCGGAGCTATGGAATTGTAGTCGTGGTTCCCTGGTGTCGACATGACTGGAATCCGCTTCATGAGGTCGGTCATTCCCCATTGCGGGTCAAAATTGTTGGACTGATATTCCTCGTCCGTTCCATCCTGATAGGCGTTGTCGCCCAGCCAGAGCCAGATATCAGCGAGTTCTTCGCCTGCATGGGCGCTGTAGGCATCCATCACCCTCCGTTGCTTCGTATTCCCTTTTCCGTGGTCTCCGATCGCCCAAACGGTGATGGGCTGAACGGTTCCAATGACAGGCGAGGTGCGGAAACGGTGCCCGGCATCTCCTCCGCTCAACACGTTCTGTCCATCGCTGATGGCGTAGTAGTATTCCGTGTAAGGCGCAAGCCCCGTGATGTTGACCACATGGTCGGTGACTGCACCTGAAACATCCACGTGGTTCTCCATCAGATTATCCAAGGAAGTTCCGTAGTAAACGCGGCCTGAAGTGGGCACATCTGTTCTCCAGAGCACTTTCATGCTCGAGGAGGTAGGGAATTGCAGGTATGGCCCACGAAGCAGCTCCTGCGACTGTGCAGACAGTTGAAACATAAGGGCCATTGGGATGAGAAGCAACCTTTTCATGTACAGATCATTGAAATTTGTTCGGAACAAAGTTAGCCGAAGTATCGGGCGAGGAGTTTTCCATGGGGTTATCAAAGCACTATCAATGCCTGTTCTGATTCTTTCAAGCTGAAAAAAGAAAGGCCGTCATGCATGATGCTTGACGGCCCTCACTCTCATCAACGGAGTTTCATTTCTTCTTGCTCTCTTTGGCAGGACTTGCTGCCGGGGCGGCATCCTCTCTTCCCTCCAACTTGATGCCGAGTTCATCGACAATCTTGAGCGTGATATTATTGCTCTCAGGTCCGTACAGAACGATGGAGGTCCCAGCGCCATCAATTGAATTGAGCACATACTCATAGCCATCTCGCTTCGAAACGGTCTCCATGGCCTTCCTGATGCGGGCGAGCACAGGCTGCATCATCTCGTTGCGCTTCTGTTGCAACTGCTGCTCCGCCTGGCGGGTGGACTGCTGCAGTTGCTGCTCTATTGCAACAGCCTTGTCCTGAATGGCGATGGCCGAAGCCGTGTCGCGCTTACTCAATGCCTGCTGGAACTGCTGACTGAACCCATCCAGTTGTGCCTTCATATCATCAATACGCTTCTGTAGACCAGTGGCATAGATCTGCAGGTCGTTGTTGATATTCTCATTCTCTGGCATAACACCGATTATGGCATTGATGTCGGCATAGGCGATCTTCTGAGCGGAAGACAACATTGGTATTAAGAATACAGCGGCAACGAGCAACAGTTGTTTCATCTGGTCAGGTTGAACTTGAGTTAATTGGATGATTTCTATAGGTATAGGTACCAGTCGGGCACACACCTTATTCATGCATCACTTCATTTTTGGAGGGTCTGCTGGCATGCTCGTCTCTTTCACCTGAAAATTCACAGGTTGTCCGGCCTTGAAATTGCCCTCATACTTGGCATTGGACATCAAATCACCAGGAAGATTCCAGTGGAAATGACCTCGCCCCTCCATTTTACCTTCCTTCCAGCCTCCAATGTACTTGTCACCATTGGCGAATGTATAGGTGCCTCGACCTTCCATCTTGCCATTGAGCATACTTCCCTTGTAAACATCTCCGTTCACAAACTCATACGTCCCATATCCCTGAGCCTTACCTTGTCTCCACTGTCCATTGAATGAATCGCCATTCTCAAATCTGAATGTGCCGACACCTTCAAAGCAATTGCCTTCCACACATTGGGCAAGGCTATTGAAATTGGAGAGAAGAGAAAGAGCAATCAGTACAGTGAAGAATCTTGTCATGGCTTGTTTACTTTAATCAGCAGTTTGCAAAGGTCAAAAGATTGGCCGATTGTGCAAGTGGTCTAAACGCTTCAGACGTTCCATTTCTCACCCGTGCGAAAAACGGTTCCTTTCATAATGGCGACCTGCTTTCCGCTCTGGTTCACAACCACCACCTCGTAAATCCCGAAGCGCTCTGTGAGGCTCAGTTCGCGT
Source organism: uncultured Chryseobacterium sp. (assembly GCA_964488095.1). Lineage (GTDB taxonomy): Bacteria > Bacteroidota > Bacteroidia > UBA10329 > UBA10329 > UBA10329. Next base: position 56,191 of record CAZATP010000018.1, read on the forward strand.
GCGGTAGCAGTGAGCACATCGCCTTGTTTCACGGAGCGCACGTGGGATATGGAGGTCTCCACACTCACCGCCTTCACACCATGACCGTTGGAGGCGAAGGCAAGGGCGGAATCGGCAAGGGCGAACGTGATACCTCCATGGCCTATGCCGAATCCATTGAGCATCTGTGCAGAAACTTTGAGACTGAGCACGCTGCTGCCGACTCCATCTTCTATTCTTTCCATGCCCAATGACCTGCTGTACGGGTCATTGTTGAACATGGCGTCCACAATGCGCGATGGATTCAAGGGGGCTTCTGACATGACTTGCGAATAAGACAGCCAAAGTATGCACTTCAATGCCTGAGAAGAGCATCAGGGAATCCGTGGTGAGCGCATCAGGGAGCTCGATCCATCCAGTTTTGTTGCATCAACTTTCAAAAGTGAAGTCGGTCTGCAATTTCTCGCACTGTGCGCAGTTATTGCATCATACAGGTCAAACTTCCGCATCATGAGACAGCTACCCTTCATCCTCATTCTTAGCCTGATCTCCTTGTCCTCAATGGCCCAAACGGAGCTCCGGCTGAAGAAGACCCATGCAGGCCTCTTCTCTTTGGGCATGAGAAGCACCGTCAGCACTTTCAGCCACGGAAGTTGGGGCGAGGTGGGCACCGGAGTAGGGGGGCAGTTCCGGCTTCAGTTCCATGAGAGAGTGAATACCGAATGGTTTGCCGACTGGATGAATACCGACATCAGCGGACTGGGCAAGCGACAGGATGCGCACATCGGCTGGTCGGTGATGTATTATCCGCTGAAACAGACCGGGTTCAAAAAAATCATGAAACCCTACATCGTTATGGGCCATTGTTTTGACTACACCAACGTGGCAGAGAACCGCAACAGTGAGAACAGCATGGAGCGATGGAGCGCGGCCATTCAGGCCGGGATTGGGAATCACTTCAACCTGACGGAGCATTTCGATATCACTGTCAAGGCGCAATACATGTTCCACCTTGGTGACCATGTGGAGGCTCACGCACATGAAGGAAGATTTGAGATCCATGAACACGGTGGATTCAGTCTTGAAGGACATCTCCTGTTCACAGTCAGTGTCAACTACAAAATCGCAGACCTATGGTAAGACCGACCCTTGTGCACGCTCTTCTGCTGCTTTCGTTCAACGCGGTGGCACAGAGAGAAAGTCCCGAGATCATCCGCAAAGGACTTCTCCGGGCGCAGGCCACCATCTCGCCTGCGGTCATGATCAACGATGGTGCTCTGAACATCTATGTGCAGGGCGACATGGACTACTTTCTGAGCAGGAAGGTCTCTGTGCGTGCCGATGCCTACTACTTCATCGACACGCAGGGCGATGGAGACCTCAGGCACAACCATGGTGTGTTCTTCGGAGCGAATTATCACTTCCCAGTGGGGCGATTGGACCCCTATGTAGGACTACAGCCCGGGGCCAGTTATGTGCAGGCAGCGAGATCCATGCCGTGGGGTGAGAACGGGCAGGAGATCGAGGTCAATTCGACCGGCACCATTGTACCGAACATTTCCGCTACGGCCGGTCTCAACTTCTATCTCGGGCGCTTCGTGCATTTCATGACCAACATCCGCTATGTGCATGGCAAACACGCCACTCCATGGGGAAACAGGCCATTGGACGAATTCAGATTCTCGTTCGGGGTAGGCTGGAATGTGAACACCATGAAGGCAAGGTGATGGTTCAGGTAAAAAAAGACTCCCCTGCCGGAAGATGACCGACAGGGGAGTGCCTCACTTCTACAAAACGTATCAGTTCACCTTGAATTCCTGTTTCTGACGGAATTCGTCATTGTGACGGACCACTGCCACATACTGTCCGGGGCGCAGGTGGCGCACCTTCACGCGATTGGTGCCGGACACCAAGCGCTCGGTGACCACAATCTCACCGGTCTCACTAAAGATGGAGAGCGTTACAGAGCCTTGTGCATCATTGGACACATCGACAAAGAGCTCTTCCGCGCTTTCCTTGGCGATGATGGTGATGCGCACGGGGTCTGCATCAGTGATGGTGACGGCCGTTGATGTGATAGAATTGATGGTAAGAAGTGAAAAAAGAACTGCTATTGACTTCATGGTGACGTAAAAGTGATTTTTCTGATTCGGCCGCAAAAGTACTCCCCGAAAATCGATAAACGACACTTTTGAAATAGCATAATTATCAACAAAGCCTTGTCAGTACAGGGGTTTGCTACGTGAAACCCGTAGCGATTAACGTAATTGGACGCAAAAAAGGCCCGTTGCGAGAACAACGGGCCTTTTTTGCCTAGCGGAATGAGCAAACTATCAGTCGAAGACCACCTCCATCTCCACCCTGCGGTTCTTCTGGCGTCCTTCGGGGGTGTCGTTCGGATAGGCCGGTTTGGTCTGTCCGAACCATTTCACCTCCAAACGGTCCTTGCTCACGCCTTTGTTCACGAGATAGGTCTGAACAGCACGCGCACGTTTCTCTGAAAGGCGCATGTTGGATTCTGCATTGCCCACATTGTCCGTGTGGCCTGTGATGCGCAACCTGTAATTGTCCTTGCGTGAGAGCAGGTCGGCCAACTCATCGAGAGAACTGTAGGAAGATGCCTTGATAATTTCCTTTCCAGACTCGAATTCCAAAGCTGCGAATGCCGTGTTGAGCACCTCCTGTTCCTTTTGCTCAATGACTGGGCAGCCTTTGTTCTCAGGTGGGCCCGGTGTGCGCGGGCAGTCGTCCACATGGTCTGGAACTCCATCCTCGTCCGTGTCGGGCCATGGGCATCCGTTGTTGTCGGATGGACCGGGCGTGTCCGGGCAGCGGTCGGCATTGTCAGAAACCCCGTCCCCATCGCGGTCGCCATAGGGGCAGCCCTCGTTGTCCACCGGTCCGGGCACCTCGGGGCATTTGTCCACGTTGTCCAAGACTCCGTCACCATCGCGGTCGCCCCACGGACAGCCTTTGTTGTCAGTGGCCCCGGGTTCATCGGGACATTCATCCACGTTGTCCGTCACGCCATCGCCATCGCGGTCGCCCCACGGACAGCCCTTGTTTTCCGGGTCCCCGGCCTCATCGGGGCAATCATCCTTGTCATCAGAGACGGTATCGCCATCGCGGTCACCGTAGGGGCAGCCTTTGTTCTCCACAGGACCGACCACATCCGGACAGTTGTCATCCACATCGGGGATGCCGTCCCAATCGCGGTCGGGGCATCCGTTGAATATCTTGAGACCGTATTCGTCCGGACAGCGGTCGTCCGTGTCTGGAACTCCGTCCGCATCACGGTCACTCACCTCCGGCTTCTTGTCCTTGTATCCGAACACCATGTTGAGTCCGCTATGGAAATGGAAATTCTGCACATGCTGCGGGATGATGGGCGCAAGGATGTTGTCCATCGTCAGATACCATTGCAACGGGCCCAGCGTGAGCGCGAATCCCGCACCGAGATTGGCCCAGCTCTGGTTGTTGTACATATAGCTGCCGCTGAGCGCAAAAATCTTTCCGAACCGTTTGGTGTAGCTGATATTGACCGCAGGCTCAAAATGCCCCTTGAACACCTCTCCGTAGAAATCGAGAGCGACACGGTTGTTCTTGTTGATGTTGTAGGCACCACTCACGTAGATCCGAGAGGGCAGCGAGGTCGAGTAACTGTTGTTCGTCTCGGTGATGTCGAAGGTGTTCACGATGGAGTCCAGGAAATTCTCCAGATAGTTGGTGCTGTCCTGTGCGAGGAACTGAGCGATGTCCAGACCCTGATAGGTGAAATCGGCATCGTCCATCACGTAGTTGATGGGGTTGTCGTTCCAGAAGATCATGCCGAGGTCCAGGCCGCTTGCGGCCACTTCCCATTTCTCATTGATCTTGTACTGTGCCCCCACATTGAAAGCGAAACCGTGATTGTTCCGCTGGAATATGTATCCGGTCACATCGTTCGGAATGGTCTCGAAATCGTCCCCGAAAGCACCTGTTGAATTGATCCTGAAATCTGACCTCGCGGTGATGTCAAACGAATTCTCGTCTGTGAAGACCGATATGCGGTTCACATCGGTGGACACATTCTCCATGCCATAGAGATACTTGACCGACAGGCCCACGTTGAGCTTCTTCTTCAATAGCGTTCGGGCATAGGTGATGCCATATTCGCGGAAGTGTGATGCATCGGCATTCAGTCTCGTGAAATCGACCTCTTGGCCAAGGAAGGCCGCGTTTCCGCGCCAAACGAACTCGGGAAGGTTCTTCGGCAACGTGTAGCGCGCCATAATGCGCTCCGTCACATTCACATAGATGAAGTTATTCTTCTCCTTGCCGAACTTGAAGCTGAACGAGAGCAGGTCGAAATTGGCATTGACACTCAGGTAACCGGTGTTGCCCATCTTATCTATAGCATTCCCGAAATCGAGGTACAACGAGTCGCCACGTTTGCGCACAAGATCTGAGTAGGCAAAACCGCTGAAACCACCTGCTATGTGGTTACTCGACAGCATGGGCAGACCCAAATGCCACTTACTGTCAGGGATGTAGGCCGGGTTCACGTAGTTGCGCTGCGGCACGATGTTCATGCCCTGTATGGTGAAATCATACTGCGCCCGTGCCTGCTGAAGGCCTATGGTCAGCAGGACAATGATCAGGAGGGGTAAATGTCTTCTCATGGTGATGGAATGTGCTGAAGATGAATGCTCCGGCTACCTATAGGTCGTTTGGACTGGCCTTCAGCTTCACTTGCAGCCCTATGCGCACCTGTAACCTGTCGTCCCCATAGATGCGGATGTTCTCGGCCGCATTGTTGGTCGATGTCAGGTCTGCATGGACGATGAGATATTTGGCACCGAACAAGGTGTTCACCCTTGTCGTGTCTATTGGGATGTCGTTGTTGGTGTTGACCGGTGAGATGACACGCCCATCACTATTCACAGGTCCCGAACGGATGGTGTATTCCCCATTGGCGAGCAACGAGTCCACCACCGTGTAGAGACTGTCCATCAGATACAGTTTGAGAATGCCGTCCATCGGGAAGCCATTCAGGGTATTGATGCGCATCAGACCACGCTCAATGTTGTTGCTGATGTCGCCCAATTCACCCAATGGATTCTCCAGCGTGTCCTCGAAGATGTAGTGATTGGACTTGCCCCAGAACGGAAGTTCCGCCTCGGCCGTCACACGCACAGTGCTGTTGCGTGAAGCGAAGTTGAACGATTGTCCATTGGGATTCACCGTGGCATCCAAGTCGTGGTGCAGGTTATTGTACTGACCGTTGACCAGCGTGTTGATGTTGCTGTTCGTCCTGTTGAATGCGTACGTAGTCACCGTTGAATCGCCATTCGATGGAGCAGCACCGATGGTGAACGTGGAGGGCATCACCCCCGTGTTCACGAACGGCAACTGGCCTGCCTCGCCCTCTCCGTAGAGATAATTCAGTGTCAGGCGCATGGACGCACCGATGCGATTGCTGATGATGAATTTCAGGCGTGGGTCCTCGAAATATAGGGCACCATTGTCCAAAAGGTCATTGTTGGCTATGCCTGCGGGCACATCGAGGTCGAACTGCCCGAAATAACCATCGGCATACTCGAATTCCAAGGTGGTGAAACTATGGTCGATGCTCAGGTTGTCGAATGTGGTCGGTGTTGCGCCTCCACCGTTCTGAAGCTGCATGGTGTAAATGATGGGGACAGCATTGTTCCCTCCACCAGCGTTGAGTGTCATCACATAGCCGGTGAGGTCTGCTTGAAAGGTCTGTTGAAACGGAAAGCCTTGATAGTTGATCGGATAGCTCTGGGAGAATGGTACCCCGTTCAACCGCATCTCTGGCATCGACACCAACAATGTTCCGCTGTGCTGGAAATCACTGTTCACTGTTATGGTCATGACGCCACTATGGATGATGGCCTGCTGCAATTGTGCTCCGTTCGAATTGTTGAAGGAGAGCGCATATGGGGCATTCACGGTCTTCTGTATCTGTCCGGTGCCCGTGAATTGGGCGATTTCCCCCGCGTTCAGGGCGATATCCGTGCCCAAGCCCTGAGGGGACGTGATGCCAAGGAATCCGTTCAGCGTTTCCGAGAATACGGTGACCGTCTTCACCAACGTGATGAAGTTGTCGCTGTCATACAGATAATAGTTCTCCTCGTCCTCCGTGATGATGTCGGATGCGGTGAGGGAGGAGAATACCAACGGGAAGGCCAGATCAGGGTTCCATTCGAACACCTGGTCTTCCATTCGGTCCATATCGAAGTAATCCTCGGTGCAGGCAGGGATGGCGAGCACCACACTGGCCAAGGCGGCCAACGGCACAAAACGGAGGTGAGATTTCATGGTGGAGACGTTGAGGTCGGGGCGAATGTACCCTTTTCAACCCTACTCCAAAGTGCGGATCATCAGACCTCCGGCAATTCCTGAGGTTAAGATGCGCTCACCACTCGGAAGGGCCACGTAATCGAACTGCGTGTCTCCTGCCACAGGGAACCCTTCAACCATTTCACCTTTTGCTTCCAAGGCCATCACCTGACTTTCCTCGGGCAGTGCCACACCGATGAACTGACCTGTTTTTCCAGCGTCAATGGCAAAAGGACCGATGGCACCGGGAGAGAGGCGTCTTTCAAACATCAGCTTCTTCGCCTTGTCGAAGACCTTGACCATATTGAGGTCCACGAATGCGAATTCAGGTTCTCCATCCCCATCCATATCCAAGGCAAGGAAGCGATGTTCGGAGGTGAACTTCCCTAAGTTGAGCTTGCGCACAGTACCGTTCAGCTGCAGATGCACCACGGTGCCATCCTCGTCCGTGGCATAGAATCCGGCATCGGCCTTCTTCTTGGATTCAAACGGCTGAAACCGCATGTCGCGTGATGGCTTCACCGTTTCTTTCACTGATGCTCGGCCTGCGCCCGTCCTATCCAGCAGATGGACCTTTCCGCTGGACTCGCAGAGCACCAGATAGTCCTTTCTGTCCATGGAAAGATGGGCGAAGGGGGAGACCGCAGGCTTGGACAGCTTCTCCAACTTCCAACCTTTGACCTTCTTGCCATCGGCCCCGAAATTGTAAACGCGGTTGTTCTGGCAAGCGACCAGTAACCGATAATCGCGCTTGCTGTCATATTCCACCACGGTCATCGCGGCACTAGCAGGCGATTCGAGTTCCAAGGGGAATCCTTCCACATCCTTCCCGTTCCGGTCCAGCTGATGAATGAAGTTCTTGGTACCGAGCACATATTGAAGGTTGCCATTCTTGTAACGGTCAATCTGCATCACCTCGCCAACGATCGCCTCCGAAAGCTGCTTTCTGAAGAGCTCCTGCCCACTCCTGTTGAAGAGATAGAGCATGTTGTTGATGTCCTGGGCCAATACTTCCGGCTCCCCGGAAAGGTGATTGCGCACCAGCCAGGGCCGTCCATTGATCGGGGCATCCATGCTGGCCACTGCCTCATTCAAGGGGCCTTTCGTCCAGTCGGGAGCATAGCGCCAGTGCATGTTGGCATAGAGCGAACCGCCTGCATTGCTGAATTGGACCCCGAACACAGGGAAATCCGTGAACATGTCTTTCAGGTCATCCAATACCTTGCGGCCCGAAGCAGATGACCGACTTTCCAAGTACTCCGTCTCTGCGGGGAGGAACTGATAGCTGAACACGTTATAGGAGGAGCTGAACTGCTCGCTGAACGATGCGAAAGCCACGTCTGAGGCAAGGGTCCGGTCTGCGCGCAATTGATGCACATACAGGCTCACGGCCTCGGCCGTAGGGCCGAAGACCACGAAATCGTTGTGACGGCTGAAGTACAGCTCCTCAAAACGCGGTACTGCGTCTCCAAGAAGCAGGTTCAACACATGTTTCAAAGGGAGTGGACGCACCTCTGCACTGTCCGACCCTGCAGCACTGGCCAGGCTGTGCAGCAACTGGTCCGTCAACTCCGCGGACGATGCCATCATCACTACGAACTCCTTGGTTCCCTGCCCTCGCAGGGGCAGCCTGCACACACCGAACTGCCCGGCCATCCATGGAATGAAGTGATCGCTCACCTTCAATCCGACCCGTGCATCCATCGAGTCCATATCGGCCTTCTTGC
>CAZATP010000018.1:64341-65560 GCA_964488095.1 uncultured Chryseobacterium sp.
CGGGCGTAGATGTTCATCTGCACATTCTTGCCTGCGGAAGACCTCACTTTCTCCAAGCGGGAATCCTGAAAAGCAGATACACCGGAGGCGAGCACAGCAACGGAATGCTGGACGGAGGCCACGTTCCCGCCTGCAATCACCAGGCTGTTGGTCACTGCGAAATACAGGTCGGTGGCATCATGATGAAAGAACGGGGCGGATTCCGCAGCGATCGGGCTAATGCCCTTCAGCATGGACAATTCCAAGCGAAGGTCTTCGCTGCCGACCTCGCCAATGGCCTTCATCACCGTTACCAGTCCTGAAGAATCCGATGGCATCCAATGAAAACCAATCACCGTGGAGAGCATCCCGCTTGCACGGAAAAGGGAATCGAGCAGGGCTGCGCGCTGCCACGGAGGACCGATCGTGCCGTTCTCCAGCAATCCTTGCCCATACTCGGTCTCGGCCAGCGGCATCACAGCACCGCTGAGACTGTGAAACTCAAAGATGAGATGGGCATCGGCAGCAACGGCCTCCAACGGATGCGCGGGACGTTCGACCTCGCGGTTCAACCACAGATATCCACCAATGGCGGCACCTGCGATGGCAATGGCAACAACAATCCAGATTATCCGCCTCACTGGCCACGGTTATGAGCACTCCTACCGAACGCAAGGAGGGCAAATTTAGTGTGTGCGGAACGAAAAAAACGGTGCAATCACCGCAAAGGCGACTGCACCGTCCGAAGAACGTGTCTAATGTCCTATCTTCTGTTGATGTGGGCGTTCAGGTCCTGAATGCTCTGTTCCCATTCGAAGGCATCGTTCAACTTGTAGTAGTTGCCGATGTCGTAGGTGAATCCGTAGGCGAACTTGGCGATGTCGAGGCGCGATTCCTCCCATTCCATCACCATCATCAGGTCGCGCACCTGAGAGGAGAGCAGGCAGTTGGAACCGATCACCTGCTTGGCGATGGTGACACGGCTCTCATCCCAAGTCTTGCTGGCCACCGACTGCTTGATCCCTGCAAATTGCGCCTGGTCTATTGGCCAAGGACAACCGATGGGGCCATTGTAGCCGGGCATCACATAGTGCTGAGCCGCCTGTTGCTGAACAGGTTGCTGGGTGTAGGTGCCTGTGGTGGTGGTAGTGGTGGTGCGCACATTGACGTTCATGTCGATGCCCATGCCGCCCATGTTGATGTTCATGTCCACATCCTCCTGTGCAAAGGCAACAGAGGT
>CAZATP010000019.1:0-65015 GCA_964488095.1 uncultured Chryseobacterium sp.
GAAGTGATGATAGTGCCATGATTCCGCAATGACCCTGTCGATGATGATGAGCAGCGCCACAGAGACCAAGGATAGTCCAAGGAAAACGTAGGCCACTTGGCGGTCTGACAGTCCGAGATAGGAAAGGTGGTGGGTGGTATGGTCGCGTCCGCCCACGAATGGTGACTTGCCCTTCAACAACCTGTTGATGGTCACGGTGGTGGTATCGATGATCGGCACGATGAAGATGAGCAACGCAACGATGAACTGCTTGGTCTGGATGCGGAACTCAAGGCCTGCGTGTCCGTTCCACAGGTAATGAATGCCCACCACGGCAAGGAACACACCGAGGAATTGGCTACCCGTGTCGCCCATGTACATCTTTGAAGGGTTCCAGTTGAAATAGAGAAAACCCAGAAGCCCGGCCAGCACTCCGAGTAGGGTGATGAAATAGATGCTATGGGCCTCTCCACGGGAGAGCATCATGTAAAGACCGCCTAAAATGATGGAAACCGACACGGATGCGGTGATGCCATCCATGTTATCGAGCATGTTGATGGAATTCATCAGACCCACCACCCAGAACATGGTGAGGAACATGTCGAATGCCGGGATGCCACTGATGTTGATCACCGTGCCCGTGGAAATGAGGATGATGCCGCTGCTGAACTGCGCTGAGAACTTGAGGAATGGCTTGGTGTTGTAGGCATCATCAGCCAGACCGACCACGAAACCGAGCGAACAGGCCGCCATCACGCCCAGGAACTGAACAATATCGTTGATGTAATCCACCGCACCGAAAAGGATGGAATAGCATGCGATGGCGAACAGAAAGAGGATGTAGAAGGAGATGCCGCCCACCGCAGGCTTGGTGGTGGCGCTCCAACGCACCATGTCACCGGGCTGATTTTTCACTCCGAGTGTCCTCGTGAGCTTCAGCATGAGACCATTGATGAGGAACGAGAAAAGCAACGCGCAGCCTGTGAACAGGGCGTAGATGAACGGCAAATGCTCAGTTTTGAGGGGCAGCATAGAGGTCTGCGAAGAACGCTTTATTACGCAAAACACGTAGTCTTAGAACAGACTATTGCAGGAAGCAAAAGTTGGCGCATTTGCATCGCGCTCGGACAGGGTGGGTGACTCGACCCCCCAATCGATGCCCAATTCCGGGTCGTTCCAGAGAATGTTGCCTTCTGCGGCCTTGTTGTAGGTGCCTGTACAATCATAGAAGAACAGGGTATCGTCTTCCAGCGTGCGGAAACCATGTGCAAATCCGGGGGGCACCCAGAGGGCCAACTTGTTCTCCTCTGAGAGTTCGAGGATCAAGTGCTCCCCGTAGGTGCGCGAACCCTTTCGGATATCCACCACCACATCCAATGCACGCCCACGGATCACCCGCACCAGTTTGCCCTGCGCATAAGGCGGGTTCTGATAGTGCAGTCCCCGCACCACGTCCCTTTCAGATTTGGAAAGGTTGGACTGCACGATGTCCAGACAGAGGCCTGCGCGGTCGTACGCTTGCTTGTTGTAGGTCTCGAAGAAATAGCCTCTGCCATCCTCAAACACCCGTGGTCTGATGATTATCAGTCCTTCAAAACCGGTCTCTTCCAAGGTCATATCACTCGTATCTGCCTTTCAACAATCTGTTCATCCATTTCCAACCGCCCTTCTCCACATCCTCCTCATAATAACCATAGCCATATCCGTAACCATAGCCATACCCGTAACCATAGCCATACCCGTAACCATAGCCGTAGGCCGAGCCCATGGACTCCATGCCGTTCAGGATCACGGTGAGTTTGGACAGGTTGCTCTCCTCGCGCAGCTTGATGAGACTTTCCAGGAAGGGCTTCTTGGAATAACCTGCCCTCACCACATAGATGGGATAATCGGCCCGCTGCATATTGCGGATGCCGTCCGTCACAATGCCCGCAGGTGGGTTGTCGATGATGATGAGGTCATAGGTCTTCTTGAGCTCATCGATGGCCTCATCCATGCGGTAGCCGATGATGAGCTCGGAGGGGTTGGGCGGAATGGGTCCTGCGGTGACGAAGTCCAGATTCTCGATCACACTGGGGCGGATGACATCGTGAATGGAGTCCTTGCCTATGAGCACCGTGCTCATACCGTGATCGTTGTCCACATCAAAACCCACGTGAATCTTGGGTTTGCGCATATCAAGGTCGAGCACAACGACCCTCTTGCCCGACATGGCCACGATGCCCCCGAGGTTGATGGCCACGAAAGTCTTCCCCTCTCCGGATATGGTCGAAGTCACAGCCATCACCTTGGGCTCGTTCTGGGCCGAAATGAACTCAAGATTGGCCCGGACGGCCCTGAAAGCCTCTGAGATCATCGATTTCGGATTCTTGTCAACCAAGAGCTGCGAGTTGGGGATATCCTTCTTGTATCGGGGCACCACCCCGATCACCGATACATCCACGTAACGGGTGATGTCACTGGCCTTGTTCACCGTGTTATAGAACAGGTATTTGGAGATGATGAGCGCCAAGCTGGCAATGAGAGCCAAAGCCAGACTGAAGAGCACGGCCATCTTCCTGTCGGGGAAAATAGGTGTGGAAGGTACGCGGGCGTTCTGAAGCACCTTGTTGCCCGAGATGTAACTGGCCTTCTGCACCGAGAAGGTGGCCTTCTTGTCCACCAAGGTGTTGTAGAAGCTCTCATTCACCTGATAGATACGGCTCAGTCGCATGAACTCTCGCTGATCGCCCACAGGCGGATCACCGGGCCGGCCGTTCACGCCCGAACCGCTATCATAGGAGCGCTTGCGGGCCTCCAGACTGCTCTTCCTGCCCTTGAGGTTCTCGCGCACAGAGGCGATGCTCTCCACAAGCAGTCGTTTCTGGATACCGATCTGATAGTCCAGCCGTTGTACGGAGGCGTTGCTCGTGGTCACGGTGAACAATAGCTGTTCGCGCTGCAGCAGCAGGTTTTGCAACTGATTGAGTACGTTGGAGAGGCTGTTCTTCGCCTCGGCCGTGGCCGCGAGGAAGGCAAAAAGGCGGTACACGTTCAGGTCGGGATTGTTGACCACATCGCGCTCCACACGGTCCAGTATCTCCAGTTCAAGGTCCAGTTTCAGGATGTCCTCCTCCAACTGCATGGAGCGGCTCATGGGGTCGGGCAGCAGCATGGACTTCAGGTCTCCGGGCTGTGCATTCTCCGTCTGTCCGTATCCCTGGAGGTCGTTCTCCAGGTCATACAGGCGGTCGTAAACCTTGGCCAGCTGGTCGTCAATGAATTCCAGAACGCTGTTGGCCGACTCGCGCTTGCGCTCCTCATCGTTGAGGATGAAGTCCTGCGCCACCACGTTCACGATGTCTGCTGCCTTCTTCGCATTGCCATCCCTCAGGGTGATGAGCACGGTCTGGGCCTCGGCACTCTCCACGCCTATCCTGAGCTCTGCAGAGTATCTCCGGAGCACATCCTCATTACTGTTGATGGTGATGTAATAGCCGTTGCCATGCTCCATCTGTTGGGAAATGATGGAAGCATAGTCCTTCACCGACACACGCATCCGCATGTGGGGAGTTACAATGCTGTCAAGCAGGGAAATCTCCGCACCGTGCACCTGCCCGTCCACCGTGTACTCGTAATACACCCGGAAATCATCACGGAAATCGAGGGTGATGGGAACGCCTTGGATGGCCGCATCAGTTACCACCTGGCCCACGGTGAAGGGCGAGGAGAGGTAAAGCTCCTCGCTGAGCACGTTGCCTTTTAGGAAGTAGCTCACCTGTAGCGGCAGTTTCTCCAACGAACGGCCCAGGTAGATGGGAGAACGCATCAGTTCGATCTCGCTCGAAAGGTTGCGGTCATAAAGCGATGTGCCCATACCCAGCAGGTTGTGGGCCTGCGCATCATGTCCCACCTGCACCATGGCCGAGGTCTCGTACACATTGGCCGTGAAACGCAGATAGAGCAGGGCGCTGATAAGCGCTATGGCGAAGAAGACCAGCACCCAGAGCATACTCTGCCACGCCATTCGTAGCAATAGCCCGATGTCAACGTCATCATTGATGGTGGGTATCTTCCTGCGCGGCTTCACGTCAGCAATGATAAGGTATTGCGACCGATGCGATGCGCCCATCCTCGCAACATTTTGCAATGCTGACAGGCGCGCTGTGCGCGTCAAATGCCACGTGGTGCCCGTGTGCGGCCTTCATCCGTTGCAGTCCTGTCCAAGTGCTCATTGGCAGTCCTTGCTTTCCGCACCGGTCACCGCAGTGCCCTGTCGGGCCGCCTGCATCCTATTCAGCGCCCGCAGCCGGCTGCATAGGCTGCCACGCACACTGCCCAGGGCCTCCAGCACTATCCTGCGCTGCATGGCGATGGAATAGTCCAACCGGGCCACCTCCGGACTGTGGGCCGTGACACTGTAGAGCGCATATTCCCGCTGCAGGATGAGCGCGCGGAGCTCACTGAGCAGGGGTACCAGTTCGCTGAGCGCCTCGGAGGCCGTGACCAACCCAGTGATACTGAAGAGGGTGAGCGATGAGTCGGCCAGCTGGGTCTCCACAAAACGGAGCTCGCGCAACTGCTCCAACAGCAGCTCCCGCTCATCCTGCCCCTGCTCTACCCATGGACCGGGAGCTGTCACGGTAACCGCATGGGCCAAGCCCAGATGCGGCAGCATGCAAAGCAGACCTGAGAACAAAGAAAGAAGTATAATCATGGCGATGCTGCTTCTGTCAGTGCTTTGAATAGGGACACCGATGGTATCGTGCAGCAACTATCGGGCCATGGCCATTTCCACTATCGCGCGAAGAGTGCCACCAGAGTCAGTGGCGTGGTCACGGCAAAGGAAATGAGGCTGATGAACGGTGCCAATTCCTCCATGCTCCGCTGTATGTAGCGTTTCCGCACCTCCACATAGACGATGTCGTTGGCCTGCATCACCAGATTGGCATTCTGCACCCCTTTGAGGGTAGAGAGGTCGATGAGGTGCACCTCGGGGTTGCGTAGGTCGCCCCGGATGAGCTTGATGCGGTCGGCCTTGCCCTCATCGGGAATGCCGCCTGCGGATGCAAGTACCTCAAACAGGGTGATGTTGTCGCGCACCAGGGGAATCACGCTGGTGTTGGCGCCCATGAACAGGAAGATGCGCTTGTCCGAGATGTCCACCAGCACAAAGGGTTTGTTAATGAACTCGGCATAATAGTCCTCCATGATCATCTCGGCCTGCCGGGCGGTGAGTCCTTCCACATACACCCTACCGGCCACGGGCAGCTTCACGAAGCCATCGAACTCCACGCGCAGCACCAGCGCTGCGCCTCCAAGGCCGCCCCGCTGACCAGCCATGCCAACCCGCTGACCACTCTGTTGCCCCATGCCGCCCATCTGTCCTGCATTGCCTGCCTGCCCCACTCCACCGAACTGACTCGCGTTGCCGAACTGACCTCCGCCCATCTCTCCCCCACCCAGGTTCACCATGTCGAAACCGTCATTGGCGAAGACCCGCACCACCAGCATGTCGTTGGGCGCCAGTCTGTATTCCCGCTCGGCCGTGTCGTCAAACTGTGCATAGGGATAGCCCTCGTAGGTTCGCAGCATCATATTGCGGTTGAGGTACTTATCGCACGATGAGAGCATCACCATTGCAAACAGGGCAAATAAGAGCCGGAGGCGCATGTGGTTGCTGATAGTCGTGCAAAAGTAAGCCTAAGTCAAAGGCATTTGAAAGTATTCACTTGCTGCGGTGCAACGGTCGTTCCGCTGTTCACGCAGCACTCGACCAACAGCTATCAATCGGGGCCTGTAGCCTCAGACCAGTCCGTTCTTGCCAGCACCGTATAATCAGAATCGATAGGGATGGGAGCATAGTGCGATCTGTTGGCCTCCAGAATGTCCATCATCATCTTCACTGACTTGACATCCTTGGGCAGCATGACAACGAACTCGACCGGCTTGGGCACCTCTTCACTCAACCAATCATAGTCAAAAGGGGAAATCCCATAGAACTCCATGTTCGGCATCACACTGTTGGACGCGAGCAGCAGGCGCGTCAACGGGTCGGGGGCAAAGATCCGGTCCGTGGGCCTTACCCCCAGTTCATCTTTCAGCTTGCCTATCTGCTCCCATCGCTCCATGTAGACCGCTTTCGTCACCGTATGGTTCAGAAAGGGAGAGGTGTAATGATAGGCCTGCCGGAAAAGGAAGATACCGGATATGACCAGTACTCCTAGTATTACCAGCTGCCTATGACCGGCCACTGACCTTCTTCGCAGCCGATCACTTACTCCCACCACCGTTAGTACATTGACAAACATCAGGAAAGGGGTGTAATAACTCATGCCTGCCCCCGTTTTGAAGGAGGTGACAAAGCCGAAGAACAGATAGAACAGGGCGGCCATGGCCAGTGGCGCAACTTCTGCACGTGTGCGGAATCGCTTCAGCGTCCACAGCATGAAGGCAACGCCCAAAATGAACTGCACACCGTAGAAAGTGAACAATCGCGCAAACGCATACAGTGCCCAATGCAGCGATGGCGGATTCTGAACCCCCATGACCACCGAGCGCAGAAAGTGTTCGCCCAGCACCATATGCCCGACCGACAGCAACCCTGCTAGCGACAGCAGGAACACCACATCGTAGGCGATCAGATGTTTCCACTTACGCTGCAGCAGCAACAGCAGGGATAGCGGTGCGATCACCACCATGGCGTCCTGCTTGGCAAAGAACGCCACGGCCAGCACCACCCCTGAAAGTAACAGGTGGCCCATCTTCCCAGAAACATAGTATCTGTTGAAGAGGTAGAATCCGCTCATCATCAGCATCAGGGCCATGGCATCGGGTCTCACCGTGAACGACAGATGCGTGAGGGTGGCGAACGACAGGAGGCAACCGATGGCCACTGCCCAACGTGAGGCGGGCAGCATCATTCTGCACGACAGGTAGAGGAGCACTACCGTTATCAGATTGAACAGCAAGCAGGTCATCCGCCCCACCACCGTGATCCAATGGACCCGCTCGGGGTTGCCCTCCTCAAGAACCTGCGCTGCAATAATGATGGGGAGCTGCGACAGCGGAGTGTATTGAAAGATCTCCACGGGCATGGCCTCAGGGTCGGTGTAGAGGGGCAGGCCCCGGCTCACTTTCAGCGCATTCCAGATGTTGTTGGTCTCACCGTTCTCCAGTTCGGGAGCATAACTGAAGGCAATGGTCAGGCGGTATACGAGCACCACGGCCACGGCCAGTGCCAACAGCGCACTTGTTCCACGTTCAACATAATACCCCTTCATGCTATGCTGAAGCTGATCATCGCGACCTGTCGTGCGGAAGTTCGTAACCGGGGGAGAAGATGTGGGCATGGACCCTCCGCATGTCGCGGATGGTGGAAAAGATCCCTTTCCAGGAGGTGGACGCCCCGCTCCCGAACTCCCTTGGGAAGGTCTGGATGCCCATCTCTCCCACGCGGTATCCTTTGAGCATGGTGCGGAAGGCGATCTCTGCACCGATGAACGGACTGGTGGAGATGATCGTCAGTTCATCATAAACGCTCTTTCTCACCAATCGCAGGCCGGTGCTGATGTCCCTGAAATGTGAACGGAACAACAGTCGGCACAGCATATTGTAGATGGCCGACACGAAGATGCGCCAATTGGAATAGAGCTTCACATAACGGAAGGTGATGATGAGGTCATAGAACGTGTGCAGCCGCACCAGCTTGCGCAGGTCCTGGATGTCGTATTCGAAATCCCCGTCCGTCTGGCACACCAGCTCATACCTCGCGGCCTCGAATCCTGTGCGTATGGCTGCCCCGTAGCCTTTGTTGGTCTTGTGATGAATGGCCCGCACCTGCGGATGCTCCTGTGCCAAGCGGTCGGCTATCTCGCCCGAACGGTCCGGGCTGCCATCGTTCACAATGATCACCTCATATTCGGAGGCCACATCCCGCAGCACCTCAAGGGCCTTGAGTGTGAGGCGCTCAACGGTGCGCTCATCGTTATAGACAGGGAAGAAAACTGTGATGGCCGGCCTACCGTCATTGTTCCGTGCTTCCATGTCATTCTGTGCCTCGGGTGCCGTATGTGCAAATGTAACTGATGTCAGGTGTTGCAAAAGCCCGTGCACAGAAAAGCCTGCCGCAGGACCGCCTCTTCCAACAGCATCACCTGCCATGCTGGAGACACCCTCTCACAAGTCGATACCAAAGAGCTGGAGTCAGGCGATGCAATGCTCGATTCCTATCCTTTTACCCATTCCGCACCAGTTCTGCCTGCATCAGTTGTCTGCCCGGTCATGGGCATGTTTCCACAAACGCAGCGGTTCCGTGTTCATCTGACCCTCGTAAAGAGCATGATATGCCTATGCCCCTCAGTCCGATTGATATAGTTCGCATAGTCCCCGCTCAATTGGCGAACAGACCCCGCGATCACGATGGCATCGACAGGTTCACTTTCCTGGAGCGTACCTGATACATTACTGACTTGAACATGAACAGGTCTTACGCATACACTGTCGTTGAATTTGTAAAGCGGATACTCCCACGTATCCAGACCCATCATGATACCGACCCGGACACATTTCATCTCTGCCAGCATCTCTGCAATGACCTTATACTCAGGGTGAAGATGAGGCATGTTGGCAAAGTACTTTTCAAACCTATCGCTTGAAACGCGCACATCAGCAGTCATTTCACTACTGACCAATGGCCGTATCCGGTTCATGGAACTGACGGCAAAAGCATAAACGAACACCAGTGGAAGAGCGAAAAGGAACACCCGATAAAAGGGTCTGCTGTTCAATATCACTGATGACAGAATAGCTGTGACCAGGAAGAAAATGGGCAGGTGCAACCGCGAATGCCATGGCTGCCACTTGAGATAGGCCGTGAAAAGGAGAAGTTGCAGCACAACCAGCACCAGCAGCTTGATGCCTGACCTCTGCTCGGCAGCATCGCCCCATTTTCCAAACAATAGAAACGGAACAGAGACGAGCAGGAGGATCAAGTGGGCCGTGTTGGGTGCGAAATCCTCATGATTGAACCATTCGCTCCTGCCGAAATACCTTTCGCCATTGAAGTTCATCCATTGTTCATCGGGGTCAGCGCCCAATAGAAGATGAAGCTTGTAAACAATGACATCCCTGTAGTGCCCAAGCGGTCCGGGACCTAAGTGCAGCGCCACATTCTTCACGATGTTCAAAGTCCAAAGCTTAGCATCCAGTGAGGTGTTGGAATAAAGTGCGGATTCCGCTCTGTCAATTCCCAATGGATGACCGGTCAGCGAGATGTTCCGCCCAAAATGCCCCGCATTCACCACCAGAATCAGCACCAGAACAGAAAGATTCGACTTCAGATAACGCACACGGTCACCTTCTTTGAATGCCTTGCGCGTACTCTCCACCATCAGATAAAGGCCTATGGGCGCAAGAAAGATGTAGGCCGTTCCCTTGGTCAATAGCGCCAGTCCTACTGCCATCCCAAGAAACACATGGTCCATGAGCGAGGATTGCTCCAGTATGCGCTTCACATAGTGCACAGCACAGAGTATGAAGAATCCGGCCACAATGTCATTCTGCGTGCTTGATGCCTGAAGTACGGCCATGGGCATTGTAAGCAACAGGGCCATGGGCACCACAATAGATCGCACACGGCCCCCAAAGGAGCCCATCATCTCTGATACTACCAGTACAGAGAACAAGAGGAAGGCCAACTGGACCAGGTTGGAGAACATATCACCCCTAGAGAGGATGATGCCGTGGGTGATCACATATTCCGCAAACGGTGGCTGATAGAGCTGTCTGAATATGTGTGTGGCAAAGTGCTCCACAGATCCGTGTGAGATCCAATGCACAGTTCTGCTGAGGTGATAGGTGAGCGAATCAAAATTATTCGGAGGATAGACCACAGCCTGCACGGCAATGATCAAGACCTGGGCGATACACGCAAGAGCAATCAGTCCGGTCGACCTATCGGCCTGTCTGCGCATATCTGAGATACGTGACCTGAGCCTACCGAGGATTTCTGTTGCGGCATTCCCTTTTCTAAGGAGCACCGCCAAGCAGATCGCAGCATGCAATGACCATGCGATACCCACCCCGGTGCTTTGCAGTGCAGTGAGAAGACTCAACAGTTCGGTGAAGAGAACGGTCACCACGCCCATAAGCAGCACGGAGCGAACAATGACCTCACGATGACTTATCCGCGTCCAGAGCAACCGGAGCACGAGGGTCTGCAGAACGAAGCCGACCATTGGGAGCATAATCAACATTGTAGTCCGATTTGTAGGCCGAAATATGTGATAAAATAAGCCAGCAGCTTTCGTACGCCTTCAGTTGCGACAGGGTGCGAACATTATCGGCAGGAAGATGGCGAAGTCCAGCGAGTTCAAGGGCATGCGGACCTTCTGCGTTCAAGGAACGCGATCATGTGAAAATGGAGGAACCGATGCATCACGGCAGGTGTGCTCCGGGTGCCATGCCTCGCACGCCTGAGCGCAAATGCAATCTTCACCTGTTTTGCGTCAGGCCCTGCACACAGCGGCCCGCCCCCGTGACCATCACGGAAGCGGGCCCCTGCCCTGCCCTGCCCTGCCCTACTGCGGGCGTATGCCCACCGGGTCGCTCCAAGTGCCCAGGCCGGCCGTGGACACCACCGCCACCCTGAACTGATAGAGCCTGCCGCTCGTGAGCCCGGTGAAGAGGTAGTAACGGTTGGTGCTGGACTCCACATCCATCCATGGCCCGGGCTCGCCCGTGTCCAGCACCTCGCGATACTGATACCTGTACACCTTGCACTTCGGGTTGCCATCATGATAGAACCTCACCTCGCCCACGTTGAGATTCTGCGTGGTCGCCTTGCAATTGGCGAGGGCCGGCTGCTTGCCCACGGGGCTGGGCAGCTTGCGCAACGGGAATCCGCTGCTCACCAGCTTCGCCTCATCGCCTGCGGCCGTCAGGTTCACATAGGCCACCAGTTGACCGCTCAGCTCCTTCACCACCTTCAGCGCAGCATTGCGCAGCGTGGTGTTGTTCTTGCCGCCCACCTGGGTCACCTGCAACTGTGCATTCTTCAGGTTCGCCACGGCCGTGCGATAGGTCTGCAGGTCCGGTATCGGACTCGGGAACGCAGGGTTCATCTCCATACTCTTGAGTACTGTTTCCGTGCGAACGATCACATCGGGAACACTTCGGCCATTGAGGCCCACTACAACTGATCTTTCCATGATTTCTGGTCTTTGTACTTACGTTTAATTTGACTTCTGTTACAACAGGCGCCCGGTCCGCCTGCGGCTGATATAAGAACTCCACGCGTCCCGATTTATTATCTGCATCTTGCAAAAATTTCTTAATACACTGATTTTCAATTAGAATAATTTTCAGACATCCGGAAAAAGGAGCGTTCTGGGCACCGCGACACGCCCTCTGCCGACCGTTGCGCACGGTGTGCCGTGCGGCAGAACCTCTATGATGGTCGGCACACGTTGCAAAATGCACGGCACAGCCTCTATGATGGTCAACATACATGGTGTGATGCACGGCATAGCCTCTATGATGCACGGCATCGCCCCTATGACGGTCGGTTAGCGCGGTGCAACGTGCGGCATATGCCGCTTCCCGACCGGCATACGTCCTGTCCCGACCATCTCAGCACGTGTGCCGTGCATCGCACCGCGTCAGCCGCACGGCAACGGGGGCGTGTTGAGGGGGAAACGATGGACAAGGGTCGGTGTGTTCCGTCCGCAGGCTGTTGCGCTGGAAGATGAGCCGATAATCACTAAAATGCTTAAAGGACGGCTAAGGCTGAATGTGAGGAGGCTGCTTGAAGGGGCCGGAGAGGCATGTGCTACTGGCGTTGCGGAAGGCGCCTCCTGTGAAGCTGGAAGCGCGGCTGGAAGGGCTTACGGAGGCTCAACTCATGAAATTGCTGGGGCGATGGGGTGAGGGGTCCGGGCATGTGGGCCGAGGCTTGAGCTCCGTCAGGGTTTGGAAGTTTGATGAAGTTGGCAGGCCAAGGTCTTGAAATCTGCTTCCCCCTCCCGCCCTACCAACCAGATAGTCCGCCCTCCGCACGGAAGAAGGGCCTTTTTCCCTCTTAAGCAAGTGGATCACGGCCGTCCATCACCGCATCTCAACAGCTCCCGAATGGGGACACGACTGTGCCTAAGGGGCGGAGGGTCAATTCTGCACTGCGAATCATTACTGACGTCTGCGACCTGACCATGCAACACACTGACTGACAAGCCCCCCTAAACTCAATGCAAAAATGACCATGGCAATGAACACTGGAGGAAAAGTATAGCGTTCCAACATGCGGCCCGCACCGGCCATTACGGCAAGGGCATCGAGCGAGAGCAGCGCGGCCAGCAGGAGCAGTGCAATGTGCAACTTGAGGTGCCTGCGCCAACCTGTAATGAGCAGCAGACCCCACGAGACTGCCGCCAGCACGAAAAAGGGCAATGTGCTGGTCACCATGCCATGCGCCTTGTGCATCATGCCAGAGAACCGCAGCATGTAGTTGACCAGCGCCCCCTTGAAGGTACCCTCGTGCCGGTAGCGCATCTCTTGGAAGTCGGGCACGCCCTGCTGCCAATACTCCCGCACCGTGTAGCGCACCAGCGGGGGCGGTATGGGATAGCCGCTCTGCGAGAGCCAGTAGGCACTGTCCTTGTCTGCATAAGGCGGTAGCAACTGATTCATCTCCACCGCCCCGCCATGCACCAGACCACGGTAGGCCAGGTCGCCCGAGGAGAGGGGTTGAGCAACAAACTCAGGAACACGGATTAACACCTTATGCACCATTGACGTTGAATTCTGATGGCTGCTATCGGCCAATACTTCCCCGTCCCTATACCATATACTCTCGTCAAAAACAGCTCCCTCCCATAGCATGGTCTTTCTTTCTGCCTCAGTGACATCCTTGCTGGCCCGGCCCGCAAACAGCATTTTCAACCGGAAAGGGACTGCACTGCCGCTCACTGTAAGGCCGTATGATGCGAACAGAAGCATGATGACAGCCGCAGGGCCCACGGCCCATTTCACACTGTCCTTTCGCCCTGTAGCCAGCAAGATGACCACGGGCAACAGCCCCCATGCCAACAGCACTATTCCGTTAGGACGGAGCAATAGCGGCACTGTGAGCACAACGGAGAACAAAGCCCATCGGGTCCGTGTCCCCGAACGGAACGCATCCAGAAGCCAAGCAACAAGCAGCATCAGCGAAGACACATACAGTGACTCAGTGAGAAGGGATGCATCCTGATAGACGATTGCGCGAAAGGTGCCATTGTACCAGAACAAAGCCAAAGCTGCTACCACACCCGACCATGCAGACCACTTTGAAAGGGCATATATCAGTGCTGCCCCACTCAGGTAACCCAATAGCATCTGTAGCTGAACCACCTGCCATGCAGACATGCCGAGCATTTCCGTCAGCCTCAGAAAGACAGGATACACAGGAGGGAGGAAACCGAAGTCAGGCCACTGCCCGAGACTCATGCGGTAGGCCACATTGGCATACTGGAACGAGTCGGGGTCAAAGCGCACGAAGGGGGTCAGGATGATGAACGGCAACCGGAAGACCCAGTAGCCTATGGTGTACAGCATGATGGCCGAAAGAGCGGGTATTCTGTTCATCATCAGGTCATTGCTTCGTATTCGTGTCACCTGTCCGAAGGCTCCGCACCATCTCCCCGATGGAAGAGATGCCGTGGTCGCGCATGAAGACATGGTTGCCATATACCCCGACCGTGAAGACAAGCAGCAATGCACTACCGGAGGCCACCAGTGAGATGAGCACTCCCCACTCGGGGTCAAAGTCCATGAACGACATGGTGGCACCCGAAAGCAGTTGATTGACCCCGAGGTTGCCCGGGGTGATCTTGACGATCAGGGCAAGTTCTGCCACAAGACTCAGCAGCACCAGGGGCATGAACCCCACTTCAAGGCCCAGCCCATGCGCTATGACCCAGTACCACACGCCCACCACCAACGTCTTTACCACCTTGAGGGCACTCACCTTGAGCATGAGCACCGGATTGCGCATCATGGATGCCACTGCGCCCGACACGGAGAGGAGTGCATTCAGCACCCTTCGCAAAAGACCGCTTCTAAGGCTTTTCCACGAAACCAACTTGACCAACAGCTTATGCATCAAGGGCAGCAACACGGGCAGCAACACCAATGACAGGAGCACCATGGTGGTCACCACACTGCCCTTGCCCGCTGCTTGAACGAACAGCAATGCTGCGATACCCGTAAGTGAGACCGTGACCACATACAGGAACAACGTGAAAGAAAGACCCGTGCCCAATGGCCTACCATACTTGCTCCTAAAGAAGAGGGTGGAGAACAACAACGCCCCCTGAAATGGGATAAGGAAGCTCCAGAAGCCCATGGTTGTCGGAAAAAGTAGGATATCCCCGCGACTGAGCCTACATCCCCAGTTATCAGTGATTATCCCATATTGAACGCCAGATAAAGCATAGGAAATCAACAGTATAGCAAGACACGCAAAAGCCGTTCCGAGAGGAAGGGATAAAACCAATTTGATACCGTCAACATCTGTGAAGAAGAGAACAGACGCAACAATGAACAGTACGCTCAGTGCATATGTGGCTACTGTTCTCAACAAGCACATAGGTAACAGACTATTACGCTTATTCCTTCAGGTCTGGGTTCGAGAAACGGGGAATTAAGCGAGCGCGTATAACTGAATACCTTACTGACATTGTCACAGAGGATGATGCCGTTGCCGCCTTGGATGTACTGCCCTGGTCCTGTGCCTGGCATCGAGCCCAGCCCCCACTTTATACGTTTCACATTATTCACCGTAGCAGTAGGATGGCACGGCCATGGCACGTGTACGTTGAACATCAGAATGCGCTGATAAAAGAAGAAATATACGTACTTCCACTTGGGTATGACATCCCCGGAGACCCTGTACGTATAACGCAGAGCCACCCCGACAATGGTCAGCATCAGTTTGACTGTTTTCATCTATTCCCGTTGAGAAATCTATTGGTGACTTAAAGTCTGCTCAATCAAGCGGGCTATGGCCTCTCCTGCATTCCCGTCTCCATACACTCCGTATACACCAGCATGTCTGACTTCGCTCAGGCCGACCAAAGATTCAAGATCCTCTCCGTTTGACAGAGCATTGAATCCGAAATCAACAAGTTCCATCCAACCGGTGTCGGGCATCAGTACCACGGCCTGCTTGCCTGCGAAGTAACTCTCCTTCTGCAGGCCACCGCTATCGGTCACCACCTTGTGGCACCGCATGGTGAGCCCCATGAGTTCGAGGTAGTCGAGCGGTTCAATCACGGTGATGTTCCTGAGCAGATCGGTGAACCCGAATTCGTGCACCCTTTTGGCGGTGCGCGGGTGCATGGGAAACACTACCCTCATAGTGTTGCCAACGGTGTTCATGGCACGGAGAATGCGGCCGAGGATCAAAGGGTCGTCCACATTGTAGTCGCGGTGCAGGGTCATCAACAGGTATTGTCCCTCTTTCAGACCAAGGGATTCAAAGGTGCGGTAGGTGAAGCGGGGAGCCATGAGCAGAAAGAGGTCATACATCACATCGCCCACAAAATGAACGTTGTCCATGATGCCTTCCTTGGCAAGGTTCTCCACTCCCTTTTGGCTGGGGCAGAAAAGCAGGGACGAGATGCGGTCCACCACCACGCGGTTGATCTCTTCGGGCATGGTGCGCGGCAGCATGCGGATGCCGGCCTCCACATGAGCAACGGGTATCTTCATCTTGGACGCCACGAGCGCCCCTGCCAAGGTGGTGTTGGTATCTCCATACACCAGCACCATATCCGGTCTTTCGAGCTCTACCACCTCTTCGAATGCGGTCATCACCTTGGCGGTCATGGCACCGTGCTTTCCAGACCCCACCTCCAGATTGTACTTCGGTGCCTCCATCTGCAATACCTCGAAGAAGATATCGCTCATATTCGCATCATAGTGCTGGCCACTGTTCACCAGCACCTTCTCTATGCCCTGCTGTTTGAACGCGCGATCCACAACGGCCTCTTTGACGAACTGGGGTCGAGCCCCTACAAGGGAGATTACCTTCATTGCTGTAGAATATGATGCTCGAAGTAGTCGATCATCCAACGGTTAAAATCGATCTTCTCCGACAGAAGATGCTGTCTGCGCTTCTGCCATTCGTTTTCCAGACCCCTGTTGGCCAGCAGTTCTGTCAAGGTGGCCAGTATCTCTTCGTGACGGTCGGGATAATAACCATAGGCCAAGCGATAGCGGTGCTCCAACTCACCGATCACGGTGCTCTTGTCAATGAACGTATTGATGCGCAAGGCAGGCACACCCAGCACGGCCGCCTCTATGGTCATGGTCTGCGAGTCGGAGATGATCATCTTGGCAAAGGCCAGCAGGTGGTGCATGTCCCAGGGCTCCACCTTGTTCCCGGCCTTGCCTTCCATCGACTCTATGATGTCATAGCCGTCCAGCATCCCCAGCATCTTCTGTTTCAGCTCGGGGCTGATGCCCTTGGCACCGACATCATGGTGAGCGTTGAGCGATACCAGCCTGAAAATCACATAGCCCCCCTTCTGAAGGCCATATTTCTCCAGTATCCGCTCATCGGGCGTGAAATGGTCGGGGTGTAGGTAGGCCAGCTCGTGGTAAGAGGGGTAGAGCACACGCTTATCTTCCCAACGACTGAAGCGGAGGCAGTCGGGGTTGATGACCTTGTGGCAGAATGGATAGGAAAGCCAAGTATAAAGCCCTACCACATCGTCATCGTCCTCATTAAAATTCCATGACACCACCTTGCCTGTCGTGATAAATGAGAGATGGCCTATAGACACAGAGGTGCCGATGGCAAGACTGAATCCCTCCCTCCTGTGAAGTTGCAGTATCTGCGCGTCTCTGGAAAGGAGCTCCTTGAACTGTCCTACACGCCCATTGCCCGGCACACTGAGAGAAAGAAAAGGAATTCCATAATGGGCAAGAAGCCTATTGGTTATCTCCTTGTCGCGAGTGACCACCGTGAACGGAATTCCACTGGCACGCAGATGCCTCATCAGGTTCCTGAACAGATGCACATGAGCGGGATGCCCAATGTCAAACAGCACTTTCATTTCTGCAAGCGTTCATTGTCCTGCATGTCCATCCACATGGCGAACAGGAAGGCGTTGAACCCGCTTATGGCCAAGAACATGAATGCCAGCATAGTGGCCTCACTGATCTCGCGCACTGGATTGACAGTGAGATAGATGAGCTTGTAGGCATATGGAATCGCGGCCAGCAGCATGAGGAATGCCGCATGGTAGAGGATGAACAGCGGATGAAAGTCTCGGAACAGGTATTTGATGTACAGCCGTTTGAAGAAGCTCTTGAACAGCAGCCATGAAACGCGTGGAATCACCTTGAAGATCTTCATCTTGCTCTGCTCGCCCACATCATAGATGGGTTTGATCTCCACCTCGCGCAGGGTGCAGAAGGCGATGTTGAGCTTCACGAGCATGTCGTTGGGCATGCCATAGCTCCGGTAGATGTCGTAGAGGCGTATAGCGTTCAGGGCCTTGTTGCTGATGGCGGTGTAGCCCGTCTGTGTGTCGGACACGTGCCAGTAGCCGCTCGCCACCTTGGTCATGATGCCGAGGATGGAGTTGCCGAAGTAGCGCACCTTGGGAATGACAAGCAGCGCACTGCGGTGAATGAGGCGGTTGCCTTTCACATAGTCTATGCCCTCATCCACCACAGGACGACAGATACCCTCCAGTTCATCGGGGTCCATCTGCCCATCACCGGCCATCACGGCCGTGCAGTCAATGCCGTGGTCCTTGGCCCATTTGTAACCGCGCGCAATGGAAGCGCCCACACCCCCGTTCTCCAGATGGTCGATGAGGATGATGCGGTCATTCCCTTCATCGGTGTTGAACACTTTGGAGGGCACATACTTCGCGATCTCCTCCTGCTGCATTTGCTGCACCACCATGTTGGCGCGGTTGTAGCGGTTGGGCTTCACCTTGTCCAATATATTGAGAATGGACACTTTGGTCGTGGTATCCTGTGCGATGTACTCCCTCACCACCTCCGATGTGCGGTCGGGACTGCAATCGTTCACAATGATGATGCGGTCAACGAAATCGGGCATGCTCTCGATGACCATGCCTATCTGGGTCTCCTCGTTGTAGGCGGGCACTACAACGGCAATCGATCTACCACTTAACATAAAGGCTCAAAGAGTTTAAAGGGAATTTTTCCGGGTGAAGTCGTAACATCCATCGTGACGGTAAAAGTGGTGAAACCTCCAGAACCGCGGCCTGAACCACCTGAATTTTCCCAGACTGGACCGATGACAGCTGCCTCCAATAACCTTTACGCGCAACGAATGCACAAAGGAGCAGTAACGAGAGCAGAACCTTTCGTACGCACAAAAGCAGTAGATTCCTATCCATCGGGCCAAATTAACTGGAAGTGTTCAAATGTATCAGCCTTCTCAATGAGTGAGGTCGACCTGCATCAGAGGCCCCCTTCCATGGGCCTCACCAGTTTTAGGGCCATCATATCCGGAAAGGGAAGAGACCGCGAACTTTCCGATGCACACGCCATTACCGGATGCCACGATCTGGATGGAAAATAAGAGATGGATGAGGCCGCTCCATTCAAAAGTAACCATCTGTTCCACCATCATTGAGAATGGCTGTCCATGCCCAACCTCTTAAAAATGACCACCTCTCCATGATATGGGGTCTCAAACCTCATCATTTCGTCAAATCCGGATGGATAGGACAACATGTACCCATATATCCCATTTGAAACCTCACGGGCGATCTCCTTGTCGCTGAGAACCCTGCTACCTATTCCATCCGGATCATTCACGGCCACCACATCCACTTCGCGCAGCAACCCCAAGTACTGCGATAGACAACCTTCAGTGCTTTCGCAGCTCATAAGATTAGTCTTTGTCATCACGGTGGGAACGTCCTGCATCGGAATGCCATGTCTCCTGCGAAAATGCACCTGCACAGGAATATGCACCAAGTCGTCATAGAACGCAAGAAATGAAAGCGGCCGTCCAGATGCTCCATGTGTGAATTCCTTCTCTAAGAATTCCATCAGAACAGCTGTAGGCCGATTGGTCGGTGATGATTCCTGCGAGCGCATACCGGTGCCGGCCAGACCTGCCAATACGGAGACGAACAGAGCGAAGGAAACCAGAACGGCCAGCGGTCTGACGTGACCGCAGCATCTTCGGCCGGAGATACGGGGCAGAATAAGGAGCGTCAAAGCGACAAGGAACACTGCCATGACAGAGTAGGCCGAATTGAGCACATGCGGATTATTGGGCAGTCTCTTCAGCACGACAGGGATACCGTAAACAAGGACGAACGGCAGCATGGCACAAATGAATGCCCACCATTGTCCCCATCTTGGTTGCTCAGAATCGGGGAGCCGGAACAAAAAAACGATGAATGGCACTTGTAGCAACACAAGAAAACCAAGGATTCCATGGGCTTTGAAAAAATCCAAGGAAATAGAGACCGACCTTTGCAACGGTTCGTAACCGTAGGCTCTGCTGTTGTAATAGTCTGAGAACCAACTGAAACGAACAGCCACGTAATAACTCAGCAGAAAAATGAAGGTGAGCACCAGAACAAGGTGAAAGCGGCACCTCCATTTGCGGCCTGCCAACCAATGGCGATGAAATGCCCCCACAAGCAGGGGAAGACAACCAAAAAAAAGCGCTCCAGCGTAGATGAAGGTATTGAGACGTGAGCCCACGGCTGCTGTGAAGCATACCATGGCCATCAACAAATAAAAAAGCCTGTCCGGAGAGTTTCTGTAGGAAACAATTAAAAGCACACCAGAAGTGAGGAAAAGCACCGCAGGAATGTCAGGCATATAGGAGGCGAGGCCGAACAACGGTGAATAGAGTGCCGGAAATGAACAAATGGACACAAGGACCAGTACTATGCCCATGGAATGCACCTTGCCACGTAACCAGAACACGACCGCATACAACAGAAAGGAAAGTGCAACGATGGACCGTATCAGATTCCCTGTCCCTGTCATCAGCGACATGGGCGACACTAAGCAAAGGATAGCATTGTACAGCCCGTCATTAGGCGTCTCAACCAACTGGTTGATGGAACGATTCCATCGCGAGATGACCGAGTAATCACCTGCGAAACTGTCAAAGATCTTCAACTGCCGATACTCGTACATCACCCCATCGAAGGACCTGGGATTGACCTCATGAAAGGCATCGAAATACGAACCGCTCATCATGACCACCAGTAAAGGCAACAAGGCAGCCGCAATCAAAGGCAATACCTGCCAGCGATCGGGATCCAATGACAAGCGCAACCGCTCTGATGAGAACACTATACTTGTTTTTTTTTGTGAAAGCCACGGCCTGAAACCCATTATCGCGGCCGCAATGCTTTAGTGAGAGTAATCAGAGGTCGGCCGTCATAAATTGTTTCAGCTCTTCGAGACCATGCATTCTGCCGCGAACAACACCTCAAGCGTCAACCCGCAAAAGCTTTATGCGGGCCACTTTGAGCGCGCATTGTCTCCCCCTCAACCCATGCCCCGACCACTTCCTTGGTTTCGCATCCCGATGTTCCTCTGCGAAGACACCACCAAGGAATAGCATGTCGTTTCTGAGCCAAGGGCAGAACAGTATTATCCATTGTTGTAATTCTGAAGGGTTCGAATGATGTACTTGGGGCGGGCTTTCACGCCTTCAAACGTTTTGCCTACGTACAGCCCCACGACCCCGAGCGTGATGAGGATGAACCCGGAAAGCATCCAGATGGAGAAGAACAGGCTCGCATAGCCAAGCGGGTTGCGAGACAGATGGCCCATGCGCCAGCTTACGAATGTCCATATGGCCACTGCAAATCCGAAGAGTGCTACAATAACCCCCAGCTTGACGGTCAATCGCAGTGGCTTGTCAGAATAGGCGAGCATAATGTCCATAGCAAGATTCAGCAATCGACTAAGGCTGTAAGATGACTTCCCTTCTGCCCGAGGTGCATGCTCAACCTCTATTCTGCATTGTTTGAATCCGACCCACTGAATCATGGTGGGGAAGTAACGAACACTCTCCCGCATGGAAATGACCTCATCAATGGTCTGACGGCTGTAAATGCCGAAATTGGCAACGGTCTCATCTTGAGCAGCCCCCGTAAGATAGGCCAATGTGCGATAAAAAACAGCCGATGAAGCCTTCTTCAATACACTGTCCTGCCGAGACACCCTGCTGGCCAGCACCACATCGTAACCCTCCATGGCCTTGGCCAGGAGCCTCGGTATCTCTTCGGGCCGGTCCTGAAGGTCACAGTCCATCACCACGACCCATCTTCCCCTGACGAGATTGAGTCCTGCTGTGATGGCACCGTGCTGCCCGAAGTTCCTGCTCAGTTGAACCCCTACCACCTCCTGATGGTCCTCGCACTGTCGAACAATCTCACTCCAACTATTATCAGGGCTTCCATCCTCCACAAGAATAATCTCGTAGGTCACATCCATCGCCTCCAAGGTGCCACGTATACGTGAGACAAGCGTGGAAACCATTCCTTCAGCCCCGTAAACAGGGCTTACTATGGAGATGTGCACTCCACTAGCTGCGTCAAGTAACTGCTTCATTACAGCACAATGATACGGCTGAGAAAAAAACGCAGCCTAAAATAAGACCAACATATATGATCAGTATCAGAGCACCCTACACATTCTTGCATGCTGTTACTATACGTTTTCATCAGGCTTTGCGATTCGTTTCACAAAAAGGCAGTATACCTTACCTTCAAAAATCAATTCCCACTCAGACCCGAAATCATTGACCTTTTCAATGGGCCCACTGAGGACAAGTATTGTATCAGCTGACGTTTTTCCAGTCCAACCCGTGGTAATATCGTGATGAACCATTACAGCCCCATTGGCTTTTGCGTAATCCCATGGGTCGACCTGCCGGTATGACTCTTCCGCTCCTCGCCCATACGACCCGAAATAGACCAATGACTCTGTCTTCATATGCCTTACCAGGTCACCAATTCTCCTGGCGTCATTGTAACTGCCTTCGGGGTTATTCAATAAAATCATATTCGCTTCGCGGTCAGTAGGATGAAACACGGTTCTGAGGTAACCGAAGTGAAAGCATCCGAAAAGCACCATTGACAACCATGCCATTCTAAGCACAACGTACTTCTTCTTGTAGCTGTAGAACATAAAAAGCAGAACTGCAATCGTTTGCATGGGTGCGAAGTAACGGTTCACCACAGCTAGGCTTTTATATGCAAACACTTCAGATGTCAGTTGTTCACAGGTATAAGGAGCGCTCCAATACAGATAGGCATAGAATACCATGTCACAGACTATGATTGCAGTCAAGATAGACTCCAACAGTTTCGAGTCAGCAGCATAATTCATTGGGTTACATCCACGGTCAAGGCAACCTATGAGTAGATATAGCAACAGTACTGAGGAAATGATTGCAAGGCACAACATAAGGAAGGCAATGAAATGCACCGACATATCAGGATTCAGCTTTTTCGCCCAATTGAGCAGAATGAAATCCGGAATGATTGCATTGGCGAGTACCGCATAGATGCGAGGAACATAAATCGAACATGCCTCCTCCACTCCTTGCGTCTTGACAGAACCCTCAATTGTCCTTGAGGCGCCCCGAAGGAAGTACGGGTTGTTCACGGCAGTTACAATCCCTAAAAGAGGAATGATCAGAAAGGCCATGGATATGCGCCACTTTTCTCTGCGAAGCAAGGCGATCACGATGAATAGCAACACCAACATGAGTGCTTGCGGCAAGTAAGCATACCGGAAATGAGGTAGAAGGGCCACGGCAACAGAGAATAAAAACAGTTGCAGAAGCGCCCCTCCCCTTGTAAAAAATCTGTACAAACATGAAATAGCAAACAAGGATATGCCCAAGGTGATCAGGTCAACCGCCCCCATGTAACGCACTGGGGCATACACAAGCGGAGAGAAGAAGAACATCCAGGATAGAGTGGTCACCCAGTTCGTGAAACCACTTATCAAAACAACACTCGCTATGCCCCCTAAGAGAACGATGAATCCGAGGACCTTCGAAAGGAGCAACGCTGTCTCAACATCTCCAGAGGTCAGCAGGAGCAAAGGGACATGAACAATCCGCAGACCATAGGGCCAGGCAAAAAACTTGACCGCTTCAATGGTGCCATCATTGGAGGCGTTCAATTGAACGAACCCATGACCCTCAATGAAGTTGACGGCCGTCCCGATCTGCACAAGGTCATCCGTGCCCACCCGTTCGGCCGTGAACACCTGAAAAGAGAACAGGCCCACTGCAAAGAGGAATGCGAAGAGCAACTTGAGCAACGCGTCACGGGCCTTTGCCTCACCCATGACCCAAACTCTTATCCGATACATTCCAGACCGCCTCACCCATCACGCTGAACACCGTATATGATTCCATCATTACAACTGCCCATTATTACTGCCCAAAAGCTTAACGTACAATCCCCCCACATCCCTCACCAACCGGCTGTAATGATACGCCTCGCCCACCACACGCCAACCATTGCCGGCCAGTCGGGCACGGAGGGCGGCATCTTCCAGCAGGGACAGCAGCAGGGCCTGCATGCGGGTCTCGTCCGCATGGGCGGCCAGAAGGCCGGTGACCCCGTCCACCACCACATTGGACACCCCGCCCACATCCGTGCTGAGCACGGGGGTGTCGCTGGCCTGCGCCTCGATGAGGCTCACGGGCGTCCCTTCGTTCTTGGAGGTCAGCATCACGAGGTCGAGACCCGCATAGATGATGTCCACATCGGTGCGCCACGAGGTGAAGGTGAGCAGGGCGGTCTCGCCCCGTTGGGCGGCTATATGGTCGATGAAGGGGATGGAAAGTCCGTTGGCATAGGCCTCGATGTTGGCCCGTTCCTCCCCGTCACCGATGATGAAGAACCGGAGCCTCTGCGTGCTGCGCTCGGCCGCATGTTTCACCAGTCGGAGGAAAAGCCGATGGTCCTTGATGGGCACAAGCCGGCCCACGATGCCGATGGCGAGCTCATCGTCCGCCACGTTGAATTCGGTGCGGAATGCGATGCGCTTGGCCTCCTGCCCCTCGTGGAACCGGTTGAGGTCGAAGCCGAGCGGAATCACCTCGATCTTCTCGGGCGGGCAGATGCGGTGCACATGGGCCAGCTCCTCCTTCTGCAGGTCGCTGATGGCGATGATGCGGGTGCTGCGTTTGGCCAGGCCGCGCTCCACCTGCCGGTAGAATTCCGTCTTCACCTTCCCGAAATAGCTATGGAACACATGGCCGTGGAAGGTGTGCACGATGACAGGCACCTTCATGTCGAATGCGGCCTGCCTGCCGATGGCCCCGGCCTTGGAGGCATGGGTGTGCACGATATCGGGTCTGAATTCGCGGATGATCTGCTTCACCTTCCGGTAGGCGTTCAGATCGAGGCCGGGGCTGAGCTCGCGTTTCATCTCGGGAATGATGATGGGCGTGATACCCAGTTCATCGAGAATATGTCCGGAACTGGCCTCATCCTCGTCCTTCTCCCCGCCCACGAGCATGGTCTCGAACTCCGGGGCCAGATACTTGGTGAGGTAGGCCACGTTGAACGTGGGCCCACCCAGATTGAAGCGATTGGCAATGCGCAGGATACGTGGCACCGGTTCAGGATCAGAAGTTCGGTCGGATGCTGTATTTCTCGTAGAAGCGGATGATGTGACCGGCAGCTTCTTCGGCCGTATCCACCAGTCGGAAACGGTCCATGTCCTCGGGGTTGATGTTGCCTGCCGCGATCATCGGTCCCTTGAGCCAGTCGACCAGTCCACCGTAGAACTCCGTGCCCACGAGCACCACCGGGAAGCGCGCCACCTTGCCCGTTTGAATGAGCGTGAGCGCCTCGAACAGCTCATCCATGGTACCGAAACCGCCCGGAAGGACCACGAAGCCCTGCGAGTATTTGGTGAACATCAGCTTGCGCACGAAGAAGTAATCGAAGTTGATGAGCTTGTCGCGGTCGATGTAGGGGTTGGAATGCTGCTCGTGCGGCAGGTCGATATTCAGCCCCACCGAACGGCCACCGGCCCGATGAGCGCCTTTGTTGGCTGCCTCCATGATTCCCGGCCCACCACCTGAGATGATGCCGAAGCCCGCATTGGAGAGCCGGAAGGCAATATCATCGGCCAATGCATACCATTCGTGGTCTACAGGGGTGCGGGCCGAGCCGAAGATGGAGACGCACGGACCGATACGGCCCAAAGCCTCGAACCCGTCCACAAACTCTGCCATGATCTTGAAGATCTGCCAAGAGTCCTGCGACTTAATCTCATTCCAGCTCCTTAGCTTGATGGCACTTTTCACGCGCCTTTCGTCATCGGTCATCCGACATGTTTTGCTGTCACAAAGATTCAGAATACTACGCAATGCAGCGTTTCACATTTGCTAGTGCGTCTTTTATGATTCCTTGTCAGTTGCGACTGTGATAACTGACACACCCATCCCCAAGCAATTGAGGATATTTGCGAATCGGATGCATACCTGCATCGACCATTAAATCCGAAGGATGAGATTATTGGGATTACTGTTCTCGATCTGGGCCTCCCTCCTGCCCCAGTTCATTTCCGCCCAGCCGAAACAGGAGCTGCTGGACCCTATCAAATGGTCCGCATCTGCAGAGCGCAAAAGCGCTACCGAGGCCGAAATTGTCTTCACCGCAAAGCTGGACAAAGGCTGGCATCTTTACTCACAGCAGCTTCCCGAGTTCGGCCCCGTTCCCACCACCTTCGCCTATAAGGACCTCGGTGGAAGCCAGCTCATCGGCAAGGTGAGCGAACCGAAGGGCAAGGAGGAATTGGACCCCAACTTCGACATGGTGGTCAAGTATTTCGATGGTAAGGCCCGCTTCGTCCAGAGATTGAAACTCACCGAGAAGGCCGCCACCGTGAAGGCCGAGGTGGAGTTCATGGTGTGCGATGACAAGCGCTGCCTTCCGCCCGATGTGGTGGAACTCTCCGTCAGCATACCGGCCTTCGATGCGGGAAAATCGCAAATCGAAAATGGAACCGACCGAAGGGAGCTCGCTGATTTTTCAGCAACATCGGAAGCGGTCAGTGCGTCCGGCACCCCTTCCGAGCGTTCATCCACCGAATCTGCGGAGCCTGCCCTGCTCGACCCTGTGAAATGGTCGTTCGCCCAGGACACGAAGGAGGACGGACAGGTGGAGCTACGGTTCACCGCCACCATCGCCAAGGGCTGGCATCTCTATGGCATGGACCTCCCATCAGACGGCATGCTGGTGCCCACCTCGTTCACTTTTGACAACGCTCAACTGGAACGCATCGGGGAGGTGAAAGGCCCTGCGCCCATCAAGCAGTTCGACCAGATGTTCGGAATGGAGCTGTCCTACTATAAGGACAGCGTCACCTTCACCCAACTGGTGAAGATTCCCGCAGACGCCAAGGCCATCACCGGAAAGGTGGAATTCATGGTGTGCGATGATGAGAAATGCCTGCCTCCGGACGAGGTGGAATTCTCTTTTGATGTGGCTGGTGGAGAAGCCATTGATAGCGCCCCCGCAACAGGGGCCGACCGTTCTTGGATAGGGATTTTCATCGCAGGTTTCCTCGGTGGGCTGCTGGCCCTGCTCACGCCCTGCGTGTTCCCCATGCTGCCGCTCACGGTGAGCTTCTTCACCAAGAAGAGCAAAACGAAGGCGAAGGGTGTGACCAACGCCCTCATCTATGGTCTGAGCATCATCCTAATCTATGTGAGCCTTGGCTTTCTCGTTACG
This sequence comes from uncultured Chryseobacterium sp., assembly GCA_964488095.1. GTDB lineage: Bacteria > Bacteroidota > Bacteroidia > UBA10329 > UBA10329 > UBA10329. The sequence continues at coordinate 26,736 of CAZATP010000019.1, forward strand.
GTGACCTTCGGTGCCGATGCGCTGAATGCCCTGAGCACCAACGTGTGGTTCAACCTGTTCTTCTTCGTGCTTCTGGTGGTGTTCGCCATCTCGTTCCTAGGGGCGTTTGAGATCACGCTGCCCAGTTCCTGGGTCAACAAGGCCGATCAGGCCTCGGACCGTGGCGGACTACTGGGTATCTTCTTCATGGCGTTCACGCTTTCGCTCGTCTCATTCAGCTGCACAGGCCCGATCATCGGCACGCTGCTGGTGGAGGCCGCTGTGAATGGGGGTGTGATGGGCCCCATCATGGGCATGACGGGCTTCAGCCTGGCACTGGCCCTGCCGTTCGGGCTGTTCGCGGCCTTCCCCGGCTGGCTCAACTCCATGCCCAAGTCTGGCGGATGGCTCAACTCGGTGAAGGTGAGCCTGGGCCTGTTGGAACTGGCCCTCGCATTCAAGTTCCTGAGCAATGCCGACCTCGTGGTGCAGGCGGGCCTGTTGCAGCGGGAGCTGTTCCTCGCCATCTGGATTGGCATCTTCGGTACGTTGGCCCTCTATCTTTTCGGGTTCATCCATTTCTCGCACGACAGCAAGACCGAGCGCATAGGCGTGCCCCGCTACCTGTTCGGTCTGCTCTCGCTGGTGTTCACCATCTATATGATCCCCGGCCTGTGGGGCGCACCGCTCAAGGTCATCAGCGGATTCCCACCACCGATGTTCTACAGCGAATCGCCCTCCGGTCTGGGCGGAGGTTCGTCCACCTCCACGGTCAACGCCACCGACAGCAAGGGCAACATGGTGGGCGACCCCGACCATTGTCCGCACGGGCTGCCCTGTTTCCACGATTATGAGGAAGGACTGGCCTACGCCCGCGAAAGCGGCAAACCTGTGCTGCTCGACTTCACGGGTTGGGCCTGTGTCAACTGCCGCAAGATGGAGGAGCAGGTTTGGAGCGACCCGCGTGTGCTCAAGCTGCTGCGCGAGGACTACGTGCTCATCTCGCTCTATGTGGATGAGAAGACGCCCCTGCCCGAGGCCGAGCAGACCGAGGTGAAGATCGGGGAGAAGACCAAGAAGCTGAAGACCATCGGCAATCGCTGGAGCTACTTTCAGGCTTCGCGCTATGGCACCAACTCACAGCCCTATTACGTCATCCTTGACCACAACGAGCAGCAGTTGGGCGACCCTGCGGCCTATGACCCCGACATCGAGAAGTACATCCAATGGCTGGAGGGGGGGCTGAAAGCTTTCGGTAAGTAGAAAATGGAAAATGGAAGATCGTGGGCAATGGAGATGGACGATAGGTCTGTTGTAAGTACCCACCATTTGCAATTTTCTTCATTCCCGATTTTCTCCCCGTGTTAACATCCGTCCGCGCCCTGCAGCTCTTCCAGGTGATGCGCTTCGGGGCGTTCTTCCTCACGGGCATCCTGTTCACCAAGCTGGGGTTGGGGGCCTACGGCATCGGGCTCTATGAGTCCTTGCTGTTCCTTGGCAGTCTGCTGAGCTTCTTCTGGCTTTCGGGGCTCACGCAGTCGCTGCTGGCAAACTACAGACCTGCGCCCCGCTCCACCGAGTTCTTCAACGCCTTTCTGGTGATGGCGGGCTGCTCGGTGCTGGTGTTCGTGCTGTTCCGATTGCTCATCACCCCGTTCTCGTTCCTCGCCAACAACCCCGAGGTGCTGTGGCATTACGGCACATTCTCGTGGTATGTGCTGCTCATGGGGCCGGTGTTCCTGGTAGAATACATCCTGTTGCTCAAGGACAGGCCGAAGGAGTTGGTGGGCTATGGGGTGTTCGCTTTCGGCACGCAACTCGCATTCGTCACGCTGCCCATTCTGCTGGGCTATGGGCTGGAAGAGGCCATTCTGGGTCTTACTGCCAGCGCGGCACTGCGCTTCATCGTCTTGATGGTGCTGTTGGTCAAGTACGCCCAGTTCACCATCGACCGGGACTTCCTCCGCAACTTCCTCATCACGGCCGCACCGCTCATCGCAGGGGCGTTGCTGTCAGGTTCTGCCGAGTATCTGGACGGCCTCATCGTGTCGCATTATTTCAACGAGCAGACCTTTGCCATCTACCGCTATGGGGCCAAGGAATTCCCGTTGGTGCTGCTCTTGGCCAATGCGTTCAGCAACGGGCTGGTGCCCAAGGTGAGTCAGAACGTTCAGGCCGGGATGGCGGAGATACGCCAGGGCAGCCTGCGGATGATGCACCTGTTCTTCCCGCTCAGCATCGGGCTGATGCTGGTGAGCGGATGGCTCTATCCCCTGATGTTCAGTGCGGAGTTCGCCCAGAGTGCTGCCGTGTTCAACGTCTATCTGCTGCTGGTCATCAGCCGGGTGGTGTTCCCGCAGACGCTGCTCATCGGGCTGCGCCACGCCAAGACCATCATGTACGTCTCCATGGTGGAGATCACCGTGAATGTGGGGCTGAGCCTGCTCTTCGTGCAATGGTTCGGGCTGGTGGGCATCGCCTATGCCACGGTGATCGCCTTCGTGGTGGAGAAACTGCTGCTGATGGCAATCCTTTGGCGCAAGGAGGGCATCTCGCCCTTCAGCTATTGGCCTTGGAAGATGCACTTGGTGTATAGTGCGGTGCTGGTGGGGGTGTATCTCACCGTGCTGTGAGGTGAGCTGATGGGATTGGCATGATCGGATGTCTTACATTCGTTCTCCTCCCTACATCCATTGAGAGCTACATTTCTCATAGCCGCTATCTTGTCTGTCCTCTCGTTGGGGACAGGCTGTAAGTTGATACAGCAGAGCATGGAACCGCTTTGGGAAGGTTATGGCTCATGGCGACTGGTGAAGGTCGATTTCAGCCCAGAGACCCGAGAGCAGCTCCGAAAGCAGTTAGGGATAGAGGATGGCGAATTCTCGGAAGCGAAGTTTGAGAAGAACTGGAACTGGATTCAACGCTACATTGGAAACGGGCATTACACGTTCTATATCGGGCACGTTGCTAACGGCTGTGTGCCCGCCCAACGGGATTCGATGGAGTTTCTGTCGAACAGTGTGGCTTTTAGGACAGGGTGCAATACGTGCAGTGGATGCGCGGAGGTACGCGATGGAGTTATCACTGCTAACAGAAGACTAATGTGCACCCAAGTGTGGTGTGAAATCGATGATGTGATATTCTACGACCTGACGGGTCCGCTTCCGATCAGATTGGTCAATGACACCTTGGTCATCGGGTCGTCCGAGACGCGTTGTATCTACTATCTGACGCGACTGAACGGGAAATAGGGACTTCACATAGGAAACATGGCCAACACCTACTCTCAAGTCTCCATCCACTGCGTCTTTGCTGTGAAAGGCAGGGAGAATATCATCACACCGGCATTCCGCGACAGGCTTCATGCCTACATGAGCGCCATCCTCAAGGGCAGCGGGGCGTATCCTTTGGCCGTCAATGGATGGTCAGACCATGTGCATGTGTTCCTCGAGCTGCCCATGCATGTGACCATCGCTGACCTGATGCGTAATCTGAAGGCCAAATCGTCCAAATGGGTGAATGACAACAGGCTTGTTCTTGGACGGTTCCAATGGCAGGAGGGCTATGGGGCATTCTCTTATTCGCGTTCTCAGCGGGATGAGGTCATCCGCTACATCATGGATCAGGAGAAGCACCATGCGAGGTTGACATTCCGAGAGGAATACCTGAAATTGTTGGAGCGATTCGAGGTGGACTATGATGAGAAGTATCTGTTCGAGTTCTATGACTGAAGGATGCTGCGCCCCTACGGGGCTGAAAAATCCTAATGCCATCGGATGCTGCCATACCATCGTCCCTGCGGGACTTTCTATGGCTGAACGCAACGTATAGCCCCAGCGGGGCGCAGGTATGGTAGCAAGGACCCAGTATCGATTATCCAGCTCCGTAGGAGCGTAGCACATGATGTTGCTGCGCCCCTACGGGGCTGAAAAATCCTAATGCCATCGGATGCTACCATACCATCGTCCTTACGGGACTTTCTATGGCTGAACGCAACGTATGGCCCCAGCGGGGCGCAGGTATGGTAGCAAGGACCCAGTATCGATTATCCAGCTCCGTAGGAGCGCAGCTCACTCAGATCCCCACCTTCTGCACCCGTTTGTGCACCTCGTTCACCTGCATCAGCGCGGCACTGCCATACCATTCGCGCAGCTCCATCACGAGGCTTCCTGCCTGTATGGCCGGGTCGGTGTTGGTGAGCGCCTCGGCCTCTTCCAGACTGCCCACCGCGAAAATGTAGATGCCGCGCACCTCGCCATCATCGAAGAACGGACCGGCCACCACCAGTTTGCCGGCCTCGGCCATGCGGGTGATGTTGTCCATGTGGGCGCGCTGCAGCGAGTCGGCCTCCTCCTTAGAGCGGTCGCGGTTGGGGCCTTTCTTGAGGAACGCCATCACGTATCTGCGCATACCATACTGGTCGGCCCCGAGTTGGGCGGCAAGGGTGCTGTCATAGGTGGTCTCTGCCATGGCGGTGGGTGCTTCGGTGTCTGCGATGGGCTGTGGGCCGCACGATGCGAGCAGCAGTGCGGCTGCAAGGGGGAGGAGGTGTATTCTCATGGTTCGTGGGGTGATATCAAGAGCATTGATGCTCTGCCTGTCAGCGGCCTTTGGCAAGTATATCTATCATCTTCTTCAGGTAGCGGTTGTCCTCTTCCAGCCGTTTGATCTCCTTGTGGGCTGCGGCCAGCTCGTCAGCCATGCGCTTCTGGTCTGCATGCAGGGCGGCTATCTCCTCCTTCCTCGGGTCCATTCGGATGCTCTCGGGCAGGCCCATGCTCAGGTAGTGGAACAGGTCCAGCTCCAGTGCTACCGATGCCTCATGGATGAAACTGGCCTGTACGCTCTTGCGCTTGAGCATGTCCATGACGGTGGTCGAGGTGCGGTCGGTACGCTTGGCCAGATAGGCCTGCGTCCTTCGTCTGAACTGCAGGGCCCAACGAAGAAGGTTGCCTGCGTCAAAGCCCTGCGGAATCGGATTGCGGTACTTGATGGACATGATGGTCGGTTCAGTTCGGTGCTTTCAAATGTAGCACTCTTCAGTTAAATGCGAAATATCATTCAGTCAAAAACCGCGTTGTATCAGTTTAATAATAAGTATATATATGTTTAATATATATCTATATCAGTTTTTAACCGAATCATATTCGGTCAATGTACTCCCCTATATTCGGTTTTTAAACCTCCATATATTATATTTAAGAACCAGTTCATATCAGTTTAAAACTGATATTATAACGTACTAAGATTGAATTTAATCGACATTTAACTGAATCAATGCGGTCAAAAACCGAACTCACTGGCTGTGGGCGTGAGTTAAAAGGGCGGTGGTGGACACTCCATTCAAGCATCCGTTCAGTTCAGCCGCTTCTGGGCGGGATTCAAGCATATCGAAAACCGGGGCAATGGGGATAAGCGTGCTTTATTCTTCCCCAACCTCCAATTCCACCGTCTCCACCAACTCCTGTTCAGGTAACTCAATCGCCAGTGGCTTCAACCTTTCCCAAGCCTCCTTCACGCTCTTCACGTTCTCAAAACTGAGGGTGAGCTTGTCGCCCTTCTGCTTCATGGCGCAGGCACGGGGGTGGGTCTGCACGTATTGCAGCACATGGGTGAACGCCTCGCCCTGATAGTAGCTGCTCTGCGGGTCGGCCACGAAATGGCAGGAGAGGCGGCCCTGCTTGAGGAACAGCCGCTCGAAGCCGATGGCCTGGGCCAACCAGCGCAGGCGCACGGTGTGCAACAACTGCTGGGCGGCCTCCGGCAAGGGGCCGAAGCGGTCGCGCAGCTTCTGTTCGAAGCGTTGCAGGTCCTGCTCGCGCCTGGTGTCGTCCAGCTCGCGGTAGAGGGCAAGACGTTCGGCAATGCTGTTCACGTAGGTGTCGGGCAGCAGTATCTCCAGGTCGGTGTCTATCTGGCAATCGCTCACGGCAGGGCGCTGTGGCTGGTCTGCGAAGAGCTCCTTGAACTCCGTTTCCTTCAGTTCCTGCACCGCCTCATCGAGGATGCGCTGGTACATCTCATAGCCGATATCGGTGATGAAACCGCTCTGTTCCGCGCCCAGCAGGTTGCCGGCCCCACGGATGTCGAGGTCGCGCATGGCGATGTTCATGCCGCTGCCCAGCTCGCTGAACTCTGTGATGGCCACCATCCGCCTCCGCGCATCGGCCGTGAGGGCCGACAGGGGCGGGGTGAGCAGGTAGCAGAACGCCTTCTTGTTGCTGCGCCCCACCCGGCCACGCATCTGGTGCAGGTCGCTGAGGCCGAAATTATGTGCGTTGTTGATGATGATGGTGTTCGCATTCGGAATGTCCAGCCCGCTCTCGATGATGGTGGTGGCCACCAGCACATCATACTCGCCCTCTATGAAGCGCATCATGATATCCTCCATCTGCACAGGATCCAGCTGCCCGTGACCGATGCACACCCGCACATCGGGGCACAGGCGCGAGATGACCCCGGCCACCTCGCGGATGTTCTCCACGCGGTTGTTGACGAAGAACACCTGCCCGCCACGGTTCACCTCATACATCACCGCATCGCGGATGGTCTCCTCATTGAAACCATGCAGCTCGGTGATGACCGGATGGCGGTTGGGCGGGGGCGTGCTCAGCACCGAGAGGTCGCGCGCGCCCATCAATGAGAACTGCAGTGTGCGCGGGATGGGCGTGGCCGTGAGCGTCAGCGTATCCACATTGGCCTTCATCTCCTTGAGCTTGTCCTTCACCGCCACCCCGAATTTCTGCTCCTCATCTATGATGAGCAGGCCGAGGTCGATGAACTTCACGTCCTTGCCCACGATGCGGTGCGTGCCTATGAGGATGTCCACCTTGCCATCGGCCAGTCGCTTGAGCGTGTCGCTCTGCTGCTTGGCCGTCTTGAAACGGTTGATATAATCGACCGTGCAGGGGAACTCCTTGAGCCTTTCGCGGAAGGTGCGCGCATGTTGCAGCGCCAGGATGGTGGTGGGCACCAGCACGGCCACCTGCTTGCCATCGGCCACAGCCTTGAACGCTGCACGGATGGCCACCTCGGTCTTGCCGAAACCCACGTCACCGCACACCAGACGGTCCATGGGCCAGTCGCGCTCCATGTCGGCCTTCACTGCGATGGTGGCCGTCTCCTGGTCGGGCGTGTCCTCATAGATGAACGATGCCTCCAGCTCGGCCTGCAGATAGGTGTCGGGGTTGAAGGCGAAACCCTTCTGCGCCTTGCGCCTCGCATAGAGCTGAATGAGGTCTTTGGCGATGTCCTTTACCCGGCTCTTGGTCTTGGCCTTCAGGTTCTTCCACGCGGGCGAACCGATCTTGTCAATCTTCGGTTCCGCACCCTCCTTGCCGCTGTACTTGGCAATGCGGTGCAGCGAGTGGATGCTCACATACACGATGTCATTATCTCGGTAAACGAGGCGGATGGCCTCCTGCACCTTGCCGTTCACCTCGATCTTCTCCAGCCCCGCGAACTTCCCAACCCCGTGGTCCACGTGGGTCACATAATCCCCGGGAGTGAGGCCCGAGAGTTCCTTCAGCGTGAAGGTCTCCTTGCCGCGCTTGTAGCCCGACCTCACCTTGAAGCGATGGTAGCGCTCGAATATCTGGTGGTCGGTGAAGCAGGCCAGTTTTACCCTGTGGTCTACGAAACCCTCGTGCACCGAGAGCAGCATGGATGAGAAGAACGGCTTCTCGATGTGCTCGCCCTTGGGCAATGGCAGGTCATCGAAAATCTCCTCCAAGCGCTTGATCTGACCGGGGTTGTCCACCATCATCACGTTGGTGTAGCCGGCCTTGATGTTCTCTATGAGGATCTTCTGCAGCAGATTGAAATCCTTCGCCACCTGGGGCTGTGGGGCCATGTCAAAAGCTAACTCCTCCGCACGGTTGAAAAACTTCCGCTGTCCGAATTCCACCACGGGTGCGGCCTCCAGCGCGCGCACGGTCTCCTCTGCACTGGCATAGCGGCTTTCGGGCGGGGCCTGACTCACGGTGGTCTTCAGCTGTGCGAACGCCTCGCGGGCAGCCGTCAGCTCCTGCTCCACCTTCAGCGTCACCGATTCGGCATCGCGCATCCAGATGACCGACTTGGAGGGAAGGAACTCGAGGAAGGGCACCGTCTCTTCCAGCATCATACCGTCCTGCACGTTGGGCACGATGGTCGCCTTCTTCATCGTTTTCACAGAAAGCTGCTCCGCTGGGTCGAAGGCACGGATACTCTCCACATCGTTGCCGAACAGCTCGATGCGGTAGGGCATTTCCTGCGCGAAGCTGAACACATCCACAATGCCGCCACGGATGGCGAACTGCCCTGGCTCATACACCTGGTCCACCCGCGTGAAGTGGTACTCATGCAGCATCTCGTTCAGGAAATCGAGCGACAGCTGCTCGCCCACATGAATCAGCAGCGTGTTCCTCTTGAGCACCTTGCGGCTGCTCACCTTCTCGGCCAGCGCCTTCGGGTAGGTGACGATGACCTGATGCCCGCTGCCGCTCTGGATGGCGTTGAGCACCTCGCCCCGCTGGATCACGTTGCTGTTGTCGGTCTCTTCCTGTTCGTAGGGCCTGCGGTAGCTCATCGGAAAGAAGAGCACACGCTTCTTGCCCACCAGCAGTTCGAGGTCGCTGAGGAAATAGGCCGCCTCCTCTCTGTCACTGAGCACGATGAGGTGGTGGCGGTCTGTCTGGCGCACCACGTTGGCCACCACGAATGCCGCTGCCGAACCGGCCAGACCCTTCAGGCGCAGTTTGGCATGTTCATCCTTTAGTGCCGCTGCCACTTGGTCCACCACTGGCACTTCCGCCAGTCTTGCGAGGAGTTCTTCTTTGGTCATTCTCGAAATGAAGGGCGCAAAGGTCGGGATTCGGGTGCGAAAGGTTTAACGCTCCGAGAGAACGGCATCCTCGGCAGGCTTTCGACTGTAAGAACGCTCACGCAACGGGGCAATGCGCCAAACGGACTCACATATGCCGCAGCACATCCATGCGTTGATAGAGAATACGCACAATCAGAATCCCATTGTCTTCACGCTGGTAGAAGATGACATGCGCCCCGAAGCTGAATCTTCGCAAGCCACGGGCGACTTCGGAGGCATCGCGCCCCAACGAACGGTTGGCAGCCAGCGAGGCAAGGTGCTGCTCAAGCTCAGAGACGTATTGCCTCACCTGGGCCAGACCAAACCGCAGAATTCCGAACTCGATGATGTTCGCCATGTCCGCATCTGCGGCCGCAGACAGCCTATAGTCGGCCATCCTTCCTCATTTGCGTCTCCTTCGCATGAAGGATGTCGGTCACGGTGCGCTGGCTTGTCCCGCTGCGCAGTCCTTCGTCAATGGCTGCCTGCAGTGCGTTGAGGTCGCCATGCTGCTCACGGTCTCTGCGTATGAGGTCGCGGATGTACTCGCTGTCGTCCGCGTAGTCGCCCGCCTCAATACGGGAGAGCACCCAGTCGTTGAGCTTCTCGGTAACGGTGATGGTTCTGCGAATCTGAGGCATCTTGGTGCTGTTGGCTACGCAAAGTTAACTGACCGCGGCAACACATTCGGTGTTTGGGCCGAGGCTTCTATATCAACTCCTCTTCAGAAGACATCGGCAGATGCGGCCTCTTGTCGTTTTCTAATTCCATTTGAATGACACTATGATGGTGAAGGGCTATTTTTGGCAACCACATGATTTCTTTACACCTTGTGATCAACCTTAAAAACAATCGGAACTCATGAAGTATCCTTTGCCGCTCGACATGCTTTACCGTTGGGAGAAAGAATCGCCCGATCTGGTCTTTATGCGTCAGCCCATCAACGGGCAATGGAAGGAATGGACCTGGCGCGAGACCGGACAGGAGGTGCGCAAGATGGCCGCCTACCTCAAGAGCCTCGACCTTGAGCCGGGCAGTCGCATCGGTCTCATCAGTAAGAACTGTGCGCACTGGATCATCAGCGACCTTGCCATCATGATGGCCGGTCACACGGGCGTTCCCATGTACCCGAACCTGAATGCCGAGACCGTGAAACAGATTCTGGAGCACAGCGAGGCCAAGGTGCTTCTGGTGGGCAAGCTGGACGATTGGGCCTCCATGCGTCCGGGGGTTCCGGAACAGGTGAAGTGCATCGCGTTCCCATTTTACACCGAGCCGGGCTACCCGGAGTGGTACGACCTGCTGAAGAATGTGCAGCCGCTGCGCGATGATGTGCACCGCGACCCGCAGGATCTCGCCACCATCATCTACACCAGTGGCACCACCGGCATGCCCAAAGGGGTGATGCACAAGTTCCACAACTTCGGTTGGGCGGCCCAGAAGGCCATGGACGAGCTGAGGCTGAAACCGCACTCTCAGCGCTTCTTCTCCTACCTGCCACTGTGCCACATCGCAGAGCGCCTGTTGGTGGAGATGGGAAGCATCTACACCGGCAGCCAGTGCAGTTTTGCCGAGTCGCTCGACACGTTCGCGGCCAACCTCGCAGAGAGCAAACCGACCGTTTTCCTCGGGGTGCCACGCATCTGGACCAAGTTCCAGCAGGGCATTCTCACCAAGATGCCGCAGAAGAAACTCGACCTCTTCCTCAAGATCCCGATTCTCAATGGCATTGTGAAGAAGAAGATCCAGGCGGGTCTTGGGCTGAGTGAAGCACAGAACGTGTTCACCGGTGCAGCGCCCACACCCGCATCTCTCATCGAATGGTTCGCCAAGCTGGGCATCAATATCCAGGAGGCCTATGCCATGACCGAGAACTGCTGCTACAGCCACGTGACCCGCAACAATGCCATCAAAGTGGGCTATGTGGGCCAACCTCTGCCTGACTGCGATGTGAAACTGAGCGAGCAGAAAGAGATCCTGATCAAGCACGAGGCGCTGATGGACGGCTACTACAAGGAACCACAGATGACGGCCGAGACCCTCCAGAACGGCTGGCTGCATACTGGTGACGAGGGCTACATCGATCCGCAGGGCTTCCTGAAGATCACCGGCCGCGTGAAGGACCTCTTCAAGACCACCAAGGGCAAATACGTGGCCCCATCACCGATCGAGATGCGCATTTCCTCCAATGCGGACATCGAACAGGTGTGTGTGGTGGGCGATGGCATCCCGCAGCCTTTGGCGCTTCTCGTACTTTCTGAGCAGGGCATGAAGAAGTCGAAGACAGAGGTGACAGACAGCATCCTGCGCACTATCTCTGAGGTCAACCCGAATCTGGACCATCATGAGCAGGTCAAGGGCGCAGTGATTGTGAACAAGCCATGGACCGTGGAGAATGAACTCCTCACGCCCACCATGAAGATCAAGCGCAATCCCATCGAGAAGATGTACCGGGCCAACTATGAGAAATGGTTCGAGTCGAAGGACGCGGTGATCTGGGAATAATGGAATGACGAGCAGAGCGCGAAGGCCAAGGGAATCGGGTGTCCGACTCCTTTGGCCTTCATTTATTTTCCGTTGTGCAGAAATTTTTCTACGTGATTCCCGTAGCGTTTTTACAACCTACATTAGCCGACCTATTGGTGATGCGTGCATCTGATCACTGACCTACGAAAACAAGCATAATTGAACATGCCTGTACTCCAGTACGCACGAGTCTTTGCGGCTTTCCTGCTGATATCCTGCGTGACATCCTGTTCTCTTGTGACTCAATCGCCAGAAGAAAGGAAGAACGAGGGCGTTATCGTGTACAGCCTATCCTACCCCCAGTTCACCGATGACAACATCTTCACTTCGATGTTCCCTCAGGAGATGACCTTTAAATTCAAGGACAACAATACCAAGAGTGAGCTGAAAACACGGATGGCCGTGTTCAGCACATCACTCTTCGTTGAGTTCAACGAGCGTAAGCTGACCCATCTGGTGCGCATCGCCAATCAGTATTCCGGATTGGTGATGGACAGCGCAGAGGTGATGAGCATTCATGGCATAACGCCTGATGAGATGCAAATCACGCATACAGACCAGACAAAGATGATTGCGGGCTTCCTGTGCAAACATGCTCGGGTGACGTTCACCAATGACAGCACCAGCAATTTCGACCTTTATTACACCAACGACATCGCCATCAAAGACCCTAACTGGTGCACCCCTTTCCACAGCATTCCCGGGGTGCTGATGGAGGCACGCATCAATAAGTTCAATATTGACATGCACATGGTGGCCAAGAGCGTCACCTTTCAGGCGTTCCCAGAGGAGGAATTCAAGGTTACTGAGCAGTACAAGCCCATCACCGTTGAGGAGATGGCCGATATATTCGAGAGTTTCTGAGTGCTTCGGGGACGCAGATGGACAGCGCCCCATCTTCATGCCCCGCTTGAGCAGGCCTCCTGACCCGCCCCTATGAGGCCCACCCTTTTTGCTACTTTTGGACACCTCTGAAATGGACGGGAAAAAGGCAAAAGGAAAGACGGCAAAGGCCGCTGAGGCTGGCGGAAAAACTGCAGTCAATGGCGCACCCGATTCGAGGAAGAGAACGGTATTAGGGCTGTTCGTCATCTTGCTCTCCATATTCCTGACTCTCTCTTTCACCTCCTATGTGCTGCTCGGATATGCGGACCAGAGCCAGGTGAACGCACTTTTCAGCGCCAACGGACTCGGTGAGTTCTGGGATCTTCTCACCGACCCTGAGACACAGGTGAGCAACTGGATGGGCTGGCTTGGAGCGCTCACGGCCCACGCGATGATGTATCACGGAATCGGTCTGGCCGCATTCACACTACCGTTCATTCTCATGCTGGTGGGGCTTCGGGTCCTGCTGCGCAGATGGATTCTGCCCATAGGGAAGTCGCTGCTGCACTGCCTGTTCTTCCTGTATTTCATGCCATTGACCATCGGTTTTGCCACCGATGGCGGGGCGGCCATGTTCAGTGGTGCGCTCGGTTATCATTTCGACAGATGGGCTTCTGCCCTGCTGGGCCCCGTAGGGACTGGCATCATGGTTTTCTTTGCCCTGCTGGCCTATCTGACCATCGTGTTCAGGCTGTCCATCGATTCCTTGAAGCCGTTGGCAAGAATATTCTTCTCCAAGGAACAGAAAGCGGCTGCCCCAATGGCAGTGGCAGCGGCTGACAAGGAATCGGAGGTCCTGGAAGATGAGGAGGATTTCGAGGATGATAGCCCGTTCCTTCCAGCACCCGATATCACGGTGAGGACCAACGACCTCGACCTGACCATTACCGACACGCGTGAGCATGCCTTCGGTGGAGATGAGGGAGAATTGGAGATTGAGGTGAATGTTCCGGAGAAGACCATTGAGCCCGTGCTGAAATCGCCCGCTGGGGGCTTTGATGAGCAGGGAAACCCCGTGGCATTTGAGATAGAGACCGTGGTTTCGCCCGTGGAGGAACTTGTTGCAGCCAGCGATGGCGATGGTCCCGGTGAATATGACCCCACGCTCGACCTCAGTCACTACAGGATACCACCATTGGACCTGCTGGAGATGTACGGTGAGGGCGGAGAGATCCGCGTGGACAAGGAGGAACTGGAGAGCAACAAGAACCGCATTGTCAATACACTCAAGAACTACAACATCGATATCGAGCGCATCAAGGCCACCATCGGCCCCACGGTGACGCTCTATGAGATTGTGCCAGCACCCGGCATTCGCATCTCCAAGATCAAGAATCTGGAGGACGATATCGCTCTGAGCCTCTCGGCACTGGGCATCCGCATCATCGCACCCATTCCGGGCAAAGGGACCATAGGCATCGAGGTGCCGAATCTGAAGCCGGACACGGTGGCCATGCGCACCGTGCTCAGCTCTGAGAAGTTCCAGCACGCCAAGATGGAACTGCCCATCGCCCTTGGCAAGACCATCAGCAACGAGACCTTCGTGACCGACCTCACCAAGATGCCCCACCTGCTGATGGCGGGCGCCACAGGACAGGGAAAGTCGGTGGGATTGAACGCCATTCTCGCGTCCATCCTTTTCAAGAAACATCCTTCGCAGGTCAAATTCGTGCTGGTGGACCCGAAAAAGGTGGAGCTCACCTTGTTCAACAAGATTGAGCGGCATTTCCTCGCCAAGCTGCCTAACGAGGAAGAGGCCATCATCACCGATACACAGAAGGTGGTGAACACGCTCAACTCGCTCTGCATCGAAATGGACACGCGGTATGACCTGTTGAAGGATGCACAGTGCCGCAATCTCAAGGAATACAACGCCAAGTTCGTTGCGCGCAGGCTGAATCCGCTGGAGGGCCACCGTTTCATGCCCTACATCGTGCTGGTGGTGGACGAGTTCGCAGACCTCATCATGACGGCCGGCAAGGAGGTGGAGATGCCTATTGCGCGACTGGCGCAGCTGGCCCGTGCCATCGGCATCCACCTCATCATCGCCACGCAGCGGCCATCGGTCAACATCATCACGGGCACCATCAAGGCCAACTTCCCTGCGCGGATCGCTTTCCGTGTCACCTCAAAGATCGACTCACGCACCATCCTCGATTCAGGAGGGGCGGATCAGCTCATCGGTCGGGGCGACATGCTGCTGAGCACCGGCAACGACCTCATCCGCATCCAGTGCGCCTTCATCGACACCCCTGAGGTGGAGAAGGTAGTGGACTACATCGGTTCGCAACAGGGTTATCCTACTGCCCTTGAACTTCCCGAATATGTCTCGGGCGATGGCGAACCGGAGGCCGGGGCAGTGGACCTTGAGAACCGCGACTCGATGTTCGCAGACTCGGCACGCATCGTGGTGCAGCATCAGCAGGGTTCTGCCTCGCTCTTGCAGCGTAGACTGAAACTTGGCTACAACCGTGCTGGCCGCATCATCGACCAACTGGAGGCCGCTGGCATCATCGGACCGTTCGAGGGCAGCAAGGCCCGCCAGGTGCTCATTCAGGATGAAGCATCACTGGAACGGATATTGCAGAACCTCGACCGGTAGCGGTCGGATGCCTTGCCGCGCCAAGCACCCTTGCCGAACAGACCATGAATCCTAACACCCGTTCCGTGAAAAACCTTTTTGCACTTCTGCTTCTGCCGTTCTCCCTTCTCGCTCAGCCGGACGAGAAGGCCCTAGGCATCCTCAACAAAGTGAGTTCGACCAACACGGCATACACCAGCATTGACCTGAAGTTCGATTACACGCTGAACAACACCAAGGCCAACGTGACGGACAAACGTGATGGGAGCCTACTTCTGTCAGGTCAGCGATTCCACTTGGAACTGATGGGCCAGAAGATCACAAGCGATGGCAAGATCGTGTGGTATGACATGGGTGAGGAAGTGCACATCAAGAGTATGGAGGAGTTCATGGAAGAGACCGACCTTGACCCGCGCAACATCTTCACACAGTACAACAAGGGCTTCAAGCACAAGTACAAGGGAGAACGCAAGGCGAACGGCAAGGACTGCCACGTCATCGACCTCTATCCCGAAGTGCCGGGCAAGAAACCCTATTCGCGCATCGAGCTGTGCATCGACAAGGTCACGAACCACATTTTAGAGTCCACCACCTACGGTAAGGACGGGACGAACTATGTGCTTACCGTGAAAGCTATGAAGACGGGTGCCGCCTTGGCTGCCGACCGCTTCGTCTTCAACCAGAAAGCGTTTGAAGCGAAAGGGTATGACGTGGTGGACTTCAGGTAAGGCATAATCACAACTTCCCCCTCATCGCCTTCCCCGTCAGCGATGCCTCGCACTTCACGAGTTCCTCCGGGGTGCCTTCAAACACCACCGTGCCGCCTCCCTTCCCGCCTTCAGGTCCAAGGTCGATCACGTGATCGGCACATTTGATCACATCGGGGTGATGTTCTACCAGGATGATGGTGTGGCCTTGGTCCAGTAGCGCGTTGAAAGCTCCGAGCAAGCGGTGGATGTCATGAAAATGCAGCCCTGTGGTCGGCTCATCGAAAATGAACAGTGTGGGTTTGCTGGTGGTAGAACCGGCTTTCCCGAGAAAGGAGGCCAGCTTGATGCGTTGCGCCTCACCGCCCGATAGCGTGCTGCTGCTCTGCCCCAACTGCACGTAGCCGAGGCCCACATCCTGCAATGGCTTCACCTTGGCCGCGATGCGGGGCGCATGTGCGGTGAAGAACCCCATCGCCTCGTCCACCGTCATGCACAGGATGTCATTGATGGTCTTCTCCTCAAACGTCACCTCCAGCACCTCCTCCTTGAAACGCTTGCCTTCGCAGGCATCACACTTCATGATGATGTCTGCCATGAACTGCATCTCGATCTTCACCGTGCCCTCGCCCTCGCACACCTCGCAGCGGCCTCCCGCCACATTGAATGAGAAATGCTTGGGCTGATACCCACGCAGCTTGGCCATCTTCTGGTCAGCGAACAGATTGCGGATATCGTCATAGGCCTTGATGTAGGTCACGGGATTGCTGCGGGTGCTACGCCCGATGGGGTCCTGATCCACAAACTCCACATCCGACAGACGGTCGAGGTTGCCCTCAATGCGGTCGTGCTGCCCCACCCGCAGGCCGAAGCCGCCATAGTGCCTCTTCAGCGCGGGATACAGAATCTCCTGCATCAGCGTGGTCTTGCCCGAACCGCTCACGCCTGTGATGGCCGTCAGGCATTTGAGCGGGAAGCCCACCGTGATGTTCTTAAGGTCGTGCTGCCGCGCCCCGACCACCTTGATCTCGCCCCGTGCGGGCCTTCTTTTCTTCGGAACGGGAATCTCCAACTGGCCCGTGAGGTACTTGGCCGTCAGGCTCGTTCCCTTGGTGATGAGCTCCTCCTGCGTGCCACGGAACACCACCTCACCGCCATGCACACCCGCCTCGGGACCGATGTCCACGATGAGGTCGGCATTGCGCATAATATCCTCGTCATGCTCCACCACGATCACCGTGTTGCCGAGGTCGCGCAGCTTCTTCAGGATGCCGATGAGCCGTTCCGTGTCGCGGGGATGCAGCCCGATGCTCGGCTCATCGAGGATGTACATGCTACCTACCAGCGAACTGCCCAGCGAACCCGCGAGGTGAATCCGCTGACTTTCCCCACCGCTCAGCGTGTTCGACTCGCGGTTCAGCATCAGATAGCCGAGTCCCACATCCTGCAAATAACCGATCCGCGTGATTATCTCTCGCATCAATCGCTTGGATATCTCCTGCTCTGTTTCGGTCAGTTCCAGCTTCGCGAAGAATTCCGCCAGCTCGGAGATGGGCATCAGCACGAGGTCGGAGATGCTTCTGCCGCCCAATTTCACATAGTTCGCATCCTTGCGCAGCTTGGTGCCACGGCACTCGGGGCACACGGTCTTGCCCCGGTAGCGTGACAGCATCACACGGTATTGGATCTTGTAGCTGTTCTCCTCCAACATTTTGAAAAAACTGTGGAGACCATCAAAATACCGGTCCCCGTTCCAGAGGAGCTGCACCTGTTCCTCGGTCAGCTCGTGAATGGGGCGATGGATAGGAAAACCGTTCTCCCGCGAGGACCGCACCAGTGCGTTTCGATACTGCCCCATGCTCTCCCCTTTCCAGCAGGCCACGGCATCCTCATAGATGCTCAGTCCCTTGTTCGGTATCACCAGGTCAGGGTCTATGCCGATCACATTGCCATAGCCTTCGCACTTCTTACAGGCCCCAAAGGGATTGTTGAAACTGAAAAGGTTGACAGAAGGCTCCTCGAACCGGATGCCATCGGCCTCGAAGGCTGTGGAAAAGTGGCGAGTGACGGGTGTCAGGTCACCAGAGGCCAAGGTATCTCCCGCACCATTCTCCATTTTCCATTTTCCATTTTCCCCTTCGGGAAACTGCACCTCCGCAAAACACTGCTGCCTTCCCTCCCCGATCGCATTGCGCACGGCCTCATGTGCCCGGTTCTGCAATTCCTCCGAGGTGTCGATGGCGAAGCGGTCGATGACCACTGCGAGGTCGTTCATTTCTTTCATGTTCGCATCGGCACCGTCCAGGCGGATGACCTCACCATTGAGTCGGATGCGCGAGTAGCCCTGATGCAGAAGAATCTGGATGCGCTGCTCCAACGCCTCCTTAGGCATCTGCCCAAAGGGTGCGAACACCATCACCTTGGTGCCTTCCGGAAGGGCGAGCAGTTCCTTTGCTATGCTTTCGGGCGTGTGGCGTTTCACCTCCTGTCCCGAAATGGGCGAAATGGTGCGGCCGATGCGGGCGAAGAGCAGCTTGAGGTAATCATAGATCTCCGTGGTCGTGCCCACAGTGCTACGCGGATTGCTGCTCTTCACCTTCTGGCTGATGGCGATGGCGGGAGCGATGCCATGGATGCTGTCCACCTCGGGCTTATCGATCTTTCCGAGGAACTGCCTTGCATACGCGCTCAGGCTCTCGATGTACCTGCGCTGTCCTTCGGCATAGAGCGTGTCGAATGCCAGTGTGCTCTTGCCCGACCCCGACAGCCCCGTGATGACGATGAGCTTCCTATGGGGAAGCACGAGGTCAATGTTCTTCAGGTTGTGCAGCCGCGCACCCTTGATGGTGATGAAGTGCTTGGGCGAGTGTGCAGTAGAGGTCAACAAGGAGCAGGTTATTTGCTACACCGAACCGTAACAGACGGGAATGGTTCGGGGCGGGACGAAGTTAGACCTGTTTCATCGGTCGCTGGGCCACCTTGCAACAACTGGCCACTCAATAAGCGTCAAAGTCTGCGCAACGGAAATGCACCTTCGCAGCATCGAGCGTCCGTCCCTGCCCCGTCAGGTCGAGGAAGATGAGATGCAGCGGTGAGGGGCGCCATCGCAAGGGAATGTCGAGATAGGCCGACCGTTGCCAGTTCACCTCCGGGTACATCCCTAAGTAAAGTCTCACCCATGGTTTCTGATGATGCAGCCTATCGCTGTGCAGCTCTTCGTAGGCGAAATCCCCGAGAACTGCCGAGATGCAGGGGTAGCCTGTCTGTGAGATAAGGGTAGGGCTGCCCTTCTCCTCGAACATCGCATAGCGGCCCACGGGATTGGAAATGCGCCAATATAGACGGTCACGACTCCAGATGCGCTCAAAGTCCGCAACCTGTGTCAAAGCGGACCCAAGCGCAGGTGTCCCCACACCGATCTTGGCCTGCAAAGGCCCTACCAGTTGGAACCCCAGCTTGGATACAAAGCCGTGCGTACTTGCCGCATTGGCCACTCCAACCACAAACTGATGACCGTTGCTCCGTGCGGCATCATACGTGGCAATGGCCAGTGCTGTGAAAAGCCCTTTACCGCTGTGCAGCGGATGCGTTGCCGTGTTGAGCGACAGCAGACCAGACTGCTCTGTTCCGAACACCTTGGCCCGCAGTGGAATAGTGGCATAGTGCCCTGCGAGATTCCCATTTCCGTCCCAAGCGTTGAACCCGTGGGCCACACCGTCCGGGTTCTCCAGATACTGCCAGCGCAGAAAGGCCGGAGTGAAGCCGGCCGTAGGGAACACCTCGGCCAAAAGGGCGGCTGCGCGCTCAAGTTCCTCATCCGTATGAGTGAAGGCCCTGAGGTCGTAGCTCATCGTGCACGTCTTTGGCTGATGGCGGTCAGCACCTCGCGCAGCGGTGCCAGCCTCACTCCCAAACGTGATAGGTCTGCAGCGGTGTCGAAACTGCGCAGATGCTTCAACCCGAGCAGATTCTCCTTGGAAACAGGAAGACGCACAGGCAGCAAGGCCAGAACTGTGAACACCGCATCGAACAGCGCATAGGGCAGTGAGATGAACCGCAGCCTCAGGCCCTGCTCAGACGCAATGCACACATAAAGTTCCCGGAGCGATATCACCTCGGTTGAACCGATGAGGAACTTCCCGCCCAGTCCCTCATCGACCACTTTAGAAACGATGCGGCAAACATCTTCCACCGCAACTGTCTGAACAGGCTGTCGGCCACCATCGACCAACGGGACAATCGGTGACTTCTGAATGCTTGCGGCAATCCGCTGGAAAAGCCCACCGGAAGCGCCAACCACAAGGCCGAGCTTGAGCACGGTCTCCATCGGGCGGTCCAACATGCGTTCCAACCTGAACTTGTGACGGCCATACACGGATTCCGCATCCTCGTGTGCCGACATGGTGCTGAGGAAAATGAAGGGAATCCCGTGCTTGCGGCAGAAATCCCGCAACAAGAGTGTCGCGACAAAATTCACCTCCTCCGCGTCCTTGTCATGCGCAGATTGGGCCATCACGGCACAGTGCACCACAGCCGCAAGTCCAATGGGATCGGGAAGTTGAGGCAATCGGAGGTCGAAGGGCAGGAAAATCGCACCATCCGCCAAGCTCTTCGGAGCGCTGCGCTGCATCATCACCACATGGTCACCGCGCTGGAGGAAGTGCCGCACCAGCTCTACACCTATGAATCCGGAAGAGCCTGTTATCGCAATTCTCATCGTTCAAATGTAGGATTGTGCGGCAAGCAGGTTCCGGGCCACTCTGTGGGCATTGGCCATGATGGTGAAGGAGAT
This sequence comes from uncultured Chryseobacterium sp., assembly GCA_964488095.1. Classification (GTDB taxonomy): domain Bacteria; phylum Bacteroidota; class Bacteroidia; order UBA10329; family UBA10329; genus UBA10329. The sequence continues at coordinate 47,051 of CAZATP010000019.1, forward strand.
GCCCTTGGCCGGAAGGTAGTGGAACGAGGAAGCATCGCCCACCCAGACACTTCGAGTTCCGTGCAACCTGCCCTCTTCCGAAGTGCTGAAAGGCCTTTCCTGTCGGCTCACGGGCAATGCTCCCGCATAATGAATGCTGCTTCCCATGCCGGGGTCCACCTTGCGCAACGGCCATTGCCCCAAACTTCTGAACGCCTGAAAGAATCTGCCTTCGCGAACGCGGATGCGGTCCTTCTCCTCCTTCGATAATCGGTAGGTAGCATGCATGCGGTCACCGGTCGGTGTGGTGGCGTCCGATTCCATGGTCAAGAAACGATTGTCACCGCCCGACTCCGGGTGATGGATACCGCTGATGGTGATGCCTGAAAGGAGGTACTGCATCAATGCCCGTCCGTCACTGAGGTTGAGCGGAGCTTCCTTCACCAGACGGAAAAGCATGAGCGACCGGTAAGTGAACATGGCGGCCATGGCCACATCCGCGTTGCGGCCATCCGGGTCGTGAAACATCACCAACTGTCCCATTCCCGATCTGCGGGCGGGCATGGACCTGCCCATCTGACGCCAATCGAGCATCGGCACATAACTGTAGGGATTGCAGAGGATCGGTAGGCGTTCAGCGTTCGGCAGCGAGCGCATCACCAAGCGGGCCGTGCCCAGCACGCCCGGGCACAGCATCAATCGCTTGGCAGGATAGGTCTCACGGGTTCCATTGTTCATGTCGAGCACCGTGAGATTCGCGCCATCCTCGGTCTCCTCGAAAGAAACGGCCAGTTTGCCCAGAAGTTTTTGGAATCCCGGCCGTTCGTTCAAATCATCAATGGTCATCCATGGCCGATAGACCGAGCGCTGCTGATCGTGCCAGAACTCCATGTCGGCATAGTCGAAGGCCTTGCGGCCACGTCTGTCCACGGTGATGGCCGCAAGTGCGGGCCGCCCCATGAAGAAACCCTTCCGATTGAGCTGCTCCCTGCGATTGCCATATTTGTTGAGCAGGGCCTCCATGCGGGGTTCCGGTCTCAGTGCAGGCATGATTCCATCCAACCCTTTGACCATGAAGGGAGCCGCATCATCGTCCGCAGCGGAGATGCCTATGCGGTCGGCAGCGGTATGATAACCGTCCATGAAAAGTTGACGGTCGAATCCCATTTTCCGGAATTCCTCGTCCGAGAACATGTAGCAGCCTGCGCCCCACGCATTGCCAAGCCCACCATAGGCCAGACTCTCGAAGGGATGGAAGTTATCAGATATCAATTTGAGCCACTGCTCCACGCCTCGCATCACATATTGCCGCTGCGGGGTGAGCTGCGCCCCGGCCTTCAATTCCCCCCAAGGAATACCTTCAAAATCGTCTCCAAGAAAAAGCCTCCGCTGGTCGGAAACCTGGCGTCTGATGCTCTCAAAATCAAGATCAGGGAATCTATTTCCCGATTTCGGACCTGTAATGCCCGCATCGAGCAGGAGCACATTGGCCCCTGCATCGACCAGCGTCCGGCAAGCATGCGCACCCGCCAGACCCGAGCCTACCACAATGATATCGTGTTCAGGAACGCTCATGCCAATCGCCACATCTTTACCAGGAGGATCCCTATCATCGCGCAGACCACCGCTCGGACCATTCTGAGCATCACGCGGACGAGGAAAAATCCCGAATGTTCCTGCGGAAGGAAATGGTCCGCCAAGGAGGGTTCTGTCTCAAGAACGGCCAACATGATGAAAATGCGCTTGCGCAACACGGAAGCGGGTCTCAGCAGGGCAAAGCCCGCATCCACGCATCGGAGGAGAAATGATGACCGCATCATGCGCTCCCATGCCCTGCTCTCCGCCCCGTTCATTTCGCAGCCCAGCCGCTCGACCGCTTTCCAATAAGCCTGCCGCGCTGCGTGCGGAGCCGCGCTCCCCAACAGATACTTGGAAAGCCGATCGGCCTCGGATATCTGTCTCTCAGTGAGCATGGTCCAGTCTGCAACGAACGAAATCATCATACCGACCTATGCGGAAACCCATTTCCATCACACGGTTCAAACGCGGAATGGTGCGCCCGCGCCCCAGATACATCAGGGCATTGAGCAAGCGGTTGTCGTTGAGATCGGGGTGCATGAAGCGTTCCTGTTCGGTATCCACATCGTAGGGATGGAAATAGCCCAGTACGGGATTCCCGCTGCGCTTCTGCATCAGGAAGAACGGGCGCAGAACGAACCATGGCAGCACCCGAAAATAGACTCCGCCCCCGAAGGGTACCCTCCAAGGTCCGACCGCAGCCAGATTCATCGGAATTTCCAAGATACCATCCATCAACCGTGGCTGCTGACCGAATTCGGGCCATCCGTAAAGCGGGTTCCTCGCAGGCAGCACCGAGCTTGAGTAGGTGAATCCATATTCTCTCAGAATTGGATAGGCCCAGGCCGTGCGCTCGGTCAATGAGAAGGTCGGTGCCCGGAATCCCAGTGGTCTCGGCAGCTGAAGCTCCTCAGCCACCGAGAGCCACGCGTCAAGGTCTCTTCGAAATGCGTCCGGGCCGAGTTTCTCCAACTGTAGATGCGTATCCGTGTGGCAGGCGACCTCATGACCAAGATCAACAATTCGATGCATCAGTTCCGGATGGGCACGCATCACTGCTCCTACCGTGAAAAAGGTGCAGTGTGCGTTGTTCCTCAGCAGAAAATCAAGATAGAGATCCGTATTCTGCTTCACGCGCGGTTGAAACCTCCTGCCATCAGGCACCATTTGCCTCACATCCTCGAGGTCGACACTGAAGAGGTAGTCTGGCCTGCTCACTTATCGACCAAAGCCTTCCGAATGGTGGACAACTGCTCGGCCATGAGTCCGAGAAAGAAGAAAATGAGTCCGGAAACAATGAGGAGCATGGCACCTACACTCACTCCCATGCCCTTGAAAAGGAAAGGCAGTTCCCAGATGGTGCCGAACACAAGCAGAAAAGTGGCAATTGGCATGAACACCCGCATGGGATTGAACAGGATGACGATATTCAAAATCTCGCGCACGGTGTCGATGGCCGTCATGGTGCTAATGGTGCTCACTCCTGCCTTGCGGGGATGCACTGTAATCGGAATCTCCAAAACCCTGTGGCGCTGGCTCACGAACACCATGGCAATGATGTCGCTGTAGGCCATGTGGTCCGGACAGATTGCCAGATACTTCCGAGCCAGCTCGGTGTCATAGAGCTTCATCCCCGAATTGATGTCCTGAATATGAATAGGGAGCAACAGCCGAGCGAACCACCGGATGAGCGACTTGCCCACACCGCGGTACACACTCGCCTCCCGCTGACCGATGCGGCTGCCCACCACCATGTCAGCATCTTGTTCTTTGAAGAAACGGTAGAGCGAGCTCACATCACTGAGGTCATGTTGGCCATCAGCATCTATGGTGATGACCAGTTCTGTCCTGGCAGCCCTAATGCCCGACTTGATGGCACCACCATAGCCACGGTTCAACTTATGATGCACGACACAGAGGTATTTGTGCCCCGCATATCTGGCGAGCACCTCGGGCGTGTCATCTGTGGAACCGTCATTGACAATGACCAGCGAAACACCGTTTGCATCACAGAAACCGAGCAGCGCAGGCATCACCTCGGGCAGCGAACGCCCCTCGTTGAATGCTGGAATCACAATTGTGAGGTCGTTCATTTGCACGTTTCAAAATAAATCATCTAAATTCACTCCGAGAACCTCGAGGACCGACCAAAGTGACAGAACTGCTTCAGTTGGTCGATCAAACGTAGTGTTGGATACGAAGTGGTTCATTGTTGGTCGAAAATGCAACATGATAAGATAGGATATCCCTTTTCATCAGGGTTTTATGAATGCGATTAATCCACACATTTGCACGCCTTTTGAAAAAGGGTGCCGGACATCCTCGGATGCTGCTCCCGATAATTTTCAGCGAGTACTGTGGGCATTGTGGTGGAGGAAAGAGTTAATGCCTACTTTTAGGTCTAATGAACTTTGAAATGGAAGTAATGACAGATTCACATTTGAAGCAGTCGCTGAAGAAGTACTTCGGCTTCAACGCCTTCAAGGGTGACCAGGAAGCAATAATCCAGAGCGTGCTTGACGGGCGCGACACCTTTGTCATCATGCCCACGGGCGGAGGCAAGTCGCTGTGCTACCAGTTGCCGGCACTGCTCATGGAGGGCACTGCCATCGTTGTCTCGCCCCTCATCGCACTGATGAAGAATCAGGTGGACAGCATCCGGAGCTTCGGCACAACGGACGGGATAGCGCACTTTCTCAATTCATCCCTCAGCAAGAGCGAGAGCGAGCGCGTGCGTGCCGACATCACCAGCGGCATGACCAAACTGCTCTTTGTGGCACCGGAGTCGCTGAACAAGGAGGAGAACATCGAGTTCTTCAAGTCAGTGAACATTTCGTTCGTGGCCATTGACGAGGCTCATTGCATCTCGGAGTGGGGCCACGATTTCCGCCCGGACTACCGTAGACTGCGCCCCATGATCGAGGCCATCGGCAAGGTGCCGGTGATTGCGCTCACGGCCACTGCCACCCCCAAGGTGCAGCAGGACATCCAGAAGAACCTCGGCATGGTGGATGCCAACGTGTTCAAATCGTCCTTCAACCGTGCCAATCTGTATTATGAGGTGCGCCCCAAGTCCAAGGACGTAGCGCGCGACATGATCAAATTCATCAAAGGGCAGCATGGCAAATCGGGCATCATCTATTGCCTGAGCCGCAAAAAGGTGGAGGAGATCGCAGAGACGCTGAACGTGAACGGCATCAAAGCACTTCCGTACCATGCTGGTCTTGATGCTTCCACCCGAGCACGGCATCAGGATGAATTCCTGATGGACGATGCGAGCGTCATTGTGGCCACCATCGCCTTTGGAATGGGTATCGACAAGCCCGATGTGCGCTTCGTCATCCACCACGACATCCCGAAAAGCCTGGAAGGCTACTACCAGGAGACCGGCCGTGCCGGCCGTGATGGTGGCGAGGGTCAGTGCATCGCTTTCTACAACTATGACGACATTGTCAAGTTAGAGAAGTTCATGCAGGGCAAGCCCATCTCAGAACAGGAGATCGGCAAGCAGCTGCTACAGGAAGTGGTGGCCTATTCCGAGGCCTCCGTGTGCCGCAGAAGGTTCCTGTTGCATTACTTCGGTGAGACGTTTGACGACTCGCTCTGCAAGGACGAGTGCGACAACTGCCGTTATCCCAAGAAGAAGGAGGAGGCCAAGGAAGAAATGGTGATGCTTCTGGAGACCATCGTTGCCATCAAGGAGAAATTCAAGATGAAGCACGTGGTGAATATTCTGCTTGGCATCAGCGGCAATACCATCACCTCCTACAAGCACGACACCCTCGAGCAGTTCGGGGCAGGTGCGGACAGGAATCAGAAATACTGGGAATCCATGGTGCGGCAGGCACTCATTTCCGGATTCCTGAGCAAAGACATTGAGAACTACGGCCTTCTGAAAATGACCAAGGCCGGACATGCATTCATAAAAAAACCAGTTTCATTCCTCATGACCCTCGACCACGATTTCGATGCTGACTCCAACGAGGAGGAGTCTTCCTCCTCTGCCCCGATGAAAGGAGGCGGAAGTGGCTTTGACGATGTTCTGCTGACGATGCTCAAGGAGCTCCGTAAAGAGATCTCGCGCGAAGAAGGACTTCCCCCTTTCGTCATCTTCCAAGACCCCTCTCTAGAGGACATGGCGCTGCGCTACCCCATCACCCTCGATGAACTGAAAGACATCACAGGGGTGGGTGTGGGCAAGGCCAAGCGATTTGGAGAACCCTTCATTGAACTCATCAAAGAGTATGTGGAGGAGAACGAGATCGAGCGCGAGCAGGACATGGTGGTGCGCACCGTGGCCAAGAAATCGAGCAACAAGGTGCACATCATCCAGAGCATTGACCGCAAGCTCGACCTGGAGGACATCGCAGAGGCGAAAGGAATGGAGATCGATGAACTGCTTACAGAAATCGAGCATATCATGGCCTCGGGCACCAAGATCAACCTGAACTACTACATCGATAAGATCATCGATGAGGACAAGCAGGAAGAGGTGTATGAGTATTTCCGTGAAGCGAAGTCGGACAGCATCAAGGATGCCTTGAAAGAACTTGGCGAGAACGATTACTCTGAGGAAGAGGTGCGACTGATGCGCATCAAGTTCATCTCCGAGTTCGGCCACTGATCGCAGACGATGTGCGGGGAACGGGTGATGTCATAAGACCGTTTCTGATTGGACTGGCGCTTTACAGCGTGTTCGGACTGTCTGTCTTATTCATGATGGGCAAGGCCGAGGCCCATCTTTGGCTGAACAGTTTCCATCACCCGTGGGCCGACCAGTTCTTCCGTTTCTTCACGGAAACGACCAACGGGGTGATGCCGGTGATCGCGGTGCATGTGCTCGTTTTCATGCGTTTCTCGTGGGCCTTGGCCATGGGCCTCTCGGCCATCAGCATGGGAATCATCGTGCAATGGCTCAAGCGCGGTGTGTTCAACATCCCACGCCCGGCAGGATTCTTCGAAAACGGAATACTGCGCACCATAGAAGGCCTTGAGCGGGCCTATCAGTTCAGCTTTCCGTCCGGACACGCTGCAACAGCCTTCTGCATGTTCCTGATGTTCGCGCTGCTCATCAGGAAAAAGTTGGCCACTCACCTTTTTCTAGCCTGGGCGCTGCTCGCCTCCTTCTCACGGGTATATCTCTCCCAGCATTTCATTGAGGACACGGTGGCGGGCGCGTGGATAGGCGTGGCCACCACGCTTCTGGCCTACCACTTCGTGGTCACGAAATCGGAAAAGAGACCGGAGAGCAAATTGAACGGTAAACTCTGGCCGTGAGCAACCTTCTTCACCATAAGAACACGGTCTCGCTCATCATAGCTGCGCTCGCTGTGCTGGCCTTCGTGCCCTTTCTGGGATCGGTCAACCTCTTCGATTGGGATGAGGTCAACTTCGCGGAGGCAGCCCGGGAGATGCTGGTGACCAGTGAATTCAGCTACGTGCAGATCAATTACGAACCCTTCTGGGAGAAACCTCCGCTGTTCATCTGGATGCAGGCCCTGTGCATGCAACTGTTCGGGGTGAATGCCTTCTCGGCCCGGCTGCCAAATGCATTTGCCGGGATGGTGACCCTTGTCCTGCTGTTCAGGATAGGCGATCAGGTCATCAATCCTCGTTTCGGACTGCTATGGGTGATGGCCTTTGCGGGGTCCATGCTTCCAGGCTTCTACTTCCGTTCGGGCATAATCGACCCATGGTTCAACCTTTTCATCTTCCTCGGGGTGCATCAGTTGGCCATCGGGGCATCTGAGTTTCCGCTTTCGCGTAAACGGCTGTTGCTATCCGGTTCTTTCATCGGCCTGGCCGTACTCACCAAAGGTCCTGTTGGACTGCTTCTGCCATCCATCGTCATTGCGGTTTACGGCATCTGGCACTGGAAACAGGTGAAGGTGCGCTGGAGCGACCCGCTGCTGTTCCTAATTCCAGTGCTGCTGGTCGGATTCTCATGGTTCATCGCTGAGCTGCTGCGCGGTCATGGCCACGTGGTGCAGGACTTCATCGCCTACAATATCCGTCTGGCCACCACGGGCGAGGCGGGCCACGTGCAGCCGTTCTACTATCATACCCTGGTGCTGTCGGTGGGATGTTTCCCCGTGTCCCTGTTCTTCCTTGCAGGGCTTGGTCGAGGTGCACAGGACTGCCCTGCCCTGCCCTATCATCGGTGGATGACCATTCTTTTCTGGGTGGTGCTCATCGTATTCAGCATCGTGAAGACCAAGATCGTGCACTACAGCTCGCTCACCTATTTCCCGCTCACATTCATGGCCGCGTGGCACATCTACCGGTTGCAGAACAGTAGATGGAAAATGAACGCCCCCCTTCTATGGGCACTTAGCTTCTTTGTGCTGCTGTTGGGAATCGCCTTCACGTTGAGCGGAATGCTCAACCGTCTGAAGCCCCATCTTCTTAAGCTATTGGAAGGGGACATTTTCGCCCATGCCATGTTCGCCAAGGATGTGCCAGAGCAATGGTGGGAGCCCATCATCGGCATACTATTCCTTGTTGGCGCTTTATCAGCCCTTTGGATGCTGAGGAAAGGCCAAAGCGACAAAGGGATCCCACTCCTCTTCGGAACCACCTTCATCACCGTGTGGCTCATTGGCATTGTCATTGCCCCGAAAATTGAGCAGTACACCCAATACGACCTTGTGGAATTCTACAGGGAGAAAAGCGATGAGCACTGCTACCTTAGGCCATTGCACTTCCACTCCTATGCGCACCTCTTCTACGGAGAGGCGAAACCGGACCCTGACCCGCGCTCACGCGAAGTGAACTGGCTGGCGTTGGAGAAAGTGGACCGTCCGGTCTACTTCATAGCCCGCAACAGTGACATCGGACAGGTGCACCGCTGGTTCCCACATATTCAGGTGATTGAGGAACGTGGACCGTTCGTCATCATGGAACGCACGGACGAGGGGTATCCGTTCGGTCAGGACTGAACGACACCCGACAGCACCACGCTGCTGTTGTTGCCCCCAAATCCAAACGAGTTGGACAACACATGGTTCAGTTTGGCCTCCTTCGGCTCAAGCACAGGCAGCCAGTCGTTCTCCGCAATCGGCACACTATGGTTGAGATTGGGCAACAACCTCTGATGTTGCAGTGCCATAACACTGAACACCGCCTCAATGGCACCCGCGGCCGCCAGCGTGTGGCCTGTGTAGGCTTTGGTGCTGCTGATGGGAGGCTTCACCGCTCCGAACAGACGGTCGATGGCGATGCTTTCGCTCTGGTCGTTGTTCGGGGTTCCCGTGCCGTGGGCGTTGATATAGCTGATATCGGAGGTGGAAAGTCCCGCCTTCTCCAAGGCCAGTTTCATGCTTCGGAATGCCCCGTCACCATCGGGCGATGAGGCGGTCTGGTGATAGGCATCATTGGTGTTGGCCCAACCCGATACGGTGGCGAGCACCTTCGCACCCCGCGCCTCAGCCACTTCCAGCGGTTCGAGTACGAGATAGGCAGCGCCCTCACCAAGGTTCAATCCTGCGCGGTCGGCAGACATGGGTCTGCACCATTCCGTATCCAATATCATCAAGCTATTGAAGCCGTTGGCCGTGAGTCGGCAAAGGCCGTCCGTTCCGCCAACGATAACGCGCTGCACCATGCCTTGCCTCAGCATACGTGCGCCCATGGAAATGGCATTCACCCCCGATGAGCAGGCCGTGCTGATGGTGTTTATCGGCCCACTGATTCCGAAATGATGTGCCACCTGCCGCGTGGTGGTGCCTCCATCGTGGGTGATGATGCGCTCCACTTCCGCTGTGTTCCCGTTCAACAGGAAATCACCGAGAAACGACTCACTGCGGTCCATGCCGCTGACGCTGGTGGCGGAGATGAGGCCCACTTCTCTAAGGTCTTCGATGTCGGCATCTTTTATGGCCTCGGCAATGGCCACGGCACTGAGCAGGGATGTACGCGAAACGGCCGTTCCCTGCCACCCCAGTATCTCGCGGAGTTGGGCATCGGTGTGCTTTATCTCACCGAAAAGGTGCGTCTGAGTGAGCGCGGAATCCAACACCGTGGCCTTGCCGATGCCTGTGCGCCTCTCCATCAGCGCGCGGAAGTTGTCCTCTGCACCGTTACCGATGGCCGAAATGATACCGATTCCCGTTACTGCAATCCTCATGATTCACAATGAACAATTAGCAATGAGCAATTGACTTTAGGCGCATCAAAGGCTACCGCATTTCAAAGAGTTCTTCCAATTCATCTGAGGAAATCTCTGTCCTCCCGTCCAAGAAAACGAAGAACCCGTCATGGTGTTCGCCATCGGTTTCGACCCATGCAAGAAGGACGGACTTGGAAACGCCCTGCTGAAGAAGTGCACGCACATGCTGCAGCAGTTGCCGAGGGTCAAAATCCTCCATCACAAGGAAAATGTTCTCGCCATAGAGCTTATGCCGGATGCAGACCTCGCCCATCCCGATGTTGGGCAGTGTATAAACGAACAGCGCGGGGCTAGGAATACCGCCCTCGAGCGTGGACTGGAACTGCCCGTCCGTCATCAGACTGCTCGTGCGATTGGCGAAAAGAAGGGCCACCTCATCATCCGCGAAGCGCTCCAGCTCCGAACGGATGAGCACCATCTCACTGCCGAGGAATGCCAGACGCGACAGCTCATCCATCTTGAAGAACTTCGGATAGCTGAGGCCAAGGTGGCGGTAGATACCCACCAGAAAAGGGTCATCACCCATGTGCTGACAGAACAGCTCACCGTTGATGAAGACCTCGCCTTCGCGTATGTGGCAGTATGTTGGAGTGGGGTTCAAACTGTGGTGGAAAATGGAAAATTGAACATCGAAAATGGTAGGGTCGGCTGGATGAACTCGTCATTCATCGCTGTTCACTCTTCTGAAGGCCGCAGCCGCATTCCCACCCCCGAAACCTGAGGCGGTCTTTAGAAATACACCTTCCGGGAAAGACTGCGCCTCGGTGATGATGTTCATGGGCCAGGAAACGCCATGCTCCGAATAGTTGAGTGATGGAAGCAACCTGCCCTGTTTCATGGATTCGAGGCCTAGGAGGGTTTCAATGACACCTGCCGCACCCAGGGTGTGACCGATGTAGCCTTTGATGCTGTTGACCGGTGTGTGGGACAGCCCAGTGCGGTCCAAGGCAATGGATTCCATCTCATCATTGAAGCTCGTTCCCGTTCCATGGGCCGAGACATAAGCCACGTCCTTAGGACTGAGACCCGCTTCGTCCATGGTACGCACAATGGCACGGACCAGTCCTTCACCTGTTCGGGAAGGACCGCTGATGTGGTTGGCATCGTTCGAAACGGCACCGGCAAGATATTCGGAACAGTTCCCTCTGAAAAGGTCGCGGTCGGCACTGAGCACCAGCCCGGCAGCCGCCTCACCAAGGTTGATACCTGTGCGCTTGGCATCGTAGGGAAGACAGGGGCCCTCGGCCATGGCCTTGAGCGAGGCGAAACCCGCGAGCGTGAACTGCGAAACGAGGTCACCGCCCAGCACCATGACATGGCGTACCTCGCCCGAGCGGATGAGGCGCGCTGCTGTGATAATACCCTCTAATCCACTGATGCAGGCGTTAGACAACACCATTGGCATCTGTGACAGACGGAACTGATACTGAAGGAAACTGCTGAGACGATGCAGCGGCAGGCGTGCATCGGTGCGCTTCGCTATGAGATCGATGTTCCCTTTCGTGGTGCAGATGATCACGAGTCCGCTGTCATCAACAAACGGGTCGAAGGCCAGTTTGCTCTGCGATCGGGCGAAACACGCGGAAAGCATGTTCTCCAGCCGCGTGCCGTCCATGCTCTCCTCATCAATCATGTCCTCGGGAATCTGCCCGATGAAGGGATCCATCTCCAGCCCGAACGGGCGGCTCACTTGCCTCAGCGCACTCTTTCCCGCGAGCATCTTGCTAAACACCACGCTCGGAGTATCGCCCAACGGGCAGAGCAGACTCTTTGCCCCGATGTAGACCCTTGTCACCTCAGGCCGTGCTTCTGTTTCCATTCGTTCAGAAAGGCAGGGGTGTAAAGTTGCAGATTGTAATCAAGGTCGGTGAAGACCTGCACGGTCTCGCCCTCCACCTTCAGCTGGGTGCGCTGTTCGTCAAAAATCCGGTAGCGGAAAATGGCCTTGGCCGCTATACAATCTATGAACGTGGTCTCTATGAGACCGTTGTCACCATACCGCAAAGGATACTTGAACTTCAGGTCGGTGCTCACCAACGGGGCCAACAGCCCGTGCTTCTCATAGACCTGCAGGAAATCAAGGCCATATTGCTTGCCCCATGCATCGCGTCCGTCCTCAAAATACTTGAGGTAGTTGCCATGCCAAACAATGCGCATGGTATCGACCTCGCTGAATCGGACACGGAAGGTGGTGGTGTTGACGAGGTGGCTCAAGAGGCTGCGGGCAATGGAGGTGCAAGTTTAACCAATGCTCTCAGGGAAAAGGAAAATTGGGAAATGGAATATGGAACAGAAGTCAAATCCCTCATCGTTACCCCTTATCCGATTGAGAATCCGTTATTCGAAGAGACAACTATTCTCTCAGATTGTTCAAACCTCTATTGCGGGCATCGAGGTCTTCGATGAGCAGCCATTTCCCCTTCTCGAATCTCAGGGCGTCATAGCTGAAATCAGGTCCGTAGAACTGGAACTGCCCTTTGAGTCGTCCGTCCTCAGGTGCAAGATGGTCCATCACGATCATCTTCTGCTGATCGTCCCAATTGAGCGACATGGTGGCATCGTTGGCATACTCATAGACCAAACGATAGGCTGGCCGCCTGTCCTGAGTGAACATGGGGGCCCCCAGCGTTATGCGGTCCGATTCCACATTCAGCACATCGACCACCTTCCGATTGGTGACCTCGTTATGCCCGTCCCAACCCAGGAGGGTGTAATAGGTCTTCTTCTTGTAGCGGTCCGTGATGATGCGGTAATAGAGCGCACCATACCAGTCCTGCGGGGCGATGGTCTTGCGTGTGATCTTCTGCCAGTCGGCATCATTGTGCTCCAACGGCAGCGCAGTGACCATTCCCTTCTTCCCATCACGCAGGAATACGATACAGTGATAGCGCAAGGCCCCTTCTTCCCTCACCAGATTCCAGCACACGAGCAGCAGACGACCATCGGATGAACGCAACTGACCGAGGAACGGCAGCGAATCGAGGTCGGTGGCAAATCGGTCCGGTCGCATGAACCAGGCCGTCAGCAACTGCTCTGCCCGGGTGGCCGCCATCATGCGGTCACTGTCGTCACCCGAACGCATCTGTGCGAAGAGTACCGACAGCGAATCGCGGGTGCCCCGTGCATCCTGAGCAATCACACCCCCGTGCAGAAAGCCCAACAGAAGTGCTGAAAGTAGGATTCTCATGGCAGATGAACGGTCAAATCGACCCGAAATTGCATGAAAAAAGGCGGAACACCGGTAAGCGTCCGCCTTTTCTGAACTGTGAGCGATGGCTCAGAGGTGAAGGCTATCCTTCTTTCTGAGGTTCTCTTCCTTGGTGTGCGGATTCGCCTCATCGGGAACGCAGCAATCCACCGGACAGACGGCCGCGCACTGAGGCTCCTCGTGAAAGCCCACGCACTCGGTGCACTTGTCGGTGACGATGTAGTACGTGTCCATCTCCTGAGGTTGCTGAGCCGCGCTGGCATCGGCAGTGAAACCGCTGAAACCGGTGAACATTCCCTTCACGGAAGTGCCGTCAGCGAAACGCCATTGGGCACCACCCTCGTAGATGGCATTGTTCGGGCATTCAGGCTCGCAGGCCCCGCAGTTGATGCACTCGTCTGTAATCTTGATGGCCATGGACAGGTCCGGTTGATGGGTTCGTAAATTTGGCCGCAAAGATAGTTTCGCGGATGAATCATCAACAGCGTGTGAAGGCCTTTGTTCGTCTGGGTGAGGCGCTGGGCGAAGTGGCCCTTTCCAAGCACCCTTCGAACTGGGACGACACCATCCGCAGGGCCGGGCAGCATAACAGTTGGTTCACCGAAGAGAACGTGAGACTGGCCCTACGAGGCCTTTCCCATATGCTTGCCGAAGACAAGCTGAACCGCTGGCTTTCGGCCTATGAAGGCATTTCGGACGAACATGCGCCCAAGAACGTGGGCATCATCATGGCCGGCAACATTCCAATGGTGGGATTCCACGACCTGATGACCGTGCTCATCACCGGCAACCGAGCATTGGTGAAGACTTCCGCCCAGGACGAACTGCTGCCCCGCAAACTGGTGGAGACACTGACCGCCATCGAACCCGGTTTCTTGGACATGGTGGAATTCTCGGATGCGCGCATGACCGGTTTCACCCATGTCATCGCCACAGGAAGCTCAAACAGTTCACGTTATTTCGACTACTACTTCAGCCGCTACCCAAGCGTCATCCGCGGCAATAGGAATTCTGTGGCGGTGATAACAGGCCATGAGAGCGAGGATGAACTGCGCGCGCTGGGCAAGGACATCTTCCGGTTCTTCGGACTCGGGTGCCGAAACGTATCCAAGCTCTATGTGCAGGACACGGTGAATGTTGCTGAACTATTGAGGAACTTCGAGGGTTGGAGTCACATCATCGGCCACAACAAGTATCACAACAACTACGACTACCACAAGGCCATTTTCCTTGTGGAACGCATGGAGCACCTCGACACGGGATTTCTTCTGGTGCGAGAGGCCACTGCCTTGGCCTGCCCCGTCAGCGTGCTGCACTACGAGCGGTTCTCCTCTTTGGACGCGGTGAAGAGGACCATAGCGGCCCAGGCCGATTCCATTCAGTGCGTGGTGGCATCGTCCGCAACAGACATAGCAGGTGCTGTACCGTTCGGAAAATCGCAGGAACCCGACCCGTGGGATTATGCTGATGGCGTGGACACGGTGGCCTTTCTGTTGCAGAGGGAGCCCGCCACGGCCTAACCTCGCAGCACCCCGAATTCTGTTCCGAACGGCTCGATGGCCCCGTGGAGACGGGCAATAAGCCCCCCTTCGAACGCGTTGAGATGTTGCAGCATGTTGTCGTGCCGCTCTTGAAGCGCCCCACCCGGGAACAGCTTGGCGTGCAGTTTCTGCACCTGCTGCACGGCCGTCTCATTCTTCTTCTTGAGCTCGCGGGCAAACCTACCGTTCCATTGCTCCAAGGCCTTCTGCTGCTTGGCCAGCTCCGCATCGAGAGCAGCAATGAGAGTACGGTCTATGTCGGTGGCCTTCGCTTTCAGTCCGTCATAAAGTTGCTTCAGAAGTAGGGACTCATGCGTCAGGTCGAGGTCTGCACCCGATGTGCCGAGCACATGCGCACGGACCAGCTCATCCATGGGATGGAACAGGTCGTTGACCATCAGACCCAGACTGTCCATGCGTTTTGCAGTGCCACCATCGATGAGCAGCAGATGATTGCGCATCACGAGCATGGGGAAGCTCACGGCATTGGAGTCGAAGGCCTTCTTAAGTTGAACCCAGTAGCTCAGCTCACCGGCACCGCCTATGTAGGCCAGATTGGGAAGAATGCTCTCCTGAAACTGAGGCCGCAGCACCACATTGGGACTGAAACACTCGGGATGTGCGGTCATCTCCGCACGCAACTCCTCCTCGTTCCAACGTATGTCGGTATGCAGTACATGGAATCCTGCCTCGGTTCTGACAATGCGCTCACGAACCTCGTTCAACATATAGAAAAGATTCACCTCCCTCGGGTTGACCTGAGCGGGATAGCCGAGTGCGTGGAGTCTTCGATTGGTGTCGCTCACCGCCTGGAAGGACACGCCCTCCATTGCATCGCGCAGCATCACATCGACAAAAAGAGCTTTGAGCTCGGGGCGGTCGGCATCGATGATCACGAGTCCATACTGCCCGAAAAGTGCATCGGTGAACTGGCGCGTGGCATCGGCCAAGGTAGCACACTCCGCGTAGGCCCTGCGGAACAGGGCCAGGACCTCCAAGGCCTGCGGCTGAGTGGGGAAGAACTCTGCCAGCTGATCCGCCAAAGCAGCAAGGCCATCCGTTGCCATGCGGCCCACAGCGCCCGTCTGCTGCGTCTGCCAATCATATTTCTTCCCGAAAAGATGGAGGAACGAGATTTCGGCCAGATCATGGTCTTCGCTGGCCATCCAATAGACGGGCACGAAGCGATTGTCAGGGAACGACTTCCGGAGCTCTTCCGACAGGCGTATCGCATGCAGGATCTTGTAAAGGAAATAGAGCGGTCCGGTGAAGATGTTGAGCTGATGGCCCGTGGTGACGGTGAAGGTCTTCACATCCCGCAGCGCCTGAATGTTGTCAAGCACCTTGTCCTTTGCGCCACCGATGGCCTCATATTGCGCAAGCAGGCTGTCTGCCAGCACCTCGCGGTCGATGGCCAAAGCGGCTCGTTCCTGCATCTTCCTGCCATAGGCCTCCACGCTGTGCGGCTGACCGAGAAAGGGCCTCAGACCATCCTCACCGGCAATGAGATTGAGAGTGAGTCTGTTAAAATAACCGGTGTCGGAAAGCGGGATGTTGAGACGGGACATGTTCTCGGAATCACTTCGTGGTCAAGTGAATGATGGGCACCAGCATCTCTTCCAAAGAGATGCCCCCGTGCTGAAACGTATTGCGGTAATACTGCACGTAGTGGTTGTAGTTGTTGGGGTAGGCGAAGAATTTGTCCTCCTTGGCGAAGATGAACGCCTGGCTCACATTCTGCTTGGGCAGTTGTATGTCGTGCGGATTCTTGACCGCGTAGACGTCCTTGGCCTCGAAGGTGAGATTCTTCGCCTGCTTGTAGCGCAGGTTGGTGTTGGTGTTGCGGTCGCCCACCACCTTGCTGGCCTCCTTTACGCGGATGGTACCATGGTCGGTGGTGATGACCACATTCGCATCCTGCTGGGCAATCAGCTCGAACATGTCCTTGAGCGGTGAATGCTCGAACCACGACATGGTTATGCTGCGATAGGCCGCCTCATCATCGGCCAGCTCGCGGATCATCTCGCTCTCTGTGCGGGAGTGCGAGAGCATGTCCACGAAATTGTAGACGATGACATTCAGGTCGTTGTTCCTGATGTTGGCGAAGGTGTCCACCAGCTTCTTACCGCCTGCATTGTTGGTGATCTTGTTGTAGCTGTGCTTCAGGTTGAGGCCCAGCCGCTGCAGCTGATCGGAAAGGAAGTCATACTCATAGAGATTCTTGCCGCCCTCATCCTCATCATCCACCCATTTGTCCTTGAACCTGCGCTCAATCTCCAATGGCGTGAGGCCCGCGAAGATGGCGTTGCGCGAATACTGCGTGGCCGTAGGCAGAATGCCCATGTACATGTCCTCCTTCTCCAACTTCAGGATGTCGAGCACCGAAGGACGGATGGCCTGCCATTGGTCCCAGCGCAGGTTGTCGATGACGATGAAATAGGTAGGCTTGCCCTTGCCGACCAGCGGGGCCACCTTGTTCTTAAAGAGCGTGTGCGAGAGGGTGGGCATCTCGCTCAGCCTGCCATTTATGATCTCCTGATAGTTGCGCTCAACCCACTTGAAGAACTGGCTGTTGGCCTCCACTTTCTGCGAGGCAAGAATCTCGCCCATGCCTTCGTCCTTGCTGCGCTGCAGCTCCAACTCCCAGAAAACGAGCTTCTTGTAAATATCCTTCCACTCCTGATAGTCGAGGCGGTCGCTCAGCTTCATGCTGATCTCGCGGAACTCCCGCTGATAGTTGTGGCTGGTGGTCTCGCGGACGAGTCGCTTGGTATCCAGATTCTTCTTGATGGTTAGCAGGATCTGGTTCGGATTGACCGGTTTGATGAGATAGTCCGATATCTTGGAACCGATGGCCTCCTCCATGATGTGTTCCTCCTCGCTCTTGGTAATCATCACCACGGGCACCAGACTGTTCTTGCCCTTGATGCGGGAAAGTGTTTCCAGTCCGCTGATGCCGGGCATGTTCTCATCGAGGAATACGAGGTCGAAATTCTCTGCATCGAACAGATCGAGGGCATCATCGCCATTGGTGGCCGTACTCACCTCAAAACCCTTCTCTCTGAGGAACATGAGATGCGGTTTCAACAGATCGATCTCATCATCCGCCCAAAGGATCTTTATCTTCTCCATGTTCTACTGCTTGTTTGCTGTGTTTCCAGCCCCGATCCGAGGCGATGGGTTTCAAAGGTAGGTGTGCTAACGCTGGAAGGCCTGTTAAAGTATCAGAACCGGCCACTGGGGTGAAACTATTTTCGCTTTTAAAGCACGGTAAACAAGAAAATCGAAAATGGAAAATCGTCTAAGACCTCCTTCCGAACGATGTTCCATTTTCAAACCCCCATTTTCTTCTTCAATGCAGGATGTGATACACCAGCTCTTTCATGATGTCGCCATGGCCCGTGCTGGGATTGTCGACCCCTTTACTGCGGATGTCAGCCTCGCGCAACCGTGCCATGATGGTACGCACCCGTTTGTCATTGAAAACCGCAG
>CAZATP010000020.1:0-59579 GCA_964488095.1 uncultured Chryseobacterium sp.
CCCCGTCCAGCGTGCGCGAGTGGGCGCAGACCTTCACCAACAATGAATCGAAGAACGGGCTGATGCGCACCCCGCTATAGATGCTGCCAGGGTCGAGGCGGATGCCGAAACCCTCCGCAGCGCGGTAGGCGATGATGGTGCCGTGGTCGGGCTTGAAATCGTTTTCGGGATCCTCGGCCGTGATGCGGCACTGGATGGCGAAACCGTTGACACTGATGGCGTTCTGGTCAGGGATGGCGATCTCGTCCTCGTCCAGTCGGTAGCCCATCGCGATGCGGATCTGCAGCTTCACGATGTCGATACCCGTCACCATCTCCGTCACCGTGTGTTCCACCTGAATGCGGGGATTCACCTCGATGAAATAGATGTTGTTCTCCCTGTCCACAAGGAACTCCACCGTGCCCACGTTGTTGTAGTTCACCGCCTTGGCGATGCTCACGGCATAGGTGAAGAGCTGCTGGCGCACGGTGTCGTCCAGTCCTTTCGCTGGGGCCACCTCCACCACCTTCTGGAACCTGCGCTGCACCGAGCAGTCGCGCTCGTGCAGGTGGACGGTATTGCCGTGGTTGTCGGCCACTATCTGCACCTCGATGTGCTTCGGGGTGTCGATGAATTTTTCGAGGAAAACGGTGTCGTCCCCGAAGGCTCGTGCGGCCTCGCGCTTCGCCTCATTGAAGGAATTCTCAAGGGTGGAAGCATCACGGATCACGCGCATTCCGCGCCCGCCACCGCCCGATGCGGCCTTCAGCATAACTGGGAAACCGATGCGCTCGGCCTCTTTCAACGCCACGCTGGCATCGGTCAGATTCTCATCACTGCTCTGGATGATGGGCACGTTGCACCGCTGTGCCACAAGTTTGGCGGCCACCTTGTCGCCCAGTTGGGCCATCACCTCGGGCTCAGGCCCGATGAAGATGATGCCGTTGTCCTTGCATTTCTGCGCGAAGTCCTTGTTCTCGGAGAGGAATCCGTAGCCCGGATGGATGGCGTCCACGTTCTTCTGCCGCGCCAACATGATGATCTCGTCAATGTCGAGGTAGGGTTTCAGTGGCTCGTCCTCCTTGCCCAGCTGGTAGCTCTCATCGGCCTTGTAGCGGTGCAGCGAATAGCGGTCCTCGTAGGTATAGACCGCCACGGTGCGCAGTTTCAGCTCCACACAGGCACGCAGGATGCGGATGGCTATCTCGCCCCGGTTGGCAACAAGGACTTTTCTGATTTTCATGGCTTGCAGAATGGATTGAACGCGGCAAATTAGGCACAGCCGATCGGGTGTGCAAAGTGCCGCCCATGCGGTTGTTCACACGGCATGAACAGCCTCAACCGGGAGAAGATCGAAAAAGGGAATCGGAAAATGGTGGTTACAATCGAGATTCAGGCTTCACCTGACCCCAATCACGAGAACGCATTGAACCCGGTCACATCCATACCTGTGATGAGCAGGTGGATGTCGTGTGTCCCTTCGTAGGTCACCACGCTTTCGAGGTTCATCATGTGGCGCATGATGGAGTATTCGCCTGTGATGCCCATTCCGCCCAGCATCTGCCGTGCCTCGCGGGCTGTGCGCAATGCGATCTCCACGTTGTTGCGCTTCGCCATGCTGATCTGTTGCGGGCTGGCACGGTGCTCATCTTTCAACACACCCAATCGCCAAACGAGCAGTTGGGCCTTGGTAATCTCGGTGATCATCTCCGCCAGTTTCTTCTGCTGCAATTGAAACGCGCCTATCGGCTTGCCGAACTGGATGCGCTCCTTGGAGTAGCGCAGAGCCGTGTCGTAGCAGTCGAGGGCTGCGCCCAATGCGCCCCAGGCGATGCCATAGCGTGCGGAGTTGAGGCAGCTCAACGGGCCTTTCAGTCCGCGGATGTCAGGGAAGAGGTTGGCCTTGGGTACCTTCACGTTGTCGAACACAAGCTCTCCTGTGGCAGAAGCGCGCAGGCTCCATTTGCCGTGGGTCTCGGGCGTGGTGAAGCCCTCCATGCCGCGTTCCACCACCATACCGCGGATTATGCCCTGCTCATCCTTGGCCCAAACCACAGCGATGTCGGCAAAGGGCGCGTTGCTGATCCACATCTTGGCACCGTTCAGGACCACGTGGTCGCCCGCATCCTTGAAATGAGTGACCATGCTGCTCGGGTCACTGCCGTGGTCAGGCTCCGTTAGGCCGAAACAGCCCAGCAGTTCGCCCGTGGCAAGGCGCGGAAGCCATTTCTGCTTCTGCTCCTCGGTAGCGTAGCTGAAAATAGGGAACATCACCAACGAGCTCTGCACCGATGCTGTGCTGCGAAGGCCGCTGTCGCAACGTTCCAGTTCCTGCATCAGAATGCCGTAGCTGATCTGATCGAGGCCCGGACCGCCATATTCGGCAGGGATGTACGGGCCGAAGGCACCTATCTCGCCCAACCCTTTCAACAGATGACGCGGGAACTGCGCCTTCTGCGCATACTCCTCTATGATGGGCGAAACCTCCTTCTTGACCCACGCACGGGCCGTATCGCGGATCAATTTGTGCTCATCGGTAAGCAACTCATCTACCAAGTAGTAGTCATGATGCTGATAACGGTCCTCTGCCATGATGTTCATCTGTTTATGGGCGGCAAAAGTAACCGTTCTGCACACCGCACATTTGAACAAATCTCGGGTAGAAGCGTTCAGTCTTGAGTGTAATTTTAGCCTCGATTCAAATCCCCACTTCCCACACAATGAAAAAGAAGTTCATACTCGTCCTTTCCGTACTTATGGCCTCTGGTATGGTCTGGGATGCTCAGTTCCATCATGCCACTGGCAACAGCGGATCTGCCCCATCCGGCAACACGGGGTCTCCGTTTGATGGCAGTTCATGCGCTCGGATCGGTTGCCATACTGGAGGGCCCGCACAGACCAATCAGGTTGTAAGCCTTACAGGTAACATTCCTGCTGAAGGCTACAGTCCGGGACAGACCTATAATATGACGGTGACCATGAGCAATGGTGGAAGCCGTTTCGGGTTCTCCCTATCACCGCAGAGCACGCAAGGGGCTCTTCTCGGTACGCTTATCGCCTCTGGGGCGGGTACCACCCTGAACGGTGCGGGTGGAAAGTATCTCACACACACATCCTCGGGCACCTCCGGTTCCGGGTCGAAGAGTTGGACCTTTCAGTGGACTGCACCTGCTGCGGGAACAGGAACTGTGACCTTCTATGGAGCCTACAATTTTGCTAACAACAATGGGGGCACCAGCGGTGATGTGATTGTGACCCACGCCCAGACTTTCAGCGAGAATCTCGCTACGTCTCTGAGCGAGGTGAGTGGAAGCAGACTGGAGATTTTTCCCAATCCGGTGGAGGATCATATCAACATCCGCATGGCCGATGTGGACGAGGTTATCATGGTGACGCTGATGGGCGTGGATGGCCGTGTTGTCTTACAGGAGAAGCATGTGCAGGGCAACATCCGCATTGAACTGACCAACAGAAAAGTGCCAAGTGGAGTGTACATGTTGGCCATTGAGGCAGGCAGTAAGCGCGTGGTGAGAAAAGTGATGGTTCGCTGAGCGACTATCCCATAGTGATGCTGAATCCCCGAAGTGCATGACATGTCACTTCGGGGATTCCCTTTTCGGGCAGGGAGTGTCGCCTCGATTTTTCGTTTTTTAGCGGCCGAAATGCTCAGCTACCTACGTGTGTCCCTGCTCTCGCTGATGCCTGCCACTGTTCTGGCTCAGGAAGCCTATGTTTCGGACACATCTTCCATCCAGTTCTTCTCACGCACACCCGTTGAGAACATTGAGGCGATCAATCATATGGGGAAATCGACCATCTCGCCCCCGCGTTATGAGGTGCAATTCCAGATTCCCGTCAATGGCTTCCGGTTTGAGAATAAACTGATGGAGAAGCATTTCAACTCCATGTACATGGAGACGGACAAGTTTCCTTTCGCCTCCTTCCGTGGCAAGCTCTCTGATTCGCTTGACCTGAGCAAGGACACCGTTTATTTCACGAAGGCCACTGGCATCCTGAAGTTGCACGGCATGGACCATGCAGGGACATTCGAGGGTAGGGTGGAGAGCAAGAGTGGTCGTGTAAAGCTGCAATGCAAGTTCCCCGTGCGGCTGGAACACCACAACATCAAAATACCTGGTTCTGTGTTCCACAACATCGCCCAGGAAATTGAGGTGCAGGTCTATTTCGAGTATGTGGCCAAGCCGCAGGAGTGAACTCAGCGGTTCACGGTGATGACATTGGTCGTCACACGGTTGCTCTCATTGCCTGCTCTGTCCATCACATGAACAGTGTAGTTGAAGGTCTCTGTGTTCCCGCTCCCGATGATCGGGACATTGGGCACTGCAATGTTCAGGTTGCCTTGAATGGTGATGTTGGCCTCATCTGGGGCCAGCTGACGCACACGGAACCCATAGACCACACCGTTGCGTGAATCTTCCATGAAGAGGTTGTGCTCGTCCGTGTTGTTCTCACCAAGATCACCATCCCCATCGCGGTAGCTTATGGTCACCGTGAGAGAATCCTCGTAGGCCGTTAGCGACTGCGGTGTCGCGCTGACGAACAATATCTCGGGCACGGCACTGATGGGTTCGTCTTTGGCGCACCCTGTTGCAAGTGACATGATGACCAACAATGGCATGAATAGTCTCATCTGAAAATATTTTGGAGATGTGGGATGCTTATTCGGTCACATAGAATGACCAGAACGTCTTGTAGTAAATCGCCAGTTCGTCACGGGGCATCTCGGTCATGTTCTCGCCATCGCTCACGTAGTAGCGCATATAGACCACATTGCCAGGCTGGAAATGCCCTGTGTTCACATTCACTGTCCAAAAATCATCCTCGGTGAATGGGTTGTCGAAAAAGGTGGCGGTGTACTCTCTGTAGCCCGGTGCGCCCGGGCTGAAGTCATCCGGGTCGTAGCTCGCGCGCAGCTTATTGAACTGAAGCTGCGGCATGGCCGTACTATCATCTTCCACCACCATACCCATCACGAATGATGTGCTCGGTGGCATGATGAAAGGGTTGTAATCCACGCCATCAATCCTGTTCTCCGGACCGGAGAGAATGTTGAAACCGATGCCGATCTGGTCGATGGCTATGTAGTACAGAATGTTCGGGGCCTGATCGGGATAGGTGCCCACATTGCCCACCATGTCTCGCGCACCGTTCTGAATCCAGTCTGCAATGCGCTGTATGTCCGCTTCGGGCAGCCCGGTGTCGATGTTGTCCTGTGGCATCCGGTCATTCTGATTCACGAAACAGCAGTTGGTGATGCGCTCGTGCAACACAGACATGTCCTTGTTGAAAGGCACAACGCGGAAGGTGAATGTGCTGTCGGTATTGTTCTTCTTCACCTTGGCATAGACCGTTGTGGAGTAGGCGCTCTGAATGGTCCGGAAATCTGGCTCGAAATGACCGTCATGACAGCCGGGCACCGCGCATTTCGGGTGAAGGATGTCGCGATGGATGGCCGCCAAAGTGATTGGATTCAGCGTGTCCACAGGTGGTGGTGGGGTCACGTAATCCACTTGGTCGTATGGATTGGGTGGAAGATCGAAGTCCGAATCGCAGGCATGGAACGTGACGGCCAGCATTGCGGCAAGGAAAAGGAAAATGGGAAATCGTTTCATGTTCAACGGGGAGTGAACGTTAGGTGCTAAGGGTTCTGGGCTTCTGCCGGAAAAAGTAGGGCTTACACCAACGCTTGATTCAAAACCTGTCCCGGAAGCATCCCCGCCACATCATCATGGAATCCGAGAATGTGAGCAATGGTCGGCACGATGTCGATACTCTGCCCCACCTGCTGCGTGATGGTCTGGTTCTGCACCACCTTGCCTGCGGGGCCGACCACGAGACAGAATATCTCCCGTGACATGGCATCGCTGGTGTGGTCGATGGCAAAACGGCCGTAGGCATCGGAGACCGTGTTCGGCTGCTGGTTCCTTCCGTGCTCCGGTGCTGCGATGAGAATGGTGTTGTTCATCATACCGGGTGTGCTCTGAATGGTCTGCCAGAGGTGCGCCAACGCATAGTCCGCAGCGCGGAGTCCGGCCGCATACTGCGTGAAGTTGCTGTGGCAGATGTCCACATCCTGCATGTTCACCACCAGCAGTTCCGGTTTGAACCGGTCGATGATCTTCTCCGCAGCGAAGATGTTACGCATGTCACCCGTCATGAATCCGGTGCCCCACGGGTTGTTATAGGCTCCCGATGCGGCCTCAGCGAAGGTGGTCTGAAGGAAATCATCGATCTGCGCGGCATCACTGACCGTGTTGGTCACACCAGCATCTCCAAGATTCACCGTTCCGGTGAAATTGTCATCAAAAAAGCTGCGCATCTGTGCCACCTTCTCGCGCTGCGCTTCAGTGAACTGCTTCGGATTGCCGAGGATTGCCTGACTGGTCTGATTGACGATGCTCGCGGGCTGGATGAAGTTTGCCCCGTAAAGGGCTCCGTAGCTTGGATGTGAGCTGAAGTTGAGCGCAGGATATGGCCCTAGCGCATTGCTCACCCACCAGGCATTCAGCGCGCTTTTGCTTGGCTCGGTGTGTTTGCGGTACATCTCGAACACTGTGGGCGTCTGCGGGCGGATGCGGATGTTGATGTCCTGCTGGCTGTACACACCGGTGATGGCCGTATTGTGGCCGTTGAAATGCCCTGTTGGCCCCTCAGCGAAGCGGAATTCTCGGAACAGTGTGCCCTGCTGCTGCAGGCGCTGTGACCCGATGATGGGCAGGTCGGGCACCGCACCGGCTATGTCGCCACTGATGCTCTCGCTGCCCGTAAAGGTGTTGCGCATCAGGTTGCCATCGGCCTTGTGCACGGACTCCAGATTGCGCACTCCGCCCGCGAAAAGGCAGAACACCACGTGATCTACCACCCGCGCCCCAGTGGCCGCGAACAATCGGCCCGATGGTAGGATGTAAGGCAAGGTGAGTGCTCCAGCTGTAGCAGTGGCTGCTTTGGTTAGGAAGTTTCTTCTTTTCATTGCGATCCAATAGGAAGTCCGAATTCAATAATATCTGTACTCATCACTCGTCATGATGCTGTAATACACCAGTTCGGGAGTGATGTCGGGGTTGTCGTTGATGAGATTGGTCAGATACCATGCCTCAAACTCGTTCGGATTGCGGTTGAAGAACCGCTGGTAGGTAGCGATAACGAAGGCATTCACATCGGCCCGCATCTGAGCCTCGGTGGGCAGTTGCGCATTGGGGGCATTGAGCAGGTTGCGGATGATGAGGTCCTCGATGTACTTGAGGTCTCCGAAACCTGAATAAGGCTGGCTCAGAGCTATCAGGATGTCCTGCGTGATGCTCTGCTCAATGACATCTGCATAGGCGATGCTGATGAATTCCGTCAGGCTTTTCTGACTGCCTTTCTGCCCCGTGGGCCGAGTGACCTCCACATCATCCACCTGATAGATGATGTCGGGGTCGGGCTTGCATCCTGCTATTGCGAGCAGTGCACAGAAAATGGGAATAAGAAAATGGTCAGGTCGAAATGAGGTCACAAGTGTCCCTGTTAATTGGACACCACTTTCCCGTTTGAATTTTCGATTTTCTTCTTTCATAGTCCAACATATTCATCCATGGTCAATATGCCCTTCAGTACCTCCTCGAAATTGTCTGTGCTGAGGTAACGTACGGTGTGATAGTTCATCTCCTCGGTGGTCGGCTCGCGGAAGAGGTGGCGGAGGAAAAGTTCGCGCACCACCCCCTCGTGATAGTCGTCACTGCTGAAGAAATTGCTGATGAAATCGTCCTTGGAGCTTCCGTTCTGATAGAAGACCACCGAGGTGAAGCCGTCCACCATGGTGATACCTGCATTGGTCTCCGCTTCTGTTGGGTCTCGGAAAAGGAAGTGATTGTACATGCTCACCACCAGATTGAATGAACCCATGTTGAGCTGGTCATAGAAGAAGTTATTCACCAGCCTGAGGTGCATCTCCCTTCGGTCTATCAGGCCCTGTGCCACCAGCTGTGGAAGTTCTTGCAGTTCTTCCAACCGGTCTATCTCCACCTGTAGCAGGTTGATGAAGGGCAGGTATGCGGGGTCGTCCAGAAGGTCGGTGTAGATGTCTATCCATAGTTGCACCTCGTTGGGGTCATAAGGCACGGTCAAGAGACGGATAGTCTCAGTATCGAGCATCTTGTTGCGGTATTCCGCACTGGCCAGAATGGGAGTGAGCATCGTTCTGCGGCTCTGTTCACTCAAGACGCCATCCGCCAGCGTGGCCTTGGCAGCTGCCTCTTCGGCATCGGTCGGTTTTCGGCCCAGCAGACTGATGTAGCACTTGTTGATATACGTTTCTGTAATCAGCTGCGACACCGTCTCATCGGGCGGAGCAACATTGTCTGGTACGATGATCTCATCCTTCTCACAGGATGTCAACAACAAACAAACGGATATCAGGAAACTGAGAAATCGATTGCGGGACATGGGTCGGGGTTCTCTTGAAGCAAATCTAAATTGAATATCCGACAAGTAAGGATTGCTCAAAGAGTCCTGTTGACCCCACAAAAAAACCGGACACCGACCAGTAAATTGGTGGTGTCCGGTCGGGATTGGAAATGAATCAACGACTAACCATCATGCATACACGATTCAGTGGGTAGTGAAAATCAAACAGCCAGTGTGATAAAGTATCCACTCTTCTCGTGCTAATCGGAAAAGCCCCCGTTCCGGTCATTCTGCACCGGCACATAGAGCGGGTTGTAGATGCTCTCGCCACCGTCAACAGCCAGCGTGACACCTGTGATGAACGAGGCGGCAGGGGAGAGCAGGAACACAAGTGCGGCCACCACCTCTGCTTCAGTGCCAAGTCGGAAGGTCTGGTTGTGCTTGCCATAGCTGCGCACGAAATCCTGAAACTCTGGTGCATAGCTGTTCAGTCCGCTGCTGTCAATTGTGCCGGGTGCCACACAGTTGATGCGCACCCCGTTGCGGCCCCATTCGTTGGCCAGGGTCACCGTCATGTTTTCCACTCCTGCGCGGGCCGCTGCCGAGTGGGCCATCATCGGGAAACCGTTGCGGTTGTTCATGACCACGTTCACAATGCTGCCGCCCCGCTGGCGCATGCAGCGGTTGTAGACCTCTTGGGTGAGAAAGAACGTACCCTCCAGATTGGTCTCCACTACCGCCTTGAATCCCTTGCGCGAGATGAGTTCGGCAGGTGAGGGAAACTGCCCGCCCCCGTTGTTCACCAACAGGTCGATGCTGCCATGGCTTTCCATGATGGTGCTCACGCAGGCCTTCATGCTCTCCTCCTCGCGTATATTGCATTCCAGCGCAACTGCATCACTGCCATCGGCTTTGAGCTGCTCCAGTCCGGCCGTCAGCTTGTCCATCTTGCGGCTGGCGATCACCACCCGTGCACCCAGTTGGCCAAGTTCGCGGGCGGTGCGCAGCCCGATGCCCGTGCCGCCCCCGGTGACAAGCGCCACTTTTCCTTCAAAGATGCCCGGCCTGAAGATTGAGTTTACCATGCTTTAGTGATGAGTGATTAACAAACAGAGAATGGCGAACAGCTGCATCCTACCGGTGCAAAGAAAACAGCCTATGCCCATCACTCCGCAAAGGCCGAGAGTTTCTTGGGGCGGATAGGCGTGAATGTATCCCAGAACTTCGGGTCCTTGTATCTGGCCTGAGCCGTCATAGGTCGGTCGCTGTTATAGCGTTCCGACTTGGGAATGGGTAGCGCACCGTCCACCTGCAGATCGTTGACTACGAAGGCCTGCTCCACGAAGAGGTCGCAGTGCTCGTTCTTCTGGAAGAGGGCCGTGGTGCTTAGTTTTATACGTATGTCCTGGTGCGCACTACCGACATGCCAAACGCCCCCGTGCTCGCGGTAGTGGACCCGAACATGAAATGTGGGATTACCGATGGAGAGTCCGGCAGCCATTGAAATGACGGGTTTCAGCAGTAGTGGGATAATGAACTTACCCTCATACTCTAGGGCCACAAAGGCATAGGTGTCAGCATCAATATAGATGCGGCCCTTGGAAACGGCATGGTCGATTTTCTTCCGTTGGTCGAACCCGATGACCAACAGCTGCCGTCCCGCATGTACGGCAACACTCTCCAATGTGTAGCGCACCTTCTTGAACTGGGTAGTGTCAAGAAAATCGGGCAGGTCACGCACAGGGTCCTTGCCAAGTATGTCCGATGGGCCGCCCAGTCCGTCCGAGGTCATTGTACTGTCGAAGATCGGCTCATATTCCTTGCCGCGCCTGTCTGCCTTCCTCTGTTTCCGGGCGTTGGTCTTCTGCATGAAATGGAGCGACCGCACATTCTTGGCAGAACGGGCGTGCAGAATGGACGAGTGGCCCTTGAGCGTGTCCTTGAGGCCGGGCACATAGCTGGCCGTCACCGCCTCATCGAAGCGCAGGAAATGCCCGTTCTCCGTCATCAGCTCATAGTAGTAGCCCTGTGCGATGCAGGGCGTCTTGGCGTGGTTCTGCGGGATGCGTCTCACAGCGAAGCGCACATAATCCTCGGGGCGAAGTGGTCGGGCCACGGCCTCGGCCAGCAGAATGGACTGCCGTTGCAGGCGGATGGTGTTGTCGCGGTCCCGAAGATCCTTCACTGCGAACGTCTTCATTCCATGCCCGATGAACGAGAAACGCACTGAGTCCTTCAGCGCGTCATCATCCACCGACAGTGAGAAACGCCCGCTGTCATCCGTGATGGTGCCCTTGCGTCCCGACTTCAGACCGATGCTTACTGCAGGGAGCGATTCCCCGGTCTGCGCATCCTTCACTGTGCCTTTCAGCACGATATTCTGCTGCCCTAACGCGGGGAGAACAATGCCTGTCACCGAATGTAAAACAACCAGCAGGCGTAGTAGGATTCCCTTCATGGCCCGCGAAATTATCGTCCCGTACTAAGTCTGTCTGCCCATTATCAAACTTTAACGCTTCACAGAGTTGCTCGCCTTTCGCCCTGAGCAGCTTGTTCTGCCTGATAAGGATTCCATTTTCCGTCACCTGACCCGCTGAAACCCTGAACCCTCGATTCCCTATTTTCGCCCCATGGTCAATGGAAAGAAGGTCGTAGTGGTGCTGCCCGCCTACAATGCCTCGCAGACACTCGAACGTACCTATCTTGAGATTCCCTTCGACTTGGTCGATGAGGTGGTGCTGGTGGATGATGCGAGTCCAGACAACACAGTGGGCGAGGGCCGTAGGCTCGGTATCCGCCACATCATCCGCCATGAGGCGAACCTCGGCTATGGTGGCAACCAGAAGACCTGCTACCGCAAGGCCCTTGAGCTTGGAGCGGATATAGTGGTGATGCTCCATCCCGACTATCAGTACACCCCGAGGCTCATCCCCTCCATGGTTTTCATGATCGCCAATGGGATCTATCCTGTGGTTCTCGGGTCGCGCATTCTTGGCAAGGGCGCGCTCAAGGGCGGCATGCCCTACTATAAATACGTGGCCAATCGGGTGCTGACCCTCGTGCAGAACATGCTCATCGATCAGAAGCTCTCCGAGTATCACACAGGCTACCGCGCCTTCTCACGTGATGTACTGGAGGCCATTGACTTCAACGCCAATTCCGATGATTTCGTGTTCGACAATCAGATGCTCAGCCAGATTTTCATGGCCGGCTTTGAGGTGGGCGAGGTCACCTGTCCAACGAAGTATTTTGATGAGGCCAGCAGCATAAATTTCAGCCGCAGCGTCACCTATGGCATGGGTGTGATTGGCACATCCTTGCGCCACAGACTGCACCTTTGGGGAATTGTCCGTTCTAAGATTTACAAGGGGAAGTAGAATTCCCTGTCCCCATTCCTGAATCGGAAGTCCATCACAGCTGGCCATGCCGGAGGGCGCATCTCATTGTCCCATTTGGCATAGTGCTCTTTGAGCATCTCCACCACATCGGGCCGTTGCAGGTGCAGGTCGTTTTGCTCATTCTTGTCGGTGCTCAGGTCATAGAGGGCCATGTTGCCGCTGTGCAGGTCGGTCACCATTTTCCATTGTCCATGTCGAACCGCACGGCTGTAGCCAGATCTCCAGTATAGCCCTTCATGTACCGGATCGGCATGCTCTTGCATGAGAAAAGGCAGCAGAGAACGTCCATCAACGGGGCGGTCTTGAGGAAGATGGGCACCAGCGGCCTCCATTGCGGTAGCGAAGACGTCCATCGCTATGATGGGGGTGGAGAATGTGCTCCCGCTTTTCACTTTTCCGTCCCAGCGCATCATGAACGGCACATTGAGGCCACCCTCAAAGTTGGTGAACTTGCCTCCCTTCAGTGGATGGTTGTCCGTGGCCTTCGTGTAGGTGGCACCTCCGTTGTCACTCAGGAAGAAGATGATGGTATTCTCCATCAGGCCCAGTTCTTCCAGTTGGTGCACAATGCTGCCCACGGCATCGTCCAATTGCAGTATCATGGCGTTGTAAACCCGTTTGTTCCGGTCCTCAATATGTGTCAGGCGGTCGTAGTAGGCCTTCGTGGCCTGAAACGGGGTGTGCGGAGCAAGAAAGGGCACATAAAGAAAAAAAGGTTCTTCCGCATGCTCACGGATGAACGCGTTGGCCTCCTCTGCGATGCGGTCGGTGAGGTAGAATTTCTCATCTATCACTATATTGTTCAAGCGGATGGCACATGTTCCGCTGCGGCCTTTGCCCCAGATGAAAGGGTCGCTGAAGTCCGAGTGCCTCTGGTTGATGATGTTGGGGTCGCTGGTGTCGGCCATGTAGAGGGAGTAGGCCTCGTAAAAGCCATATTGGGTGGAGAAGCCGCGGTTCGAGGGAATGGCATGGTCACCAGCACCCAAGTGCCATTTTCCGAAGATGCCAGTGGCATAACCCTTGGCACGCAATACCTCTGGCAGCAGAATTTCTGATGAGGGCATTCCGTTCTTCACCACCTCGGTGAAAGGAGGGAAGCTTGTCTGTTCGGCCACCATCCAGTCACCTTTGGCAATGAAATGGCGGTACACCAGCATTTCCATCCGATTCTTCGGATAGCGGTCGTGCGGTTGATACTCGAACCCGAACCGCTGCTGATAGCGGCCCGTCAGTAGCCCCGCCCGTGAGGGTGCGCAGATAGGCGAACTGATATAGCCTTCTGTGAATGTGACACCCTTTTGGCCGATGGCATCGATGTTCGGTGTGGTGATGGGAGGAGTTCCATACAACGATATGTCGTTCTTGCCCAAATCGTCTGCGAGGATGATAACGATATTAGGCTTTTTGAGGGTGTCTGAGGTAATGGACCGCAGATACTCTCGCTTTCCTGCAAGTAGCCCCTCATCGGAGGCAATCTTCCAATCCTTGGAGGAAAGCGGCCATAACAGGTATGCCAGAACTGCAACCAATACAGTCAGAGCACTGGAAATCAGGAACTTTTTCATGCGTCAAAACTATGCAACGGAAAATTCTTCGCCCCTTGTTGCATCCCGTGAAATGGTCGCGGAAAAAGTTTACTTTTGCCGCGCACTAAGCACCAACCATCTTAAAAAAATGAAAACAACCCTTTCCCTTGTTGCCTTCACCGGCATTCTTGCACTTGCTTCATGCGCCAGCGGCCCAACTCCTGAGGAGATTGCTGCAAAAGAGCAGGCCCGTCTTGACTCTATTGCTGCTGTAGAACAGTTCCGTGCTGATTCTGCTGCCGCTGCTGCAGTTGAACAGGCTCGTCTTGATTCAATTGCTGCTGTTGAGCAATTCCGCGCTGATTCTATCGCTGCTGCTGAGGCTGCTCCAAAAGGTAAGAAGAAGTAATCTTCGGCAACGGTCTTGGCGTTGATTTGATGATTTATGGTTTCTAACACGAAAAACTATCCCAACATGAAAAATACACTTTCTCTTGTAGCCTTCGGTGGTATTCTTGCACTCGCATCATGCGCCAGTGGCCCAACTCCAGAGGAGATTGCAGCAAAAGAGCAGGCCCGTCTTGACTCTATCGCTGCTGTTGAGCAGTTCCGTGCAGATTCCATTGCTGCTGTTGAGCAGTTCCGTGCAGATTCCATTGCTGCTGCTGAAGCTGCTGCCGCAGCTGATGCAAAGTCGTCCAAAGGTGGGAGCAAACCCGCTCCGGCTCCAACGAAAACGGAGCCAGCTAACATCATTGACGGCAAGAAGCAGGCTGCTGAGGATGCGAACAAGACCAACATCATCGATGCCAAGAAACAGGCGGCCACAGAGGCAGAGAAGACCAACATCATCGATGCCAAGAAGAAGAAGGCGAACTGATCACTCAGTTGACCTTAAGAATTTAAAGAGGGGGCTTAGGCCCCCTTTTTTTTGTGCACATTCTTGGGGATGATATGTCTGCTCAGCATTGAGTACCTGCCATCTTGGAAATAGTTGAAACCTTGGAATTGAAGCGCCCCGAAATTCATGCCTGGGTGTCCCCATTGTCATGGAAGCGCTTTTTAGCATTGTCATGCTGTTGATGGGACAATTCGCGTAGGAGTTGAGCGCCTCATCAACGGCACCTGGGGTAGTATTTGCTTCTTTAGGATTCTTCGTTCTAGGGCGTTAGCTGATTTCCAACGGAGTTTGATATACGTTCGGTTTCGCGGGACGCTGTACTGTCAAATGCGTTCATAATTATGGGGCAGATGCAATGCCTGAGGTGGTCGATCGAATCAATATCTGGGCAATGGCTGCGAATTCCTTTAATGTAAGAGGAAAAAAAAAGGCCGCCCGTTTCGGGGCGGCCTTTCCATTAAAGGTCTGGGACCGATTACTGCTTGGTAGCAGTGATGGTGCAGCTGTCGTTAGAAGAACCAGCAGTTACAGTGTAAGAGATGGTCAGGATGCTACCAGAGATCTGACCAGTGGCGCTGAAAGTACCGCCACCTACAGTCTGGTTAGCGAAAGAAACGCTTGATCCGTCAACAGTGCCCACGAGGTCAACACCGTAGTCACCGAAGTTCTGAGCAACAATCTTATCAACACCAGTGGACGAAGTTGTAATCGTGAAAGAGTAGCTGTAGTTGCCGCTGGTGCACGTCTCGGTTGCACTGTAAGAGCCGATGAACTTGGCGCGCTCTTCTGTTTCGCAGTTAACACCTTCGTAACCAGCATCACAAACACAATCACCATCAACACAGGTACCGTTCGTGCCACAGTTAACGTCTTTGCAGGCGTCCGTCTCACAAGCACTGAAGCTGATTACTGAAACTGCAACGACACCGAGGATTTGGAAAAATTTTGTTTTCATTACGTTATGGTTTTTAGTTGAACGGGGCAAAAGTAGCATAATCCGTGACATAGGCACTTGATGTTGTTCATTGCTCTTGCATCAGGTTATCCACAACGATATTGACAGAGGAAATGCTGATGGATGAACGCCTGTCAGCAGAGATTTGGCGACAGGCCCCCACTACTTTTGCCCAACAAAACAAAAGGATGGAATTCTCGGCTGAAGGCATTTCAAAGGATGAACTACGTGGGTTGTATGAGGCGCTGCTGGAGCCTCGTCTTATCGAGGAGAAGATGCTGGTGCTGCTCCGTCAGGGCCGTATCAGCAAATGGTTCAGCGGCATCGGGCAGGAGGCCATTTCCATAGGGGTGGCCCAAGGGCTGGAGCAGGATGAATACATCTTGCCCATGCACCGGAATCTGGGCGTGTTCACTTCACGCCAAATTCCTTACCACAGACTGTTCGCGCAGTTTCAAGGGAAGATGAGCGGTTTCACCAAGGGCAGGGACCGCAGTTTCCATTTCGGCACACGGGAGCATCATATAGTGGGTATGATTTCGCACCTTGGTCCTCAGCTGGGTGTAGCGGACGGAATTGCGCTAGCTCACAAACTGAGCGGTGAGGGCAAAGTGACGGCCGTGTTCTCGGGTGACGGAGGTGCCAGCGAGGGCGATTTTCACGAAAGCCTCAATGTGGCGGCCGTGTGGGACCTGCCCGTCATCTTCATTATTGAGAACAACGGCTACGGACTGAGCACCCCGAGCAATGAGCAGTTCCGTTGCAAGCAGTTCATCGACAAGTGCATCGGATACGGCATTGAAGGCGTTCAGGTGGATGGCAACAATGTGGTGGAGGTATATGCGGCTGTGAAGCGCATTGCTGCGGATATCAGGGAGAATCCCCGTCCGGTGATGCTCGAGTGCCTCACCTTCCGCATGAGAGGGCATGAGGAGGCCTCTGGCACCAAGTATGTGCCAGATGCACTCTTTGAGGAATGGGCCAAGAAGGACCCCGTGGACAACTATGAGCGTTATCTCATCTCAACAGGCGTGATCACAGAGGATGATGTTCAGGGAGTACGCGCGGTCATTAAGAAGAAGATAGAGGTGGGTCTGGAGA
This sequence comes from uncultured Chryseobacterium sp., assembly GCA_964488095.1. Lineage (GTDB taxonomy): Bacteria > Bacteroidota > Bacteroidia > UBA10329 > UBA10329 > UBA10329. The sequence continues at coordinate 16,270 of CAZATP010000020.1, forward strand.
AGGCCTTTGCAGAGGAGAATATCACCCCGTCCACCGAGGTGGAGCTGGCCGATGTGTACCGGGTGCACAAACATATTCCAGCAACGCCATCCGGAACCAAGAAGGAAATGCGGCTGGTCGATGCCATTTCAGATGGGCTTCGCGAGGCGATGCAGCGACACCCTGACCTGGTGCTCATGGGGCAGGACATTGCCGAGTATGGCGGTGTGTTCAAAGTGACGGAGGGATTTGTGGCCGAGTTCGGCAAGGACCGCGTGCGCAACACTCCGCTCTGCGAGTCGGCCATTGTGGGCACTGCGCTTGGACTTTCCATAGCTGGCCGAAAAAGCATGGTGGAGATGCAGTTCGCAGATTTCGTGACCTGTGGTTTCAACCAGATCGTTAACAACCTCGCCAAGTCGCATTGGCGCTGGGGGCAGAATGCCGATGTGGTGGTGCGCATGCCCTCTGGTGCAGGTGTTGCGGCTGGGCCTTTCCATTCACAGAGCAATGAGGCATGGTTTGTCCATACCCCAGGGCTCAAGGTGGTCTACCCTGCCTTTCCGTCAGATGCCAAGGGGCTGCTCATCAGTGCATTCGAAGACCCCAATCCTATCATCTTCTTCGAGCAGAAAGCATTGTACAGAAGCGTGAAGGAGGATGTGTCCGAAGGCTATTATAATGTGGAGATCGGCAAGGCCCGACTGGTGAGGGAAGGCTCGCAGTGCAGCATCATCACCTATGGCATCGGTGTGCATTGGGCACTGGATTTCCTTGATGCCAACCCCGATGTATCTGCCGACCTGCTGGACCTCCGCACGCTGCTTCCGTTCGACAGGGAGGCGGTGCTCGCCACGGCCAGGAAGACAGGTCGTGTCATCATCCTGCACGAGGACACGCTGTTGGGTGGAGTAGGGGCCGAGCTTTCCGCGTTCATCACTGAGCACGCTTTTCAGCATCTCGATGCACCTGTTATGCGCTCGGCCAGTCTGGAAACCCCGATTCCATTCGTCTCTGAGCTGGAGTGGAATTTCCTGCCGAAGACCAGATTCGCTTCGCAGGTTCAGGAGCTTCTGGCCTACTGATTCAGCAGTTCGGCTATCCGTTTCATCGCCTTCTGATTCGTGGGATGATAGGCCGATTGCTTGATAAGCTGTTTCTCATGTGATGTGAGATGCCAGCTCATCGAGATGTTGCCCTCCGTGGAGTGCATCAGTTCCAGATCGATTACCTCCAACTCGGTCTTCAGCCACTGATGGGCATAGACCGTGAGGTCATCGTTGGTATAGTCCTGCATGGAGAACATGTTGCTGTAGATGTGACCCAAAGGGTTCATAAGCATACTGATCAACGATCGGGGCGGATTAGGACCCACAGGGGTCAACTTCGGCATGTCGCGTATCTGCACCAACACTACCCCGCTGGTGTTCTTCTCGATCCACGTGCGCATGGCGTAGAGGTGTTTGATGGCGATGGTAGGCCCATAGGTATCTCGGAAACCTGCGTCCATGATCTCCATCTCCGGTTCGCTGGGCAGGGTCACTGCCGGACAGATATAAGGGAATGAGGCATTCATGCGCAAGGCCGAAGTGAACCAGAGGTTGTCGGCATCCTGCTCGGCAAAGAATCTTCTGAATTCGACCCCGCTCTGAAGGGGCTGTCCTTTGAGAACAGTCGGATGATGGAACGTGAGGTGTGAAACGGGCTGCGAAGAGATGTAGAGGGCGCGTCCATCGTTTATGATGCTCGGAGCTAGGAACATCAGCGGAATCTTGGCATCGGCCTCGGGCTGGTAATAGTCGCGAAGACGCTTGTCATAGATGCTGTCACTATTCAGAATGAGCTGACGTTCCAAGGCATAACCTCGGTCCTTCGTATAGATGTACTCCCCATCTCGGAACTTCTGAAAGCGGATGAACCAGTCGTTCACCGCAACGGACACCCCGATGGGATTAAGCACATCTGCACCGGCCTTGTCGGCATGCGTCACGGAATAGAAGTCCACGTTCGGGTCAGTCTGTGAGCGGAGATACAGCTCGCGCAAATGGGCCATGCCGAGCATTCCGCCAGAGGCCCCGGTGATGAGATGTGTGCTGTTGAGCAGTTTGCCCTTTGAGATGCTGTCAGCCACCTGCATGGAGCGGAAGGCCCACGTGGCCGACCGCACTCCGCCACCTGTTACGCAGACCACCACCAGTTTCGGCTTACCTAAGCGATTGGAGGTGTTCTTCGCCTTCCATTTGTTGAGAATACCGTAATGGTGTGCCACGTCCTGCTCCAGCAGGGCGAAATTCTGACTGGTCGCCTTCAGGCTGTCAAGGTCATATACCGCCTTCTTGCCGTCATAGTTCAGGCCGAAAGCATGGCTCTGATAGTGCAGAATATCATTGGATACGAGGAATTGCACCATGACCGCGCCTATGATGACCGCAACGGTTGTCCAGCCCCGCAAAAGGGTGTGCAAGGCACTTGCAGCCAGCAGAATGGTCGTAAGTGCCAGAAGAATCACCGCGCCAGATGGGATACTGAGCTCGGGTGTCTCGCGATAGGCGCCTACAACGATGAAGGAGACGAGCACCACCACCTCGAATACCGCTGCGATGAGATGATTCTGCTGAAATACTTTGCGAATCATCTCCGGCTCATAATGGTCGGTATCACGTGTCAGCCCCACGCTGAAAGGCGAAACCAGATAGGTCACCACTTTCCATTGATGCTCATTATCGGGGTTGTTGCGCATCTCGCGCCATTTCAGGTTGCTGCTCAGCAACCTACGTATGGTCGTCTTTCCCCGAGAGTTGGTTATCCCGACCTTGTCTGCTATTCCGAACACTCGGAATATGTCCCGGCTCAGTGCTATGAAATACATGTAGCCGGGCACCATGAACACGAGAATACCACCGATGAAACCAGCCACCTCCCAAAGCAATCGTTCCAGCATTTCGCTCCGCTGTTCCAGCACCACAAGCTCATTGTCCAACTGGAACCGAATGATCATGTAGAGATAGATGCCCACAAAAAGCGTGGGTATCAGTGAGTTATTGAAAGAGTATTTGAAAAAGGGGCGGGACAGTGTGGCCAGAAAAGGGAACTTGGTCGCGTTCAGCGTATAGCTTGAGATGTGGAAGGCCATGATAAAGCCTCCCATCGCAAAGCCAAGGATGAGGAAAGACCAGAAATCCACCCTTCCCATGTACTCAGGGTCGAGAAAGAGGAACTGAACCCCGTAGGATCTTCCTGCCTCGCCCGTCACAAAGGCGGCCAACATCAGCCAGAACAGGATGAGCACATGGTTCTTCTTCAAATGCAGAAGAAACAGCTGGAAAGGGAAGAAATAGACCACCCTCTGCACCTTGGGAAGGTTCCAGAACTGCCTCAGCTTGCTCATGGATTCAGGTGGTCTGTCTATAACGTTGACGTTCAACGCAGTTCAGGACGTAAGGTTCTGCTCTTTCAGTCGCCCGTTCAGAGCCTCCCTGAGCAGGCGCCACTGCTCAGGGTCCTGAGCATCGAAAACGTATTGAGGCGGGTGAAAGTGGATTGTCACACATGAGAAGGGAAGGGGACATTTCTTTCTGTCCCACGTGGGCATCGTATAATGGTTGCTCGCCTCGAATGTCACCGGAATGATAGGCACACCCGTTTCAGCGGCCATGATTAGCGCACCCGCTTTGAGCTCTTTCACCGGGCCACGAGGACCGTCAGGGGTGATGACCGTGGAGTATCCTTCCCTCAGCAGAAGGATGATCTCTTCCAACGCTCCTTTCCCACCATTGCCCGATGAACCGAACGCCAATCTCTTCACTCCCATCATCCGAAGCATGGCATGTACTGGTGTCATGAAAAGTGCGGGGTGTTGCATCCATACCTGTGAACCATGGGACCTAAGCGAGGTGTGGAAATACATGGGCAGATTCTCGTGCCAGAATACGAGAATATGATTGGGACGGCTGTCAAGATGTTGGAGCCCCACTCTTTTCACCCGGAGCGTGAGGCGCATGAGCAGGGCGAAGAGAAACCAGAGTGTGGCCACAACCCATCCTGCTGCCACAACAAAGCTTTTCAGAACTGGTGGTGAATTGTGAATGGTGCGCATCCGAATTGCTGTTGGTCAAATATAGAGTGGGCGCATTCCGGTGAGTAGAAGCGTGGGGTTTTTACCAGGTCATCTCGGAGGAAGTGGCATATTTGTTGCCTGAAAGCTAATTCACATTCTTAAACCCATATCGAACATCATGAGATTACAGATCACAGCAGCAGTTGCGCTCATCGCGACATTTCAGGCCTTCCAAGTTCAAGCGCAGAAGGACAAAAGCACGAACAATCCGAAGCACGTGAACTACTACCGTGCGGTGAACAATATCGAGACACCAGAGATCATTCTCGACATGAAGGATCCCGTGGCGAAGATGGACTACATGAAATTCCGAGTGAAATTCAGCAATAAGACGGCCGACTTCATCCGTGTGGCGGCCGGGGAGTGCAACTTCATCATCGAAGGCAAATCTCACAGCCCGAAGGACAGGGTGTTCTTTCTGGACCCGTTCGACAGCAGTTCCAAGACCCTACAGGTAGATGGTGGCGGAACCAATTATCATGTGGACAATCTGGAGGTGAAGTTCAATGGCTTCTCCAAGATACCGTCCAAGGGAAGAGTGATCGATGCGGAAGGATTTCTGCTGCCAGCAGCCAAGAATTCCATCACCGCAGGCGATTTTGAGGTGAACATGAAGAACCTGGTGAAAGAGACCAAACAGACGTATGTGGCGTTCGAGGTCACTTATAGAGGACAGGATTTCGGGCTGGTGGACCAGAGCAAGATCTCTGTTCGCACGGAGGACGGCCAAGTGTTCGCAAGTGTTCAGAGCAAGGAGAAGCTCCGTGTGCTCGGCCCGGGCGAGAAGACCACCCTGCGCGCCACCTTCACCATTCCTGCGCACATCGTTGACATGCAGTTCGCCAACCTCACTGTGCTCTGGAACGACTGTTTCCAAGTCTCGCAGGCCACGCCTTTCAACGTGCCAGGTGTAAACTTCGAAGTGGATCCGGGACTCACGGCCGGTAAGAACAAGTGAGACTTCTGAGCTTGGGTCATGCAGAACCCCGTCCGATCCGATCGGACGGGGTTTTTCATTGCTCTGAAGCGGAAGCGGGAAGCACAGAGCGGCCACCCTGCTACCTTTGCCGCATGACTTTGAAGAACGATCTTTTCCTGAGGGCCGCGCGCGGAGAGCAAGTAGAACGGACACCAGTTTGGCTCATGCGTCAGGCCGGCAGGATACTTCCCGAGTACCGTGAGGTGCGCTCCAAGATGGGCGGTTTCAAGGAATTGGTGGAGAATCCTGAATTCGCCTGTGAGGTCACCATACAGCCTGTGGACCTGCTCGGGGTGGATGCTGCCATCATTTTCTCAGACATCCTTGTGATTCCGGAGGCCATGGGACTTCCGTATCAGATGGTGGAGAAACGCGGTCCTTGGTTCGACCGTACGATCAGTTCCGCGGTCGACATCGACCGTCTCAAAGTGGCCGAGGCATCGGATGTGCAGTACACGGTGGATGCCGTGGCCCTCACAAAGAAGGAATTGAACGGTCGTGTGCCGCTCATCGGTTTTGCGGGTGCCCCATGGACCATTCTCAGCTACATGGTGGAGGGCAGCGGCAGCAAGACCTTCTCTAAGGCCAAGAAATTCCTCTACACAGAGCCTGTGCTGGCCCATCGTTTATTGGAGAAGATCACACTGAGCACCATCAACTACCTGAAAGGGCAGATCGAGGCGGGTGCCGATGTGGTGCAGATATTCGACAGCTGGGCGGGCATTCTCAGTCCAGAGCAGTACCGTGAGTTCTCCCTGCACTACATTGCCCAGATATGCGATGCCATCACCGAGGTTCCGGTCACGGTATTCGCCAAAGGGGCCTTCTTCGCTCTGGAGGAAATGAGGACATTGAATTGCCGCACCATCGGTCTGGACTGGAACATGGATCCTGCCAAAAGTCGGGCGCAAGTAGGGCCTGAAAAGACGCTTCAAGGCAATCTCGACCCCTGTGTGCTCTATGCCGATGATGCCACCATCGTGCGGCAGACAGAGGAGATGCTCCGGGCCTTCGGTCCGCACAGGCACATTGCCAATCTGGGGCATGGGGTGTATCCTGACATCGACCCTGAAAAGGTGCGGCTATTCGTCAATACCGTGAAGGCATTCCGTCATTGACGGGCCTCATTTGCCGCCCTTTCTATAGGACCCGCCCGCCTGCTCGATCACTTCCAGCTCGCTGATGCCGCCTTTGCTCGGGTCGAGGGCAGGAGAGCGGTACAGACGCCCATCCGGTGCGATGATGAAGAAGGAGGGCAGGCTGCTGATGGCAAAGTCGGTCATGAAAACATGATTACGACCGATGGGAACCACGGGGCGCGCTGGCGCAAAATCGCGCTTGAACTCCAAAAGTTGCTTTTCCTTGACATCTACCAGCACAGTGAGAAAACGTACTGAAGGGAAGCGTTTCTGCATATCGCGCAACACGGCCGCCTCTTGCAGACAGTAAGCGTTGTCCGCCTCTGTGACTTCGATCATCACATAGCTTCCTTTGAAATCCTCGGGGTCATGGTTGCGGCCGTCACTGTCGGTTAGGGCGAACGGTGGAACCTTCGTCCCGGGTCGCATGCGGTCTTTCCGCTGTGCAATGTTGCGCGCGGCCTTGGCAAGCAGACCATTGGGACTTGAGGCCGCGAAATCGTTCAAGGTGGCCGAAATGCGCGCGGCATCGAACTCCTTCTGCCCGTAGATGCGCTCCATTCCTTGAATCAGTATTGCCTTGGTGAGCACATCATCATCCAGAAAGGGCTTTTGGCCTAGCAGTGCTTCCAGTTCATTGAAGGCCGTGCTCCTTTTCAGTGCTGCGATGCTCTCTGTGCGCTTCTCAACCAGAATGAGCCTTTCCACCACACCTTCGAAGAACTGCTCCACAAATCGCACATACTCCGTGTTCCAGAATTGAACCGGACGGTCTTTGAGATATCGGTCATACAGCACCTTCTTGTTGAGAATGAATGTCTGTTCCACATTGCCGATCGAGTAGCGAACATACTCGTCAAAGAAGCCTTTCTGCGTGGGGAATTCAGCAGCCAAGCGGGTTTTGAAACTCTCCAATGAGTCGGTCACCGCTTTCGGGTTCTTTCTCAGTTTCAATAGGGGATAGATATTCGTCAGGAATGCGTCCAAGCGGTCATTGTAGCGCGCAATGTCCCGGTTCAGGACGGTACCGGCTCCTTCAATGAAATCGAGTTTGAAGAAGAAGCGGTCGCTGAATCCCTCTGGTCCCTTGGGTCTTTTCACAGGGGCGAAACGCACAGTAAGATCTTTCCCACGTTCGAGGAAAAGGTCTCCGCACTCGCGTCCGACCTGGAGGAAACCGTACTGCACCGGTTCCACGCTGCCACTCAGTTTGAAACCGCCCCGACTATCGACCACCGCCCTGTCCACCACCCGTTCAACCCCACTCAGCGGATCATCCTGCACCACGAGCAGTATCTCCTGACCGATGAAATTGGGGGCAGAACCGCTCACGGTCGAAACCTGCGCACTTGCGCTTAGGAACAGGAACTGGAGAAGGAAGAAAATCGAAAAGCGAAAATCGATAATCGTCAATTGCAAATAGACTGTTGAACACAGGCTGTGCCCCGTTCCCCATCCCTTGTTCCCCGTCCCTGTTTTCAGAATTCCCATCATCCCAAATTGAGTCCTTCCGGAACGAATGCCGAGGCATCGCCACCGTTGGCCACTATATCACGCACAATCGTTGAGTTTATTGCCGAATATTCCTGAATGGAGAGAAGAAAAACCGTGTCGAGGCCTGGAAGAAGAATGTTGTTCACATGTGCGATGCTTCGCTCAAACTCAAAGTCGGCAGCGGTGCGAAGTCCACGCAGCAGGAAATTGGCGCCTACCTCGCGGCAATAGTCCACGGTCATTCCGTTATAAGTAGCCACGCGCACCTTAGGCTCGTTGCGGAACACGAAGCGGATCATCTCCAGCCGCTTCTCCAGACTGTACATGTAGCGTTTACTGCTGTTGGTGCCTATGGCGATGATCACCTCATCGAATAGCGGCAGGGCGCGCTTCACGATGTCTTCATGACCCTTGGTGATGGGGTCGAACGAGCCGGGGAATACTGCTATGCGGGGCATGAAAAGGGGAGGTTTAGGGTTCAATGTTCGGGGTAGGGCAGAAGCCGAATCAATCAGAATCAAGTGCTGAACTCCTCTACCTCATAGGTTTTCTCGGTGAAAGATAGCCCGTTGGAGGCCAATTCACTCAGGACGGAGTGGTAGATGTCCGGTGAGATGGGCAGCAGCACGCCCCGCTGGGTGATGCGTCCTTCCAGGATCATGCGGGTGGCGATGGCCAGCGGAAGGCCCACGGTCTTGGCCATGGCGGTGTTCTCAGGGTCATCGCCTTTCACCACCATGCTCGACTCGGTCACCATCTTCTGTCCGTTGAGCAGGTAGCCCACTTTGTGCCACATCACGATCATGTCCTTGTCCGTGGGCTGCATGGTCCATTTCTTCTCCAGAATGGATTGCAGAATCTGAGCCGGTGTAGCATTCTTCAAGCCCACTTTCTCATGGCTGAAGATGCCCAACCATTCGAGCTTGCCCATCAGGTCATCGTCCTGATCGAGTTTCAGATAGTGGGCCACTTTCAGTTCCACCGAATCGCGGACGCTGTAGGGCAGGAATGAGTTGGTGAAATCACGATGGGTCATGTGCTCCGAGCCTTCCATCACATAGCTGTCGTCCGTGGCTCCCAGCATCACGAACGAATTCCATGCCCTGCTGAATCCAGGCCTACGCAGGGTGCCCCGATACAGGGTCTGCACGTCCTGCAGGCCATAGGCCTCGCGATAGGTGAGCGAATCCCGGTTGGCATAGCCCTCGAACTTGCCATATCCCTCAATGCGTATGGTCTCCGTTCTGCGGAACACCTTGTGATAGGGGATGTACTTGTATTTCCCGTTGTGGATGAACTTGACCGCACCGCCCTGCCCGGCCAGCACCACATTGCGCGGGTTCCAAGTGAACTTGTAGTTCCAAGGATTGTCGTCACTCTCGGGGGCCACCAGCCCACCGCAGAAGCTCTCGAAATGCTCGATGGTACCGCCCTGTGCCCGGATGCCGTCCAACAGGTGCATGGCCGAGAGATGGTCGATGCCCGGGTCCAGACCTATCTCGTTGAGGAACGTGAGTCCCTTGGCCTCCGCAGCCTCGTGCAGCAGTTTCATCTCCTTGCTGATGTAGCTCGCGGTGGTGAGGTGCTTGCCAAGGTCCAGGCAGTCTTTCGCCACACTGATGTGCATGTGTGCCGGCAGCATGCTGATGACGATGTCGGCCTTGGCTATCTCGCTCCTGCGCTGGTCATCATTGGCCACATCGAAGGCGATGGCACTGGCACGGGGGTGCTGCCCCACTTTTCTGCGGGCCAGCTCTTCCGACAGGTCGCCCACGGTGAGGTGCCAGCCGCACGTCTCTGCATGCTCCAGCAGGTAGTGGATGAGAGTGGTGGCCGAACGGCCCGCCCCGATGAGTAGAATCTGCTTCATGCGGCAAAGCTAATCGCTTGGCTCGGGGCGGATGGGTATGGCCACCGCTAATGGGAGACAGGGCTGCGTCCGTGGCACTCGGAAACGGAGGTTCTTACGGTCGGTGGTAATATCAACGCCCAGATGATAGCAAACCATATGGTTCGCTATTATCTGGACTCCGATAATAGGGCCAACTGGATGGTTGGAGGCGTTCCGGCCTTCGGTATCGGGGCCAACTGGATGGTTGGAGGCGTTCCGGCCTTCGGTATCGGGGCCAACTGGATGGTTGGAGGCGTTCCGGCCTTCGGTATCGGGACAGATGGTCAAGTCTCTCGTGCACCATCGCACATCGCTGCCGAGAGCTACATTTGGCTTCACCAAAAGCAGGACGGGCATGGCATATTCCAAACGACACGGTCTTCTGGGGGCACTGTTCAGCACGGCCGTCCTCGTTTTCAGCGGCTGCGAGACCTTCACCGACCTCGGACTCAAGAATGCCACCTGGCAGCTCTACGACATCCGCACGCCCAACGCCAGCTACAACCTCATGACCCTGCGCATGCAGGACTACCGCGAGAACGACCCCGCCTACCGTTATCACATCCATTTCTATGCGGACGACCGCTGCACGGGAACCTATTACGCTGCCGACACCGTGAACTATGAGGTGGAGGGCACATGGTCGTTGCCCCAGCACGATATTCTCCGCATCTCGCTTGATGGGGTGGTCAATGGTGATTTTCTCATCACCAAGCTCGAACGGCACATCTTCTTCCTCACCACCGAGGAGAATTATCACGGTCTGCCCATCGAACCGCCCTATTTCCCGATGGACATGTCCATCCAGCGTCTGCCCGGATGAAAGTGACCCTGCTCGTCACCGGCCTTTCTGACGACCGTGACCTGGCCCCGGCCATCGACCGATATGTGAAACGTCTGAGCCACTATGTCCCCTTCGAACTGGAGGAACTGAAGCCCCCGAAACATTTCTCGAAATTGGGCGTGGATGAGCTGAAAAAGGAAGAGGGTCAACTGTTGTTGTCCCGCCTCACCCCGCAGGACCTGGTCGTTCTGCTCGATGAGCGCGGCAGGTCGTTCACCTCCGTAGGTTTCTCAGAGCACTTGCAGAAATGGATGAACGCGGGCCACAGACGCATCGTGTTCATAGTGGGCGGTGCGTTCGGTTTCTCGGATGAGGTGTACAAGCGTGCCGACCATCAGGTGGCGCTCTCCGCCCTTACCCTTACCCACCAGATGGTGCGTCTCTTCTTCGTGGAGCAACTCTACCGCGCCTTCACCATTCTCCGCAACGAGAAATACCACCACTGAAGCGGCTGATGCCGCTCATTCTGCCAACGGAACAGGCACACCCACATCAGCACCCTTTCTCACGAACACGGCCGGGGTGCCTATCGGGGCCCGTACCTCGTTCACGCGCCCGCCCAAAAAGGTGGTGCCATAGAACAGGTGTACCCATTCGCCCTCCGGGAAATAACCGCTCACCACTTCCTGTCCGCGTGATGTGGCGGGCAGCACCAGCAGGTCATCGCCCACGAAGAACTGATATTTCGTTTCGAGACATTGCGGGTCATCGGGGCACACCAACCACGGGTGGCGGATGACAGGCACGCCCGTCTCCGAGGCCTCTTTCACCAACCGCTGTAAATAAGGCTTCAATTGCAGATGGATCTTGGCGAAGCGTGCGAAGAACTTATGTGTTTCCTCATCCGTGTAATACTGCACCATATCCTTGGGTAGCAGCCCTTCGTGGGTTCGGAAGATGGGTGTGAAGGCCTCGAATTCAGTCCATCGGAACAGCAGCTCCTTGTCGCGCAGATATTTTTTGAGGATGGGATAGTTGAGGGCCGTATAGCCGCCAATGTCGCTGTGATTGAGTGAAATGCCACTTAGTCCAGATGAAAGCATCGCGTTGATGGCCGAGGGTAGTCCGTCATGTTCCTGAAAGCTCACCATCTGGTCGCCTGCCCAGAAGAGCGTGCTGATGCCCGATGAGCCCGTCCACCCACTGCGGCTGAAGAAAACGATGTCGCCCTCGCGCCCCGCTTCTCGGATGGCCTCGCTGTTCACCATCGCCCAGTCGGCCGCAAAGCGGTTATGGTAATCCTTTGGGGCCATGCCCGAATGCAGTTTGGCGTCAAAGGGCAGCCACTCGGCAAAATCGGCCATCCAGCCGCTGAGGCCGTTGCCGATCATGTTCCGCTTGATGATGTCCTTGATCCACAGCCGTGCCTCCGGATTGGTGAGGTCGAGCATGTAGCCCTTGAACCCTCCAAAAGGAATGAGGTAGGGTGTGCCGTCCTGCCGATGCACGATAAGTTTTTTCTGCACCGCCTCGTTGGTCATGGCCGTGCCTTCGAGCAGGAACGGGTTGATGTAGCCCAGCACCTTAACGCCCTGCGTTTCCATCTCTTGGCAGAATCTCTGGAAATCGGGATAGGTGAGGGTGTCGGGCCGCCATTCCCAATGCAGCCGCGAGCCGATGCTGGTCTTCTTCTTGCCCACCCAGTCCTGTATCCAGATGGCGCTCACGGGGCTGCCGTGCGCCTTTGCCTCCTTCACCCGCTGCCGCACCACATCGGCCCCGCCCTGAATGCCGAGGATGGTGCCATAGGTCCAATCGGGAAGCTCGGGCATGCGGCCCAGGTGTTTCGTCACCATCGTAAGCAGCTCCTTGGGCGAATCGGCCTTCCACACGCGCAGTTTCAATTGATGGTCGTGCACCTTGAGGCCCACGCGGCCTTTTGTGCTCAGATCGATTTCGCTGAAACAGTCGTTCTCGATGAGGATGGCGGTGTTATCTGTCCCGAGGATGAGCGGGATGGGCAGGTAGCTGCTGAATGCATGGCCGCCTGCGCCCACCAGGTTCGCGATGCCCGTGGCAGGGCGGTCGCCACGCCCGATGCCGTTCTCCTCCACCAGAAAAGGAATCTTCTTTCCAGAAAGCTCCACATGGCTGAACTGTTCGCCGCCCCCGAACCAGCGGACGGTGGGTTCCACGTCCATAACCAGTTCGGTGACGGCTGTCCGGTTGTTACTGGCGGTGATGGTGAGCACCAGTGCCCCGTCATGCTCCTGCACATCCCAATGGGCTGTGGGGGCGGTGCGGGCAGGGTGGGAGGGATGTTCCCGCACCTCATACGAACCGAGTTTGCCCTCATAGGCCACATCCACCTGCGGGAAATGGAGCTGTGCGTTGCTGATGAATGCGGCATCACCCTTCAGGATGCTCACGTGGTCACCGCCCGCCAAGATGCGGAAGGGTTGGGCCTTTGCTTGAAGGGCAAGAAGAAGCCCCACCACCGCGAGGATGATGGGGCTTCGGAGCGTGATTTTACTGTTGACAGTCATGTATCAATGAATCAGAATTTTTCTCGTCAGCACTTCCCTTCCATTCGTGGGAAGCAGGCGCAGGAGATACATGCCCGGGGCCAGACCATCTGTATTCACCTCTGCGCGGTCGAGGCCAAGCGTGGGAAGGGTGCGCACCCTCCTTCCGTCCGCAGCCAGGAGCTCAGCGGTCTGGAAGATGCCTCCTTCAGGCAGTTGAATGGTGAAAGAACCCGAGGCAGGCTGAGGGTAGATGCGCACATCGTCTGCATCCGTATCGACCACGCCTGTAGTTAGGGGAGGGATGCTGCTCCAAGTGAGATTCTTCGGGTTTCCGAGAGTATCGAAACTCAGCTCGGCCACATTGAGCTTCGTCTCCTTGGCCAACCAGCTGTAGGTGGTGGAGACACCCGGTCCGGTGAAGTCATTGTTCAAGGCCCATTGACTGAAAGAGAACAGCTTGGTCCAAACGGAGTCCACCGTGTAGTCGGTCGATTTCACACGCAGGCAGTCGTATGTGCCCACAGGGGTGGTAATCTGTCCGTGGCCGTCCGTGGTGTCATACACATGGCCGTAATGGCGCAGGCGTACACTGTGAATCAGCGGTATGCCGTGATTCTGGGTGATCACCTCGAAGTAGTAGGTGTCCTCAGCGATGTCCCCGTAGTTTCTCGGGAAATCGTGGACTGTGAGCGGATTGCTGAACACTGTGACAATGTTGCCTCCATTCCCAAGCAGGTCACCGGCAGCTCCTGTGGCGATCATGCTGTTGGTATTGGCGGTGAAATAGAGGTAGGCCGAGTTGTCGGTGGTCATGGCAAGGTTGCTCGAACCGAACTGGGCCGCAGAAGGGGTGCTTGCAGGGGTCACCACACTGGTGGTGATGGTCTCGTGGGTCACAGGAGCAGGAAAGTTCCATTGCTGGTTCGCACCCGATGGGCCGGGGCCATACACGGTCATGGTGTCGCGGTAGCGGGTGACCTGGTCGCCCACCACAGGCAGGTCGCTGAACACGTAGCTGATCTGCGCCAAGGCCGATGACACGGTGATGGCCGAAAGGGCCATGGAAAGGAGTAGGGGTTTTCTCATGAGTGTGAAGGGTTGGTTGGGTGCACCAAAGTAGCATTTTGGGACAGGCACGGACGAGGATGCGATGGGTACATTTGCAGCCCTCAAACAGACAGCCAATAACATGAGCAATACTTCAAATCCCAAGTGCTTTTTTGATATCAGCATCGATGGTGTGCCCTCGGGCCGCATCACGTTCGAACTGCGTGCCGATGTGGTGCCCAAGACCGCAGAGAACTTCCGCGCCCTGTGCACAGGCGAGCATGGTTTCGGCTACAAGGGCAGCAAATTCCACCGCGTCATTCCGCAGTTCATGCTGCAAGGAGGTGATTTCACCAACCACAATGGCACAGGCGGCAAGAGCATCTACGGCCATAAGTTTGAGGACGAGAACTTCAACCTCAAGCACACCGGACCGGGCATCCTGAGCATGGCCAATGCAGGCCGCAACACCAACGGGTCACAGTTCTTCATCTGCACCATTCCCTGCGAATGGTTGGACGGTGCCCACGTGGTCTTCGGTCAGGTGACCGATGGCATGGACCTCGTGAAGCGCATCGAGGGTCTCGGAAGCCGCTCTGGTGCCACATCGGCCACCATCGAGATAGCCGACTGCGGGCAGTTGTGAGGCGAGAGTCCTTGGCTGTCGGGAGGACATAACTTTGACCGTGAATGAAGATATCCGCATCTGTCTACGCTGACCAACGGAAGGACCTCGCCACCACGGTGCGCGATCTGGAGGCCCATGGTGCGGATATGCTCCATATCGATTGTAAGGACGACCCAACGGTCTTTGACGACATCCGCAGGCTGCGGACACTTACTTCCTTGCCCATCGACCTGCATCTGATCGTGCCCGACCCGGCATGCTACACCGAACTGCTTCGGGAGAATCCGGTGGAATTCCTCACCCTTCAGTTCGATACCCTATCCAAGGATGCGGTGTTGCCCACGTTCGGCTTCACGCATCTGGGCATGGCTTTCAGCAAGGGAGCTGATGTTTCCGCTTTCATGCCATTCGCGCAGCAGTGCGACTTCGCCCTCATCATGGCCACCACACCGGGAGAGAGCGGTGGGGTTTTCCGAACGGAGAGCTTCCGCAGGATCAGGGAATTCAAGCGCCTCTTTCCAGACCGCAGGGTGCATGTGGACGGAGGTGTGAATCCGGAGGTGTCTTTCATTCTCCGTAATCTGGGGGTCTACTGCGCGGTGAGCGGCTCCTATCTCTTCGGTGAGACCACTGTGGGCAGCGCCATGCTCAAGTTGAGGAATGGGCTCACGGAGTCTCAGTTCCATGTGCGCGATTTCATGCGCTCGTTGGACGAGACCCCGCATATCTCCTCTGAGAAACTCACCACAGAGCGCATTCTGCTGAGCATGGAACGCATCCGCCTCGGCTTCACGCTGATTGTGGATGAGGACGGTACACTCACAGGCATGGTGAGCAATGCCGACCTAAGACGCGGAATGCTCAAGCAGATCGATGACCTGAATGCACTGCATCCGGAGCATCTGATCAACAATGCTCCGATATCGGTGTTAGACAGTCTGACGGTCCGCGAGATGCTGGGCTTCATCCGAAGACAGCCCATCCCTATCAACTACCTGCCCGTGGTGGACAACACAGGCAAACTGGTGGGTTCGCTCACCTTCAACGACCTCATCAAAGGCGAGGCCTGAGCGTTTGAAACAACCACTTGTAACCTACTGAAAAGGCATTGCCAAGGGAATGATCATAGAACTGAAGAATAGTGTGGATGGCAAGCAGGCCGAGGCGTTGGCCGAGGTGGCCAAGGCGTTTCTAATCTATGACGGAACGCGCCATGTGCTGGTGAACAGTTCATCAGAGAAAACAGTGCCTACCGATCTTGAGCCGTATGCGGAACGGTCGTTCGTATTTCCTGACGACATGCAGCTCAGCTCTCGGAAATACCGCAGCGAGACGCGGTCCGTACGTTTCGGGAGCACGGTCATTGGGGGAGACAGTCGGAATACTGTGGTCATCGCAGGGCCATGCTCCATTGAGAGTGAAGGGCAGATCAGGCAGTCGGCCACGCTGCTGAAAGAACTGGGCATCGGTACCCTGCGTGCAGGATGCTACAAACCCCGCACATCGCCCTACAGCTTTCAGGGCATGGGGCTGGAAGGGTTGAAGCTGCTGGGGAAAATGCGGGACGAGTTCGGCCTGAGCATCATCACCGAGGTTCGG
This sequence comes from uncultured Chryseobacterium sp., assembly GCA_964488095.1. GTDB lineage: Bacteria > Bacteroidota > Bacteroidia > UBA10329 > UBA10329 > UBA10329. The sequence continues at coordinate 32,455 of CAZATP010000020.1, forward strand.
GATGCCACGCATGTGGACGAGGTGATCGACCATGCTGACATCATTCAGATCGGAGCCAAGGCCATGTATGATCAGGGCATCCTCCGTAAGTGCGGCAAGGCCAGACAGCCAGTGCTGCTCAAGCGCGGATTCGGCACCACGCTTCAGGAATTCGTGCAGGCGGCAGAGTTCATCCTCTCGGGCGGGAACCAGAATGTTCTTCTATGTGAGCGGGGCATCCGCACGTTTGAGACCAAGACCCGCTTCACACTCGACCTCTGCGGAGTGGCCTACCTTAAGGAATACACCAATCTTCCCGTGGTGCTCGATCCGTCCCATGCCATGGGCTATGCCTATGGGGTGGCCGATCTGGCCCGCGCCTGCACTGCCATGGGCGTTGACGGACTGCTGATTGAGGTGCATCCCACACCGGCAACGGCCAAGAGCGATGCATCGCAGCAGCTTGACCATAACGAGTTCCGAGCCTTGTTGAAGACATTGCATCCCGTAGCTGCCGCAGTGGGCCGCTCCATTGTCTGAATGGTCATGGATTGACCTTGCACGTTAAACTTTGAACCTGAAACCAGAATGGGTGTCCCTATAAAACTTCTTGTATTGGATGTGGATGGTGTGATGACCGATGGCGGGATGTATTACACGGAGTCGGGCGATCAGTTCAAGAAATTCAACAGCAAGGACGGAATGGGTATAAAGCTCGCCATGCGCAAAGGCATTCGCGTGGCTTTTCTGAGTTCTGGCACCAATGCCCGGATCATCAACGACCGCGCTGCCACTCTCGGTGTTCAGCTGGTGCATTGTGGTCCAGAGGATAAGTTCGGGGTCCTGAGCGGTTGGTGCAAGGAGCTTGGAGTGCACTTGGACGAGGTCGCCTATATCGGGGACGACATCAACGATCAGGAGTGTATCAACGCAGTGGGGCTCTCGGCCTGCCCGGCCGATGCGGTGGAGGCCATCCGTTCAAGGGTCCATGTGGTGCTTGCCAACAGGGGAGGGGAGGCCTGCGTTCGGGAATTCATCGACAGCAACCTCCTGTAGTTCAGGGACGGTCTGCTGTTATCTGAAGCACGCATACCGTTTTCTCGGTCACTTTGAAGCGGTCGTCCATGCGATGACCGATGACCCAGACAATTTCTTCTCCATGCGTCAGCACCCATGTTCGGTCTTTTTCCGAGGGGAAAAGTTTCCTGTCGGTCAGTAGGTCGCTGACTTTCTTGCTGCCTTTCATTCCTAAAGGACGAAAGCTGTCTCCGGCAGCCCATTTCCGGATATTCAGGTGGTCAGCGGCAATAAGGTCTGCATCCAACAGTACCGTGTTGTTGTCTGTCTTCAATGATTCGTAGTCCGAGCGCAACGCGAGAATCTTATGGAGGGCAGGAGGCGTGTTGAGTGCCTGTATGCTCACCACTACGAAGGCATTGGCCTCTGCATAAAGCCGATGGCTTCTGGTCTCCAGTATGCTGAATGAGGATGGACTCAGGTGCAGAACCTCATGTACCTGCGCAGAACTGAATCCCATGGGCCGCAGTATCTCCTTCGTCACAGTGAACCGCTGAGGTTGAAGCAGTAGCGCATTCCGGTCCAATCGGAATGTGCCGTCTCGGAATTTCGATAGTTGCTGCCGCTCCTTTTCAATCCAAGCCTCGAATGCTGGCAAAAGCTCCTCGGTGCGTTCGCAGAATCGGGTCATGCGTTCATCAAAGTCAGGCACGAGCTGCCGAAGCATAGGTAGCACTTGCAGCCGCACCCGATTCCGCCTATACTTATCCTGCATGTTCGAAGCGTCTGTGCGGAAGGGCACGTGGTTGCTAGTGGCGTAGGTCTCAATCTCCGCCCTTCGGACACTGAGCATCGGCCTCAGGAACCGACCTCTTCTGGACGGCATGCCCATCAGTCCGCGAAATCCTGTCCCACGTATCAGGTTCAACACCAATGATTCCACGCGGTCGTCCGCGTGATGGGCAAGCATCGTGAAAGCGTATCCGCAATCGTCCATAATCTCCTCAAAGAAGGCATAGCGCAGATTCCTCGCCACCATCTGAATGGATATCCCAGAGGCATCGGCCATGGCCTTCGTGTCAAATCTCGCCTTGTGAAAAGGGATGGAATGTGTGATGCAGAATTGTCGCACCAAAGCTTCGTCCGCATCAGAGTCGCAACCCCTGAGACCGTAGTTGCAGTGGGCCACAGCGACCTTCACCTTCAAGTGAAACAAGGCGTGAAGCAACGTCATGCTGTCTGCGCCCCCGCTCACAGCAACCAATAGCGTCTCCGAACCGGTCAGATGCAGCTCACGCAGCTGGCTTTCAATCCTTTCCAACATGTTGCTGTAGGATGCTTCTGATGGACTCGGCTTTCAATAGGCATTCCTCCCATTCCTTCTCCGGATCGGAATTAATTGTGATTGCACTTCCGGTAGGGAAACTTAAAACTCCTTGCTCCTCATCGTAGAGTACACTGCGGATGACCACATTGAAATCAAAATCCAGTTCTGGTGTGAAGTAACCCACGCTCCCAGAGAAAAGACCTCGGCTGAACCCCTCATACTCCTCCATCAGTTGCATGGCCCTCACTTTCGGGGCCCCTGTCATAGACCCCATAGGGAACGATGACAGCAGCACGTCCAAGGGATGCACATCTGGCCGCAGCTCACAGGAGACGGTTGATATCATCTGGTTCACATGGGCGAATGGATAGGTTCCGCAGAGCTCCTCCACTTTCACGGTGCCCGGTGCTGCAGATCTGCTGAGGTCGTTGCGCACCAGATCAGTGATCATGATGTTCTCGGCCCGCTCCTTGGAATCCTCACGCAGTGCATCAAGTGCGGCATCGTTCTCGGCCATCCTTCGATTGGTGCCTTTTATGGGCTGTGAGCATACTCTGCTCCCCACTTTCATCATGAATCGCTCGGGGCTCGCACAGATCAGATGCCTACCTCTGTGGGACAATCTGCAGGAGAAGGGCGACCTGGAGTTATTGACCAGAGTTTCAAACAGCTCTCGCGGCTCAATGCTCGCATCTTCGGCCCAATGCTCCAGGCAAAAATTGGTCTCATAGATTTCCCCATTCTGAATGTCCCGTAAAATCTGCTTGACACAATCAATGTACCCGGCTCTTGATTTGGTTCCGATGATTGGGCCTATCCGTTTGGATTCTATGTGTCGCCTTCTTTCGCGGGTAAGCTCTCCGTGGCTATAAATACTGACAGCCCCGTCTTTGAGAATGGCAACATGCTTTGGGATGAAGAACCTGAACAGAGGGAAATCGATAATCGGCTGCTTACTGGAACTCAATGCTTCCAATAGATTCTTCAGGTCGTAACAGAAGTGTCCGACCACCAGGTCCTGAGCGTTTGAAAGCCAATTCTTAAGCAGCATCAGGTCGTTCAGGGCTCTGCCTTCAAACGCATAGTGAACCCCAGCACACACAAGCCGGTCGAATTCCCAAGGCCCTTTGGGACTATAGGAATACTCGGACGGATTGTTAAATTCAATGAGTTCGACCGCATCCAGCAGATCCTCCAGTACATCTGGAGCGCAATGTGATTCCTTACGATGTTCCCAACCCACGGAGCTGCTCACTTATTCCACGAAAGTCGATAAACGCAATAACATAACGGAGGCTTCTTCCGTTTCAAGGCTTTAGAAAGATGGATCGCCATGGTTTATGAGAATCTGAATGTTAATTCATTTTCCAAGTGAGTAAATTGGATGAAGGGAGCATCAGTAAATTTACCTCATCAAATAGTGGTTCATGAAGAATTTTAACCGAACAGTCATGGTAAGACGCTACAGAATATCAGGCCTATTGACTCTTGGACTTTTTGCGGCCATTAGCCCGTTGTTCGGGCAAGGGTTGGTGAATGAGAACGCAAAGATCAGCGTGACTTCGGGAGCATTTCTTATTGTGAAGAATGGGGGGTTCACCAACAACGGAGCTGGTGGTCAAGTTACCAACGCAGGCACCTTGGAGGTGGATGGTAACTGGACTAACAATTCGACATCGAATGTTTTCGGGGCCACTCCTACATCAGCTACTGGTGGTGTTGTAGTCTTGAATGGCGCAGCTCAGAACATTGCAGGTTCAAATCGAACCAACTTCTATGACCTTGTGACGTCCGGCTCGGCCAGAAAAGTCCTTACTGCATCTAGTGCAGGTTCCGAAGCAGTGAGGGTACAGAACCAACTTACCCTCACAACGGGTGTCAATCTTAATGCTCGGACCCTTACACTGGAGAACAGCGCAACGAATGCAATTCTTGGAGCTGGCAGAATCGTGGCAGAGACTGGACCTACTCCAGGATATGGAATTTTAAGTTGGGGTATTGGCAACACAGCAACTGGAAACTATACTGTTCCCTTCGGAACTACTTCAGGGGCAGCGATTCCGGTGAATTACAGCATTAAAAATGCGGGAAACGTCACTGGTGCTGTTTCTCCATATAAGAGATTCAGCACTTATCCGACTGCCTCCGATAATACACCTTTTGCGACCGATGTTACCCACGTCCATAATGATTATGGTGCAGATAATACCCAGAAGGTCTATAATAGGTTCTGGATTGTTGAGAACGATGCTCAGGGCAATTACGGACCAAATGCGATTACAGACTATCCCAAAGTTTGGTTGTCATTTAAGTATCTCTCATCTGAAATTGATGCTCCTCAGACAAACGAAGCTCAGTTGGTCGCTCAGCGATTCAACGATATAGATAACAAATGGGGAGACTGGTTGTACAGTCCTGTGGCGAATACAAGTGTTGATACGGTTGGGGTTTATTTGACTCGTGTTGAGGACTACTTCCCAATTTGGACTCTGGTGGATAACTCGGACCCGCTTCCGATTGAGTTGGCGAGGTTTGTCGGACAGTGTCAGGACGGTGATGTACTCATCTCTTGGACAACCTTCACCGAGACCAACAATGATTTCTTCACCTTGGAGCGCAGTAAGAATGGTATTGACTTCGAAGTGGTGGATGTGATTGCTGCTGCAGGCAATAGCAATAGCCCTCTTACTTATCAGTTGTTGGACGAGTCCTCATTCGGTGGTACCTCGTATTACAGGTTGAAGAATACCGATTTCTTCGGCAAAGAGGAGTATTCTCAGATAATAGCAGTAACCTGCGGACAGGAACTCACAGACTTCACTTTTGTGAATGCTTATGATATCGACAACCGTGACCTGATGGTGGAGTTCACTGCTGCACTGAATGAGTCGTATACGATTACCCTGTTCGATGCGAGCGGCAGAATGATTATGAACAATGGTGGAAAGGCGGTTGATGGAATGAACAAGGTTCGTTTACCCGCAGGCGATCTTTCTCAGGGAATCTATATCATCAACCTTCAGAATGATTCGAAGAGATTCAGCAAGAAGGTTATGCTGAAGTGAACGATGACGTAGAAGCGAGAAGGGGGCTGTCCAAATCGGACAGCCCCCTTTTGCGTTTCAGGAATACAGGTCTTACTTGCTTCGGATGAGTTGAGCCATTGTGCTGACCCATGAAGGATGGTCGTTCAGGCTCGGGACGAGTTGAATCTTCTCACCCCCATGCTCCTCGAATATCTCCTGATACTCATCACCGATCTCTATCAGTGTTTCGAGACAGTCGGCAACAAAGGCTGGTGAGAACACCAGCATACGCTTCACACCTGCTTTCGCCTTCTCCTCCACCACCTTGTCTGAGAAGGGTTCCAGCCATTTCTGGTCCAATCGGGATTGGAAGGCGACTGTGTACCGATCCCGGCTGAGGTTCAGTTTCTCAGCGATTCTGCGCGTGGTCTCATAGCAAGTGGCCTTATAACAGAACTTGTTGGAGTCATCCACTGCAAGCTCGCAATTGTGATTCTCGCACAGGTCATCGTCATACACCTTGTCCACTTGCCTTACCGGAAGACCATGATAACTGAAAAGGACATGGTCGTAATCCTCAAGGTTGAATTCCCTTCCGCGTTCGGCAAAGCAGTCCACGTAGCCCGGAAGGTCATAGAACTGGTTGATGAACACCATTTCGGGAATGACCCACCATTTGGAGGCGATGTCCATCACCGCCTGTATACACGTTCCCGTGGAGGATGAAGCGTAGTGCGGGTACATCGGCAACACGATGATACGGTCCGGATTATTCTTCCGAATCTTCTCCAGTCCCTCTTCAATGGAGGGGTTCTGATAGCGCATCGCTATCTCGACCTGATAATCATCGCCCAACTCAGCCTGAAGGCCATCACGGAAATTCCGGCTGTGAATCAGTAGTGGCGAACCTTCTGGCGTCCACATCTCCTGATAAAGCTTGGCTGACTTCGGTGCACGGAATGGAACGATGATGGCGTTGACCAACAATTTTCTCGCAATCCACGGAATATCGATGACTCGCGGGTCGTTCAAGAACTGAGATAGATACTTGCGTACATCGCCAACTTTAGGACTGTCGGGCGTGCCAACATTCATGAGGAGAACCCCGGTCTTCTTTTTCATGTCAGCGATAACAGCCAGTAGGCCTCTATGTTCAATCAGATGTGAAGCGCCCGCTTGTCTGTAGCGTCCAAGCAGGCCTCTTTCATGGCCTCTGCGAAAGTCGGGTGAGCATGGGACATGCGCGAGATATCCTCTGCGGAAGCTCTGAATTCCATGGCAACTACAGCTTCTGCTATGAGGTCTGCCGCGCGCGCACCAATTATATGCACGCCAAGAATCTCATCCGTTTCGCTGTCGGCAAGCACTTTGACAAGACCATCGAGGTCCATGCTGGCGCGTGAGCGGCCCAAGGCACGCATCGGGAACGAGCCCACTTTGAACGACTGTCCTCCCTCTTTCAGTTGCTCTTCTGTTTTTCCGACCGCAGCCACTTCAGGCCACGTGTAGACCACGCCAGGAATGAGATTGTAGTCGATATGCGGGTGTTGTCCGGCCATCACCTCGGCCACGAACGTACCTTCCTCCTCGGCCTTGTGGGCGAGCATGGCGCCTTTGACCACATCACCTATGGCATAGATGCCGGACACATTGGTCTGCAATTTTCCGTCCACAGGTATGCGCCCGCGCTCATCGACAGAGATGCCGGCCTTATCCAGACCAAGGTTTTCGGTATAAGGACTTCTTCCCACTGATATCAGGCAGTAATCGCCTTTGAGTTCAAGGACAGCTCCTTTCGGATCATCGGCCTTAAGCGTCACGGATTTCCCTTTGGCGGTGACTTCCTTCACTTTGTGGCCGAGGTAGAACTTCATGCCCAGTTTCTTGAGCACTTTGAGCAGTTCTTTGCTCATGGTGCCATCCATGGTCGGGATGATGCGGTCCATGTATTCCACAACGGAGACCTCTGATCCGAGACGTGCATACACCGAGCCCAGCTCAAGACCGATGACACCGCCACCTACAATTATCAGGTGCTTCGGAATCTCTTTCAGTTTCAAAGCCTCCGTGGAGGTGATGATGCGCTCCTTGTCAATTTTGATGAATGGGAGAGAGGATGGTTTTGACCCAGTGGCTATCACCACCTTGTCTGCGTCCAGCAATTGCTCCGATCCGTCATCCTTGGTCACCTTCACCTGATTTCTGCTCACAAAACTGCCTGTGCCATGATGCACATCGACCTTGTTCTTCTTCATCAGAAAGTCGATGCCAGCAGTGGTCTGGTCCACCACGTCCTGTTTGCGCTTGATCATCTGTGGGAGATTGACCTTGGGCACCGGGATATCGATCCCGTGCTCCTTGAAGTTTTCCACAGCGTTGTGATAATGTTCGCTGGAGTCCAAAAGGGCCTTGGACGGAATGCAGCCAACATTGAGACACGTTCCGCCCAGAACCGGGTATTTCTCCACCAAAGCGGTCTTCATGCCCAATTGCGCACACCGGATGGCGCATACGTAGCCACCGGGGCCCGAACCGATTATCACAACGTCATATTTTGCCATAGCAGTGATTGATTTAGCGGGGTGCAAAGGTAGCTTGTCGTTGCAGATGTTCCGGTGTGTGGCCGAACATCCGTCTTATGACGAATTCACTCAGGCTTCCGGAAACAGGCCCGATTCCAACATCTCTTGCAACTAAGGATATTGGCTTGAATGCGAGGCAGAAGAACTTTCTGACCATAGTAAGTTCTCATCTGCACAGAACCCATGAACCTGATATTGTTGAGTGTCCATTCCGCATCGGTCATGTTCAATCCTTGGGTTTCCTGCCATTCTTTTCGCAGTCGACCGGACCAGAGCCAGAAGTCATCCATGGTAAGATGATACATGTCTGCATCGCACAGCGCGGCCTGCATCCGATTCTTAGGTTCAGCCCCAAGCTGGGTGACCAGGATGCATCCCTCGATAAGTTCCATGTCATCGAAGGAGACGCCCATTCTTGTAAGAACCAGTGTGGACCGGAATGAGCTGAGTTCCTCGTGTCCCACATTCGATCTGGCATATCCAACATCATGGAACCATGCGGCAATCTCTGCAATGAGCTGCTCGTGTTCCGAAAGAGACTCGTGTTGGCCTATTTCCCGGGTGGCATGGACAACGGTCAGTGTGTGTTCCAGAGAGTGGTAATGGAATACGGGGGAGATATTCGAGTAAAGTTCTCGAACGTGGGCCTCGACCAGTGTCAAGTGGGACAAGTTTAGTCGTTCCCCTTTCATTCTACGCCCGGTTCATCTTCTTCCAAATGAGGAATATTCCAAGAACTCCGGCAAACGAAACGCCTGTCAGGCTTGTGCCGATGGAGAAGTTTCCGTAAATGAATGACCCCGTGGCAAACAATGCTGCATATACAGTGGCGCAGGCCACGCTCATTCCAAGAATCTGCAACGGTAGACCTCCATTTTTTGCAGCACCGGATGAACGGAACCGCTTCCAGCCGATGGAAGGTCTCACCTTTTCACAGAAATGCCGGAGAACGGCATCGGGTTCTGGTGATGAGATCAATGTGACGGTCAGCCAGCCTAAGGTGGTGATCATCACGCCCAATGGAAGATTCCAAACTGGGGCAAGGTCCAGCCAACCCATTCTCGGATTGATGACCTCAAAGAAGATGGCCACTACAAAAGAGATGACCATTCCGCTGATCTCTGTCCATGCATTGATGCGATACCAGAACCAGCGAAGAATGAAGATGAGACCGGTTCCTGCACCTACCTGTAGCAGAATGTTGAAGGCCTGAAGGGCATTGGTCAGCGCAAGCGCGAGCATTGCCGCGAAAACCATCAATGCCACCGTGCTGACGCGTCCCACCATAACGAGTTCCCGTTCTGAAGCATCCGGTTTCACAAAGCGCTGGTAGAAGTCGTTCACCACATAGCTGCTTCCCCAGTTGAGATGTGTGGAAATGGTGCTCATGAAGGCCGCTATAAGCGATGCGATCACCAGACCGAGCAGGCCGTTCGGAAGGAAGGTGAGCATGGCGGGATAGGCAAGGTCATCGTTGATGATGCTCGGGTCAAGGTGAGGGAAGGCTGCGCCAATGCTGTCCAACGTGGGGAATACCACCACCGAGCATAGTGCAATAACGATCCAAGGCCATGGCCTTAGCGCATAATGCGCCACATTGAACAGCAGGGTGGCCCCCATGGCATGCTGCTCGTTCTTCGCTGCGAGCATCCTTTGAGCAATGTAACCACCACCGCCCGGCTCAGCGCCCGGATACCACACACTCCACCACTGAATGGCCAATGGTATGAACAGCAGAGGGATGAACTGTTCCCTGTCCGAGAAGTCAGGGAAGAATGGAGTGAGCTTCATCACTTCCGGACGCGCCAGAAGGGAGGACAGACCTCCCACCTGAGGGAGGTCGAGCAGCACATGGGCGGCCCATACGGTTCCGACCATCGCTAGTGAGAACTGGAAGAAATCGGTGAAAAGAACGCCCCGAAGTCCTCCGAGCGAGCTGTAGGCCACTGTAACCACGCTGGCAATGAGCAGTGTGTGCAGCGGGGACAGGCCGAGCAGCACTCCCCCGATCTTTATAGCGGCCAAGCAGACCGTGGCCATGATCATCACATTGAAGAACACTCCGAGATAAATGGCCCGGAATCCTCTGAGGAATGCGGCATTCCTGCCCCCATAGCGCAGCTCATAGAACTCAAGGTCAGTGAGCACGCCCGAACGCCTCCAGAGCCGTGCATAGACGAAGACCGTCAGCATGCCCGTGAGCAGGAATGCCCACCAGACCCAATTTCCGGAAACTCCGTCCTTGCGCACAATGTCGGTCACGAGGTTCGGGGTGTCGGCACTGAAAGTGGTGGCCACCATGCTCACGCCCAGAAGCCACCAGGGCATGTCCCGTCCGCTCAGAAAAAATTCGGCAGAACTGCTGCCGGCCTTACGGGCCACCCAGATTCCGATCAGAAGGGAGACAATGAAAAAGGCGGCTATGATGGCCCAGTCGAGAGTGGCAAGTTGCATGCCCGAAATGTAGGAAATAGGGCAAAGGCAGCAGGTTTCGGATGTTGGTTCGCGATGCGACTGAAAATACTCTCCGATGAGTCCCGGTCCTTATCAGAAACGCACAAAAACACTACGTTTGCGCCCCTCAAAATTCAGGGTGACTACCTGAGTGTTCATCCCTTACCGAAGTGATACCGAAAACAAGGTTCTTCCTTCCCGAGTCGACCATGCAGCAATGGTCGACCCTTGCCGTTGAGATGCACCAGATGCATCGGGCCCGCGTGTGGGGTCTGGGGTCCATGGCGTTTTACAGCCTGGACTTCCATGATTGTCTGAGGGTCTGATAGACCGGGGCCAAGCCGATACACTTTGTTGCCCTGGCCCCCATTACGATCGCTCCGTTAACTTCCCTTTTTCACGGAATCGTAATCCCTTTCCCTTTCATGAATTATCAAGTATTGGTGGCCGATGCAGGCCATCAGGCCCATGCCATTACCATCTGTGCCATGATGGAGGAGGCGGCCAGAATGCGTGGCACAGGCATAGCCAAGCGCGACCCAGCCTACATCGCCAAGAAGATGGAGGAGGGCAAGGCTATCATTGCCCTGTTGGAGGGCGAGGTGGTGGGCTTCTGCTACATCGAAAGCTGGGGCAACGAGGGTTATGTGGCCAACTCGGGTCTCATTGTGCATCCCGAGCACCGCAAGACCGGGCTGGCGCGCATCATCAAGCAGGCCATCTTCAAGCTGTCGAAAGAGCGCTATCCCGATGGCAAGCTCTTCGGCATCACGACCAGTCTGGCGGTGATGAAGATCAACTCCGACCTCGGCTACAAACCCGTCACCTTCTCGGAGCTGACACAGGATGAGACCTTCTGGAAAGGCTGCCAGAGCTGTGTGAACTACGATATCCTGCAACGTACGAACCGCACCATGTGCCTGTGCACCGGCATGGTGTGCGACTTGAGCAAAGTGCCCGCCCGCCCCACAGAGACCACCAAGGTCAAAGCGTGGGAGAACTTCAAACTCTTCATGAGAGGCCGGAAGGAGCGCATCACCAGTCGCCTCGTGGCTTTTCCGTTCCTTAAACCCGCCCTCAAACATGTCTGACAAGAAGAAAGTGCTGCTCGCCTTCAGCGGTGGGCTCGATACCTCCTATTGTGCCAAGTACCTCTCTGAGGAGCAGGGATTGGAAGTGCACTCGGCCATTGTGAACACGGGCGGATTCACCGAAGCTGAGCTCCAAGGTATCGCGCAACGGGTCACCTCGCTCGGTGTGGCCTCGCATGTGGCCTTGGAACGCACCGAAGACTACTATCGCCACATCATCCGCTTCCTGATCTTCGGCAATGTGCTGCGCAATGGCACCTATCCGCTGTCGGTCAGTGCGGAGCGCATCTATCAGGCCATCGCTCTGGCCGAATATGCCAAAGAGCTGGGCGTGGACTACATAGCCCATGGCAGCACGGGTGCGGGCAACGATCAGGTGCGTTTCGACCTGGTGTTCCAACTGCTGGTACCCGAGATCGGCATCCTCACCCCGGTGCGCGACCAGAAGCTTTCGCGAAAGGAAGAAATCGATTATCTGGCCCATCACGGGCTTGCTCTGGATTGGAAGAAGGCGCAGTATTCCGTGAATAAAGGGTTGTGGGGCACCAGCGTGGGCGGTGCGGAGACGCTTACCTCGCATCTGCCATTGCCCGATGAGGCGTTCCCCAGCCCGTTGCAGGAGTTGCAGCCCCGCATCGTGTCCCTTGGATTCGAGAAAGGCGAACCTGTGGAACTGAACGGTGAGCGTATGTCGCCCGTGGAAGTAATCCGTGAGTTGGATGCCATTGCCTCCCGCTACGCCATCGGCCGTGGCATGCACGTGGGCGATACCATCATTGGCATCAAAGGGCGCGTGGGTTTCGAGGCTGCGGCATCGGGCATCATCATCGCGGCCCACCACACGCTGGAGAAGCATGTACTTAGCAAATGGCAGATGCATTGGAAGCAGCAGTTGGGCGACTGGTATGGCATGTTCATCCACGAGGCGCAGTATTTCGAGCCTTCCATGCGCAACATCGAGGCGTTCTTGGAGAGTTCGCAGGAGAACGTCACCGGCACCGTGACCGTGCAGCTTCATCCCTACCGCTATGTGGTGGAGGGTGTCACTTCGCCCCACGACCTGATGAAGTCCGGTTTCGGGGAGTATGGCGAGATGAACAACCGTTGGAGCGGGGAGGACGTGAAGGGCTTCACGAAGATCCTTGCCAACCCGATGCTCATCCATCGTCATGTGGCTGAGCGAAACATAGGCAAGGAGCAATGATAAAGGTGGGCATCACAGGGGGAGCGGGGTATGTGGCGGGAGAGCTGCTGCGCTGTCTGGTGCATCATCCCGAAGTGGAAGTGCGCTTCATCCACAGCCGTTCCCATGCGGGGCAGGCTGTTGGCCTGGTGCATCAGGACCTGTTCGCGGCCGATTTGCCTCCTTTCAGCGACACGTTCGACCGAGAGGTGGACGTGGTGTTCCTCTGTCTGGGCCACGGGCAGTCGCGGCAGGCGTTGGAGGAGTTCAATCCCAGCAGGAATGTCCGCATCATCGACCTCGGCAATGATTTCCGGTTGAGGGAAACGGCCACCTTCAGGGACCGCACATTCATCTACGGTCTGCCCGAACTGAACCGCGAACGCATCCAAGCGGCTGACAGCATTGCCAATCCCGGGTGCTTTGCCACGGCCATTCAGCTTGCCTTGCTTCCGCTGGCAGCCCATGGATTGCTGAAGAAGGATGTGCATGTGCATGCGCTCACAGGTTCTACGGGAGCAGGCCAGTCGCTCACCGAGACCTCGCATTTCAGCTGGCGGCAGAACAACATCAGCATCTACAAGCCCTTTGCCCATCAGCATCTGGATGAGATGGGGGAGACATTGCTCGCCTTGCAGCCCTCGTTCTCAGAACGGGTGAACTTCCTGCCGCTGCGGGGCGATTTCACACGGGGCATTTTCGCCAGTGCCTGCATGGACTGCGAGGAGAGCGAGGAGACGATGGTGGCCCTCTACACCGACTTCTACCGTGATGCGCCCTTCACCTCCGTGACACGGTCCACCGTGCATCTCAAGCAGGTGGTAAATACCAACCATTGCCTGCTGGAGGTGCAGGTGATCGATGGCAGGGTGCTCATCACCTCGGTGATCGACAACCTGCTGAAAGGTGCGGCTGGACAGGCCATCCAGAACTTGAACCTGATGTTCGGGCTGGAAGAGCGCACCGGACTCGGCCTCAAGGCCAACTACTTCTGAGCCATGCAACTCTTTGACGTCTATCCCCTTTTCAACATCACGCCCGTGAGGGCCGAGGGTGCCTACGTGTATGACGCGCAGGGCACCCGCTACCTCGACCTCTATGGCGGTCACGCGGTCATTTCCATCGGACATTCACATCCGCATTATGTTCAAGCGATACATGATCAGATCAATCGTATCGGTTTCTATTCCAATTCTATAATCGTTCCACAGCAGAGAACTTTGGCGGCAAAGCTGGGCACCATGTGCGGCTATGATGACTACCAGCTCTTTCTCTGCAACAGCGGTGCCGAGGCCAATGAGAACGCCATCAAGCTCGCCTCGTTCCATACGGGACGGAGGCGGGTGGTGGCCTTCCGTGGCAGCTTCCATGGCCGCACGGCCGCAGCCCTCAATGTGACCGATGACCTGAAGCTTTCCGCCCCGGTCAACGTGGGCAATTTCCCCGTGACGTATGTTCCGCTGAACGACCGTGAGGCGTTCACGGCTGCGCTGAGCGGGGACGATGTGTGTGCGGTCATCGTGGAGGGCATTCAGGGCGTGGGCGGTCTCGGTAGCCCGACAGATGATTTTCTCCGTTTCATGGAGGCCGAGTGCAAGGCCCACGGTGTCATGCTCATCCTCGATGAGATTCAGAGCGGATACGGGCGGACGGGGAAGTTTTTCGCGCATCAGCATGCAGGCATCCGTCCCGATATCATCACCATCGCCAAGGGCATGGGCAATGGTTTCCCGGTGGCAGGCGTCATCATTTCACCGGAGATCAAACCGAAGCACGGCATGTTGGGCACCACCTTCGGAGGGAGCCACCTGGCCTGTGCGGTCGCCATCGCAGTGCTTGAAGTGCTGGAAAAGGAGCAGTTGATGGCCCACGCGGCCGAGGTGGGTGCACGGTTCAAGGAGTCATTGGAGGCCATTCCGCAGGTGGTGGCCGTCAAAGGCCGTGGGCTGATGCTCGGAGCCGAGTTCGCTTTCCCTGCAAAGGAGCTGCGTACGCGCCTGTTGATGGAGCATCGCATTTTCACCGGGGCTTCGTCCAACCCGAACCAGATTCGCCTTCTGCCTCCGCTGAACATCACGTGGGAGCAGTTGGAGCAGTGCATTCACGCCCTCAAGACCGTTCTGCAATGAGACATTTCACTTCTGTGCATGATGTGGCCGATGTGAAGGCCCTTGTGGCGTTGGCCCGCGAACTGAAAGCATCGCCCAACGCCCACCGTGAGGCAGGCAGGCACCGTACGCTGGGGCTGCTGTTCTTCAATCCGAGTCTGCGCACGCGGCTCAGCACTCAGAAGGCGGCCATGAACCTTGGCATGGACGTGATGGTGATGAACCTGAATCAGGACGGGTGGAGCATTGAGATGGAGGACGGCACGGTGATGAACGGCTCCACGCAGGAGCATATCAAAGAGGCCGCAGGGGTCATCTCGCAGTACTGCGACATCATCGGGCTGCGTACCTTCCCATCGCTCACCGACCGGGAGGCCGATTACAGCGACCGTGTGCTGCGCAAATTCATGGCCCATGCCACGGTGCCCATCGTATCGTTGGAGAGCGCCATCCGTCACCCGCTGCAATCGCTGGCCGACCTCATCACTATCGAGGAGCACAAGACGAAGCCCCGACCGAAGGTGGTGCTCAGTTGGGCACCACATCCCCGCGCGCTGCCGCAGGCCGTGGCCAACTCGTTCGCAGAGTGGATGCGGGTGGCCGATGTGGACCTCGTCATCACCAATCCTGAAGGGTTCGACCTCGCACCAGAGTTCACCGCAGGCATTCCTGTGATGCACGACCAACGTGTTGCGCTTCAAGGCGCTGACTTCGTTTATGTGAAAAACTGGTCCTCGTTCTCCGACTATGGCCGAATCGGCCAGGGGCTGGACCATTGGACGATGACACCCGAGAAGATGGCACTCACCGATAATGGCCGTTTCATGCACTGCCTGCCTGTGCGTAGGAATGTGGTAGTGGCAGATGCGGTCATCGATTCGCCTGCATCGCTGGTGCTCGAACAGGCCAACAACCGCACCTATGCCGCACAGGCCGTGCTGCTCAACCTGCTGCGTCATGGATAGGCTGCGAGTGGTCAAGATAGGCGGCAACGTCATCGACAGCCCAGAAGATCTTCGGGCGCTGTTGCAGCGATTCGCTTCCATGGAAGGGCCGAAGGTGCTGGTGCATGGGGGAGGGAAGCTGGCCACCGAGCTGAGCGGCCGACTCGGCATCGCTCCGAAGATGATGGACGGCAGACGCATCACCTCCGAGCAGGACTTGGAGGTGGTGACGATGGTCTATGCAGGTCTCATCAACAAGCGGATCACGGCCCAGTTGCAGGCCTTGGGCTGCAATGCCATCGGCCTGAGCGGTGCGGACGGCAACGTGATCCTTGCCCAGAAACGACCGGTGAAAGAGGTGGATTTCGGTCTGGTGGGTGATGTGGTGCAGGTGAGCGGGCCCTTCCTTTCCGGTCTTGTGGAGCAGGGCATCTCGCCCGTGCTGTGCGCCATCACCCACGATGGCACAGGGCAGTTGCTCAATACCAATGCCGACACCATTGCCTCGGGGGTGGCCGTAGCCTTGAGTAGGTTCTATGAGTTAGAGCTTATCTATTGCTTCGAGAAGAAAGGCGTGCTGCGCGATGTGGCGGATGAGGATTCGGTGATCCCGATGCTGCACCCCGCGCTTTATGCGGAACGGAAGGCGGCAGGGGCCATACATTCGGGCATGCTGCCC
The DNA here is from genome assembly GCA_964488095.1 of uncultured Chryseobacterium sp. Classification (GTDB taxonomy): domain Bacteria; phylum Bacteroidota; class Bacteroidia; order UBA10329; family UBA10329; genus UBA10329. The sequence continues at coordinate 48,845 of CAZATP010000020.1, forward strand.
AAACTAGACAACTGCTTCCTGGCCTTGGAGCGCGGGGTAGGGCGGGTGCTCATCACAGACGGGGAGAACCTCGGTGAGGAGCATCCTCAAGGAACCGTCATCAAGCTGAACGGATGAACCACGCAGAACAGGTTGGAAAGGCAGTAGCGATGCTGCGCGAACTGATTGCCATCCCGTCCTTTTCGGGAGAGGAGTCGGGAACGGCCGATGTTATCGAACGGGCGCTGAGGGATTACGGCATCGAACCGCAACGCCATCTGAACCACGTTTGGGCCACGAACCGTCACTTCGACCCCGCGAAGCCGACCCTGCTCCTCAATTCGCATCACGATACCGTCCGGCCCAACAAGGCCTACACCCGCGACCCGTTCGCACCGATCTTGGAGGATGGGAAACTCTTCGGCCTTGGTAGCAATGACGCGGGTGGGGCACTCGTTTGTCTGATGGTAGCGTTCATTCAATGGCACCACCATAAAGACCTGCGCTACAACCTGTTGTTCGCAGCATCGGCCGAAGAGGAGAATTCTGGCCCCAATGGCATGGAAGCGCTGCTGAAGGTGCTGCCGCCCATCGACTGTGCCATTGTGGGCGAGCCCACAGGCATGCAGATGGCCGTGGCGGAGAAAGGACTGCTGGTAATCGATGCTACCGCCACGGGGACACCCGGCCACGCGGCCCATCCGAACGATGACAATGCGCTCTACAAGGCGATGGAGGACATCCGATGGGTGCGTGATTTCCGTTTTCCGCTAGTGTCCGATACGTTGGGAGAGGTGCGCATGACCGTGACGCAGGTCAACGCAGGCCAGCAGCACAATGTGATTCCATCGGAATGCACCTTCGTCATCGATGTTCGGGTGAATGACCGCTACACCCTCCGGGAGGTGTTCGACATCATTGATGCCCACACCAAAAGTGCACTTAAAGCACGGTCGTTCAGGCTCAATCCCTCTTCCATTCCGATGTCGCACCCGTTGGTTCAGGCAGGTCTTGCCATGGGGTGCACGTCCTATGGTTCGCCCACGCTGTCCGATCAGGCGCTCATGCAGTTCCCATCACTCAAAATGGGTCCCGGCCAGTCATCGCGCTCCCATCAGGCCGATGAATTCATCCTGCTCACCGAATTGGAGCAGGGCATCGACCTCTACATCGAACTCCTTAACCGCATCAATGCAGCATGAAACTCTGGGACAAAGGTTATACCGTTGACAACATTGTGGAACGTTACACAGTGGGCAACGATCGAGAGCTGGACATGCATCTGGCGAAATTCGATGTGCAGGGAAGTCTTGCCCATGCACAAATGCTCCGGAGCATAGGCATTCTTTCGGCAGAGGAATTGGCAGACCTGGAGCAGGGACTTGCCATGATCGCACAGACCATCGAGGAGGGCACCTTCGTTATAGAGCCCCATTTCGAGGATGTGCACAGCAAGGTGGAGGCCGAACTCGTGCGCATCATAGGCGATGCAGGCAAGAAGATCCACACCGCCCGCTCACGCAACGATCAGGTGCTGGTGGACCTTCATCTCTATGCCAAAGCTGAACTGTCCGAAGTCATTGCACTGGTAGAGAAGCTTTTCGAAACGCTGCTTTCATTGGCCGAGCAGCACAAGGACGTACTGATTCCGGGCTACACACACACGCAGGTGGCCATGCCGTCCTCGTTCGGCTTGTGGTTCAGCGCCTATGCTGAGACACTGGTGGACGATGTGATCCTGCTGAAGGCAGCGCAGCGCATGGCCGACCAGAATCCGTTGGGGTCAGGAGCGGGCTATGGTTCATCGTTCCCGATAGACCGCACCATGACTACTGAATTGCTCGGTTTTGCCACCATGCGCTACAATGTGGTGGCCGCGCAGATGAGCCGTGGGCGGTTGGAACGCACAGTAGCATCGGCCCTCGCCTCGGTGGCCAATACATTGTGTCGGCTCTCGGCCGATGTTTGTCTGTACATGAGCCAGAATTTCGGGTTCATCGGTTTCCCTAAGGAGCTGACCACGGGCAGCAGCATCATGCCCCACAAGCAGAACCCGGACGTATTTGAGGTGATGCGCGCCAAGTGCAACCGATTGCAACAGCTTCCGATGGAATTCACCATGATAACATCCAATCTTACAAGTGGTTATCATCGTGACTTTCAACTTTTGAAACAAGGTCTCATAGAGGGCATCGAGACCACGAAGGATAACTTGGCCGTCTGCGAATTCATGTTGCAGCACGTCATTGTGAACCGCGATATCCTCAACAATTCCATGTACGATATGATGTACAGCGTGGAGGATGTGAACCGCCTCGTGATGGGTGGCATGACCTTCCGGGACGCTTACCGCCAGTTGGGGAAGCAGATCCTTGCGGGCACCTATATACCATCAAAATCGGTCATGCACACGCATGCGGGCAGCATTGGCAACCTCTGCCTGGAAGATATCCGCAAGAAGATGCAACGGTTCAGCGGGGAGTAGAAAGACTGTCAGGCGAGGTGGCTCTCTTTTCGGAGGATAGCGATAGCTTCGCAGCATGAGTCAGCACATCCAATTGGTGGAATGCCCCCGCGATGCCATGCAGGGCATTCACGAATTCATCCCCACGGAAAAGAAGGTCGCCTATATCAACGCGTTGCTCAAATGCGGTTTCCACACCTTGGACTGCGGCAGCTTCGTATCACCCAAGGCCATCCCGCAGATGCAGGACACGGCCGAAGTGCTCGACCGCTTGGGAGCTTCTGACACTCGGCTCTCCGTCATCGTAGCGAATGTGCGCGGGGCGGAGGATGCATGCCGTCACGAGCGCGTGCATCTGCTCGGGTTCCCATTTTCCGTCTCCGAGATGTTCCAGCAACGTAATACTAACTCCGGCCGCGAGCAGGCCCTCGACCGCGTGAAGGAGACCAACGAACTCTGCGCCAAGCACGGCAAGGGCCTCATCATCTACCTCAGCATGGCCTTCGGCAATCCGTATGGTGATGAATGGAGTGCAGCTATCGTGGGCGAATGGGCTGCGCGGTTGGCAGAGGTGGGGGCCGATGTGCTCATGCCGTCCGACACCATCGGCTCATCGAACCCGGAGAACATCAAAGCGGTGTTCAACGGATTGCAGGGACTGGCAGGCAACGCCACCGTGGGCGCGCATCTGCACACCACGCCCGACACGTGGCAGCCCAAGCTGCAGGCCGCCTGGGAGAGCGGAGTGCGCAGGTTCGATTCGGCCATCAAAGGCTTCGGGGGCTGCCCGATGGCGAAGGACGACCTCACAGGCAACATGCCCACCGAGCGGGTATTGGAATTCCTGACCTCCGTTAATGCGCAAAGCGGTATAGACCATGATAAGTTCACCGAGGCCATGCTGCTGGCGGGATTGACGTTCCCACTGACAAGTTGAAATTGTTCATTGCTCATTGCCAATTGCTCATTGTTAATTGAATCCTCATGAACTTCTGCAGCACATGCGGTTCATCTGACATCCATCTGGCCGTGCCGGAGGGAGACACGTTCGAGCGCCATGTGTGCAGCAGTTGCTCAGCGGTGTTCTATTCCAACCCGAAGATGATTGTGGGCTGTCTGGTCACGGATGAGGCTGGGCGGGTGCTGCTCTGCAAGCGCGCCATCGAGCCACGTTATGGCCTCTGGAACCTTCCCTGCGGATTCCTGGAGAATGGCGAGACCGTGGAGCAGGGCGCCCTGCGCGAAACCTGGGAGGAATCACTCATCAAGGTGACAAACCCGCGCCTGCACTGCATCTACAACATCCCCAAGGTCGATCAGGTCTATATCATCTTCGCGGCACAGCTGCAGCATCGCGCAGAGGGCACCACCACCGAGAGTCTGGAGGTGGAGTTCTTTGCAGAGCAGGACATACCGTGGCAGGATATCGCCTTCACCAGCACCACCTTCGCCTTGCAGAAACACTTCGAATTCCTCGGGAAAGAGGCCGTTCCCGTGCATATCGGAACCTTCAGTAACTTCGCGGCCCGATGAGAGACCTGCCTATTCCGGGGAAATCGCTTGTGATCGCTGTTGATTTTGACGGTACGGTCGTTGAGCACAAATACCCAGCCATCGGGAAGACCCTTCCCTTTGCATTCGAGACCCTTAAAGAACTTCAGAAGCGTGGACACCGCCTCATCATGTGGACCTACCGTCACGGGAAGGAGCTGGATGAGGCTGTGGAGTTCTGCCGCAAGAACGGGGTGGAGTTCTACGCCATCAACAGTAGTTATCCCGAGGAACAGTTCGATCCCGCCACACAGAGCCGCAAGCTGGACTGCGACATGTTCATTGATGACCGCAACGTGGGTGGTTTCATGGGCTGGGGCGAGATATTCCGAACCATACATCCCGAGTCGGCCGGAGGTGATGCGCCCATGCGGGAAGGAGGGAAGAAGAAGGGCATCTTCGGTAATCTCTTCGGTGGGTGAGTCTCAGAACTTGAAAATTGAATAGACTGGATGTAGGTCATGGTGGTTCAGTCACCCTGCGCATCATCTGATGGATTAGAGAATTGTAATTGTCAGTAACATCAAGCAGAGTGGCCACTATTCTTAAGACCCGTGAACAGATTGAAATGATGCGGGAGGCCGCATTGGTGGTGTCTCGCACTTTGGGCGAGGTGGCCAAGCTCATCCGTCCCGGGGTCACCCCGTTGGAGTTGGACAAAGTGGCCGAGCAATGTGTACGCGATCAGGGTGCAATCCCGGGCTTCCTTGGCCACGGGGGATTCCCCAACACGCTCTGCACCTCGGTGAATGAGCAGGTGGTGCACGGCATTCCTACCAGCAGACCGTTGCAAGAGGGCGACATCATCGCTGTGGACTGCGGGGCCATTCTAAACGGTTGGTGGGGCGACCACGCTTTCACCTTCGCGGTGGGCGAGGTAAGACCCGAGGTGCGGAAGCTGCTCGATGTGACACTTGAATGCCTTTATCTGGGCATCGATCAGATCAAATCGGGAAACTACACGGGCGATGTTGGCTTTGCGGTTCAACTTCATGCCGAGCGCAACGGCTATGGCGTGGTACGTGAGCTGGTAGGACACGGTCTGGGCCGCAACCTTCATGAGGACCCCGAGCTGCCCAACTACGGCAACCGTGGCAAGGGTAGAAAACTGGAAGAAGGTGCTGTGCTCGCCATCGAACCTATGATCAACCTCGGTGGCCGCCATGTGCTCACGCTCAACGATGGATGGACCATCGTCACCAAGGACGGCAAGCCCTCTGCCCACTTCGAGCACGATGTGGCCATTATTGACGGAAAGCCCGAGATTCTCAGCTCCTTCAAGTTTGTCTATGACGCGCTGGGCATCTCCGACCCCTTTGCTAAGGTGGTGAGCTGTTAAGTAGGGGGCTGATGGCCGTTCGCCATTTGCCAATCGTAAATCGTAAATCGCCAATCCCTTTGTTCCACTTCCTCCTTCGCACGATACCGAGACCAGTTCTCATCCGACTGAGCTATGTGTTCAGTTGGTTTGCGCCAGTGCTGCTGCGGGGAGATAGGGTGGAGTGCCCAGTGTGCGGCAACCGTTTCCGGAAGTTCCTTCCCTATGGTTATGGCGGCAGCGCCAAGCGCGATAATGTGCTCTGCCCATCCTGTCTCACCCTTGAGCGTCACCGCGTACTGTGGCTTTATCTCCAGCAACGGACGGACTTCTTCACGAGGCCGCGCAAGATGCTTCACATTGCGCCCGAGCAGCCCTTTCTGAGCCGTTTCCGGAAGATGAGACATCTGGATCTCACCACGGCCGACCTCTTCTCGCCATTGGCCGATGTGCGTTGCGACATTCAAGAGATGCCGTTCGAAGACGCCAGCTTTGATGTGATTTTCTGCAACCATGTGCTGGAGCATGTGGAGGATGATGCCAAGGCCATGCGCGAACTTCATCGCGTGATGCGGCCAGGTGGCTTCGGTATATTCCAAGTGCCAGTGGATTATGCCCGCACCACCACCTTCGAAGACCCCACCATCACCAGCGAGGACGACCGTGAGCTGCACTATTGGCAGAAGGACCATGTGCGCCTCTACGGCCTCGACTATCCCTCAAAACTGGAGTCGGCCGGCTTTCGCGTGCAGCGCATAGACATGGCCGCAGAGGTGGGCGAGGAGCTGCGCGAACGCTATCGGCTGGGGCATGCTGATAAGGTGTATCGCTGCGATCGGCCGTAACGGTCACAGCGCTTCTCTATTGGACTTTACGCGGTCTGAAGGTGCGCCAGACGCACCTGTGAATCATGTAATCCCATGTCGGAATCATGTAAAAATCGCATCATCGGGGCGATGGAATTTCGCGATTCCTCCGCACTCCAACCTCTCTCATGCATGCCAGCGAAAAAGATATCGGCCGCTCATCGCACCATCCACATCAAGTTCATGGTATCCCGATGTTGCCAGAAGATGGTGTCGGAACAACTGGACAAACTCAAGATTGCTCACGGGGTGGTCAATCTGGGAGAGGTGGAGCTTAGGAAGCCCCTTAGCGATGAGAACCGTGCCTTGCTCTGCAAGGCCCTGCATAATGAGGGTTTCGAACTGCTGGACGACCCCAAGGCCGTCCTTTTGGAGCGCATCGTAACGCTGATCATCGACATTGTGCACAACTCAAAGGAGATTCCGAACATCAACTTCTCAGACCACCTGAGCAAGGAGTTGGACTATGACTATACGTACATGGCCAACATGTTCTCGGAGACCAAGGGCATCACTATTGAGAAGTTCATCATCGCCCATAAGATAGAGCGGGTGAAGGAACTGCTCATCTACGACCAACTGAGCCTTACAGAGATCTCCTATCGCATGTCCTACAGCAGCGTGGCTCACTTGAGCACACAGTTCAAGAAGGTGACAGGCCTGACACCCACCTATTTCAAGGGCATGAAGAAGAAGAAACGCATCGCCATAGAGCTGGTAGGCCTGCCGGAGGCACCATGCGCCTAGGCAATTGCCCTGGCTACCGCTGAAGCAACACTTTGCTGGTGCTGCTGCCGCCCTCCGTCTGAATGGTCACGTGATACATGCCGTTTACCAGACCGCTCAGGTCTATCACACCGCCTATGACGGGTGTCGAGAGCACCGCCCGGCCAAGATGGTCAGTCACCCTTACCACACCTGAGAAGCCCTCGGGAAGCCCCAATTGCAGCGGGCCTTCCGTGGGGTTGGGATAAGAGAGCAACTTTGGCACATCGGGGCCATCTTCCATTCCCACCACGCTGAAATCACAGTTGTTGTGGGTCTGTACCACAGTGCTCGTGTCGATGACGATGTTCTCATCGCCCGGGAAATGGATGGTGTAGCTGAAATAGACCAACATCATCTCATCATCCGTTGCTTCACCTACAGTCACCATCTGTGGCGGGTTGTTGGGGTTGTTCGGATTGGCGGTGGTATTGTCATACGTGGCCGTGCTATAGAGCATGCTTCCGGCCGGGATTCTCACTGGTTGGCGGAAATCGTAGAAGCCCTGCCAGTGGAAGTCCCACTCCGGTATGTCGATGAGCGGAATCGTTACCCCTAACGGGGTGACGGCCCATGCCTTGATGGACTTGCCAATAAGGTGCATGTGTGGGGCAACGTCCAGAATGGTGATGTTGGCGGCAGGCACCAAGTAGTTGGCGGTGAACGTGCGGGTCTGGTTGGCTGGAATGATGAGTGGGCCCTCGTTCAGCGCGCCATGGTTGAGCGGGGAGGCGATGGCCACCTCGCGCACGGTTCCCGTGGTGTACTTGATGTTCACTTTGGTCTGGTCCTGCTGCCCATTGGCGGAGGCAGGATAGTGCACCTGCATTACTATGTTGGCCCCTGCCGGTATCTTCACCCCCATGCTGCCAGGATAAACCTTCTTCATCTGGCCGGGCACCCATCCTGCTATCAGCACGGAGGTTGCACTGCCTGTGCCACCGAAGCTGGTGTAGCCCGGTCCCGGGTCGGCAGCATCCAATGCGGCAGGGGTTGCGGTCACATCCTGATAAAGCAGCACATGGTGCACAGCCTCCCGGTTTCCTGGCACCACCTCGATCTCCTTGATGAACCGGTCCTGCAAAAGTCCCGATGGGATTACGAAGCAGCGGTAGACATCGTTGCCCACGGTGCTCACGGTGAAATTGGGCATGGTGATGACGAGGTCGGGAGAGGCGATCTCCTCACTGGAGGTATACACAGGGGCCATGGGGGCTGCGCCATTGCCTTCGGGCATGCCGTTGTTCACCCAATCATTGATGAGGTCGATCTCTTCCTGGGTGAGCACACGCTCGTGGGCAAAGGAGCGATAGGCGGGATCGGGTGGCCAAGGGGGCATGCTGCCACTGTTCACGGCATTCTGCATCCCGAAGGCCGCAGCGGTCGCCTCGCCATAGGTCATCAGCGAGAAAGGGGCTATGCCTCCGTCATGATGGCAACTGGTGCACCTTGAGTAGAGGATGCAGGCGATGTTGTCTGTCCACGTGGCCACCTGAGCGGAGGCATGGTGGGCATGGGCGAGAAGGATCAGCAGGAACAAGGGGAGAGCCCGAATCATGAGTTGCGATTTGCAATCAAAAGTACCCGCTTTTACGATAGGACCGCATGGTCGTGGCTACGCTATCTTTGCCGCCCCATGCAGAGAACGGTTGCCTTTCACACGCTCGGTTGCAAGCTCAATTTCGCTGAAACGAGCACTATCGGCCGTCAGCTGCGCGATTCGGGCTTCCGTCAGGTTGATTTCAGTGAGGCGGCAGATGTCTATGTGATCAACACCTGTTCGGTGACCGACAAGGCCGATGCCACCTGTAGGAACACGGTGAGGCAGGCCCTGCGCAGCAATCCTGATGGGTTTGTGGCCGTCATAGGTTGCTATGCACAATTGAACCCGGATGAGATCGCTGAGATACCTGGTGTGGACATTGTGCTCGGGGCCAACGAGAAGTTCAACCTGCCTGCCTATCTCAACGACCTGTCAAAGCGACCCGAGACCGGGGTGCACAGCTGCGAGGTGATGCAGGTGCGTGACTTTGTGCCGAGTTATTCTGCGAGCGACCGTACCCGCACGTTTCTCAAGGTGCAGGACGGTTGCGACTATTTCTGTGCGTTCTGCACCATACCGCTTGCCCGTGGACGAAGTCGCAGCGAGAGTCTGGAACGGACGCTTCAGGCCGCGCAGGAGGCGATGGCCACCGGGGTGAAGGAGATTGTGCTCACTGGCGTCAACATCGGTGATTTCGGTGCCGACCGGGACGAGACCTTCCTCGACCTCATCCGGCAGCTCGATGCGGTGGACGGGGCAGTTGAGCGGTTCCGTATATCTTCCATTGAACCCAATCTGCTGAATGATGAGATTATCGATTTCTGCGCTTCATCTCAGCGTTTCGTCCCGCATTTCCACATTCCGTTGCAGAGCGGAAACGACCGCATCCTCAAAGCCATGCGCAGGCGTTACGACACCGCGCTTTATGCCGACCGAATCGCACACATCAAACGGGTAATGCCTCACTGCTGCATCGGTGTCGATGTCATTGTAGGTTTTCCAGGCGAGACCGAAGAAGAATTTCAGGCTACCTATGCTTTCCTTAATGCACTACCAGTAAGCTATCTGCATGTGTTCACCTATAGTGAACGTCCCGACACCACCGCAGTCCGGATCAAAGAGGGAGTGGTCCCTATGTCCGAGCGTAAAAAGAGGAACCGCATGCTCACCATCCTCAGTGAGAAGAAGCGAAGAGCTTTTTACGAGATGTTCATCGGAACGGAACGCCCCGTGTTGTTCGAGCAGGAGGAGAGGGACGGGATGATGCAGGGCTACACAGATAACTACCTCCGTGTGATCACGGCCTATGACCCCGAACTGGTGAACAGGGTCACCATGGCCCGATTGGGCGATTTCAATGCCGAAGGGTTTCTATTGGCAGAAGTGCTGCAGACCGTGAACAAGTGAACTGACGAACGACACAATAACCATGTATCCTACCATCTATGACCTTGTGCTCGACCTTCTGGGCATCTCATTGCCCTTTCTGAAGTTGGTACAGAGTTTCGGTTTCATGGTCGCCATGGCCTTCCTTGCAGCAAGCATTACGCTGTCGTGGGAGCTGAGGCGCAAGGAGCGCGATGGCCTGTTGATACCGTTCAAGGAAAAGGTGTGGGTGGGCAAGAAGTCCTCTTTGCTGGACATCGGTTTCTCTGGCGTTGTGGGTTTTCTGATCGGTTACAAGCTTCTTGCACTGATCATGAATTTCGATGCCATATCGGACAATCCGCAGAAATTCATTCTTTCTTCACAGGGCAGCGTCCTCGGTGGATTTCTTGGAGGCGCCCTATCAGTGGTGAGCCGCATCTACGAGGACCGGAAATATGGTCTTCCAGAGCCGAAACTGGTGGAGAAATCGGTGCATCCTTATGAGCAGGTGGGCACCATCACTATTATCGCGGCCGTCATGGGCATTCTGGGGGCCAAGCTTTTCCACAATCTGGAGAATCTGGACGACCTGCTGCGCGACCCGGTGGGTTCACTGCTTTCTTTCAGTGGCCTGTCCTTCTATGGCGGACTCATCTGTGCTGCGGCCACCATCATCTGGTATGCTAAGAGCAAGAACATCCCCGTGCTCCATCTCATGGACGCCACCGCTCCCGGACTCATGCTTGCCTATGGCATAGGGCGCATAGGCTGTCAGATCGCTGGCGATGGTGACTGGGGCATGCCGAATGACACACCCATGCCGCATTGGCTCAGTTTCATGCCAGAATGGGTCTGGGCCTATGATTATCCGAACAATGTGC
>CAZATP010000021.1:0-58978 GCA_964488095.1 uncultured Chryseobacterium sp.
TGATCACAGTGTTCACGGACAAGTCGTTCGAGTTCGTGATCAAGAAACCCCCTGTAGCTGTCTCCATCAAGGAGGCGATCAAGCTGAAATCCGGTTCCGCAGAACCCAACCGTAACAAGGTGGGTGTGCTCACTGTGGAGCAGGTGAAAGCTATCGCTGAGGACAAAATGCCTGACATGAACTGTTTTACCATTGAATCCGCCATGCGTATGGTCGCAGGAACTGCGCGCAGCATGGGGGTTACGGTGAAAGGACAAATACCTGAAAAAGCATAAGCCATGGCCAAACTGACAAAAAATAGAAAGAAGGCCCTCGCGCTTGTCAATCCCGATAGCAGCTATACCCTTACGGATGCTGCCGGTATTGTGAAGGAAATGTCCTCCACCAAGTTCGATTCATCTGTAGATGTCGCAGTGCGTCTGGGTGTAGACCCGCGTAAAGCGAACCAGATGGTGAGAGGTGTTGTGAGCTTGCCTCATGGCACAGGTAAAACAGTACGTGTATTGGTGCTCTGCACTCCGGACAAGGAGGAGGAGGCCAAGGCAGCCGGTGCTGACCACGTAGGTCTTGACGAGTATATCGACAAGATCAAGGGGGGGTGGACCGATGTAGATGTAATTGTTACCATGCCAACCGTTATGGCCAAGATCGGTGCCCTCGGTCGTGTGCTTGGACCTCGTGGTCTGATGCCCAACCCGAAGAGCGGTACTGTGACCATGGAGGTAGGTAAGGCCGTGACCGATGTGAAGGCCGGAAAAATCGATTTCAAAGTGGACAAGTATGGTATCATCCATGCCAGCGTAGGCAAGGCGTCCTTCCCCAAGGAGAAGATTGCTGAGAATGCGCAGGAATTGATTCAGACCCTTGTGAAATTGAAGCCGACCGCAGCGAAGGGCACGTACATCAAGAGTGTATCACTCTCGGCCACAATGAGCCCGGGTGTTACAGTAGACGTTAAGTCAGTACAATAATTCGGAAAAGGAAATCATGAACAAAAGCGAAAAAAATCAGGCAATTGATGCGCTGGTAGCTGAAATCGACTCCACCCCGAACTTCTATCTGGCTGACATCTCAACTCTCAATGCTGAGGATACCCACAAATTGAGGTCCATTTGCCATAAGCGCGATGTGAGACTTCATGTTGTGAAGAACACCCTTCTGAGGAAGGCCCTTGAGCGGGCCAGTGCAGACTATGAGCAACTGTATCCAGTTCTCAAAGGAAGCACCTCCATCATGTTCACCGAAACAGGCAATGCGCCTGCCAGGTTGATCAAGGAGTTCCGAAAGAAGAGCCCTCGACCATTGCTCAAGGGAGCTTGGGTCGGAGAAGGAGTATTCATCGGAGACGATAGCCTCTCTATTCTTGAGAACATCAAGTCTAAAGAGGAAGTCATTGCAGACGTTATCGCGTTGCTGCAGTCTCCTGCGAAGAATGTCATCTCTGGTCTCCAGACCCCAGGACGCAATCTGGCAGGTATCCTCAAAACCCTTTCCGAGAAGGGCGCTTAAGCCCTTTCGGTTCCAATCAATCTCTAACCAATCGTAAACGATTACAAATCAAATCAAAATGGCAGATCTTAAAGAATTCGCAGAAAAGCTGGTTAACCTCACCGTTAAAGAGGTGAATGAACTGGCACAGATCCTGAAGGACGAGTATGGCATTGAGCCTGCTGCTGCTGCTGTTGTTGCCGCTGGCCCAGCTGCTGGTGGTGGTGATGCAGCTCCAGTAGAGAAGACTGAGTTCGATGTTATCCTGAAGAGCGCTGGCCAGAGCAAACTGGCTGTTGTTAAGCTTGTGAAGGAGCTGACAGGTCTTGGTCTGAAAGAGGCCAAGGAGCTTGTTGACGCTGCTCCGAAGCCCCTCAAGGAGGGCATCTCCAAGGAGGAGGCTGAGGCTATCAAGAGCTCTCTTACCGAGGCTGGTGCCGAGGTAGAGGTGAAGTAAGCCTTACTGTTGCCATTATGGTTGAGGCCCTCCCGGAAACGGGAAGGGTCTCAACCTATTCCTGTTTTCAGTTCATTGGATTTTCATACTATAAAAGCTCAAGACCTTGGCGCTGAACACCACCCACGGACGGATCAATTTCGCCTCCACCAAGAATCAGGTAGAATATCCTGATTTCCTCGAGATACAGCTCAAGTCATTCAAGGACTTCTTCCAGCTGGAGACCACTCCCGAGAATCGCCAGCATGAAGGCCTTTTCAAGGTTTTCTCGGAGAACTTCCCAATCACGGATGCAAGGAACAACTTCGTGTTGGAGTTCCTCGACTACTTCATTGACCCACCACGCTACTCCATTGATGAGTGCATTGAGCGCGGTCTGACCTACAGCGTGCCGCTGAAGGCAAAACTCAAATTGTACTGCACAGACCCAGAGCACGAGGACTTCGAGACCATCGTGCAGGATGTTTATCTGGGAACCATACCATATATGACCCCGAAAGGTTCGTTCGTTGTGAACGGTGCCGAGCGTGTGGTCGTTTCGCAGCTGCACCGCTCGCCCGGAGTATTCTTCGGACAGAGCTACCATGCCAACGGAACAAAACTCTACTCTGCCCGCGTCATCCCGTTCAAGGGATCGTGGATTGAGTTCGCAACTGATATCCACGGTGCGATGTATGCCTACATCGACCGTAAGAAAAAGCTTCCCGTGACCACGTTGCTGCGTGCCATCGGTTTCGAAAGCGATAAGGACATCCTTGAGATCTTTGGTCTGGCTGATGAGGTGAAGGTGAGCAAGGCGGGCTTGAAGCGTGTCATCGGCCGTAAACTGGCCGCCCGTGTGCTGAAGTCGTGGATTGAGGATTTCGTGGATGAGGACACCGGTGAAGTGGTGAGCATCGAGCGTAACGAGATCATCATCGACCGTGAGACCATTCTTGACAAGGACCACATCGATATGATTGTGGATGCCGGTGTGAAGAGCATCATCCTCCACAGTGAGGAGGTGAACTCGGCTGACTTCGCCATCATCTACAATACACTGCAGAAGGATACCTCCAACTCGGAGAAAGAGGCGGTGGAGCATATCTACCGTCAGCTGCGTAATGCCGAGCCGCCCGATGAGGAGACGGCCCGTGGCATTATCGACAAGCTGTTCTTCTCTGACAAGCGTTATGACCTCGGTGAGGTTGGCCGTTACAGGATCAACCGCAAATTGGGCCTGAATACTTCAGAGGATCAGAAGGTATTGACCAAGGAGGATATCATCAGCATCATCAAACACCTGATTGAGCTTATCAACTCGAAGGCCGATGTGGATGATATCGACCACTTGAGCAACAGGCGTGTTCGTACTGTTGGCGAGCAGATGTATGCTCAGTTCGGAGTTGGTCTGGCCCGTATGGCACGCACCATCCGTGAGCGGATGAACGTACGTGACAATGAGGTGTTCACTCCGATCGACCTTATCAACGCCAAGACGCTTTCATCGGTGATCAACTCGTTCTTCGGAACGAACCAGCTGAGCCAGTTCATGGATCAGACCAACCCGTTGAGTGAGGTGACGCACAAGCGTAGGATGTCTGCCCTTGGGCCCGGTGGTCTTTCCCGTGAGCGTGCAGGATTCGAGGTTCGAGACGTTCATTACACGCACTATGGCCGTCTTTGCACCATTGAGACGCCAGAAGGACCGAACATCGGTCTGATCAGCTCACTCTGCGTGTATGCGAAGGTGAACAAACTCGGTTTCATCGAGACTCCTTACCGCAAGGTGGAGGATGGCAAGGTGGCGCTGAGCAAGCCGGTCATTTACCTAAGTGCAGAGGACGAGGAGCAGAACACAATTGCTCAGGCCAACGCTCCTATCAAGGACGATGGTTCCTTTGCCAATGCCCGTATCAAGGCCCGTTTCGAGGGCGACTTCCCCGTGAGCGAACCGAATGAGGTTACGCTGATGGACGTGGCTCCGAACCAGATTGCGTCCATCGCTGCATCGTTGATTCCATTCTTGGAGCATGATGACGCGAACCGCGCACTGATGGGTTCGAACATGATGCGTCAGGCGGTGCCACTCATCCGTCCGGAAGCCCCAATCGTGGGCACCGGTCTGGAGCCGCTGGTGGCCCGAGATTCCCGTGTGCTCATCAATGCAGAAGGTGACGGTGTGGTAGAGTATGTGGATGCCAACACCATCAGTATCCGCTATGACCGCAACGAGATGCAGCGTCTGCTGAGCTTTGATGACGACATCAAGACCTACAAGCTGACCAAGTTCCTCAAGACGAACCAGAACACCTGCATGAACCTGAAGCCTATCGTCAAATTGGGCGAGAAGGTGAAGAAAGGTCAGGTGCTGTGTGACGGCTATGCCACCGACAAGGGTGAGTTGGCCATCGGACGGAACCTCATGGTTGCGTTCATGCCTTGGAAGGGTTACAACTTCGAGGATGCCATCGTGATCTCTGAGCGCGTGTCGAAAGAGGACATCTTCACATCGCTGCATATCGATGAGTATCAGATGGAAGTACGCGACACCAAGCGAGGCCTGGAGGAACTCACGTCCGACATTCCGAACGTGAGCGAAGAGGCCACGAAGGAACTGGACGAGAACGGTCTGATTCGTATCGGTGCCGAGGTCAATCCTGGCGATATTCTTATCGGCAAGATCACTCCGAAAGGGGAGACCGACCCATCACCAGAGGAGAAACTGCTGCGCGCCATCTTCGGTGATAAGGCCGGTGACGTGAAAGATGCATCGCTGAAGGCGCATCCGTCCCTCAGCGGTATCGTGCTCGACAAGAAGCTCTTCTCCCGCAACATCAAGGACAAGAAGGCCAAGATGGACGAGAAGAAACTCCTCGGCCAGATTGAGGACGACTACGAGAAGGAGCAGACCAAACTGAAGGCTATTCTCATAGACAAGCTGTTCACGCTGGTCAACGGCCGTGCATCGCAGGGCGTTGAGAACCACTTCCGTGAGGTGCTCATCCCGAAAGGCACCAAGTTCACGCTCCGTGGTCTTCAGGCCATCGAGTATCTCAACATCAATCCGAGCAACTGGACCACGGATGATGAGAAGAACGAGCAGATTCGCGAGTTGTTGCACAACTACACCGTGAAGCTGTATGACATCATCGGTGATTACAAGCGCAAGAAATTCGCGGTGACCATCGGTGACGAACTGCCAGCTGGTATCGTGAAACTTGCCAAGGTGTACATCGCCAAGAAGCGTAAGCTGAAAGTAGGTGATAAGATGGCGGGTCGCCACGGTAACAAGGGTATCGTTGCACGTATCGTTCGTGAGGAGGACATGCCGTTCCTAGAGGATGGAACCCCTGTGGATATCGTGCTCAACCCGCTCGGTGTACCATCGCGTATGAACCTCGGTCAGATTTACGAGACCATCTTGGGCTGGGCAGGCAAGAAGCTCGACCGTAAGTATGCCACTCCGATCTTTGATGGTGCTTCATTGGATGAGATCAGCCAGGAGGTAGCAGAGGCAGGCATTCCGTCATTCGGTCACTCTTACCTCTATGATGGAGGCACTGGTGAGCGCTTCGACCAGCCGGCCACAGTGGGTATCATCTATATGTTGAAACTCGGCCACATGATCGATGACAAGATGCACGCACGTAGCATCGGACCATACTCGCTCATCACCCAGCAGCCGCTCGGTGGTAAGGCGCAGTTCGGTGGTCAGCGTTTCGGTGAGATGGAAGTGTGGGCGCTGGAGGCCTTCGGTGCCGCCAACATCCTTCAGGAGATCCTCACCATCAAGTCGGATGACGTGATGGGCCGTGCGAAGGCATATGAAGCTATCGTGAAAGGCGATCCGATGCCGACACCTGGCATTCCAGAGTCCTTCAACGTGTTGATGCATGAGCTTCGCGGCCTGTGCCTCAATGTGACGTTGGAATAAGATATCGGTCAAGGGATGTCAGACCCCGGAAGCGATTCCGGATTCTGACATCCCGATCGATGTTCAATCGACTGTCCAAGTGCAGTCCTTAACCCAAGTAATTCAATAACCCATTTTCAACAGATGGCACTCCAACGAGAGAATAAAATAAAGAGCAACTTCAAGAAGGTCATCATCAGCCTCACCTCACCGGAGAAGATCCTTGAGGGTTCAAGGGGCGAAGTGCTCAAACCAGAGACCATCAACTATCGGACATATAAGCCCGAGCGTGATGGTCTTTTCTGCGAACGCATTTTCGGTCCGGTGAAGGATTACGAGTGCCATTGCGGTAAGTACAAGCGCATCCGTTACAAAGGCATTATCTGCGACCGTTGCGGTGTGGAGGTGACCGAGAAGAAGGTGCGCAGGGAGCGCATGGGCCACATTCAGCTCGTTGTTCCTGTGGCACACATCTGGTATTTCCGTTCACTCCCGAACAAGATCGGCTATCTCTTGGGGCTGCCCACGAAGAAGCTGGACATGATCATCTACTACGAAAGGTATGTGGTCATTCAGCCGGGCAATGCCACCAACAACGAGGGCACTCCGCTCAGCTACATGGACTTCCTCACGGAGGATGAGTATCTGGATGCATTGGAGCGACTGCCGAAGGAGAACCAGTATCTCGATGACAGCGACCCGAACAAGTTCGTTGCCAAGATGGGTGCCGAGGCGTTGGAGGCACTCCTCATGGGCCTCGACCTTGAGAGCCTGAGCTATGAACTCCGTCACAAGGCCAACACAGAGACATCACAGCAGCGTAAGAACGAGGCCCTGAAGCGTCTTCAGGTTGTGGAGGCGTTCCGTGCAGCACAGGAGCACATCGACAACCGTCCGGAGTGGATGGTGGTGAAGGTGATTCCTGTCATTCCGCCCGATCTGCGCCCGTTGGTTCCTTTGGACGGTGGTCGTTTCGCCACATCCGACCTGAATGACCTCTATCGCAGGGTCATCATCCGTAACAACCGTCTGAAGCGTCTGATCGAGATCAAGGCTCCAGAGGTTATTCTCCGTAACGAGAAGCGTATGCTTCAGGAGTCGGTGGACTCACTCTTTGACAACAGCCGCAAGTCGAGCGCGGTGAAGACCGAATCGAACCGTGCGCTCAAGTCGCTGTCAGACAGCCTCAAGGGCAAGCAGGGCCGTTTCCGTCAGAACCTGCTCGGTAAGCGTGTGGACTATTCTGCTCGTTCGGTCATTGTCGTAGGTCCTGAGCTGAAGATGCATGAGTGTGGTCTGCCAAAGGGTATGGCCGCGGAGCTTTACAAGCCATTCATCATCCGCAAGATGATTGAGCGTGGTGTGGTGAAGACCGTGAAGAGCGCCAAGAAATTGGTGGACAAGAAAGACTCTGTGGTATGGGACATTCTTGAGAATGTGCTCACCAACCACCCGGTGCTTCTTAACCGTGCACCAACACTGCACAGATTGGGTATTCAGGCGTTCCAGCCGAAACTTATCGAGGGCAAGGCCATTCAGCTGCACCCGCTGGTCTGTACGGCTTTCAACGCTGACTTTGACGGTGACCAGATGGCGGTTCACCTCCCGCTTGGCAATGCTGCCATCCTGGAGGCACAGCTTCTGATGTTGGCTTCGCACAACATCCTGAACCCTGCGAACGGTGCGCCTATCGCAGTACCTTCTCAGGACATGGTGCTTGGTCTGTACTACATGACCAAGGAGCGCAAGAGCACTCCTGAACTGAAAGTGAAAGGCGAAGGCCTCACGTTCTACTCGCCAGAAGAGGTGATCATTGCCTATAACGAGAAGAAAGTGGACCTGCATGCAGGCATCAAAGTGCGTATCACCCAAGGTCTACCGAAAGGGGAGAAGAAAGTGATCGCCACCACTGTGGGCCGTGTGCTTTTCAATCAGGTGGTTCCGCAGACCGTGCCTTTCGTTAACGAGCTTTTGACCAAGAAGGCCCTCCGAGATATCATCGGTGACATCATCAAGCAGGTGGGCATGGCCGAATCTGCGCGATTCCTTGACCGTATCAAGGAGCTCGGTTTCATGAGTGCATTCAAAGGAGGTCTATCCTTCAGCCTGAATGACGTTCTGATCCCTGTGGAGAAGCAGCCTATGATTGATGCAGCTCAGGCGCAGGCCGATGAGGTGCGTGCCAACTTCAACATGGGTTTCATAACCAACAACGAGCGTTACAACCAGATCATCGACATCTGGACACACGTGAACTCACGTTTGACCCAGACGCTGATGAAGCAGATGACCGAGGACAAGCAGGGCTTCAACTCGGTTTATATGATGCTTGACTCGGGTGCGAGGGGCTCGAAGGAGCAGATCCGTCAGTTGAGCGGTATGCGCGGACTGATGGCCAAACCGCAGAAATCCGGTGCATCCACTCAGGACATCATCGAGAATCCGATCCTTTCCAACTTTAAAGAAGGTCTCTCCATCTTGGAGTACTTCATCTCCACCCACGGTGCCCGTAAGGGTCTTGCGGATACGGCCTTGAAAACGGCTGACGCAGGTTACCTTACCCGTAGGCTTGTGGACGTTACACAGGATGTTGTCATCAACGAGAACGATTGTGGCACGCTCCGTGGTCTGCTGGCCACTGCCCTCAAGAAGAACGAGGACGTGGTGGAATCCTTGTATGACCGTATCCTCGGCCGCACATCTGTTCACGATTTGATCCATCCCGATTCGGGCGAGATTATCGTTGCGGCCGGTGAGCTCATCAATGAAGACGAGGCGAAGGCCGTTGAGGATGCCGGCATCGATACGGTAGAGATTCGTTCGGTGCTCACCTGTGAGACCAAGCGTGGCGTTTGCGCCAAGTGCTATGGCCGCGACCTCAGCACGGGCCGCATGGTTCAGCGTGGTCTGGCCGTGGGCGTTATCGCTGCACAGTCCATCGGTGAACCGGGTACACAGCTTACACTCCGTACCTTCCACGTGGGTGGTGTTGCTCAGCACATCATCAGCGAATCGCGCATCATCTCCAAGTCGGAGGCCACTGTCGAGTTCGATGAACTGAAGACCGTGGAGAGCGCAGAAGGCAATCACCTCGTGGTCATCGGACGTTCTGGTGAGATGCGTCTTGTGAACCGTGAGACTGGGGTTCTGGTCTCTACGCACAACGTTCCATACGGTGCCCGCCTCTACAAGAAGGAAGGTGACAAGGTGAAGAAGGACGACCTGATCTGCGATTGGGATCCGTTCAACGCGGTCATCGTTTCTGAGGCTGACGGTGTCATCGAATTCGAGGACTTGGACGAAGGCGTCACTTTCCGTACCGAGTCTGATGAGCAGACCGGTTTCGAGGAGAAGGTAGTCATCGAGTCGAAGGACAAGAAGAAGGTTCCGGCCATTGCGGTTATAGCCAATGCCGATGGACATATCAAGAGTTACGGGGTGCCAGTAGGCGCTCACCTCTCCGTATCGCACGGTCAGAAGGTGAAGGCCGGTGACACGTTGGTGAAGATTCCACGTATGTCGGGCAAGTCTGGTGACATCACCGGTGGTCTGCCGCGTATCACCGAGCTATTCGAGGCGCGTAACCCTTCCAACCCGGCCGTTGTGTCTGAGGTGGACGGAATCGTTACCTACGGCAAGATCAAGCGTGGTAACCGCGAACTGGCCATCGAGACCCGCACAGGCGAGGTGCGCAAGTATCTTGCTCCGCTCAGCAAGCACATCCTTGTTCAGGAGAATGACTTCGTGAAGGCCGGTGCCGCACTCTCCGAGGGCGCCATCACCCCATCAGACATCCTTATGATCAAAGGACCTACAGCGGTTCAGGAATACATCGTGAACGAGGTTCAGGAGGTTTACCGTCTGCAGGGTGTGAAGATCAACGACAAGCACTTCGAGGTCATCGTTCGTCAGATGATGCGTAAGGTGCGCATCGTGGACCCAGGGGACACATCGTTCCTGGAGAAGGACCTTGTGAACCGCTATGAGTTCCGTGAGCAGAACGACTGGATCTACGGGAAGAAGTATGTTGAGGATGCAGGCGATTCTGAAACGCTGAAGCCTGGCCAGATCGTATCTGCCCGCAAGCTGCGCGATGAGAACTCGATGCTGAAGCGTAAGGACCTGAAGCCTGTTGTGGCCCGTGATGCTGTCCCCGCTACCTCAGAGCCTGTGCTGCAGGGTATCACCCGTGCATCGTTGCAGACCGAGAGCTTCATCTCTGCCGCATCGTTCCAGGAGACCACCAAGGTGCTCAACGAGGCAGCCGTTCGCGGCAAGATTGATGAACTCAACGGTCTCAAGGAGAACGTTATCGTTGGTCACCTCATTCCTGCAGGAACAGGTCTGCGCGACTACGACAAGCTCGTGGTCGGTTCGCAGGAAGAGTTTGATCTGCTCATGGCAGCTAAACTCGAAGAGGAGGAGGCCTGATCATTGCCACAGATTGTTAGCCATTAGCTGTCAGTCCGAAAGGACTGCGCTAATGGCTAACTTCGTTCAATACTTGGCACATCGCAGGTTGTGCTCACTGTAACTGGAGTAAACACTAACCGCTTATGGCCCATGGCTGTTGGCACAACGAAGAAAGAAATGGCTGACGACAAGAATCAGGCACAGGGGAATCAATTGAGCATTGAACTGAGTGAGGAACTGGCCGAGGGCATCTACTCCAACTTGGCCATCATCACCCATTCACCCGCAGAGTTCGTGGTGGATTTCGTGAAGATCATGCCAGGTATGCCGAAGGCGAAGGTGAAGTCGCGTGTGGTGCTCACTCCTGAGCATGCCAAGCGTTTCATGCGCGCGCTGCAGGACAACATCAGCAAGTACGAGCACGAACATGGCCCTATAAAGCATACGGACGGCCCTCCGCCTCTTCCGATGAATTTCGGGGGGCCAACAGCGCAGGCCTGATCTGAAGCGAATACAAGCAATTTAAAGGCGCCTGCACGGGCGCCTTTTCTTTTTTTCAGAATCGGATACCGGCCAGCAGGATGTCATCCACCTGTTCCTGTCTGCCCTGCCAGTCATGCAACAGCGAGAGCAGTTGCCCATGCTGCTTTGGCATGCTGAGATGGGCAAGCTCACAGAGCACTTTTCTCAGGCGACCGGTGGAGAACTTACGACCGCCTTCACCACCGAACTGGTCGGCATATCCGTCACTGCACAGGTATACCATGTCCCCAGGTAGTATGCTCACACGTTCCTCTGTGAAGGTCAGACTGTCCGGAGAGTGCCCACCGATGGAGAATCGGGTAGGGGAGTAGATGGTCAGTACTCCGGACCGGACATGCCACAACGGCCTCTTTGCACCGGAATACGATAGTACGCCTGTCTTCGGGTCAAAGGCCATAAGTGCCACGTCCATGCCATCACGTGAGGTGCCTTCGGCCGATTGTCGAAGTGCTTTTTTCACTTCACTGTTCACTATCCGCAGAATCTCGCCCGGTGCATCGGCAAGCAAGAGGGCCTGTTCCAGTTTCTCCACGCACAACACGCTCACCAGCGCACCTGGAACCCCATGGCCCGTGCAGTCGGCCACAGCCAGATAGCGTCTCTCACCTTTCGAGGCCACCCAATAGAAGTCGCCAGAGACCACATCGCGTGGGAGGTATAGAATGAAGTTATCAGGAAAGAGCCGCTCCACCTCATGCATCTGTGGCATCAGGGCGTTCTGAATGGACCGGGCATAGTGAATGCTGTCGCGGATGTCCTTCGCCTGAAGTTCGATGCGCTCGCGTGCCTGTTCAATCTCCAAAGTGCGCTCCCTCACCTTGTCCTCCAGTTCTCGCGTCACCTTTGACTGCAATTTCTCATTCTCCTGAAGCTGGGCAATGAGTTCCACCTGCAACCGTTCGCGTTCTTCCTGCTCCCTTATGCGCTCTATGCGGTTGGCCACCAGCGAGGCGATGGTCTTCAACACCCGCAGGTGTTTCTCGGTGAAGAAGTTCCTTTCAGGGTGTTCAGAATCGATCACCCCGATCACCTTGCCATTGGACACGATGGGCACCGCTATCTCGGAGAGCCGCATGGCATCGTCAACGATGTAGCGGTCATCCTTTGAGGTATCGTGTATCAGCTCGTGATGGCCGGCAAGGGCCACGCTGCCCACAATGCCTTTGCCCAGTTCAATGGTTATGGGATTGAGAATGTCCAGGTCAATAGGATTCTTAGGGCCGTAGGCGGCCTTCTGAATGAGTTTCGTCCCGTCCTCATCTAAGAGATAGATGACCGCGTCCACAAAGCCGAGACGGGCGATACAGCTTTTGGCAAGGTCCCACAGCACATCGTCCACAGTCTTCTGTTGGAAGAGCGATTGTGAGAACTGATTCACGGCCTGTTCCACCTCCAGGTCCTGCTGCCGCTCGCGGTCGCGTTGTTGAAGATGGGCAAGGGTCTGTTCCAACTGGCGTGTACGCTCCTCTACCAGTTTCTCCAAGGTAGCGGTAGCATGCTGCAGGGTGCGTATCTCCTGCTTGAATTCAATACTGCGCACCTCCTTCACTTTCTGGGCATCCAGATGCTGCTGGCTCAGACTGTGGAAGGTGCGGTGATGGGAGAGTGCTCTGTCATGGCGCCCAAGCTTTTCGTGGGCCTCCGACAGATAGCGATGAATGCTGGCCTGGTCATTCAGCCCAATCCGCTCATTCACGAGGGTCTGGGCTTCTTCCAACAGTCGGATGGCGCCATGTGCATCCCATACTCCGAGCGCAATCTGCGAAAGCATGATGAGGTTGGAGACCATGATCTCGGTATACCCGATCCGGTTCCCGACCTCCTGACTCCGTAGGACCAGTTCCTTGGCCAGGTCTGTCCGTCCTTCCAACAGGTTCACCTCGCCCATATTGCTGAGCACGATGCATTGAATGAAGGGGGTGGAATCGTCCGCCAGCGCCAGGCACTCCTTGAACATTGCCATAGCCTTTGCGAAATCGCCAAGACGGGTGTATGTGTCGGCCGTGTTGTTGAGGGCGCGGAGCAGACCGGGATGGTCGCCCGATATGCGGCACAGTTCAAGGCCGCGCATGTTGCATTTCAACCGGCTCTCATGGTCACCAAGGTAGTAGTGAACCCCACCCAGCACGTTCTGCATCAGTGCCTCCCGGCTGTGGTCTCCAGACTCTTTGAAAAGGCGCGCGGCCTCCGTGGCGTGCTCGAATGCCTCGGCATGAAGGCCCATCTCCAATGCGGTAACGGCCATCGTTCGAAGTGCCATTCTTATGCCATCCGCATGGCCGGAAGATAGGGCGGCATGATAGGCGTGCTCGGCCAGCCCGAATGCTTCACGTCCAATCTCTGCATGCGCAGCCCATGCCTCGTCATTGAGACGGTCTATCTCCTTGGTGGTCAACGGCTGGGCAGCAGATGCGGACATGCCGCAAGTAACGGAAACCTGAGGTATCAGGTTATGACATGGTAGACACGTTCAACTCTTCCAGCCGTCCGGATCCATGCTGGTGTGAAACACCCTATAGACCTGAACGGTCGCATCATCAAACTTGCAGATGATGACGAACGGAAATCGTTTCAGAGGCAGATGGTGAAAGTGACGGTGAACGGCCTGAAAAGCTTGCGGACGGGCACAGAGATGGTCGAAGGCCATGTCGAGGTCACTGATGAAACGCTCGCCAAGCCCGTCCTGCTGTTCATCTTACCGCAGGATAGCGGAGAGAATGTCCTCTCTCGCATCATCCTTAATCTCAAGATATCGGCTCACACCCTTTTGGCCGCCATTGATGCACGGGCATGGACCTTCACTTCATCCCATGAAAAAAATTGGCCTTCACCTCGCGCATACCGCGCTTCCTGTTCGTCAAGCGCGGCCTTCTGTTCATCCGAAAGGACGAACGTCCTTTCAGCATTCAGCATGTGCTGCACACGGTCGAGCACCTCTTCGCTGTCCACCAGCAGGAGCTGCTGCATCACTTCCAGTTTTCGGGTTTCGAGGCTCATGGCAGATGGTTTTTGATGACAAAGAAGTTACGGATTGACAGGACTCCGGATCCGTCATGACCAATCGCAGATCATCTATTGAAAATCGTCTATCGACAACCCTCAATAAAACCTCTTCCCGCTCTTCGCTTTGTCCACAATGATCTGTGGCGGTAGGAAACGCTCACCATGCTTCTCGGCAAGGCGGTTGAAAATGTCCACCGTCTGCTGCGCACCCAACGTGTCCATGTAGCGGAACGGCCCACCACGGAAAGGAGGGAAGCCAAGGCCGAACACCGCCCCGACATCACCGTCCAACGGGTTCGCGATGATGCCCTCTTGCAGGCACAGCGCGGCCTCGCTCACCATGCTCATGCCGATGCGCTCATACATTTCCTTCGGGTCGAACTGCTTGCGGGTGTTGCCACCGAAGAAGCTGTAAACATTCGGATCCAGCTCGCGTTTCTTCTTGCCGTTCTCATCGTAGGCATAGAACCCCTTCTTGTTCTTGCGGCCGTGGTATCCGGCCTCGAACATCTTCTTCATCGCATCGCTCACCTTCACGCCTTTGCGAGTGGAGATGAAATGCTGCATCAGTTGGCCGCTCATGATGTGCGCACCCACATCGATGCCCACTTCGTCCATCAGGGTTATCGGCCCCACAGGAAAGCCGAACTTCTTCAGCACCTTGTCAATCTGAAGGGCATCCGCACCTTCCTCCAGCATGTTGAGCGCTTCGCCCAACAGCGGTGCGAGAATGCGCGTGGTGTAGAATCCCGGGCCGTCCTTCACTACGATCACTGTCTTGCCTTGGCGCACACCGAGGTCGTAGCACGTGGCCGTCACCCAATCAGCGGTCTGGTCGGTCACCACAATCTCCAGCAGCGGCATTTTCGGCACGGGGCTGAAGTAGTGCATCCCGATCACCTGCTCCGGCCGTTTCGATGCCTTGGCGATCTCGTGTATCGGTAGGGCAGAGGTGTTGCTGGCGAAGATGGCCGATTCATTCATGTGGCTCTCACACTCGGCCAGCACCTTGTGTTTCACATTCAGTTCTTCGAAAACCGCCTCGATCACCACCTGCGCCTTCTCGAAATTGTTGAAGTCCAATTGACCAACGATACGGTTCATCATGCGGTCGGCATCCAACTGCGCCATGGCCTTACGCTGCACCTTTTTGCCTATGTCGCTCCAAACCGTTCTGCGCGCTTGGGTCAGCGTTTCCTGTTTTATATCCTTTAATAATACGCGTATGTCCTTGGCCGCGCTCACCTGCGCAATGCCAGCGCCCATGAAACCCGCTCCCACCATGGCGATGGTGTCCACTGGGCGGACGACACTCTGCAGCGGGTTCTTCTTCTTGTCCGTCATGGCGAAGAAAATGCCACGCAGTTGGAAGCTTTCCGGTGTAAGGATCAGCTTCTCGAAGCGCTTCACCTCTTCGGCATAGCCCTTGTCCGGTCCCGATTCCATGCCGATGCGCACGCACTCCATGATCTCGTACGGAGCTGGGTAGTTGCCGTTCGTCTGACGGTCAACCATCTCCTTCGCTTTCTTGAAGATGATGCCGCGCGTGATGGGATTCCCTTCGAGGAACTTCTCCATTCCAGTGCGTTTGTCCTCGCGCTTCAAAGGGGCCTTCACCAGTTCGTTGGCAAGACAGATGGCAGCATCGAGCAATGCCTCTTTGGAAGATATGCGGTCCACCAGTCCCATTTTCTTGGCGGGATAGGCGAACACATTCTTACCTGTCAGCATCATGTCCAATGCTTTTTGAATACCGACCAGTCGTGGCAATCGCTGCGTGCCACCGCCACCGGGCAGCAGGCCGAGTTTCACCTCGGGCAGCGAAAGCACCGTCTTCGGACTGTCGGATGCCACGCGGGCAGCGCAGGCCATGGCGATCTCCAATCCGGCCCCCATGCACGCACCGTTTATGGCCGCCACAATGGGTTTTTTGCTCTTCTCCAAGCGCTGTAGGATCGCGTGGCCCTGCTTTGCAATCGGCTGCCAGTCGCCTTCTTTTTTCACATTGGCGAAAGCATCGATGTCGGCCCCTGCAATGAAATCCTTCTTGCGGCTGATCATCACCCCCGCCTTCACTTTGGAATCCTTTTCCAGTTCATCTATCAGCGGGTTGAACATGCCGATCATGTCCGGCCCGATCTTGTTCACCTTGCTGTCCTGCTCGTCCATCCATATGATGGCGATGCCGTTGCGGTATTCTATTTCGAAGTATTTGTTTCTCATGACAATGTTGATGTGCGAAGAGGGATTACCGTTGGTGATGTGTGATCAGTTGACGAAGATCTTTTTGGAGAAAGTGCCTGTGGCACCAGTCAGCCTTGCGATGATGATGCCCGATGGGACATCAAGAGCCATACGCTCGTCCATTTCAATAGACGTGGTGTGAAGAATCCGACCTGTTATGTCAATGATATCAAGCTGCCCATTAACATCTGAATGCAGATTGAGTACACCTTCCTGAGTTGTTGATGAGAAAGAAGGCACGGGAGGTTTTTCTACTCCAGTTGGAGGTTCAACGAAGCATGGCGCGAACGACTCGCCCCAAACAAGTGTCAATGTGTCAGAGCACAGTCCTGATGAATGCATCATATCCACCCAGCACGGGATTTCTTGGCCTTCAAGAAGTGGGACTCCAACTACGCGTACCTGAAGAGGGAGAAAGATAGAGCCGTAGAAAATGTCAAAAGCAGTGACATTTTCATTAATTTCGAATGAAGCGTCCTCATCATAGTAGATGCCATCCACATTTGCGGGGCCAAGAATGTCAAGATGAAGTGACATCCCTTCAGCAAAGGGCGCTATCTGTGAGGCATCGAAACGGATGTCGAAACCACCGCAATTGTCGGGTGCTATGTACGTGAATTCAACAATGGTATCATCCCTGAATTCGCCAAGATGATATGGAGATAGCCACGTTTGCGCAAGGAGTGAGGCAGGGGTGAGAAGAAGGAGTGCGAGGAGTTGCTTCATGGTCAGAATCAATTTTCAATGTTCAATTTCAAATTTTCAGTAGGTTCTGCTCTAAGGATTTAAAATTGGATATTGGAAATTGTTCAAGAATTACGCCTTGTACCGTTCGAGAATAGTCGCATGCCCATGTGCTCCTGCCGCGCAGGCCGCAAGCAGTCCATAGCGTCCATTCTCCGCAATAAGCCGATTGGCCGTTGTGGTCATGATGCGCGCTCCAGTTGCTCCGAACGGATGTCCGATGCTGAGCGATCCGCCCCAAAGGTTCATCTTGTCCATGTTCATCTGCCCAACAGCCTTGTCGCGACCAAGGTGCTTCTTGGCAAAGTCGTCAGAGGATAAAGCAGCGATGTTGGCCAATATCTGTCCAGCAAATGCCTCGTGAAACTCGATCACATCCATGTCCGAAAGTTCCAGATTGTTCCTTTTCAGGATCTTGGCAATGGCATATGCAGGTCCGAGCAGCAGTTCTTCGCGGATGTCCTGCCCAGTGAACACATAGTCGGTGATGTATGCTTTGGGTGTGAAGCCAAGCTCCTTTGCTTTTTCTTCGCTCATAATAAGGACTGCCGCTGCGCCATCCGTGAGGAACGATGAGTTGGCAGCCGTCAAGGTGCCGTGCGGCTTGACGAATGCGGGTTTCAGTGCGGCCAGCTTTTCAATCGGAGCCACACGGATGCCGTTATCCTTATCAATGGGTTTGAATCTCGGAGGTAGCTCAACAGCCACGATCTCCTTGGCAAGCAGTCCGGCATCTTGTGCTTTCTGTGCATTCGTATGCGACCGCAGTGCAAACTCGTCCTGTGCCTCGCGGGTGATGCTGAATTTGGCGGTTAACGTCTCGCAATCCTCGCCCATCAGTTTGTTGGTGAGAAATTCTGCCACTGCGGGTTTTTCCGGTGCAAAGTCAGACGGGCGGAGCGTCAATGCGAATTTGATGTAATCACCAGTGCTACGCAACTTCTGCGCATTGAACAGCTTCTGCCGCATGTGCTTCTTGAAGCCGATCGGAGTATCGGAAGTACACTCCGTTCCGCCAGCGATGATCACATCCGCCTCGCCCAATCGGATTAGGTCTGCTGCCCTCGAAATGGCCTGATTGGCGGAGATGCATGCCTGCGATACCGTATGGCAAGGAGTCATCATGCCAAGTCCGGCAGTAAGTGCCGCCTCACGGGCCACATTCGGGGTTTTCACGTTGTGGATCACTGTGCCCATCACCACCTGATCCACCAGTTCAGGCTTGATTCCCGTCTTATCGAGAACGCCCTTGATGGCGAATGCCCCGAGCTGGTAGCTCATCAGGTCGAAGTAATCTGTTCCGGCTTTAAGGAATGGGGTGCGTGCCCCGTCAATCAGTACAACTCTTCTGTTCATCGTTTTTTTCAATGCGTGCATGGCAAATGTAGGAGCATTATCGGTAGCGATGTTAAGGGGTCATGTCGGTTATTTAATGCTGTTCATCGAGATCTTCTTCGTGAAGGGCGGTTTTCGAATTGGGTTATTTAGTACTATTGCCGTCTATTTTAGGGGTGTAATGTAAAGTGAAATGTTCATGACCAGATTCATTTACCAATTGAATAAGTTTCTTGCAGCCGTTGCGGTGTTGGCAAGTCTTTCAGCTTTTGATGTGATGGCGCAGTCATCCGTGCAACTTGTAAATCGCGATGGCACCCCTGTTCCCGGAGGCGTTTCAACTGATTCCCGGTTGAAATCGTTGAAGAGCGATCTTTATCCTGGAATATATCTTGGTAATGGCCAAGTGATGAGACGAGAGAAGTCGGCAGTTACTTTGTTCACTGACAGAGCATCTCTGCAATCCTTGGATGTAGCTGCTTTTGCCAAGGGCTCGATAGAGATGGTTACCATTGAGTTGAGCACGACCTCAGACCTCGGTGGTCATATCGACCTATCTCCTTTTAATGATTTCGCGAATCTCAAATACGTTCACATCAGGGCCTCAATGCCCACTTCCCATGATACTCTGTTCAGCATGCTGAAGAATATCGGGACTCAGTACAAGCTTCTACTGAATGTGGATCCGGTCAATTGATTGGACTGAAGCATAGTTGAACCGTTCAACATAGTAATCAACAGACATATTCCTGTCATGGAGAAACGTATCTCTTTTAAGACTCTCAGATTTAACACGGCCGTTGCAACACTGTTCGCAGCGGTCTTCGCATTTTCTGCCCATTTCGCAGAGGCTCAAGTGCGTGTTCCTTTCTCGCAGCGAACTGTTCCTGCTAACATCAAGGTCAAAGGTGATTTTGCCATGACTGGCAATGCGCTGCTCACACTTGTCAACTATGACGATAATCAGAGCAACAATGCCAACATGCGCTATGTGGACATTGACAGTGACCTGAGCACATTCAACTCGTCCACTGCCAATCTTGATTTCTCTCTGGAGAATGGTGCCGACCCAGCGTGCTCGGAGATTATATGGGCGGGCCTTTATTGGTCTGGTCGTGCCTCTAACGGGGATGATAGCCCGGACGTTTTCACCGTCACCAAGAGTATGCCCACCTCTTCAACCACCACGGTGAACCAGAATAGTACGCTTATCAATGAGCAGACTCTTGCCAATTCGCAGTTCACAATGGTGGTGAACAGGGTAGAGGTGTCTGGCAGTTTCTACCCTACCTACACCTTCTACAACAATACCAGTTCTTACGTTTTCCATTTCACGAACAACACTGGCGCCAGTAGGGTGCAGGTTTCCGTGAACGGTGGCGCCCTGACCAATGTCCCTGTAACCTATAATAATAGTAGCAACACAGGTACCGCAACACTCAATCCAGCGTACGTTATTCCAGATGGTCTTGCCAACCTGAGTGTGCTTACGCTTGTCAGAGACTCAAGGACTGACAGGTCGCTTACGCAGACCCGAACGGCAGCTAATGCATCGGTGAATTTGAACGGTACCGTCCCAGTATTTACCAATGTTACCAAGACCTTCGATAAGAGGAAGGTGAAATTGAAGGGGCCCAACGCATCTGGCTACACTGAACTGACTGCCGGAACTGACGATATCTATTTTCCCTTCGATGTGGACGGTTTCATGTACTCGGCCTTCATTGAAGTGACCGATTATGTTGAAGCTCAAGGTCCGGGTGCATACACTGTGGCGGATGTAGCGCTTGTGGAGGGTAATGGTGGAGGAACAGGTTTTTATGGAGGTTGGGGTATGGTCGTGGTGTACGAGAACTACCTAATGAATTGGAGAGACATCACTGTGTTTGATGGTCACTCCTATGTCGCTGGAGGTATTACCGCAGACTTTGAGATACCTGTTTCCGGATTTCAGACGGCTCCTGCTGGAGATATTGATCTTAAGATCGGTATGATGGCAGGTGAGGGAGATAGGGGCATTCCTGGAGACTTCTTCCAGATCAGAAATGCGGATGACAATGCTTGGGTCACTCTGAATCATGGTGGCAACTCATCCAATAATTATTTCAATTCTTCCATTTTTACTGGAGGGAACTTCCGTAATCCCGAACTGCTGAATAACACGGGTATGGACGTTAGCGTTTATACCATTGACAATCCTGGGAATACGGTTGTTGCCAATGATCAGGATTCCACGCGATTCCGATATGGCACAACTCAGGATACCTATATAATATTCAATATCACCATGTCGGTGAATTCGTATGTGCCTGAGGTGGAAGGTTTGGTGTCTGTAATAAATATCAACGGTTCGTCATCGTTGCCAAGCCCTCTTTCTGCCGGTCCGGGCGAGGAGATTGAATATGAGGTTGAAATACGAAACCTGGGTACAGAGCCTGTTGACAATTTCATGATAACCATTCCAATGCCGTATACAGGCACTCTGGATGAATCCAGCCTTGACACCTCTTTGTTCTTTGCCCCGACACCACTTCCCGGCAACTTGTATTTCGATGCTAACCTCGGCCCGAATGGTTCGGTGGTCTACAACTTCGGTACGCTTCCGCTACCGACAAATCCGCAGGACCTGTTGGCTTCATTCCGGTTCACCATCCGTGCAACTGACAATTGCGCCCTGTTGAACGAGCCATCCTGTTTGAATGAGATACCGCTTGCAGGAACAATTTCTGGAGAAGGGGCGATTACTGGTTTCAGTGTGATCAATGCCCAGCTTATAACCGGATATGAAACGTCTGGCTCTTGTGTGGGTGAGCCTCTGTACGATCCCATCATTACAACTATCGATGTGGACCCTCAGTTCCTCATTGATAACTGTACTGCGGATGAGCTTGCTGGCAATTTTAAGTTCTGCCCAGGCACTCCTACAATTCCGGTGAGCTCAGTGGCCTCAAGCTACCCAGCGGGCACAAGGTTCTTCAATGAATTCCCTGTGAACCTTGGAACGTCAACGGAATACACCACTACATTCCCCGCAGTTCCAGGTTCGGTGATCACCTACTATGCCGTTCCGCCTACAGTTGATAATGGTTGTGTAATGGATGTGCACATCACCATTTGCAGCGCAATCGATGCTGTTAATGATGCTGGAGGTCCCGTGAATGGCGGTTCAGGCGGCACCGATGTGGTCAATGTATTTGACAATGACCTATTGAATGGTGTAGCCGTAAATCCCGCATTGGTCACATTGACCGAAGTGACTCCAGATCCTACTGGTGCACTTACGTTGAATCCAGATGGTTCGGTGGATGTGGCGCCAGGCACTGCTGCTGGATCGTATACACTTACTTACCGCATCTGTGAAAACCTATTCCCAGCCAACTGCGATGATGCAGTAGTGACGGTAACTGTTGTGGCCCCAGTGATTGACGCTGTGGATGACAGTGGTACTGCGAATGGATTTACTGGCGGAACTGCTGTTAACAACGTTTGGACCAATGACATCTTGAATGGTGCACCTGTTGTGCCTGCTCAGCTCACAACCACCGTAGTCACACCAGCAAGTAATCCTGGAGTTGTGCTTAATACTGGCACAGGTGCAGTGAACGTAACCGCTGGCACTCCTGCTGGAATCTATACCATTATATATAGGATATGCGAAAACCTGAATCCGACCAACTGCGACAATGCGACAATTACCGTTACGGTAACCGCACCATTGATCGATGCGGTAAATGATAATGGAACTGCAAACGGTTTCACGGGTGGTACTGCGATTTCTACTGTTTGGAACAATGACCTGTTGAATGGGGTAGCTGTAAATCCTGCGCTCATCACCACCACGGTTGTAACTCCTGCCAGCAATCCTGGCGTAGTTCTCAATCCTGCGACTGGTGTGGTAACTGTTGCGGCAGGAACCCCGGCAGCAACCTACAATATCACTTACAGAATCTGTGAGAACCTGAACCCGACCAATTGTGACAACGCTATAGCTACTGTAGTTGTTACTGCTCCTGCCATCGTGGCTACTGATGATAATGGTGGTCCAGTAAATGGTGGAACTGGACAGACAGGTGTTGTCAATGTGTTTGACAATGATCTGTTGAACGGAAGCCCAGTAGTTCCTTCAGTGGTTACGCTTTCACTAGTGACCCCAGATCCAGAGGGTGCTCTTACGCTGAATCCTAACGGAACAGTCGATGTAGCGCCTGGCACTCCATCCGGTGTTTATACTCTTACTTATCGGATCTGCGAAAACCTCAATCCTACCAACTGCGATCAGGCTTTGGTGACCATCTCGGTTGGTGTGTCGTCCATTGTAGCCATTGATGATAATGGTTCTGCGAATGGATTCACTGGCGGAACTGCCGTTCCAAGCATTTGGACCAACGATCTGCTTAATGGCGTAGCTGTTGACCCATCCCTTATTACTACAACCGTTGTTAGCCCTTCTAGCAATCCTGGAGTGGTATTGAACACAGTGAACGGTGCTGTTACAGTTGCAGCAGGTACCGCCGCTGGAACCTATTTCATCACCTACAGGAATTGTGAGAACCTGAATCCGACCAACTGCGATGACGCTCTTGTAACGGTTGTTGTCAATGCTCCTGCAATTGATGCCGTGGATGATAGTGGTACAGCCAACAGTTACACTGGTGGTACTGCCGTGGCCAACGTTTGGACCAACGACCTATTGAACGGAAGTGCAGTGAACTCGTCACTTATCACAACTACTGTTGTTACGCCAGCCAGCAATCCTGGGGTGGTGCTCAATACTGGTACAGGTGCTGTGACTGTTGCCGCTGGAACTCCTGCCGCGGTGTACACCATTACCTATAGGATATGTGAAAACCTTAACCCGACCAACTGCGACAATGCCGTTGTTACGGTTACGGTAACGGCTCCCGTAATTGATGCTGTAGATGATAATGGTACTGCCAATGGTTTCACAGGCGGAACTCCGGTTGCCAATGTTTGGACGAACGACCAACTGAACGGTGCTCCCGTGATTCCATCTCAGATCACCACTACGGTTGTTACTCCTGCCAGCAATGGTGGCGTTGTGCTTAACACAGGAACTGGAGCTGTTACGGTAGCTCCCGGAACGCCTGCTGCTACGTACACTATTGTTTATCGTATCTGCGAGAATGTCAACCCAACGAATTGCGACAATGCAACGGTTACCATCGTTGTAAATGCTCCGGCTATTCTTGCTGTTGATGACAATGCCGGCCCGATCAATGGCCTCACAGGTGCAACGGGTGTGGTGAATGTCTTCACCAACGACCAACTGAATGGAAGCCCTGTTGTTCCGTCTGCTGTTACGCTTACTCAGGTTACTCCAGACCCGACTGGTTCATTGACTTTGAATCCGAACGGAACGGTAGATGTCGATGCAAATACCCCTGCTGGGATATACACGCTGACCTACCAGATCTGTGAGAATCTGAATCCTACCAATTGCGACCAAGCTTTGGTTACTGTGACTGTGGTTGCCGCTCCGATTGTTGCAAACAACGACAACGCTGGACCGGTGAATGGTCTTGTTGGTGAAACAGATGTCCTGAACGTATTTGATAATGACCTGCTGAATGGCAGTCAGGTTGTTCCTGCTGAAGTGACACTGACTGAAGTGACGCCAGATCCTACAGGTTCATTGACACTGAATCCGGATGGATCGGTGGATGTTGTCCCAGGAACACCTGCTGGAACTTATACATTGACCTATCAGATCTGTGAGAATCTGAATCCTACCAATTGCGATCAAGCGACTGCAAGTGTTACTGTTGACCTTGCACTCATAGTTGCGAATGATGACAACGCTGGTCCGATTAACGGTCTGGTAGGTGCGACCAACGTCTTGAACGTCTTCATCAACGACCAACTGAACGGTGTTGCTGTGAACCCAGCGGATGTGACCTTGACTGAGGTGACGCCAGATCCAACGGGAGCGCTTACCCTCAATCCGAATGGAAGCGTTGATGTAGACCCGAATACTCCAGCAGGTTCTTATAGCCTGACATATCGCATCTGCGAAAACCTTAATCCAACCAACTGCGACCCTGCTGTGGTCACCGTAACGGTTGTTGGTGCGCCTATCGTTGCTAATGATGATAGTGGAACTGCGAATGGTTTCACAGGTGGTACTCCTGTTGCTAACGTATGGGTGAATGACCTATTGAATGGAGTCGCAGTGGTTCCTTCTCAGATCACCACAACGGTGGTTACGCCAGCAAGCAACGTGGGTGTTGTTTTGAATACGGGCACTGGTGCAGTTACTGTAGCCGCTGGCACACCTGCTGGTATCTATACTATAGTTTATAGCATTTGTGAAAACCTTAACCCGACCAATTGCGATCCGGCCACAGTTACTATCACAGTAACATCGCCAGTGATCGATGCCGTGAATGATAATGGTACTGCCAACGGTTTTGTTGGTGGAACAGCGGTTCCGAACGTTTGGGCGAATGACCTTTTGAATGGTGCGGCAGTTAATCCTGCACTCATCACAACAACGGTTGTAACCCCTGCAAGTAACCCAGGTGTTGTATTGAACCCTGCTACAGGTGTGGTAACTGTTGCTGCTGGTACGCCTGCAAGCGTTTACACCATTACCTATCGCATCTGCGAAAACCTGAACCCAACAAACTGCGATGATGCAGTCGTGACTGTGACCGTAACAGCTCCTGCAATTGATGCAGTTGACGATAGCGGAACTGCCAACAGCTTCACTGGCGGAACAGCGGTTGCCAACGTTTGGGCCAATGACCTTTTGAATGGTGTTGCTGTTAATCCAACGTTGATCACAACAACTGTTGTTACCCCAGCAAGCAACCCTGGTGTGGTGCTTAACCCAGCAACTGGTGTTGTAACTGTAGCTGCCGGAGTTCCTGCAGCGGTTTACACCATCACCTATCGCATCTGCGAAAACCTGAACCCGACCAATTGCGACAATGCTATTGTAACCGTTACTGTAACTGCTCCTGCAATTGATGCAGTGGATGATAGCGGAACGGCAAGCGGATTCACTGGCGGTACTGCGGTTCAGAACGTATGGGCAAATGACCTTTTGAATGGAAGCCCTGTCAACCCCGCACTTATCACAACAACAGTTGTAACTCCATCGAGCAATCCGGGTGTTGTACTCAACACCTCATCAGGTGCAGTGTCTGTTGCAGCGGGAACTCCACAAGGCATCTATACTATTGTATATAGGATCTGTGAGAACCTGAATCCTACCAACTGCGACAATGCAACTATCACTGTAACAGTTGGTGTTCCGTTGATTGTCGCGGTTGATGACAACGCAGGCCCTGTCAATGGTATCTCAGGTGCGTCAAATGTATTGAACGTATTTACCAATGATGAGCTGAATGGAAGTCCAGTCGTTCCATCAGCGGTTACACTTTCATTGGTTACTCCCGACCCATCCGGTGCGTTGACCTTGAATCCAAATGGAAGTGTTGATGTTGCTTCGAGTACTCCAGCGGGCACCTATACTTTGACTTATAGCATTTGTGAGAACTTGAATCCGACCAATTGCGATAATGCGATTGTTACAGTATTCATTGAGAATAATCCACCAGTTGCCGTGGACGACATCAATATGACTTTGATGAACGTGCCTGTCAACGGTAATGTGATCACCAACGACTATGATATTGATGGTGATAACCTGTCGGTGAACACTACGCCTGTTACTGCCCCTACCAACGGATCGGTCGTGCTTAATACCAATGGCACTTACACCTATACGCCAAACACTGGATACACAGGAACGGATACGTTCGTGTACACTCTATGTGATGATGGCACACCAAGCTTGTGTGATCAGGCCCTTGTTACCATCACTATTTCCAATCCGAATGCTACCAATGAGCCTCCGGTAGCTAATCCAGATGCCTACGTGACATTGATAAATGTTCCAGTTCCAGGCAATATTTTGGACAATGATGTTGACCCTGATGGAGATAATCTGGTTATCAACACGACCCCGATCACTCCTCCTACCAATGGAACAGTATCCATCAATCCGAATGGTGACATCGTTTATACCCCGAATCCCAACTTTACGGGTACAGATACTTTTGTTTACGAAGTCTGTGACATGGGTACACCAGTTCTGTGTGACCAGACCACCGTTACAATTACAGTAGTCCCTGATTATACAGGCCCTGTTAACGACCCACCATTTGCGGGCGATGATGCGGTCATCACTTCAGTTAATACACCGGTCACGGGTAACCATTTGAATAATGACTTTGACCCTAATGGTGATAACATCGTTATTACTACTTCACCCGTTAGTGGCCCGGACAATGGCACGGTGGTGATCAACCCTGATGGCTCGTTCACTTATACTCCCGACACTGATTACACAGGGCCGGATCAGTTTGTATACCGGATCTGTGATGACGGTACACCAAGTCTGTGCGCTAATGCAACTGCTTATGTATTGGTTCAGCCTAAGACCATTGATGCCATAGCGAGTGATGTTTGTGTGAACGATGTGCCGTACATGCAGTACAGTATTAGCTCGACTAATTTCGCTGCAACCGCGCCTGTCACCATACAGTGGTTCGACTTGAACGACAACCTTATCGCCACCTATACCAACCAACCGATCTCTGGTCAGGTATTGTGGCCAGGTGCAGTTATCGATGGTTTTGGTAATGGCCTTGATTGGCCAGGGTGGGTCTATGCGAATGGTGCATGGTCTCAGACCAGCGATGGTTTCGAGACTTTGATTCCAACGGCTAAGGTTGTTTTTGCTGTTAATCCCACGGATACAGTATTGGTAACCTATCCTCCTCAATCACCTTTCTGTACAGCACGTCCTCCATTCGGACCCGTTGCAGTGGATGACATCAATAGCACTTTGGTGAACGTACCGGTAGGCGGAAATGTGCTAACCAACGATTACAGTCCTACAGGCAATGCGCTTACAGCCAATCCGACACTGCTTACAACTCCCGTAAACGGAACCGTTGCGCTGAATCCGAACGGTAGTTATGTTTATACACCAAGCACCAATTTTGTCGGTATAGACGGTTTTGAATATGTCATGTGTGATGACAATGTGCCTTCACTATGCGATACTGCGGTAGCAATCATCTCTGTGTCGTCCCCAGGCCTTACCAACGACCCTCCAGTTGCTAATCCTGATTTCTACGTGACCTTGGTGAATGTTCCTGTTCCAGGCAACGTCCTGAATAATGACAGCGACCCAGATGGCGACAACCTTATTCTGAATACGATACCGAATTCTGCGCCAAGTAACGGAACAGTTACAGTGAATTCCAACGGTACTATTCTCTATACACCGAACACTGGATTTATTGGCACAGATGTATTCACATATGGTATCTGTGATGATGGTGTTCCAAGTTTGTGCGCTCAGACCACGGTGACCATTCTTGTGTTGCCTGATGAAAACAATACAAGTAACGACCCGCCATTCGCAGGAGATGACTTTGCCTTCACTCCGAAGAATGAGCCAGTGAGCGGCAACCTTCTTCCGAACGACTTCGACCCGAATGGTGACAACATCGTTCTGAACACGAATCCAATTACGCAGCCTGCGAACGGAACTGTGGTGATTTTGCCAAATGGCACATTCACTTATACTCCGAGCACAGACTACGTAGGTCCAGATCAGTTCATCTACAGCATCTGCGATGATGGTACTCCAAGCTTGTGTGCTGAGGCCACGGCTTACATCACGGTATATCAATTCAACAATCCGCCTGTTGCGGTGGACGACATCAATGGCACATTGGTGGATGTTCCTGTTAGTGGAAACGTTCTGACCAACGACCTTGACCCTGATGGAGACAACTTGACGGTGACCACCACACCCGTTACTCCTCCAACCAACGGCACTGTGACGTTGAACCCTGACGGTAGCTACACCTACACACCGACTACTGGATTCACAGGTACAGACACCTTTGTTTATAGTGTGTGTGACGATGGCGTTCCTCAATTGTGCGATCAGGCCACAGTGACCATTACTGTTACTGAGCCAACGGTTTCAAACGACCCACCGGTTGCTAACCCTGATTTCTATGTGACGCTTGTCAACGTTCCAGTTCCAGGTAACATCTTGACCAATGACAGCGACCCTGATGGTGACAACATCGTTCTGAACACAACTCCAGTTACTGCTCCGAGCAATGGTTCTGTAACGGTGAATGCCAACGGCAACATCATCTACACTCCTAATACTGGTTTTACTGGTACGGATGTGTTTACATATAGGATATGCGATGATGGCACACCAAGCCTTTGCGATGAGACCTCCGTTACTGTGGTTGTGATACCTGATTACAACGGTCCTGACAACGACCCACCGTTCGCAGGTGATGACTTTGCGTTCACACCTGAGAATGAGCCAGTATCTGGAAACCTGCTTCCGAATGACTTTGACCCGAATGGTGACAACATTATTCTGAACGTAACTCCATTGAGTGGGCCAACAAATGGTACTGTTGCCATAAGCCCTGATGGCAGTTTCACCTACACTCCGAATACGGATTACACAGGTCCGGACCAGTTCATCTACCGCATCTGTGATGATGGCGTTCCGAGCTTGTGTGCTGAGGCCACTGCCTACATCACTGTGTATCCGGCCAACAATCCTCCAGTTGCAGTTGATGACATCAACAACACATTGGTCGATGTTCCAGTAAATGGTAATGTGATTACGAACGACTATGACATTGATGGCAATAGTCTCACTGTCACTACTGTTCCTGTGACGCCACCAGTAAACGGTACTGTGACATTGAATGCCAATGGTACATACACCTATACTCCTAATGCAGGATACACAGGTGAGGATACCTTCACATACCAGTTGTGTGATGATGGCAATCCAGTTCTATGCGATGAAGCATTGGTGACCATCACGATTGTGGAACTGACATTGGATAACGACCCACCAGTTGCCAATCCTGATTTCTATGTGACGTTGATGAATGTGCCGGTTCCGGGCAACATCACCATGAATGATGCTGACCCTGATGGTGATGACATCATTTTGAATACAACGCCATTGACGCTTCCAGCAAACGGAACGGTTACAGTGAATGCCAACGGCAACATCATCTACACCCCGAACACTGGATTCACTGGTACAGATGTGTTCACCTATAGAATATGTGACGATGGTGTTCCAAGTCTTTGCGATGAGACCACGGTTACGATAGTTGTAGTTCCTGATTACAACGGTCCGGACAACGACCCACCATTCGCGGGTGATGATGCGGCATTTACGCCTGTAAACGTGCCAGTGTCGGGCAATCACTTTGTGAATGACTTTGATCCGAACGGTGATAACATCGTAATCAACACAACTCCACTTTCTGGACCGACAAACGGTACAGTTGTTATTCAGACGAACGGTACATACACCTATACTCCAAATACTGGGTATGTAGGTCCTGACCAGTTTGTTTATAGGATCTGTGATGATGGCACTCCTTCATTGTGTGCTGAGGCCACAGCCTATATCACGGTTTATGATGGTCCTTTCCTTACTTGGACAATAACGGAACCACTGTGTAATGGTCAGAGTACTGGTGCGATCAACCTTACAGTTAATAATGCAACGCCTCCATATACCTTCATCTGGTCGAATTCGGCTACTACAGAAGACATATCTGGCCTTGCTGCTGGCACGTATGGTGTGATTGTTCAGGATGCTTTGGGCAGTGTTGTTCAAGCCAGCATTCCTTTGACGCAGCCTGCTGTACTTGGAGTTACTACAAGTGTTCAGGATGAAACCACCATCAACGGTTGCAATGGCACTGCCACAGCAAACCCAACTGGTGGAACAGCTCCTTACACGTATCTGTGGACACCTTCTGGACAGACCACACAACAGGCCACTGGTCTTTGTGCTGGAATCGTCCAGGTGACTGTGACCGATGCCAATGGCTGTCAGGTTACAACCAGCAACGTTATCAATCCTCCTTCTTGTGATCTGGACGTGTTGGTGAGCGGAACAAATGTGTCTTGTAACGGTGGAACGAACGGCACTGCTTTGGCTACGCCTATCACGGTTCAGAACAACACACCGTTCACATATCTGTGGAGCAATGGTGCCACTACTCAGTCTATCTCTGGAGTGATCTCTGGCCCATACTCTGTCACTGTTACCGATGCAATCGGTTGTCAGGCTGCAGGAACTTATGTGGTAACA
This sequence comes from uncultured Chryseobacterium sp., assembly GCA_964488095.1. GTDB lineage: Bacteria > Bacteroidota > Bacteroidia > UBA10329 > UBA10329 > UBA10329. The sequence goes on from CAZATP010000021.1 coordinate 30,325, forward strand.
CAACCTTTGGCCCTATCGCTCACCACATCTACTGTGGACGAGCAGAGCTTTGGAGCATGTGATGGTTCTGCCACAGTTACTCCATCAGGAGGAACTGGTATCTACACCTATTCTTGGACAGGTGGTCAGACAACGCAGACGGCTACAGCCCTGTGCCCTGGCACCTACACTGTGACCGTTACTGATGGAAATGGCTGTACTGCTCAACGCACGGTTACCATCAACGCACTGTCTTGTACTGGTTTCGCAGTGGCTATCAATGGCACTAACCTAACATGCTTTGGAACCAACAATGGCGCTGCGACAGCTGTAGTGACCAACGGAACAGCTCCATTCACCTACCTGTGGAATACTGGTGCAACAACCTCATCCATTTCAGGTCTTTCTGCTGGAACGTACACTGTGACGGTGACCGATGCGGTCAATTGTTCTCAGACTGTTGACAGGGTGATCACCCGCCCTGCGTTGCTTCAAGCGGCCACTGCGGTTGACAATGTCACTTGCTTCGGTTTCAACAATGGTGCGATTGAACTTACCGTGACAGGCGGAACAACACCATATACGTTCGCTTGGTCGAATGGTGCTGTTGTAGAGGATCTTGTGGCCCTTGGCCCTAATACTTACAACGTTACTGTTACCGATGCTAACGGATGTCAGGTCAATTCTTCTGGAACTGTAACTGAGCCAGCTCAATTGGTAGCTACCAGTGTGAATACCAACGTTACTTGCTTTGGTGGAAGCGATGGTGCTATCAACCTTACGGTAACGGGAGGTCTTGCGCCATATCTCTATTCTTGGACCGGTGGCCCAGCAACAGAAGACCGCACAGGTCTTGCTATCGGAACGTATGCGGTGACCATTGTTGACCAGAATGGTTGCATACTTCCGTTCAGCACAACAATTACGCAGGCACCACAGTTCACACCAACAGTAACTGCGAGTGGCCCGACTACTTTCTGCCAAGGTGGAAACGTAGTGTTGACTGCTACGGCAGGAGCAAGTTACCTCTGGAGCAATGGTGCGACCACACAGGCCATCACTGTTTCAACAACTGGTACTTACACGGTCACTGTAACCACTGCACAAGGATGCGTGGGAACATCTGCACCAACATCGGTGCTGGTGAATCCGCTGCCAACGCCAACTGCAACTGCCATTGGGCCGACAACATTCTGCCAAGGTGGAAGTGTGCAATTGACCACTGGTTCATTCGCATCATACCTCTGGTCAACGGGTGCAACAACTCAGAGCATCACGGTTAGCACGGCTGGTAGTTATACTGTCACTGCTACCAATGCCAATGGTTGTTTGGGCACTTCAGCACCTATAAACGTTACTGTGAATCCGTTGCCAACTCCGACAATCACGGCTGGTGGCCCGACCACATTCTGTAACGGAGGCAGCGTTCAGCTTACGTCATCGGCAGCTTCGTCTTATCTGTGGTCAACTGGTGCAACTACTCAGAGTATCACTGTAAGCACTGCGGGTAACTACACAGTTACTGTTACGAATGCTAATGGTTGCGTAGGTACATCTGCACCGATTGCTGTAACACTGAATGCTTTGCCAACACCATCGGTATCTGCCAATGGCCCGACAACATTCTGTCAGGGTGGTGGAGTACTGCTTACATCGTCAGCTGCATCTTCATATCTGTGGAGCAACGGGCAGATCTCGCAAAGCATATTTGTGACTGTTGCAGGATCGTACACTGTTGAAGTGACTGATGGCAATGGATGTAAAGCCACTTCGGCACCAGTGAATGTGACGGTCAATCCGAATCCGACACCAACTGTAACGCCTAATGGCCCGACCACTTTCTGTGCTGGAGGTTCTGTAGTATTGACTTCTTCACCTGCTTCTTCATACCTCTGGAACAACGGAGCCATTACGCAGAGCATCACTTTAACGACCACTGGATTCTATTCAGTGACCGTGACGAATGCTTCTGGATGTATAGGTGCTTCTGCCCCTGTTCAAGTTATTGTGAACACGCCTCCAACAGCTACCATCACGCCTATCGGCCCAACTACGTTCTGCCAAGGTGGTAGCGTTCAGTTGGTCGCTTCGGCAGGTGCTTCGTATCTGTGGAGCAATGGTGCCACTACACAGTCCATTACAGTCTCTACAACTGGGTCTTATTCAGTTGAGGTATTCGCAGCAAGCGGTTGTTCGACCAACTCTGCTCCGGTTAATGTGACTGTGAACCCACTGCCTACTGCAACTATCACGGCAAGTGGCCCAACCACTATCTGTCAGGGAAGCACGGTTACGCTTACAGCATCTACTGGTGTGTCCTACCTGTGGAGCAATGGTGCCACATCGCAAAGCATCACAGTGGGTACAGCTGGTAGCTATACCGTTACTGTGACCAACGCTAATGGATGTTCACGCACTTCTGCTCCGACCAGCGTGTTGATCAACAGCCTTCCTGTTCCGACAATCACAGCAAGCGGTCCGTTGTCCTTCTGCCCTGGTGGAAGCGTAACGCTTACTGCTTCGCTCTCTGCGTCATATCTATGGAGCGATGGAGCGACCACACGTGCCATCACGGTTACTACTGCGGGCAGCTATTCTGTCCAGGTCACGGATGACAATGGATGTACGGCTTCTGCTGGTCCGGTCAACGTAACAGTTAATCCGACACCGACTCCGACCATTTCTTCCAGTGGCCCGACCACATTCTGCCAAGGTGGTAGTGTTGTGCTGACGGCATCTCCAGCAGCTTCTTACCTCTGGAGCACTGGAGCAACTACCGCGAGCATCACGGTAAGTGCGGCTGGAAGTTATTTCGTGACTGTTACAAATGCTCAAGGATGTTCTGGTGCGTCTGCCCCGATTTCGGTGGTGGTCAACCCGAATCCAACACCGACCATCACAGCCGGTGGGCCTACCACGTTCTGTCAGGGCGGAAGCGTTGTGCTTACAGCTTCACCTGCCGCAGGTTACCTGTGGAGCACGGGCGCTGTCAGTCAGAGCATCACGGTTTCTACATCTGGTAGCTACTCAGTAACAGTTACAAACGTGAACGGTTGTCCAGGTACTTCTGCCCCAGTGGTAGTGAACGTGAACACCCTTCCCACGCCAACCGTAACTGCTAATGGCCCAACCACATTCTGCCAAGGTGGAAGTGTGACGTTGACGTCTTCGGCTGCAGCATCTTATCTGTGGAGCACAGGAGCAACAACGCAGAGCATCACGGTTTCTACTGCGAATACATACAATGTGACCGTGACCGATGCCAACGGCTGTAGCAATACATCTGCTTTGGTTACGATATCTGTGTTGCCAAACCCAACACCGACCATCACGGCAGGTGGCCCGACCACATTCTGCCAAGGTGGGAACGTGGTACTGACAGCATCCTCAGGAACATCTTATCTGTGGAGCACTGGGGCTACCACCCAAAGCATCACTGTATCTGATGCAGGAAACTATAGTGTGAGAGTAACCGATGCAAACGGTTGCACAGGGATATCCGCGCCTACCATTGTTGTTGTTAACTCACTCCCCAATCCTACTGTAATCGCAAGTGGACCGACCACATTCTGTCAGGGTGGCAGTGTGACACTCACTGCCTCTACCGGTGTGACTTGGCTGTGGAATACTGGAGCTGTCACGCAGAGTATCAACGTGACCACTACTGGCAACTACTGGGTTACAGTCACTGACGTGAATGGATGTTCGGCCACTTCTGCCCCAGTATCGGTGAATGCGAACCCCAATCCAACACCAACTGTGACCACAGATGGGCCGACCACATTCTGTCAAGGTGGAAGTGTGACGCTGACCTCTTCGTTCGCACTGAACTATCTGTGGAGCAATGGGGCCACGACTCAGAGCATCACTGTTAGTGCAGCTGGCAATTACGCGGTCACGGTTACTGATGGAAATGGCTGTTTAGGTTCATCATTACCAGTAGCGGTTAACATCAATGAAAATCCTACTCCTGATGTTACCGCTGATGGCCCGACTTCGCTATGCCAAGGTCAAAGTGTAGAGTTGACAGCCTCTGTGGGTACAGCGTATCTGTGGAGTACTGGAGCCACCACCCAGAGCATTACGGTAAGTTCTGCTGGCAGTTACTCGGTTGCTGTTACAGACATCAATGGCTGCACTGGAACTTCAGACCCAGTTGTAGTAACAGTGAATCCGCTTCCGATACCGACCATCACGCCTGATGGCCCGACCACTTTCTGTGTGGGCGAGGATGTGGTGCTGACAGCCTCAGCTGCTGCATCTTATCTGTGGAGTACTGGAGCTACCACGCAAAGCATTACCGTTAGCACGACTAGTATCTACTCAGTGACCGTTACAGATGCCAACGGCTGTTCTGGTGCTGCTACGCCTGTGGCTGTTACGGTGAATCCTTTGCCGATACCGCTTGTGACCGCAGATGGCCCAACCACTTTCTGTGAGGGGGACAGCGTGGTGCTCACCAGCCGTCCGGCTATTTCCTATCTCTGGAATACAGGCGAGACCACGCAGAGCATCACTGTGTTCACTTCAGGAAGCTACACTGTGACCGTGAGCAACAACAATGGATGTCAGGCTACTTCAGCACCAGTCAATGTGACCGTGAACCCGATTCCGACACCGACCATCAATCCGAGCGGACCGCTTGAGTTCTGTGAGGGCGGAAGCGTTGTCCTCGGTATTGTTGCTCCAGGCTCCGTGGTCTGGTCCAATGGTGATGTGAGTGCACTCACCACCGTCAATGCATCAGGCCATTATTGGGCTACCTACACTGATCCGAATGGTTGTGTTGGCAACAGCGACACGGTGACCGTCATTGTGAATCCTTTACCTACACCGCTTATCCAGACCGCAGGCACACCTTCGTTCTGCGTGGGTGAACCAGTCAATCTTACTACAGGTACGTACGTGAGCTATCTATGGAGCAACGGTGAGACCACTCAGAACATCAGTACGCTGGTATCCGGTACATTCACAGTAACGGTGACCGATGCCAACGGATGTGTGGGCGTATCCCCTCCAAACATTGTTCTGATTAATGCCACACCGACACCGACCATCAGCCCGGATGGACAGGTAGAAATCTGTGATGGTGAGACAGTCACCTTGACATCCGCAGCTGCAGCAACTTATCTATGGAGTACTGGTGAGACGACTCAGAGTATAGTGGTGAGTGCAGCTGGGGTTTACAACGTGGAGGCTACCGATGCGAATGCATGTACTGCAGTAAGTGCTGATGTAACCGTTATCGTGAATCCGAACCCGACTCCGACCATCTTGGCCGATGGTCCATTGGAGTTCTGCACAGGCGAGGATGTGGTATTGAGCACACAGGTGTACAGCTCATACGTATGGTCGTCCGGCTCAGTGGCCCCGACAATCACAGTGAGCAACAGCGGCACGTTCACCGTGACGGTGAACGATGCGAACGGTTGTGAAGGAACTTCGCCTGCGGTGAACGTAGTACGCTATCCGATACCGCCTGTTAGCATCACAACATCAGGCCCGACCAATATCTGTGAGAACGACTCTGTTCAACTCACAGCCAGTGCGGCCACTTCCTATCTGTGGAGTACGGGTGCAACAGGCCAGAGCATCTGGGTGAGTGCACAGGGCAGCTACTCGGTGACGATTGTTGATGCGAATGGCTGTGAGGCTACTTCAGCACCTGTCAACGTGAATGTGGACGACCTGCCAACCCCGACCGTCTTCCCATTCGGTCCGCAGCAGATATGCGATGGCGATTCTGTAACCCTTACTTCTACAACAGCGGCCAGCTATCTGTGGAGCACGGGTGAGACCACGCAGAGCATCACTGTTGACGCAGCAGGTGTTTACACATTGGAGGTGCAAGACCTTAACGGATGCACCAGCGCAAGCGTGGACATCCCTGTGACAGTGAATGCACTTCCAACTCCTGTAATCGTTGCTAACGGCCCGACCGAGTTCTGTGAGGGCGGCAGCGTGCTGCTGAGCACAACTCAGCCGTATGACGGCTATGTATGGTCAACAGGCACGGTGAATGCCAATGTGCTTGCAAGCAATAGCGGCACATTCACCGTGACGGTGACAGATGCCAACGGCTGTGTTGGTGCCTCCGCCCCGCTGACGGTGACGGAGTATCCTGCACCTGTTGTGAGCATAACCACATCAGGCACACCGAACATCTGTTACGGTGATTCGGTGCAGCTTACCGCTACCCTATCAGACAGCTATCTGTGGAGCACTGGTGCAACTACTCAGAGCATCTGGGTGAGCACGAATGGTGCATACACAGTTACGGTGATGGATGCGAATGGCTGTTCGGCTACTTCTTCACCGACCAGCGTGACTATCTTGCCGCTGCCGACCCCGACCGTGTTCCCATTCGGCCCGCAGGAGATCTGCGCTGGCAGTACAGTGACGTTGACCTCTACTACAGCCACAAGCTATCTGTGGAGTACTGGAGAGACCACGCAGAGCATCACGGTGAACACTGGCGGCATCTACATGCTCAACGTTGTTGACCTAAATGGATGCACCAGCGACAGTGTGGAGATCCCAGTGACAGTCAATCCGCTGCCAGTACCAGTGATCGCTGCCAACGGGCCGACCGAATTCTGCGCAGGTGGGAACGTTTTGCTAAGCACAACCCTGCCGTTCAACGGATACGTCTGGTCAACAGGAACCGTGGCTTCGAGCATCACCGTAAGCAACAGCGGCACATTCACAGTGACCGTGACCGATGCCAACGGATGTCAGGGCACTTCCGCCCCAGCGAGCGTGACACGCTATGAGAACCCGCCTGTGACAGTGACCACCAGCGGCCCACCGAACATCTGTGACGGTGACTCGGTGCAGTTGACGGCCAATCTGGCTGATGCGTATCTGTGGAGCACAGGCGAGACCACACAGAGCATCTGGGTGGATCAATCAGGAAGCTACACTGTGACCGTGACCGATGCCAACGGATGTGAGAGCACTTCGTCTCCGGTTAACGTGACTATATTGCTTCCTCCGACTCCGACCCTCTTCCCATTCGGACCGCAGTTCATCTGCGAGGGTCAGGCCATCACCCTAACTTCCACCACTGCCAGCAGCTATCTGTGGAGCACGGGTGAGACCACGCAGAGCATCGTAGTGACCCAAGCGGGCAATTACAGTGTGACCGTGACTGATGCCAACGGCTGTGAAGGCGTTACAGGTACAGTGCCTGTAACGGTGAATCCGCTGCCGGTTCCGACCGTCATCGCCAACGGTGCCATCGAGTTCTGTCAGGGCGGCAATGTGCAGCTCACCACGCAGGTCTTCGCAGGCTATCAGTGGAGCAGCGGTGCGGCACAACAGAGCACAATCGTCACGCAGCCCGGTGATTACTGGGTGACCGTACTCGACAACAACGGCTGTCAGGGCGTGAGCGACCCGATCACCATCACGGTGAACCCACCGCCCTCGATCACTGTCATTGCCGATGGCCCGACCGAGTTCTGCGAGGGTGGTTCAGTTACCCTTACTGCAACAGCAGGTCAGAACTACAGCTGGAGCAATGGCCAGGTCGGTCAGAGCATCACGGTGTTCACATCGGGCACTTACATTGTGAGTGTGACGGATGCCAACGGATGTGTTGGCCAGTCCGTGCCGGTGACCATCTCGGTGTATCCGCTTCCGAACCCGAACATCACGGCCAGCGGCCCGACCGAATTCTGCAGTTCTGACTCTGTGCAGCTCATGAGTAGCTCGGCTGCCAACTACCTGTGGAACACCGGTGCCACCACACAGAGCATCTGGGTGACGCAGGCGGGCAACTACTTCGTGACCCTGAGCAACGGGTTCGGCTGTTCGGCCACATCATCGTCCATCAATGTGACGGTGAACAACGGCCCAACACCGTTCGTGATGGCCGGTGGCCCGACCGAGTTCTGTGATGGCGGTTCTGTCGTCCTCACTGCTTCAGGCGCGCAGAGCTATCTGTGGAGCACGGGTTCTGTACTGCCTTCCGTAACCGTGGTTGAAAGTGGTACCTACACCGTGACAGGATTTGATGCCAATGGATGCGCTGGCGTCTCGGCTCCTGTGGATGTGACGGAGTTTGATGTGCCAGTGGTCACCGTGACAGCGGATGGCCCAACCACTTTCTGTCAGGGTGAATCTGTAACCCTGACGGCCAGTGCCGCTGACAGCTATCTGTGGAGCACTGGTGATACAACGCAGAGCATCGTGGTAACTGCAACGGGTACTTACACTGTGGACGTGATTGATGCGAACCGTTGTCCTGGTGCATCTCAAGGTGTCACCGTGTTTGTCAACCCGCTGCCTGCGCCCGTGATTAGTGCAGATGGACCACTGAATTTCTGCTTCGGTGACTCTGTGACGCTCTCTGTGAGCGGTTATCAGGGTTACCAGTGGAGCACAGGTGCCACTTCATCCTCAATTACTGTTTACGATGCTGGTCAGTTCTTCTTGACTGTTGTCGATGACAATGGTTGTGCCGGAACCTCAGCAATAGTGAATACATCCCTCAATCCTGATCCTGTTGTTACCATAACCACGAACTCAGGTAGTCTTGACCTGTGTGAAGGTTCGAGCATGGTGCTTACCGCATCATCAGCTGATTCCTATCTGTGGAGCACCGGATCTGTCTCGCAGTCGATTCAGGTATCGCAGGGTGGTACGTACACAGTTACTGTGACCAACCAGTTCGGTTGCGAGGGGGCGGCCAGCGTGGATGTGATCATTCGCCCAAGGCCTACACCAAGTCCGGTAATTGTGGCCGATGGTCCTACCACTTTCTGTGACGGTGATAGTGTCAGCCTCAGTCTTGTGTCCACTTATGAAGGTTATGTGTGGAGCACTGGCGACACGTCACAGAGCATTACCGTGAGCTCTTCAGGTCTCTATACAGTTGAAGTTTCCAACGAGTTTGGTTGCACATCTTTAGCGTCAGGCGTGGTAGTGACAGCCAACCCGAACCCGGATCCGGACATCTTCGCTACAGGAGACACCGTATTCTGTGATGGTGGAGCGGTGGTGCTTGCGACCAATGTGTTCAGCGCCTATCAATGGAGCACTGGTGACACTTTGCAGTTCATCACGGTAACGCAGTCAGGCCAATATGCAGTAACTGTGACGAACAGCTTCGGATGTTCTGCCACTTCAGACTCAACGGCCGTGACCGTGTTTGAACTACCTGTTGTTGATGTTACGGCAGACGGCCCTACAGCTATTTGCCCAGGTTCTTCGGTAGTGCTGACTGCTAATGGTAATGGGGACTTCTTATGGAATACCGGGGTCACGGATCCAAGTTTAACTGTATTCCTTCCCGGCACCTATACCGTTATCGTGACTGATACGGTCACAGGCTGCTCGAATGTGTCTGCTCCGATCGATGTGACCGTTTATCCTGTGTTCGTTCCAAGTATCGTTGCCAATGGCCCGACTGCATTCTGCGGAACGGGCGAGGTGACCCTCACCGCTACCTTGGGAACTGCCTACCTGTGGAGCACGGGCGATACGACCCAGAGCATCACTGTCAACTCGACAGGGGTTTATGGTGTGATTGTTACCGATGCTAACGGATGTCAAGGAGCTGCTGCTGAGACCGTAACTGTACTGCCCGCTCCAGTTCCTGTAATCGTAGCAAGTGGCAACCCGCCCTATTGTGAAGGACAGGTGATTACGCTGACGGCCGCACTCGACCTGGGAGGCACTTACCTGTGGAACACCGGGGCCACAACCCAGTCTATCGATGTGACAGAAAGTGGTCTTTACTCGGTGGTCATCACCAACGTCTTCGGATGTGTGGCTGAGGCGTTCCTGCCGATCGGATTCGTTCCGACACCTACTGTCACTGTTTCTGTTGATGGTGGAGGTGTGATTTGCGAAGGGGAGTCTGCCCAGCTCAATGCATCGTTCACCCTTGGAGGAACCTACGTGTGGAGCAATGGTGCCACAGGTCAGAATATCTCTGTGACTGAGGCAGGAACCTACTCTGTGACTGTGACGAACCTTGCTGGATGCTCTGGCACATCCAACACAGTCCAGGTCACTGTTCAACAGGGAGCTAAACCAGTGGCAGGAGAAGATGTGTCCATCTGTGCCGGACAGCAGGCTACACTAACAGCAACTGGATCAACCGGCTATCTGTGGTCGCCTGGAGGAGAGACTTCTCCGTCCATCACGGTCGGACCCGAGGTCAGCACGATGTATGTGGTCACCTCCACTGCCGAGGGCTGTGGCCAGGGTCTGACAGATACGGTGTGGGTGTTTGTTTCGCCACAGCCTGTGGCAGCATTCGAGCACACTCAGGCCAATCTTGGTTCGGTGGTGAGCTTCACGGATCAGAGTACACCTGAGTCCGCTATCATGGCCTGGCAATGGGATTTCGGAAATGGCGATGGTTCGGAGGTGCAGAATCCGCAGTATACTTATGCTGAGGAGGAGGGAACCTACACGGTTACACTTGTAGTGACCACCGCTGCAGGATGTGCCGATACGGTCTCCGTGGATCTTGAGGTGAAGGAGTTCTTCACCATCACAGATGTACTCACCCCGAACAACGATGGTGTGAACGATTATGTTTGGATCACCAGCAGTTCTGCTGATGTGATCAGCGCCACCATCTTCAGCCGTTGGGGTGAAAGCGTTTGGGTTGGTACTGGTAAGGATCTCCGTTTCTATGGAAAGACCAACGCTGGTGCTGAGCTGTCCGCAGGAACCTATTACTACGTGATTCAGGTGGACATGGGAGACGGTGTTGTGAACGACTACACCGGATACATCACCCTGATCCGCTGATAGGAGTATTGATGAAATGTAGGAGCCCCCTGTTCCATCTTGGAACAGGGGGCTCTGCGTTTTGTCTTTTCTTGTAATTTTCGGAACATCAATCTCCTAATGATGAAAAGAAAGTGCACCCCAGTATTTTGGTATTGTCGGAAGGAAACCCACGTAGCGGTTGCTGCTTTTCTCCTTACGCTCTTCAGTTCGACTCCAACTATTGCCCAACAATCTGCTGCGCGACAGTGGAACGAGGCGTTGCTGTTCTCCATCAGCAATGACTTTGCCAGGCCCACCATCCATGCCCGAAACCTGTTCCATATTTCCTCAGCCATGTATGATGCATGGGCGGTCTATGATGATGTGGCAGAGCCCTACCTGATCGGCAGAACGGTTCACGGTTTCAATACCCCTTTTCAGGGAGTGCCTCTTCCAGCCGATGTTGAGGCTGCAAGGGCAGAGGCAATTAGCTACGCGGCCTACCGCTTGCTGCGTCATCGGTTCCAGCTTTCACCGGGTATTTGGGATAGTTACTCCTATTACGACAGTCTGATGAATGTTATGGGCTATAGCACCTCCATAACCTCCCTCGATTACACAACAGGGTCAGCGGCCCATTTGGGTAATTACATTGCCAACTGCTACATCCAGTATGGTTTTCAGGATGGTTCCAACGAACAGTTGGCATACACCAATCAGTACTACGAGCCTTGGAACAATGCGCTGTCTCCGCAGGCTCCTGGAAATCCGGACTGCATAGATGCCAACCGATGGCAGCGACTGTCGCTCACCAGTTTTATCGACCAGGCAGGCAATGTGATTCCAGGTGGAACACCGCCTTTTCTTAGTCCTGAGTGGGGATTGGTGCGCCCTTTCGGAATGACAGAGGACGATCTCACCATCTACCAACGCGATGGTTTTGACTGGTGGGTCTACAATGACCCGGGAGCACCTTGCTTCATGGACACAGGCAATGTTGATGCCGAATCAGACCTCTATAAGTGGAACTTTCTCTTGGTATCCATTTGGCAATCGCATCTGGACACCGCTGATGGCGTGATGTGGGATGTCTCACCCGCCTCCATGGGCAATATCCAGGACTATCCGACCTCGATGTATGACTATCCGTCCTTCCACAATCTGCTGGAGGGAGGAGACCCGGGGCAGGGATACGAGGTGAATCCTGCCACTGGGCAGCCTTATCAGCCTCAATGGGTGAAACGCGGGGACTATGCCCGAGTGCTGGCCGAGTTCTGGGCCGATGGACCGAACTCCTATACTCCTCCGGGACATTGGTTCGAAATTCTGAACCACGTGAGCGACCATCCGCTTTTCGAGAAGCGGTATATGGGTCAGGGTCCTGTTATGGATGATCTGGAATGGGATGTGAAAAGCTATTTCACCCTTGGAGGTGGGGTGCATGATGCAGCGGTCACGGCCTGGGGCATCAAAGGATTCTATGATTATCTGCGCCCGATCTCTGCCATCCGCTTCATGGCCGACCTCGGTCAGAGTTCAGACCCGGAGTATCCGAACTACCATCCGGCCGGTCTACCGCTCATTCCCGGGTTCATCGAGATTGTGGAAGAGGGCGACCCCTTGGCGGTGGACAGCGTTGAACTTGTCGGGAAGATCAAGCTCTACACATGGCGTGGGCACGGGTTCATCAGCGATTTTGACACCGACATGGCCGGGGTAGGATGGATCCTTGCCGAGCGGTGGTATCCTTATCAACGGGCCTCTTTCGTTTCACCTCCATTCGCGGGATACATCTCTGGCCATTCCACCTTCTCCCGGACTGCGGCCGAGATCATGACCCTGCTCACTGGTGATCCGTTCTTCCCCGGTGGGATGAGCGAATTCGTGGCCCATGCCAATGAGTTTTTGGAGTTCGAGGCCGGGCCCAGCACCGATGTTGTCCTTCAATGGGCCACGTACCGCGATGCCTCGGACCAGTGCAGTCTGTCCCGCATCTGGGGCGGCATCCATCCGCCCATGGACGATATCCCGGGCAGGCACATCGGCAAGGTGATCGGCCCTCAGGCGTTCCATTTTGCGCGTTCCTATTTCGGAACGGACATTGTGACTGATGTGGAGGATGCACTTTCTTCGGATGCACTTGAGGTCTATCCCAATCCGGCAGCAGATATGGCCATGATTCGTGCGGTAGGGATGAAAGGCACTGCACAGATGGAGGTGATGGACATCAACGGGAAGGTGGTCGCAGTGAGGTCGGCCATACTGCACGGTGCCGATCAGCTGGTCGGTTTGGATGTGTCCGGGCTGGATGTAGGCATCTATATGGTTCGATTGACCGCCATGGGGCAGTCCAGGTCTGCCCGGCTGTCCGTCATACGCTGATTTCTCCCGAACGCATGTTCAGGTTGATGAATGTCAACTATAGGGTGGGTATTGTATGCACTTTTGAGCCCTGAAATCAACCCAAACAACAGAAGCATGAAGAAGACATTACTCACACTATTCGGAATGTTCGCGGTAGGCGCGGCCATCGCTCAGCCACAGTTTGAGAACCAAGGGTTCGAAGGCTGGGACGGCATTGGAACCAACAACCGTGAGCCTGTGGACTGGAACTCGATCAAAACAGGTGGTGGAAACGCAAGCACTCCCAATGCCTTCGTGGTTGACCGTTCAACCACGGTGCGTCCCGGAACGGGCGGCATCTACTCTGCGATGCTGGAGACCAAGAACGTATTCGTCATCATCACCAACGTAACTATCAATGGGGTGGTGACCAACGGGCGTTTAGAGGCCCCCACACTCAGCGCTGCCGATGGCTACATCCGCAGCAAGGTGGATGATGATGCATTCTACACCGCCCTTACCGACCGTCCGGACTCGCTCGTGGTGTGGTCGAACTACCAGCCTAGCGGTAATGACAACGGTAGTTTCGATTGCATCATGCATGATATCCAAGGCACTGGCCTCACGGCCGGTACCATGGGGTCGCTGCCCGAGAGTGGCAACAGCCAGGGCAACAATACGGCACAGGTCATAGGTCAGGCAGGTCACACATTCACAGCCAATACAGGTGGTTGGGTGCGTGCCTCTGTTCCGTTCGCTTACGTGGACAATCGCACTCCGCAATATATCCTTTTCACGGCAACTTCAAGCGGGCAGGGTACTGCTGTGAACGGTTCCAAGCTTTACATCGATGATCTCGGACTCATCTACAACATCACCCCGAGTCTATCAGATGTGGTGGCACCTGTCACTGCCACAGAGGGTTTCCCACTGACGGTGAACTATTCTACCCCGGGAACTCCGCTCGGAAGTGCAAGCTTCATAGCAGAATTGTCTGATGCGAATGGAAGCTTCGCCAATCCGTTGGTCATCGGTACGCTGGCCTCAGACCTTGCAAGCGGTGCGATAAATGCGGTGATTCCTGCCAACACCCCAGCAGGTGCGGGCTACAAGATCCGCGTGACCTATCCGAGCGAGTTCTATGCATCGTTGGAGACCGGTATCGAGGTGACCCAGGACGTGGTCGGTCTGGCAGAGGCCACGGCCAATGCAGTGAACGTGTATGGTGCCAATGGCCTTATGACCATCGACCTGAGCGGTGTGAAGCTTGTTAATCCTACCATGGAGGTGTTTACCCTCAGCGGTCAGCGCGTGGCTGCGGGCCGTCTGATCGCAGGGCAGCAGAACCGCATCGACCTGAGCGGTGAGCAGGGCATGTTCATCGTCCGCATTCTCGATGCCGACAATGCCATCAGCAAGAAGGTGCTCATCGACTGATATCCTCCATACGGATTGGAAGGCCCCGTTCTCCTTGAAGGAGGGCGGGGCTTTCTGTTTCCGACAGGCCGATGGCCCTGCTATCTTTGCCGCCCCAAATCAGCAACCATGTCCACAGATCACAAGATCATATTCTCGATGGTGGGGGTCAGCAAGACCTATCCGCCACAGAAACAGGTACTCAAGAACATCTATCTCAGCTTCTTCTATGGGGCCAAGATCGGTATCATCGGTCTCAACGGCTCGGGTAAATCGACCCTGCTCAAGATAATAGCGGGCCTTGAGAAGAGCTTTCAGGGCGAGGTGGTGTCGAGCAAGGATTTCACTACGGGCTACTTGGAGCAGGAGCCTGAGCTGGACGGTAAGAAGACCGTTAAGGAGATCGTGCTGGAGGGCGTGGCCGAGATCGCGGCCATCATGAAGGAGTATGAGGAGGTGAACCTGAAGTTCGGGGAGCCTATGAGCGATGACGCCATGAACAAGCTCATCGAGCGTCAGGCCGAGCTGAGCGACCTCATCGAGCAGCACGATGGCTGGAACCTTGACTACCGCTTGGAGCGCGCCATGGACGCCCTGCGCTGTCCGCCCGATGACCAATTGGTGGAGACGCTCTCCGGTGGTGAGAAACGCAGGGTGGCCCTCTGCCGTCTGCTGCTTCAGGAACCAGACGTACTGTTGCTTGACGAGCCGACCAACCACCTGGATGCGGAGAGCATCGATTGGTTGGAGCAACACCTGCAGCAGTACAAAGGCACGGTCATCGCCATCACGCACGACCGTTACTTCCTCGACAATGTTGCAGGCTGGATTCTTGAACTCGACCGTGGAGAAGGTATTCCGTGGGAGGGCAACTACAGTAGCTGGCTCGAACAGAAGAGTAAGCGTCTGGCCCAGGAGGAGAAGACCGAGAGCAAGCGCAAGAAGACGCTGGAGCGCGAACTGGAATGGGTGCGTATGTCGCCCAAGGCCCGTCAGGCCAAGAGCAAGGCCCGTCTGAGCGCCTACGACAAGCTGCTGAACGAGGACAGCAAAGGCAAAGAGGAGAAGTTGGAGATCTTCATCCCCAACGGACCGCGCCTCGGTACCAATGTGATAGAGGCGGTGAACGTGGCTAAGTCATACGGTGACAAGCTTCTTTACGACAACCTCAACTTCAACCTGCCGCCCAACGGCATCGTGGGCATCATTGGCCCGAACGGTGCGGGTAAGACCACTATTTTCCGCATGATCATGGGGCTGGAGAAGCCTGACAGCGGGGAGTTCAAAGTGGGAGACACGGTGAAGATCGCCTATGTGGACCAGCAGCACAAGGACATCGACCCCGAGAAGACCGTGTGGGAGACCATCTCGGACGGACTGGAGGAGATTGAACTGGGTGGCCGCAAACTGAACAGCCGCGCCTACGTGAGCCGCTTCAACTTCGGTGGGGGCGATCAGGGCAAGAAGGTGAAGGTGCTCTCGGGTGGAGAACGCAACCGTTTGCATCTGGCCATGACGCTGAAGCAGGAGGCCAATGTGCTGCTACTGGACGAACCGACCAACGACATTGACGTGAACACCCTCCGCGCTCTGGAGGAAGGTCTTGAAGGCTTTGCCGGCTGCGCGGTGGTCATCAGCCACGACCGCTGGTTCCTCGACCGCATCTGCACGCACATCCTCGCCTTTGAGGGCGATTCGCAGGTCTATTGGTTCGAGGGCGGCTATACCGACTATGAGGAGAACCGTAAGAAACGCCTTGGTGACACTGGGCCTAAGCGTATCAAGTACCGGAAACTGGTAGGATAGTCCACTGTCGATAGTCCATAGACCACAGACAACCGCCCGTGGACTGTGGACTATCGACTATGGACAATGAAGCGAGATGACATGAAACCAAGCACCCCAAAAGGCACCCGCGATTTCTCCCCTGCCGAGATGGCAAGGCGCAACTACATCTTCGACACCGTGAAGGCTGTTTTCCGCCTCCACGGTTTCGCGCAGATAGAGACCCCCGCCATGGAGAATTCCGAGACCCTGATGGGCAAGTATGGAGAGGAAGGCGACAGGCTCATTTTCAAGATTCTTGATAGCGGGGATTATTTGAAGAGCCTCTTGAATGAAGCCAGATGGACAGACTACTCGATTTATTTCGGGGATTTCGATGATTTAAAGAGACGAATTACTGATTCACTTCTTCAAATTGCTGAAACAGGATCACAGGGTTTTGACTGGTCGAAAGTCGAGGCTGCTTTCACTTTGGATGGAGAACCATTTGAGATTTACCAGAAGTTGTTCGAGGTCTTTCGCCCCTTCATCGAGGAAATTCCAAGGAATCGAAGTGAAAGCAGGTTGATTGGTTATGTAGGCGTATCAATGTTTGAGGATACATTGCGAAAGGATATTCGCCTTGACTTGGCTGAATTTTTCCAATACCATGAAGCTGCTTTGAAGGTTTTGCGAGATAGCAGCATGCTTCCTTCCCCCTCTGAGGTCTCCAAACTCATATCATCCAAAGCGTTACGCTACGACCTCACCGTTCCTTTTGCCCGTTACGTGGTGCAGCACCGCAACGACCTCACCTTCCCGTTCAAGCGGTTCCAGATACAGCCCGTGTGGCGGGCCGATCGGCCACAGAAAGGCCGCTACCGCGAGTTCTATCAGTGCGATGTGGATGTGATCGGCAGCGATTCGCTGCTGAACGAGGTTGAACTGGTGCAGATCATCGATAGCGTGTTCGGGAAGTTGAACATCCCTGTCACCCTCAAACTCAACAACCGCAAGCTGCTGGCCGCCATCGCGCAGGTGGTGGGCGCACCCGATGCCTTCGTGGACATCACCGTGGCCCTCGACAAACTTGACAAGATAGGGGAGGAGAAGGTGGTGGAGGAACTGCAGCAGCGCAGCATCTCTGATGCTTCCGTAGAGAAACTGCTGCCGCTCATCCGTTTCCAAGGCGATACCCAGCAGAAACTGGCCTTTCTCGCCACTTTCCTTGGGGAGAATGAACTGGGCCAGAAGGGCATCGCGGAGGTGCAGACCGTCATCGGCACCGCGCAGCCCCTCATCTCATCGAACACCGTCATCGAACTCGACCTCACGCTGGCACGGGGGCTCAACTACTACACGGGCGCCATCTTCGAGGTGAAATCGAACCTGCCCAACACACTCACCAGCACCATCTGCGGGGGCGGCCGCTATGACGACCTCACGGGCATTTTCGGCCTGCCGAACGTATCGGGCGTGGGCATATCCTTCGGTGCCGACCGCATCTATGACGTGATGCTGGAGGCGGGCCTATTCCCTTCATCGGCACAGGAGGGCACCAAGGTGCTGTTCGCCAATTTCGGGGAGAAGGAGGCCGCCTATTGCCTGCCCTTGGTGAAACAGCTCCGCGAGGCGGGCATCGCCACCGAGCTGTATCCCGATGCCGCCAAGCTCAAGAAACAGTTCGGCCATGCCGACAGCCTCGGTATCCCCTTCGTGGCGATGGTGGG
This sequence comes from uncultured Chryseobacterium sp., assembly GCA_964488095.1. Classification (GTDB taxonomy): domain Bacteria; phylum Bacteroidota; class Bacteroidia; order UBA10329; family UBA10329; genus UBA10329. The sequence goes on from CAZATP010000021.1 coordinate 48,288, forward strand.
TGAGAGCGAGATGGCCGAGAACGTCATCGGCCTCAAGGATATGAGGTCGGGCGAGCAGGTGCGGGTGACGGTGGGAGAGCTCGTGGAAGGGCTGTCCACGCGCAATCCGTTGTGACCAAAGGTTTTTTTGATAAAGTGGACAAATCTGCAATCCGATCGCAGATTTGTCCACTTCGGCTTTCATCTCAGTCCATCCGAGCCATTGCGTTAGGCAAGGCTTCAATGGTGTGGCGAGCCTTTAGTCCGCCAATACGTGACAGAGTTTGGAGAAAGAGCTGAGTTAGCACCTCATTCGCCAGGAAACGCGATTTGAATCTTCTCGGCCAGCACCTGCGAGAGTTTCATGTGGCTCTCGTGCGTCCATCCGGCAATGTGCGGGGTGAGGATCACCTTGGGGCTGTCGAGCAGATAGAGCAGCGGCTCGGGGGCCTGGCCATCGGTCAGATGCTCGAACGAGGACTTCTCATATTCCAGCACATCGAGGCAGGCGCCCAGCACCTTGCCGCTCTCCATGGCGCGCACAAGGGCTGCGGTGTCCACCACGGGCCCGCGTGAGGTGTTGATGAGATAGATGGGGTTGTGCAGTCGTTGGAAGAACTCATCGTTCACCAGATGATAGGTGTCTTCGGTGAGGGGCACATGCAGCGACACCACATCGGCCTCCTCGAAGATGCTGCCCATGCCGGTCTCGATGACGAACTCGTCCGAGTAATTCTTCTTCAGCTTGTCGTAGGCATAGATGAGCACCCCAAAGTTGGAGAGCCGCTTGGCGAAGGCGCGGCCGGTGTTGCCGTAGCCGATGATGCCCACGGTGCGCCCCAGCAGCTCCACGCCCCGGTTCTCCTCGCGCAGCCACAGGCCCGAGCGCACCTCGCGGTCGGCCGTGTTGATGCGGTTGAACAGCGAGAGCAGCATGCCGGTGGCGTGCTCGCCCACCGCATCGCGGTTGCCTTCGGGCGCATTGATGCAGCGGATGCCCATCAGGCGGGCATATTCCTCATCGATGTTCTCCATGCCGGCCCCGGCACGGGCTATGAACTTCAGCTGTTTGGCGGCATCCAGCAGCTCGCGGTCCATCTTCACCCGGCTACGTATCACCATGCCATCGAAGCGGTGCGCCTGCGCGATGATCTCGCTGCGCGACCATTTCGTACCGTCCACACAGGTGTGACCCATCCGTCCCAGATGCGATTCGAGGTAGGGATGGACGGTGTCAATGAAAAGGATGCTCATCGCGGTCGTCAAAGTAGAGTATTTCGGCAATGGAGGAAATAGGCAAAAGGGATAGTAGGAAAATGGTACACTTTTCTTATTTCTAACGCTGTGAGGCAGATTACTTACTTCGCAACGAATACTTCACAGTATTCTTCTAGATTCAACTGAACGTATGGGTCGTCTGAAACGCCTAGTCCCGTAGCGTGTCCTTCAAATATTGTCAAGACAGTAGCTTCGAAGTATAATCGTAGGAAATAATAGATAGGCTGTTGTTCACTTACCGTGGTTCCAATAAGATCTAATACTGCTTTATCTATTCCATATTCAACAAACTTGATTTGTTTCCCCAAAATTTTGCCGATAGTTTCGTCTAAACTTGTTTCATAAACCCTCCAAAGGTCAGGGTAGTCACTTAGGTCATTATCCTTTAACTTTTGGTCAAGTCCTGATATGTCCCGTAGGACCATTCCGATATGTTCTCCATCAAAGTCCCCTTGTATCTCTAGAAATTTGTTGAGGTCATAAAAGGTAATCAGGAAAAGCCAAGGTAAATAGTCGTCTTCGTTTCGGTAGTTATTGAAGTCCACTTGGAATACTTGATCCACGGTCTTCCCGTTTAACTCTGCCAACCAGTTTCCCAAGTTTGTGTTTGATTCTAAGCTCATTTTACTGTTACCGCGACAGTAGTGACAAATGCTTTCACACCAACAGCCCGTACATCAGCCTGCCAATGACAAAATAGAAGAAGAGGCCGATGATGTCGTTGGCCGTGGTGATGAACGGGCCGGTGGCAAGGGCGGGGTCGAGGTCGGCCCGCTTGAGTCCGAGCGGCACCACCGTGCCGAAAATCCCCGCGAAGAGGATTACCACGATCATCGACAGGCTGATGGTCATGCTCAGAGCCAGCGGATGTCCGAAGAAGTAGGCATAGCCCAGGATGACCAGCGAGCAGGCCAGCCCGTTGAGCAGTCCCACCGAGAGTTCCTTGAGCAGTTTGGGGAGAATGCCATCGCGTCCCAACGTGTTGTTGGCCAGACCCTGCACAATGAGTGCCGATGACTGAATGCCCACGTTGCCGCCCATGGAGGCCACGAGGGGCATGAAGATGGCCATCTCAGGAAACACCCGCAGCTGACCCTCATACTGCTCGATGACCTGCGACCCGAGAATGCCACCGGCCATGGCGATGAGCAGCCACGGCAGCCGGGCGCGGCTCATGATGAGCGCACTGTCGGTGGTCTCGATGTTCTCCGAGATACCGCTCATCATCTGGTAGTCCTTTGAGGTCTCCTCGCGCACCACGTCCATCACGTCATCCACGGTGATGCGGCCTATGAGGCGGTTCCATTGGTCCACCACTGGAATCACCACAAGGTCATACTTCTCTGCGATCTGGGCCACTTCCTCGGCAGGCGTGTGGGCCTCCACGGCATGCACGTCCTCGTTGTATATGTCCTTGATTACGGTGCGCTCGGGCGCGATCAGCATCTGTTTCAAGGATACTGTTCCTACCAGTCGGTCATCATCATCCACCACATAGACGGTATAGACGGTGTCCACCTCTTCGGCCTGTTTGCGCATCTCGCGCACACAGCGAGGCAACGACCAGTTCAGGTTCACCTTGATGAGCTCCTTGGCCATCAGGCCGCCTGCCGTGTCCTCGTCATAGGTGAGCAGGTCGGCAATGTCGCTGGCCTGCTCCTCGTCCTCCACCTGCTCCAGAACCTCGCTCTGGCGTTCCTCTGGAAGTTCGGAGATGAGGTCGGCCGCATCGTCCGTGTCGAGCAGGTCCACATACTGGGCGATCTCCTCAGTGGAGAGCGAGCGCAGGAACCGCTTGCGCACGTCCTCGTCCAGCTCCATGAGCACCTCGGGCCGGGTCTCCTCGTCCAGCAGACGGAAGATGAACTGGGCCTCTTCGAGATTCACCTCATCGAGGATCTCTGCTATGTCCTGTGGATATAGGTCTTCTACCTTGGCAGCTACCGCAGTGCTGTCCAACCGCTCCATGTCCTCCCGCAGCGCGGAAAGGAATTCGCTGGTGAGCTCAAACTGCATCTGTCCAAGGCGTGAGGAGCTGGTGAGACCTGTATCCCGCTCGTGTCATTTGGCGGAACGGGTCCAAAGGTAGGTAACTACACTCGGGTCTGTGCCCCCAAGCACAACGGTCGGGAATCAACAGCAGTGAAATTTGTAGCAGGCACTACCCCGCCCAGTTCGCCCTGTCCAAGCTCCTGTATTGAATAGCCTCCGCGAGGTGGTTGGGTAGGATACGGTCGCTGCCATCGAGGTCGGCAATGGTGCGCGACACCTTGAGGATGCGGTCGAAGGCGCGGGCACTGAGGCCTAGGCGGTCGGTGGCCTTCTTGAGCATGGATCGGCCCGCTTCGTCCAACGCGCATACTTCGCGCAGGGTCTTGGTGCCCATCTGTGCGTTGCAATGGATCTCCTGTCCTTTGAAACGCTCGGTCTGTGCCTCCCGCGCGCTGATCACCCGTTTGCGCACTTCCTCGCTCTTTTCCGAAGTGTGCGCCTCGGCCAGTTCGTTGATGGGCACTGGCGTCACTTCCACGTGCATGTCGATGCGGTCGAGCAGCGGGCCGCTGATCTTGTTCAGATACTTCTGCACCACGCCCGGTGCACACACGCATTCCTTGTCGGGATGGTTGTAGTAGCCGCAGGGGCAGGGGTTCATGCTCGCCACCAGCATGAAGCTGCTGGGATACTCTACCGACAGGCGTGCCCGGCTGATGGTGACTCTCCTGTCCTCCAACGGTTGGCGCATCACTTCGAGCACCGAGCGGCTGAATTCTGGGAGTTCATCCAGAAAGAGCACCCCGTTGTGCGCCAGCGATATCTCTCCTGGCTGCGGGATTTGACCTCCACCCACCAGGGCCACATCTGAGATGGTATGGTGCGGTGAGCGGAAGGGCCGCTGTGCGATCAAGGCCGATTCTCTGCTCAGGTTACCGACCACCGAGTGGATCTTGGTGGTCTCCAGCGCCTCTCGCAGTGAAAGCGGTGGGAGCACAGTCGGCAATCGCTTTGCCAACATCGTCTTACCTGCGCCCGGTGGGCCGATGAGCAGGATGTTGTGCCCTCCGGCCGCAGCGATCTCCATCGCCCGCTTGATGTTCTCCTGCCCTTTGACATCCGAGAAATCGACATCGCTCTCGTAGATGTGCCTGAAGAACTCCTCGCGGGTGTTGACCACTGTGGGCTCCAAAGGCTTCTCACCCTTGAAGAAGTCAATGACCTGCATGATGTTGTCCACCCCGAACACATCGATGCCATCCACAATCGCTGCCTCGCGGGCGTTCTGGCTCGGAAGAATGAAGCCCTTGAGCCCTTTCTCTCGGGCCAGAATGGAAATTGGCAATGCCCCTTTGATGGGGCGCATGCTGCCGTCCAACGACAGCTCGCCCATGATCATGTACTGGTCCACTTCCTGATGCGGTATCTGTTCGGAGGCTGCCAGAATTCCTACCGCCAGCGTAAGGTCATAGGCCGAGCCCTCCTTGCGCACATCGGCCGGGGCCATGTTGATCACAATATGTTTACCGGGCCATTTGAGCCCGTTGTTCTTCAGAGCCGCCTGAATGCGCTGCTGGCTTTCCTTCACCGCGTTATCGGGCAGGCCCACCATGAAGAAATTCACCGCACCGAGGGTGATGTTGGTCTCCACGGTGATGAGATTCGCATCCACCCCATAGACCGCGCTGCCGAAGGTTTTTACAAGCATCTGTGCAAGGCTTTCTGCGAATGTAATGAAAGGGACGGGCCGATTTCTATCTCAAGAACACCCTTTCTGCTCCATGAAATCCCTCTGATTGAAGGAGTATGGTGTACATGCCTGAAGGCAGATGCACGAGGCTGAGTTCAACTCTTCCAACGGTAGTGACGAGCTGCGAATGGACCGCACGGCCCATGGCATCTATGACCGTCAGACTTTTTGGGGAGGTTGCGCCATTCTCCCAACGGATGGAGAGCATTCCATCGGTCGGATTGGGGAACACATGGAGGGCTGGCCCGCGCTGAACATCTTCCACATTTGCCGGGATGGTGGTCACCAGCGGATTCCGCACCGTGGCCAGCACTGCCCGCATGATGTCTACCTGCCCCTGTGAGAACATGTTCTGACAGGCCTCATCGCTGTAATCCATGTAGTTCTCGATCTGATCGGGCAGGTCGATTGGGCTGTCCGTGCAGGTGTTATTGGAATAATTGCACTGCTGCTGCGAAGCTTCTGCGCAGTTGGGCGTGTCCTCAATGCCATCATCCACCGTGCATCCGTCCTGACCGGTGAATCCGCCACCATCGCCCCACGTGTGCCGCAGACCCAGGTAATGACCCACCTCATGGGTGCAGGTGCGCCCTCTGGTGTTGGTCTGTAGCACCGAGGTCACCAATGGATTGTTGCGTCCGAGCACCGCGTTGTGGATCACCACTCCTTCAAGCGCAGGGTCGGGTGCTTCGCTGTCTGCTGGCCAGTTGGCAGCCCCTACGGGCGGATAGGCGAAACCAAGAATGAACGGTGCACCGAACAAGGAGAGGTCGCCCACCCAGATATTGAGGTAGCGCTCGGTGTCCCAAGCGTCCACACCTCCGTCAGCACTGCGCTTGATACCATTGGGGATGAATTCCGTGAAACTGAACCAGCTCGTGGTCGCGGTCTGTGTGCGGGTGATGCCGGAGGTGGGACTGCCATCCGGGTCTTCAGTGGCAAGCACGAACTGTATGCCCGCATCGGCCGCCACGGGCTGGAACTCACTCCGGGTGAGCGCAGCATCGGCATTCCATCTGCGATAGTCCTCGTTCAGGACTTCGAGTTGACTGAGGATGACCGAGTCTGCGAGGTTGTGCTCCGGGTTGTTGTAGACGATGTGAAACACAACGGGAATCACATAGACCTCATCAAAGCGCTGCTGAGACTGCGCAAACCGCTTAGCATCCTGGAAAGTGCGCTCAACAGCATCTCGGTGGCCGGGATACTGCTGTTCCATACGGTCCATGGCTTCTACCGTAAAGCAGCGGTGCACTTGCTGCCCCATGACCGATACGGGGGCCAGCATGATGAAAATTGACAGGACTCTTTGGCGCATGCTCATGACATAAAGGATGATTGATGAGGCTGCGAAAATAGACGCACGGCACCATTAGCGCCTTTTTTGGTTCTCTCCGCGCCTCAGGTGTTTTGACATTCGTCAATTTCTAACTTGGCAGTCTTAACAATCGCATAACATGAGGGAAACATTCATCATCGTTGGTTTTACGCTTCTAATGGCCTCGCAGAGCTTCGCACAGAGCACCTTCCGAGTGCGCAACAGCACTTGGCAAGACTTCAACATTGCCGTGATGCAGAGCGGTGAGGCGGCTGTCCCTTCTTCGGAATGGACGCTGTTGGAGGATACGGTGCTCGGCTGGTGGGATGAGGCCCCCGTGAACATTTTCACCTGCAATCGCACCAATGCTTCCGTGGCCGAAGGTGATACGGCTGTCATCGAGGTGCTGCTCCAAGGGGCGGTGGATACGCTCCGTCTCCGGATGCGACTGGCGGGCCAGGCCACAGGCACCTCCATGCAGTTCGCCATCTCAGGTCCGGGATTCTCGCAGCCTTGGACCGCTAATCCTGATTTTCAGCAGGTGGAAACCAATCTTTTTGGAAAGGACGTAGTGATTCGGTACCGCGCAGACAATGCCGATGACACCCAGGAGCGCAACGTGTTCTTCACCATTCACGACTTGCCCATTTACGAGATCGCGGAGAGCGATTTCAACGACCCGAACATCATGAACGCCATGTTCTACAACATTCAGATGCTGCCGTTCGGGGTCAGCGGACTTGCGCAGGCGAGCGACCGTGCAGCGCTGCTGCCCGCACAGTTATCTCCATATCAGGACGTGGTGATGTACTGCGAGGTGTTTGACGATAATCCCCGAGAGGACGACCTCATTCCAGCAATGGAGGCCGCTGGGTTCCCATATCACACTGATATTCTTAACCCCAACAACTCCATCATCCCTATTCCTTGGAACGGAGGGGTCATGTTCTTCAGCCGCTGGCCCATTGAGATGGAGGCGGATTTTGATTTCTCGCTCTGCGGACAGGCTTCGCAGGACTGCTTGGCCAACAAGGGCATCAAGTATGCACAGGTGAACAAGCTCGGCAAGCGCTATCACCTGTTCGGCACGCACATGGATGCGGGCGGGCAGGAGGACGACATCTTGGCCAAACGCTCGCAGATGGGCGAGATGCGCGACTTTATCGATGCACAGGACATTCCTGATGGTGAGCCTGTCATCTTCGGTGGAGATTTCAATGTGTCACCCATTCACGGATTCAACCTGTATCCCGCCATGCTCGATTCCATCGGGCCCTACATCCCGCACCCGATCGGTTATCCCAATTCCACTTTCGATGGAGATTTCGGGAAGATCATTGATAATGCATGGGGCGACAAGTCACATCTCGTGGCGCTGGAGAGTACCAATGAGGTCATTACCATGCGCAGCCTTGACCCCGTGCTATGGGAACTCGGTGAGTTCAGCGATCACCGCAGTGCTCTGGGACGATTCGTGTATCCCGACATCGAGATGGTAGGAGCAGGCGATGCGGTGCTCTGTCCGATGGAGAGTTTCTCCCTCCGTATGGAATCGAGCATTCCCGTCACCTATCAATGGCAGAAGGATGGTGAGGATCTGGAAGGTGAGACCTCCAATCAATTGGCAGTGAACAACGCTACGGAGGCCAATTCAGGTCAGTACCGCTGCGTGGTGGGCTATGAGGTCATTTATGGGAATGTGGATAATCCGCTCACCCAAGTGTTCTATCCCAATGGGCCCGACACCGTGCGCTCGGTGTTCAACTATGAGTTCGGCACCTTTACCGTGAGTCAGCCGCTTTGCGAATTGGGTGTGGAGGAACAGGAAGCTGCATCATTCACCGTGTTCCCCAATCCGGGTGAGGGGATTTTTACCGTGCAGTTCCAAGAGCAGGTGGTCAACGCAGTGCTGGAGGTGAATGACCTTGTCGGGCGCACGTTGCTCCGTCAGACGGTGAACAGCAATGCACACACCATAGACCTAACGGCTCAACCGACAGGGATGTATCTGCTCACCGTGCGTCTGGATGGTGCACTCTCCCACTCCCGATTGGTGCTGAAATAGGAGGGAGGGGTCAGTTTTTCTTGAACAGACCCTGTTCCACCAGCATCACAAGGATGTGAATCACCTTAATGTGAATCTCCTGCACACGGTCTGAGAATTCGGAGAAGGGTGCGCGTATCTCCACATCGCAGAGCGGGGCCAGCGAGCCGCCATCTTTTCCTGTGAGGCCGATCACCTTCATGCCTTTCGTGCGGGCCACTTTGGCTGCATTGTTCACATTGGCCGAGTTGCCGCTTGTGCTGATGGCCAGAAGGACATCGCCACTTTGGCCGAATGCTTCCACGTAGCGCGAGAAAATATGCTCGAATCCATAGTCGTTGGCCGTGCAGGTGATGTGGCCGGGGTCGGATATGGCCGCGGCCGCAATGGGCGGACGGTCGTTGCGGAACCGTCCACTGAGCTCCTCGGCAAAGTGCATCGCATCGCTCATGCTGCCCCCGTTTCCGCAGGTATAGATGCGCTTTCCGGATGTTGCGGCCGTTGCGAGGAGGTCCGCAGCGTTGGCAATGGCACGGATGGCCTCAGGGTTGTCAATGAACAGCTCCAAGGTTCGCTGTGCGGCCCTCAGTTCTTCCAGAATGCGGTGGTCAGACATGGGGTTGAAGGTATCCAAGGTTTGGAATAAAAAAAGCCCTCCGGAATCCGAAGGGCTTTCTACACAGCGATCGAAGCTTATCAGACTACAAAAACGGCCGCAGTTCTCAGCGCCCAGATGATCAGTCCGATCAGGCCAAGGCTTGCACCGATGATGCCGAAGAGCAGACCGAGCCTGCGGAAAGTCTCTCCCTGATAGTTGTTCTTCGAGTGAATGATCGCGAACACGATGGCCGTGATGCCGAAAAGTATGGCCAACCACCACATCGGGATGCCGAAGAACGCCACGATCAGGCCGATGAACCCGAACAGCGTGGAGGCCAGACCCGCTCCAAAGGCTACCCAGGCCATCCAATGTGTGTTGCGGTTCACAGGCGATGGTTTCAGGGCCGTGCGCGTGGCGGCCAGTTCATGTTTGAAGAACTCCAAGCCCCTGTCCAATGCAGTTGTGGTAGCAGTAGAAGAGTGGGTGTTGGATGCCTTGGGCTTCGCCACCAGCGCGGATGTCGCTATGGGAGCAGCAGATGCGATGACCACTTCTTGCTCCGGTGCGGTGGTCTCCACCTGTGCCTCGCGTACCTCGGCAGTTTCAAAATCCTGTTTTGCACTGGCCACCTCCAGGTCTTCTTTCGCAGGCTTGGCCTGCTTCGTGTTCTTGGTCAATTCCACGTGATAACCGGGCATATGCCTGCGTTTCACAATCTCAATGTTGCTGCAACCGCTCAGAATGAGTGCGGAGGCAAGCAGGCCAAATACGGATAACTGGATGTTTCTCATGGTCTTTTCCATTTTGTTCGTGCCAAAATTAAAGGGGCGGGACAGGGGCATGTCCTTTGACCGACCGTGGCTTTTTCACAATGGCCTGTTCATCACATAGGAATTCAGTTCTCGGAAAGCAGAGCCATTGTCTTTGAAACGGGAATTCAATGAACAACGACCGCCTTTTGGAATACAATTGCTTCAAGAAGAAATGCTGCCCACAGCAATGCCCAGCCTAAAGCCTCAGTTGTCCTAGCAAATCGCTTGTAGTTGATTTCATTATTTCTCTTGTCATAGTGGTCCACAACCACTGACATCATATTGGCACTGGCGCAAATTACCGCTCCAAAGAAGAGCCAAAGTGTTTCGCCATGAAAATGTACTGTAGAAGAATGTCCCCTCGACCATCTTCCAAATCCTCTTCCTGTTATAGGCAGGTCGTCAGCCATAAGGGCCATACTTCCTATAAGAATGAGAACAATAGACAGGATGATGTTCCACTTTCTCTCATTTGGAGGAATGCGGTTGGGATTGTGGCTTTTGGTTTCACCTTGTGGGAAAGGAACTTCCATAGCCGCCAAGTTAGCCTAATTTGAAAGCAAGATGAAATCAGGTAATCACAAAAAGGACCCCGCCCTCCTGTCGGAGAACGGGGCCTTTCTGCAAATCATGCCGAATGTTCGGCAACGGGAAATTTCAATATCAGTGTGCTGATTCGAACTGATTCGCTGTGTTCTTCGCACCACCGGCCTTGAGGGCCTTGTCGCCAGCAAAGAATTCTTTGTGGTCATCACCCAGGTCCGAACCTGCCATGCGCTGGTGTTTCACACAGGCCACTCCTTTGCGGATCTCCTGACGCTGTACACCACCCACGTAGGCCAACATGCCTTCTTCTCCGAAGTAACCTTTCGACAGGTCGTTCATGTGCAGAGCAGTGGTGTGGTAGGTCGGCAGCG
>CAZATP010000022.1:0-57909 GCA_964488095.1 uncultured Chryseobacterium sp.
GAGAGTTTAGCCTTGGCGAAGAGCAGCAGGCTCACAAGCACTGCTATGATGGCCATGAAGACCACCACGCTCACAGCAATGATGAAGGAGATGTTGAGAAGTATCATATCCGTTTAGAGTAGGTGGTTATCAAAGCGTGATGCCCATGAAACTCATGAAAGCAATGCCCATAAGTCCAGTTACGATGAAGGTGATACCCAAACCGCGCAATGCCGGGGGAACATTGGAATAGCGCAATTTCTCGCGGATGGCTGCCAGTGCGATGATGGCTAGGAACCATCCCACACCAGAGCCCAAGGCGAAGATGGTGGCCATGCCCACATTGGCGAACTGACGCTCCTGCATAAAAAGTGCACCGCCAAGGATGGAACAGTTCACTGCGATGAGCGGCAGGAATATGCCAAGTGAAGCGTAGAGGGCAGGGGCGAATTTTTCCACCGCCATCTCCACCAGTTGCACGAACGATGCCACCACGGCAATGAACATGATGAAGCTTAGGAAGCTTAGGTCGATGGAGGCATAGTTCTCTCCTAACCACTGCAAGGCCCCGGCTTTGAGCAGGTAGTTCTCAAGAAGATAGTTGATAGGTACAGTGAAGCCGAGGACGAAAATCACAGCAAGGCCAAGGCCCACAGCCGTCTTCACAGTTTTGGAAACGGCCAGATACGAGCACATTCCCAAGAAATAGGCGAAAATCATGTTCTCAATGAAAATCGCCTTGACGAACGTATTCAGATATTCCATGGTCAGTAGGAATTAGTTCTTTTCGATGAGTTTCGTGTTCTTGCTGCGCTGAATCCAGATGATACATCCCACGGTGATTAATGCCATCGGGGGAAGAATCATCAGGCCATTGTTCACGTAGCCTGCAGCATATACAGCATCCGGAATCACTTGGAATCCAAGTAACTTGCCCGAGCCGAAAAGTTCACGTGCCACGGCCACAATCACCAGTATGGCACCGTAGGCAAGACCGTTACCGATACCGTCCACGAACGATGGCCAAGGCTTGTTGCCTAGTGCGAAGGCCTCGATGCGTCCCATCACAATACAATTGGTGATGATAAGACCTACGAACACAGAAAGTGCCTTGCTCACATCATAGACAAAGGCCTTCAAAGTCTGGTCCACAAGGATTACGAGTGCTGCCACAATGACCAGCTGCACGATGATGCGTATCCGATTGGGGACGTAGTTCCTGATGAGGGAGAGAATAAGATTCGATGCCCCTGTCACCACTACCACCGAAAGTCCCATCACAATCGCTTGCTTCACCTGTACGGTGATGGCCAGGGCCGAACAGATACCCAACACCTGTACGGTGATAGGGTTGCTGTCATTGAAGGGGTCGGTGATGAGCTTCAAGTTCTTTTTGGAGAACATCGGCTCTGATAGAGCCTTCACTTCTTTGGGTTCTGCTACTGCTGTACTCATGGTCAGTGCTTATTGGATCACTTGAACATTCAAAGAATCAATGGCAAGGCTGTCAACGGCAAGGGAATCGACTGCCAGTGGGGCAATGTCAGCAACTGGAGACTGAAGTCCTTTAAGATAGGAAGTATAGATCTTCAGCGTATTCTCAATCATGGCGCTTAGACCGTTGCTTGTGATGGTGCCGCCCGAAATGGCATCCACACCGTGCATGTCATCATCTGCTGCACCACCTTTCACAGCCTTGATTGGAGCGAACTCACCTGCTGCGTTGAATATGGTCTTACCAACGAACGGGGCCTGGAACCATCCTTGATTGATCTCTGCGCCAAGTCCGGGTGTCTCGCTTTTGTGATCGAACGAAACACCTTCAACGGTCTTTCCGTCACTTGCGATAGCCATGTAGCCCCAGATAGGTCCCCACAGGCCCGTGCCCACCATTGGGATGATGTAGGAAGTCTTACCTTCCTTGTTACAGATGAACAGCGGGAATTCCTTATCCTCATCCTTCTTCGCCTTGTCCTTGTATTGGCCGAGAACATCGATATCGAAAGCATCATTCTTCGGAGCTGCGATTATCTCACCGTCAGACCCAAGTACCAACGACTCGGTAATCAGCTCCATGTAAAGCGATTCAGCCTCCTCTGGTGTTGCGCTCACACCCACGGATGAGAGGATGTTCTGCATCTTCTCCCGCTTCACATTGGCATTCTGCAGCGGCTTCAGACTTTCAGAGGTGACGGCCAACAGCACGGCCACCACTACCACCATGACAGCCGAGAAGCCGAAGGTGTACTTATTGCTATTGATGTCGAGTGCCATGTCCGGTTAAGCAGTTTTAACAGTAGCGCGTTTAAGTCTCTTGGCGATGTTGGCGCCCACCACATAGTGGTCGATGAGCGGAGCCATCACATTCATGAACAGGATGGCCAGCATGATGCCCTCCGGATAGGCCGGGTTGAAGACACGGATCATAATGGCCAGCAGGCCGATCAGGAATCCGTAGATCAATTTGCCGGTATTTGTTTGCGAAGCGGTAACTGGATCAGTGGCCATGAACACTACACCGAAGGCGAAACCACCTACGATCAGGTGCTGCCACCATGGGAATGCCATAAGCTCATTTGCGCCTACAGCGTTGAAGATGAGTCCCATCACCGATGCACCGGCCACCGCGCTAAGCATGATGCGCCAACTACCGATGCCCGTAAGCAAGAGAATGGCCGCACCGATTAGGATGGCGAATGTGCTGGTCTCACCTATTGATCCAGGAATGAACCCGAAGAACATGTCAGAAACGCTGTAGGTCACCTTTTGGTTAGCAGCAAGGTCGCCAAGAATGGTGGCACCGCTGAAGGCATCCGGTGTGCCTGCGGCCTCGCTTGCACCCAGAACCCAGATTTTGTCACCGCTCATGTAGGTCGGATAGGCGAAGAAGAGGAACGCACGGGCCGTGAGCGCCACGTTCATGATGTTCATACCTGTTCCACCGAAGACCTCCTTGCCGAACACTACCGCAAAGGCAGTGGCCACCGCCACCATCCAAAGGGGAATGTCAACAGGCACCACCAATGGGATGAGCATTCCGGTCACAAGGAAACCTTCCTCCACCGAATGGCCCTTCTTCATCGCGAATGCGAATTCGATTCCGAGACCCACGGCATAGGACACCACGACAATGGGCAACACTTTCCAAGCACCCATGGCCACCATCTCCCAGAACGGGGCATCCAAGATGCCCTGCGCACGGAAATGCTGGAATCCGGCATTGTAGATACCGAACAGGAGACAGGGCACCATGGCCATGATAACCGTGCTCATGGTACGCTTCAGGTCGATACCGTCCTTGATGTGCACCCCCTTGGAGGTCACTTCTTTCGGAGTGAACAGGAAGGTCTCAAAGGCATCGATGGCCACAAGCACGTTGCCGTACTTCTCATACTTGCCCCCTTTCTCAAAGGGAGCTTTCACATTATGAAAAATGTCTTCCAGGAATTTCATCTTCAGCGCTTCGTGTTCTCGGTTATCCGCACTCTTTTTCAATCAGGGCAAGTCCTTCGCGAATCACTTGCTGCACAGGGGTCTTCGATGTGCAGACATATTCACAGAGGGCGAAATCCTCATCGTCCACCTCATAGATGCCAAGGTTCTCCATCAGCTCGATGTCACCGATCATGACGGCCTTCACCAGATGCTGAGGATAGATGTCCATCGGGAAAACGTTCTCGTATTCACCCGTGGTAACATAGGCCCTGCGTTCACCATTGGTATTGGTGTCCAAGCGGTATTTCTTGCCTGGCATGAGCCAGGAGAAGTAACTGCGATTGGCGCTGTGCTTGTTCAGTCCGGCACCTGCCCATCCCTCTGTGATGAAGAACTTAGGATGGTCCCCTTCCGGGATCACCGAAACGGTGCTGTCGAAGAAGCCGAGGTGTCCGTCCTTGCCCACATTCGTGCCGGTAAGCAGATTTCCGCTTACAACGCGGAGCTTGCCATCTTTCACATGACCCTTGATGAGCGATGCGATGGATGCACCTTGAGTAATCTTGTAATACTTCGGGGCATTGACCTCTGAACCTACCAAAGCCACGATGCGTGAGGCATCGTATTGCCCAGTCATAAAGGCCTTTCCGATCACTGCCACGTCCTGCGCGGCCACTGTCCACATCACCTCACCTTTATTGATGGGACTGATGTGATGGATCTGCACGCCCACGTTGCCGGAAGGATGCGGACCACTGATCCAGTTGATCTGCACCTTCTTCGCGTTCTTCAGCACCTCCGAAGTGGTGTGCGTGCGGTGCAGCGTAAGGTGCACCTTGCCAGAGGTGAGTTTGCTCAGAGCATTCAGGCCTGCCTGAAACTCCTTGTCCTTGCCATGCAACAGATAATCCACATCGGCAGCTAAGGGGGCACTGTCAAAACCTGAGATGAAAATCGCCTTCGGCTGTTCTGTCGGACGGGCAGCGGTGCCATACGGACGTCTTTTCACGAACGCCAGCAGGCACTGGTCCAACATGCGCTGAAGCACCTCTTCGCGGCTCATGTTCGATGGGTCTGCAGAGGGGAACTCTGCGTAGCGGGTCTCCTTGTCGGCAAGGATCTTCACACCGAGGATCTTGCGCTTGTCACCGCGCACCACCTCTACCACCTCACCGCTCACTGGCGACCCGACCTTCAGGTCAGGATGGTCCTTGCTGAAGAAGAGTGGAGACCCGGCTTTCACCTCGTCACCCTGCTTCACCAGCATTTTCGGGATGAGATTCTTAAAGTCTTCCGGTCTGATGAGAAAGATGTCCGAGCGCTCTGCGGTCCCTGTCACTTTCTCGGCCTCCCCGACCAAGGGGATATCGAGGCCTCGTTTAATACTGATGTCCTTTGACATAGTTGTGGAACGGGATTTCTGTCCTGAAAAATCGCGGGCAAAAATAGAATAAACGCCATGGCCCGATGGGGTGCCTTCTGACCATTCTAATTTAGAACCAATCTAAACTGAGAGCGGTGTCCGAAGCACATCGGAAAGGTGCGGATGACCGCTTGTCTCCTCTGCTGCAGATACCATTGTGGCGTGGTCCTTGCCTTCAAGGGCTACCTTTGACCACGAATGGAAAAACGACTTCCCACGCTACTCATCCTATTGGTATGCCAAGCATTCGCGGTGGTGACCAAGGCTCAGGACGATGATTATTATGAAGAACGTTTCACGCGCTACGAGGATCGTGTCTACTTGCCGAGCATCCGCACTGTACTTTTCAATATCAAAGGCGTTAACCTGAGTCTGCCTGTGATACGCTTGGATGGCGGAGAGCAGTTGGAATTACAGTTCGATGACCTCAGGGCCGAGTACAACGACCTTTCATTCACCGTGGTCCATTGCGACCGTAACTGGCAGCCCACCGACATGCCTGTGATGGAATACATCAGTGGTTTCATGGAGGACAACGTGACGGACTGGCAGTTCTCTGTCAATGCCGCCAAGCAGTACATCCACTATTCGCTCACCATCCCGAACCGCAACATGCAATTGAAGGTGTCGGGCAACTATGTGCTGCTGGTCTATGCCGATTTCGATAAGGAGAAACCGGTCATCACGCGGAGGTTCAGGGTCTATGAGAAGCTGGTCGACATTGAGGCCGAGGTGCGCATGCCTCTTGAGATCGAGCAGCGGAGAACCCATCATCAGATGAATATCACGGTCAAGCATCCGAAACTCGACATCCGCAATCCGATGGGCGACATCGCTCTACATGTGCAGCAGAATTACCGATGGGACAATATCAAGACCGACCTGAAACCCATGTTCATCCGTGACAGGGAGTTGCAGTATGATAACTCGGGCGATGTGGTATTTGAGGGCGGGAATGAGTTCCGCTGGATCGACATCCGGAGCCTGCGCTATCAACCGGCCAACGTGCGCACCATCTGGCGCGACCGCGATTCTCTGCTGTCGCATGTCTTCCTGATGGACGACAAGCCGTTCCCAAAGAACCAGTACATCTCGGAGATGGACATCAACGGGGCCTATTCCATCGAGTTCAGGGAGGGCAATTACCCGCATACCGAGGGCGATTATGCCATGGTGCATTTTCGCTTGCTCTATGAGCAGCCACTGTTGCATGGCGGGGTCTACATCTTCGGTGGTCTCAGCGACTGGGCCATTCAGCCGCAGTTCCGGATGGAGTACAACTACAAGGCGAAGGCCTATGAGGCCAACATGCTCCTCAAACAGGGCTATTACAATTATCAGTACATCTTTCTGGAGGACGGGAAGACCGAGGGCACCGTGGAACCCATGGAGGCTTCGTTCCTGCAGGCCCGTCAGATCTATACCTTTTATCTCTACCACCGTCAGATGGGCATGCGCTATGACCGTCTGGTGGGGCACGATATCATCGGGTCGAGAAACTGAGTGCGTGCCATGCAAATCTTTAGGGACTGCACGCGTTCACAACTCCATCAGGCACAGCTTTTGACTCTGGTCGCTGCCCATAACTTTGCCGGCCGATGAACCTCCGAACCCTCTCTGTTCCGCTCCTTCTGCTGTGCGCCCTGTTCGGTCTGCAGACCGCTCTGGCCCAGGAGAATGCCAAGGACGCCAAAGGCAGGAAGCAGGGCCCGTGGAAACAGTTGCATCCCAATGGTCAGGTGCGCTACGAGGGCGAGTTCAAGGACGACCGTCCCGTGGGCCTGTTCAAATACTATTTCACGGACGGAAAGCTGAAGGCCACCAACAATCACGCTCCGGACGGCAGCGTGGCTTCGCACCATTATCACCCCAACGGTAAGATCCAGGCGAAGGGCGTTTATCGCGGTCAGAAGAAGGACAGCCTCTGGCAGTATTTCAACGACCGGGAAATCCTGGTGCTGGAAGAGACCTACAAGCAGAACCTTCTGCACGGGGTGCAACGCATTTATCTGGAAGGCGGACAATTGGGTGAGGAGACCCATTTCCGCGACAGCGTGAAGCACGGACCTTGGAACAAGTTCCATGGCAATGGCAAACCCTGGATAGAGGCCAATTACAAGAATGGCAATCTGGACGGTCCGTTCAAGATCTGGCAGGACGATGGCAAGCCCAAGGTGCAGGGCAACTATGCCGATGGTCTGCGCATAGGCACATGGCTCATGTTCAATCTCAACGGTTCGGTGCGCACACAGGATGGCTACGTGAACGGAGTGATGAAGACCACCCGCCCGCAGAACGGGGAGTTTGAGGAGTTCTTCCCGAGCGGAATTCCCAAAAGCCTGAAGACCTACAAGAAGGGCAAGCTCAATGGGGAGTTCAAAGAGTGGTATGACAAGGGAAAGTTCGAGACCAAGGTCACCCCTGGAAAGATGGGTAGCCCGGACGAGGTGACAGAGGAGCTCACCGGAACGCAGTTGAAGACCAAGGGATGGTACACCGATGATCTGCTCAACGGTAAGGTGACTCACTACCGCGAGGATGGCTCGACCGAGAAGGTCGAGATCTGGGAGAACGGTGAACTGAAGAGCACGGTGGATTGGAAGAAATAGGCAATTGGCGTATTGACCTTCTTCTTGACTCCATTGTTTCTTCGCACAATTGCCCTTGCTCTTTTCCGACCTTTGCACCTGCGAAATCCATGGATAGCATGGTCGACCTTATTTATCTGATTCACTGATCTGATACCCGAATATCCTGATAAAATGAGCAAAGGCAAGGTACTTGTGGCCATGAGCGGTGGGCTCGACAGCAGTGTCGTGGCATTGCTGCTGCACAAGGAGGGGTATGAGGTGATCGGGGTGACCATGAAGACATGGGACTATGCTTCGGCAGGCGGAAACACACGTACCACCGGGTGCTGCAGCCTCGATGATATCAATGATGCGCGACAGCTGGCCGTGGACCATGGGTTTCCGCATACCATCATAGACATCCGAGGCGAGTTCGGTGACCACATCATCGACAATTTCGTTGACGAGTATATCGCTGGCCGCACGCCCAACCCGTGTGTGCTCTGCAATACGCACATCAAGTGGGACGCACTCCTACGCAGGGCCGACCAGCTGGGCTGCCAGTTCATCGCCACAGGTCACTATGCACAGGTGAGACAGGAGGGAGGACGCTACATCGTTTCCAAGGGGCTGGATGAGAGCAAGGATCAGAGTTATGTGCTCTGGGGGCTCAGTCAGCAGAATCTCGCACGCACCATCTTCCCGCTTGGGAAAATGCACAAGAAGGATATCCGTCAGATGGCCCTCGACCTGGGCTATGAGGCCTTGGCCCGCAAGAGCGAGAGTTATGAGATATGTTTCATCCCGGATAATGATTACCGTGGTTTCCTGAAACGCAAGGTGCCCGGATTGGAGGAGCGTGTGGACGGTGGCGATTTTGTGGACAACGAAGGCAAAGTGCTGGGTAAGCACCGCGGCTATCCTTTCTATACTATTGGTCAGCGCAAAGGTTTGGAGATCGCGCTGGGCGAACCGATGTACGTTACCGCCATCCTACCCGATACCAACACTGTAGTGCTCGGCACCGAGAAAGAGCTGTTGAAGACCGAGATGACCGTTCGCAACGTGAACCTAATGAAGTTGGCCACCATTCCTGACAGCATGGAGGCCATTGTCAAGGTGCGTTACAAGCACGCGGGCAGCAAGGCCTGGATATCGCAGCGTGGCACAGAGGTGCAGGTGCGTTTCATGGAGGAGGTGAGTGCCATCGCCCCTGGGCAGTCGGCCGTGTTCTATGACGGAAATGATGTCATCGGAGGCGGGTTCATCAAGGGGTGAGAACACCCTCGTTGGCAGAGAATTGAAAATTGAGGGTAGTCGCCCATATCGGTCTCACAGCCGCAACGCCCCGAGTTCTGCGCTCACCGCGTTGAATTCATCCACGATTTCCCTCACAATCTCCGCAGCGGGTTTCATCGCATCGATGTAGGCGGAGATCTGTCCGATTTCCAGTTCGCCTTCATCCATGTCGCCCTCGAACATGCCTTTCTTCGCACGGGCACGGCCCAGAAGTTCGAGCAGCTCGCCTCCTTCGGCACCGCGGTCCTCCAGCTTTTTGACCTCTTCGAAGAAACGGTTCTTAAGCAGGCGCACAGGCACCAGTTTCTTCATGCTCAGCTGCGTGTCGCCTTCCTTGGCATCGATAACGGCCTGTTTGAAAAGGTCGTGGGCCGAGCTTTCCGGACTTGCCACAAAACGACTTCCTATCTGCACGCCCTCGGCCCCGAGTGCGAATGCCGCAAGCATGCTGCGTCCTGTTCCTATGCCACCGGCAGCGATCACCGGGATGCTCACTTCCCTCACCACCTGCGGAATGAGCACCATTGTGGTGGTCTCTTCGCGACCGTTGTGGCCGCCTGCCTCAAAGCCCTCGGCCACCACCGCATCGCAACCTGCATCCTCACACTTCTTGGCAAGGACCGAACTGGCCACCACATGCACCACCGTGATGCCGTGTTCTTTCAGGATAGGCGTCCATTTCTTCGGGCTTCCTGCCGATGAGAACACGATAGGGACCTGCTCCTCAATGATGGTCTCAATGTGCTTGTCGATGTCAGGATAAAGCAGGGGGATGTTCACCGCGAACGGACGGTCCGTGGCCTGCTTGCATTTGCGCACGTGCTCCTTCAGCACATCGGGATACATGCTCCCAGACCCGATGATGCCCAGTCCGCCTGCGTTGCTCACGGCACTGGCGAGCCGCCAACCGCTGCACCAGATCATGCCGGCCTGGATAATGGGATACTGAATGTCGAAGAGGCGGGTGATGCGGTTGTTCATGGCTGAGAAGGGATTGAGCGGACGAAGTTGCGGAAAGCTGTCTTTACAGCGAATGTTTCTGAATTGTGATAACACAAAGGCCCCGGAAGGCGAACGCTTTCCGGGGCCTTTGCAAGAATCTGGGCTTACTGCTTGGAGAAGCGCAGCGTGCTGCCACCTTTGTCCGTGCTCACTCTCACCATATAGAGGCCGTTGGCCAGTTCAACGGCATTCAGCGGCTGGTTGAATGACTGTGCACCTGCGATGATGACACTTGGCATCACCTGACGGCCTGTAAGATCGAGCACTTCGATGGTGACATCAGAGGTGGTCTCCATTTCCCCGTTCACGCTGAACAGACCGTTGTTAGGGTTCGGATAGAGGCCCACGGAACGCAGCCCACTGTTCTCCTCCACACCGATGCAGGCGTCCACGGTCACTTTGAAACTGTTGCTGATGCCGCTACAGCCATTCTGGTCCACCGAGACATAGATCACATGCTGACCCACACCGAGGATGTTTCCGAAGAGCGATGCGGTCTGAGTGTTCTGGCCGGTGCTCCAGAGATAGGAGTCGTAGGTGTCCGGCACGGTCACATCCAGCACATGCGTGAGACAGATGGTGGTGTCGGAGTAGGGGAGCACCACCACGGGACTGTTGTCCACAAAGGTCATTGACCAGTTCTCAAGCACACCCTGATCCCCGAAGAAGGCATCTTCAATGTAGAGGGTCCATCCACCGTTCGGGTCCTGTCCGTCATAGAACGTGCTGAAACCGTTCTCATCCTGAGGTGCGTACGTGCCTGGTGCGATACCGGCCGTTTGCAGGGTGATGTCGTTGGTCGAGCCGCCTGAGAACACCACATTTGCAAGGTTCTGGCCTGTACCACCATTGTTGGCGGTCAGCAGCACGGTATCACCTGCAGGCGATATCAGATAGATGGTCATGTCGCTCACGAACGTATGAGCAAGGGAACCTATGGTCACATTGTCGAGCATGAGGCAGCCATCGCTCAGGCCGGACTGAATGCCGCAGAAATAGATGGTGGATGAGGTTCCGTTCACCAAGGTCTCGCTCACTACCGCATTTGGAGCGATGCTCTGCGAGAGCGGGGTGCTTGCGCCATAGTTCACCACGATGCCACCATAGAAAGCATCGTTGGCAGGGAATTCATCACCGCTGAGCAGGGTAAAGACATCAATGGTGTGCGAACCAACTCCAGATAGGTCTGCGAATTGCGTAGTGAAGGTGTAGGTGACCGTGTCGCCCTGTGCCAGTGTAACGTTGGCAGTCTCAGTCTGCAAGGAACCACCATCCACAGCGAAGCCCACTTCAAAGCCTGTAACGGTCTGAAGTCCACGGTTCCAGAAAGTGAAGCTCACCTGTCCGTTGCTCAGGTCACAACCATCGCTCGGACCATCAAAGGAGACGGCCGCGAGATCGAGCTGTGGCTGGGCATAGATGCTGATATCGTCCACTGCCACGCCTTCAAATCCGTTTGCAGAACCGTCAGAGGTGAAGTTGAAGCGCACGCGCACGGCCGATTCACCTGCCACACCCTCCAGTATGTGCTGTGCGATCATCCAAGTGGTGTTGCCGTTCGATTGGCCGTCCCACCAGCCATCGAATTCGCTGTTGTACCAATTGATACCTGAGCCTACTGTGCCCAGCACACTCCAGCTGGTACCTCCGTCAATGGACACCTCCAGCACTGTTCCATCCCATCCCGCCTCGGTGTTGTAGATAATGGCGAAATCAATGATGGGGTCATCGGTCACGTTGCTGAAGTCGATGCAGGGCGAGGTGAGGTACGACTGCTGATTGTTGGCATAGTTCAGTGTGTTGAGGTTGGTAGACCATGCATTCTCACCACTGTAAGCTGTATTGATCAGGTTGCCCTGAGGCCCTCCCAATTCCCACGTGCCATTGGTACCAGAGGCCGTCCAACCGCCTGTGCCGTTCTCAAAATCGATGAAGTAGGGCACGTTGCTCACGGTAGGCACGGACTGCACCAGAGTGCTCAGGGTGTCATTCTCCGTGTCACCGTCTCCGGGCACATTGAACCAAGCGGTTAAGGTATAGTCACCTGCCACACTGAGGTCAAGGGTCTCATCGAACGTGTAACTGCCGGTCTGGAAGCTGGAGAGCGTCTCGGTCCACTCCTGTGTAACTACTTCGCCACCGTTCACCTGATAGCTGATGGAAATAGGGCTGATGTCGTCCGAACCCAGATTTGTGACGGTGACAGAGACCGTTTCGGTAGCGCTCAGGGCACAACCGGAAGCAGGGCTGTCGATAGAGATCAGCGCACCATTGGTGGAAGGTTGCTCCTCGATGCGCACATCGTCCACACCGAAGCCATCGGCCACGACCGAACCATCGGAACCGAAGAAGAAGCGAATCTTGACAGATGACTGACCTGCAGCACCATCAAGGATGTGGCTGGCGTTTCTCCATGCACCTGCGGCACCGGAACTTCCGTTCCACCAGTTGTTGAACTCGTTGTTGTACCAGTTCTCCCCCTCACCGAAGGTTCCTACTTTGGTCCAAGTCACGCCACCGTCCACAGAAAGGTCCACCCATCCCTCATCGCAGCAGCTCTCCGTTTCAAAGATGTGCGCGAAGCTGAGGATAGGGTCTAGTGTCAGCGCGCTGAAATCGAAGCATGGGGAGACGAGATAACTGTTCTCGTTGTTCTGATATTGCCCGGCAAGGCTCGTCACCCAGGCATTCACACCGGAGTTTGCAGCATCAATGAAAAGACCTGCTGGCTGCCCCCATTCCCATGAGTTGAAATCGCCACTCTCGATTTCACCATACCAGCCTCCTGCGCTGGTCTCAAAGTCCTCCACGTAGGGAAGACCCGCTACCACAGGGCTGTTGGTGATGTTCACGGTCAGGGCATCGTTGCCGTTGTCACCATCGTTTGGCACATCTGTGCTGGCAGTGATGGTGTAAGCGCCACTCACTGTAAGGTCAAGCTGTGTGGCGAAAGTGAACGTGGACGTCTGTCCACCTGCGATGGTTCCAGTGAACTGCTCCACCACAGGACCGTTACCCGCATCATAGGACACATCGAAGTTGGAAAGGTCGTTCTCACCGAAATTGGTAATCACCACGGTCACGTCAGAAAGACCAAGTCCGCAGCCGGTTACTGGGCTAACAATCTGGGTGATGCCTCCATTGATGGCAGGCTGTTCGAAAATCTCAATGTCATCCACTCCGAACCCTTCAGCAAGCACAGAACCATCTGAGCTGAAGAAGAAACGGATTTTGACGGATGACTGACCAGCAGCACCGTCCAACAGATGGAGGGCAGTGCGCCATTCGGTAGAATTGCCTGATGTGCCATTCCACCAGTTGTTGAATTGATCGTTGTACCAGTTATCGCCTGTTCCTACAGCGCCCAGGCGTGTCCAAGTAATACCGGCATCATACGAAATGTCCACCCAACCCTCATCGCAGCAGGCCTCGGTAGTGAAAATGTGCTTGAAACGGAGCACAGGGTCCACCACCAATGAGGAGAAGTCCAAACAAGGTGATTCAATAAAGGAATTCTCAAGATTGTTGTACTGACCTGCCAGATTGGTCACAAAGGCGGTAACCCCCGAGAAGGCGGCATCTATAAATGTACCTGAAGGTTGCCCCAAGGCCCATGTGTTGTTCGTGCCACCTGCAACCCAACCCCCGTCACCATTCTCGAAATCCTGAAAGTAGGGCAGGGAGGCTCCGAGAACTGGGATGTTGATGAAATCGGAAGCGAAGGCATCGTTAGCCGGATCGGCATCATTGTTCACAATGATGGTGGCATCGATGGCATGTGGTCCGAGTGCAGAGACATCTGCTAGGGTGGCGAAGCTTAGAGTGGCGGTATCACCCGGCACAATGGTAACTGTGAAGGTCTCTGACACTGGACTGCCTCCATCCAAGGTGTAGCTGGCGTCAACAGCAGTGATAGGTGTCTGACCATTGTTGTAAACGAGCAGCGAAACGGTCTCCTGCGCCATGCCGCAACCTGAAACTGGAGATGCGATACCTACAAGTGCACCGTCCACTGCTGGCGGTAGATAGATGGCGAAATTGTCAATGGCCGCCCACCAGGCCCAAGAGTTGTTATCATTATAGGTGAACTTTGCCTTGAAGTCCGCATTCATATATCCGGCCATGGAGATGGCTGCCTGACGGGGTGCACAGTCAGGATAGAATCCGAAGCAGCCCGGATCGGAGATCTCGGTCCAGACAACATCCCAAGAAGAGCCGTTCCAGAAAGAGACGCTCAGGGAAGAACCTGCAATGTCCTCGAAAATATAGTCGAAACGGAACTCAGCGATGCCATAGGCCGAAAGGTCGTAGGTCGGTGTCTCCAGGTCTGCAACAATGGCAGGGGCGCCACTGCCCAGCGCATCATCATCAAGGAAGGCGAAACAGGTGCCATCCACACTGCCGCCTGCTCCACTTGCTGGTGCCGAAGCACCGAACTGCCATGTATTCGTGCCTTGTACGGCCGTATTAGTCCAGCCCGAGGGCAGGGCGCAACCGTTGAAGTTCTCGGTCTGGACGTTCTGTCCGATGGCTGTAAACGCCAATGCGCTCAGCGTGATGGTGGAGAAGAGTTTGTTCATGTTGGATTTTACGTTGAGTGCAAAAGTACTCTACGCATTTCACGCAGATGGATTGCGCAGATGGAAACTGTCAACCGGCAATGAACAACGTAGCCTGTTGGTCACTCGTCTGACCCGGCATCTTTAAGGCGTTGCTTACGTGACTTTCTCTTCTTGCCCTCCTTCTTCTGGATAGGATGTGAATAGAAGAAATAGCGCACATCGAAGGTTAGATAGCTCCCGTTGATCATAACGGTCATCGCCTCGCTCTCGGTGTTATTGCTAAGATACTGGAATTTGCTGCGATAGATGTCTCCGAAGCCTACGTGATAGGTGGCTCCTAAGTAGAAGAACCCGGCCTTTTCGGTGCGATACTCCAAGCCGAGATTGGCGATACCGCCTCCATGGAGGAACTGGCCGGCCCCGAGTCTCAGGCCGGAATGACGGAAATAGGTGTCGGAGGTGAAGATGTCGGAAGGATAGAAGGTCATCTGCAGTCCACCAGCCGCATTCATATAGAGTTTCTTGGCCAAGGGCACGAAAACCAGCACCTTCACGGGTATCTCATAGCCAATGATTCTGAAGTCTGAAGTCCCTGAAAAGGTGTCGGTGCTCAGCGTGAGGTCATAGTTGCGCTGCACGAAGTTGATACCTGTTTCCAAAGAGAGGCGCTTGTGAAAGCCCCAACGCACCACCATCCCGGCCGAGAAACTGAACTGGGGTGAGAGCAGCGTGGTGACTTTGCCCTGCGAGTCACGCACCTCCTGATCGGCCGTGTTGAGGAACGACACTGGGAAGATGGGCTGGAACTCAATGCCTGCTGTCAGTACATTCTGCTGTCCGAAGACAGCTTGCATGGCCAACAGCGCGATAAGAAAGGGGAGTGTCCTTTGCACTCGTCAAAGGTACTGTGTAGGTGCTAAGGCCGCTTTGCACTCTGGATGTCCCTGTTCAGAGCAGTGGACATTCTGCCACCACAATCCCGTCCTCATCAGCGTAGAGATAATTTCCCGGAATGAAATCCACGCCACCGAACCGCACTGGGATGTTCACCTGTCCCTCGTTGCGCTTGATGCTTTTAACGGGAGATGCGGCCAAGGCTTTGACGCCCAGCTCCATGTCCATCATCTGCCTCGTGTCACGCACGCATCCGTAGATGATGAGGCCGCGCCAGTGATTCGTCACGGCAAGTTCGGCCAGTTGGTCCCCCACCAGAGCACAGCGGAATGAGCCGCCCCCATCGATTACCAGCACCTTGCCCGAGCCGTCCTTCTCCAGCATGGTGCGCACCAGTGTGTTGTCCTCGAAAATCTTGAGGGTGACGATTTCACCTTCGAACATGCCCAGTCCTCCAAAGTCGGAAAGCATGGGGTCAAGCACCTGTACGCGTTCAATGTGCTTGTCGCAGAGGTCGGCTGTGGCCTGTGGCATGGTTCGTTGTTCAGATGGCGTGAAAGTACGTTATTTGGAAGCTGAAATCCTCTTGATGCGCCACGTCTTCATGCTCTTCCTGCTGCTCTGCACGGTGCTCACCGGGTTTGCCAAGGACGCAGATTCCATCCGCAATGAACTTCGGCCACCGCTCTGGGGCATTGAGGTGAACTATGGGCTCCTGTCTTACACCGAGAGCGGACTCATCAGTGCTGGTGTGGTTCATACACGCGGAAAGCACTCCTTGGCCCTCAGTGTGCACATCTGGCATCACGACCTCTTCACGCATCCCGATAATTGGGCTCGGTTGGGCGCGGCTTTCACCTACAGTTGGTTCCCTATCGGCAGTCACCGCCTCTTTGCGCCCTATCTTTTCTACGACCTCAATTACGGGTTCCACGGAGTGCGCAGGGAAGTGCGCATCACCGCACTTGATGGTCGGGTCTATGGTGCGGTGCGCGATGCCGAGAACCACACCTTGGCGCATCATTTCGGCATCGGGGTGCGTGCCAATATTCATCGCAATTTCTTTGCCCATTTCGGGTTGGGTGCTGGGCCGGGCAGTTTTGGGGACGTCATCTCCACGGAGTCGCGCAACTCCGCCTATCCTTCCGACCGTGTTTCTGAGCACCCCTTCTCCCATTACGAGACCATGTTCATGCTAAGGGTGGGCGTGGTCTATCAGTTGGACGTGGCCGAGTGGGGCAAGAAAGGGTCGGCCTTCTGATATCCGATTTGAAAACTCTGATCCTCGACAACTACGATTCGTTCACCTATAACCTGGTGCACTACGTGGAGCAGTTCTGCGCTGATCTGACAGTGCACAGGAATGATGCCATTACTCTGGACGAAGTGGGGCAGTTCGATGCCATCATCCTATCGCCTGGACCCGGACTTCCAAAGGATGCGGGCATCATGCCTGAGCTGCTGTTGCGCTATGCGCCTATCAAACGGATTCTTGGGGTATGCCTTGGTCATCAGGCCATCGGGGAAGCCTTCGGGGCACGGTTGCAAAATCTTGACCGGGTGCTTCATGGCGTGGCCGTACCTGTTCGGGTGTCTGATGCCGCTGAACCCCTGTTTCGAGGCCTGCCCGAGGAGTTCCCCGCTGGCCGCTATCACTCATGGGTGATTGACAGGCATTCGCTGCCCGATGTGCTCCGGGTCACTGCTACAGATGCGCAGGGCGAGGTGATGGCGCTTCGTCACAAGCAGTATGATGCGTGCGGGGTGCAGTTCCATCCCGAAAGTCTGCTCACTCCCCATGGGCTTCAGATGGTGCAGAACTGGGTATCAGCATCATGACGGTCAAGTTTAGTGCTCTTTGCTAACTGTCCAACAATCGGGGAGTACTTCAGCTGCATTCGTCCAAAAGCGCAAGGCGTTATGGAAGTCTGCTTGCGCTTTGATAACTTCGCGGCCCTGCAAAAAGGCAGATTGGCAGCAGAGAACGGACGGAATAAACAGTGCATCATGGCAAAGGGAAGGGGTAGCAGTAATGATGAGCAGGAGTGGAAATCCTACTCAAGGGTAATGAAGGGGCTTCAGTCTAGGCCGTTCGTTTCGTCCACGGGCGAAACTCGTTCGGTGGGTCGCCCGGCCGGGTCGGCCACCCAGATGCAGTCCTCGCCCATCAGGAGGGAAAAGTCGGATGGGGAATGGAAACTCTGGCTTACGAGCGACCGCTCTGAACGCGTGAAGCACCAGCAGGCCAGCTTCCAGGAGCAGTGCAAGCAGGATTACGAGCGGCTCAAAAAGAAGAAATAGTAGTGGTCGCCTGCTGTGCTCAAGGCCGCAGCATCTCCTTGTGCGGGATGCCATCTTCCAGATATTCCTTTCCTGTGCAGTGGAATCCGAACGATTCGTAGAACTGCTGCAGATAGGCCTGTGCTGATATGCGGATGGGCACCTTACCGAAGTGCTGTTCCACTCTGCTCAGACATTCGGTCATGAGCATCCGTCCAACACCGGTCCTGCGCACACGCGGGACACTAACCACCCTGCTGATGCACACCTCGGGATAAAGCACACCGGGATGTAGCACGCGCGAGTAGGCCACGAGTCCTTCCCGGTCATATCCGAGCAGGTGGAGATTGCCGAGGTCGCGTCCGTCCGCATCGAGATATGGGCACTCCTGTTCCACCACGAACACTTCCTGTCGCAGACGCATGGCCGCATAGAGCTGCTCCTTGGTCAGCTCATCGAACGAGCACCAAACCCATCTCATTTTTCCAGCGATAGCAGATTGGCCAGCAGACGATAGGCGCCTGGCACACCCTCGGGCAACTGACGGAAGAAGGAGAGTCCCGTGTAAACAAAATAACCCTTTCCGATAGGGGCAATCAGCAGGCTTCCGTCTTTCGGCTGCTCGCCCTTGTCATTCATGCGCAATGGGGCGGAATAGCGGCTGTCCCACTCGCTGGGGAAATAGAGGCCACGCTCCTGCGCCCAGTCTTCAAAATCGGATGTGTCAAGCACGTTGGGATGATGGAGGACAGAATGCTCAGGAAGTAAGAAGGAGACAGGGGAGTCTTCTTCGGTCACACGGTCGCGGCTCAGTTTAATAGGATAGGGCACCATGATTCCTGTTTCCAGGGCGCGAGAGGTGTTGTATTGCACCAGTACGGTTCCACCTTTCTCGGCATAGTTGATCAGCGTGGGCATGATGAAAGCAGCCCGCTCATTGACATTCACGAATCGGATACCGGTCACTATGGCATCGTAAACGCCAAGTTTCTCGGGGATGAGGTCGGCCTCCGTCAGCTCATCCACTCGATAGCCCATGGCGCGCAGACCATCGGCCACAGCATCACCTGCCCCTGCCACGTATCCGATGCGCTCACCTTTGCGCTTGATGTCGATGAGTACGGCTCGACATTCCGCCTTTGGGAAATGGACCTGCGTGGGAATGTGCTCATAGGTGAGTGTCCGCTGATCCAGGCCATGCTCTTGGCCGTCAACGATGAAGCGGGCGCTCAGTTTACCATTCACGGCACCTGATTGCGGGGTGAGCATCAACTTCACGAGCTTTTCCTCACCTTTTTTTGAGAATCGGATCTGCTGCACCGCATCGGACAGTGTCCAGCCTTTGGGGGCCGAGACGCTCAGCACGCCTGAGAGTTCGCTTCGCGATGCCCGCACCGTTATCTCCACTGTTCTTGGTTCCAATGTGGTAAGTACCTCCAGATTCGTTCTGAAAGACATGGTCACAGGCGGAGTGATCACCGCTGGGCGATGCTTTTCTCCCGTCACAGGGTCGTTCCATTTATAGTCGACCGGAATCACGTAGCTCAGCATCTGGCCATCCAGCTCAACTCCTATGTTGAGCGCGAAGGCTGGTTGGTTCTCCGGCAGATGGGTCATGAGAATGTCGTCCACACGGTACATGCCCTCCGAGCCTTGATCTCTAAGCCAGAACGGATGCGAAACCTGTGAGCTGGGAGAAATGATGCCAGCATATTTCAGTTCTGTACGACTGTTGAAGGTCAGCGCCAGTGCTTCTTCGTCCTTGATTCCCAGCTCGGGAACATGGACTGAACGCAACTGCATCCGCACGGGGCTTCGGTTCACAGCCTCCAGTTTAATCCGGATGGAATCGCCCACGGTGAGCGCATGATTATCCGAAGTGGCTTCCAGGAAAAGACCCGCACAATGCCGGATGAGCTGGTCCACTTCGCTAAGTTTCCTTGTTCTCCAGAAATTGTCCTTGATTTTCTGCAGCTCCTGTCGGAGGAGAAGGAGTTTCGGAATGCTTCGGTGAGGTGCGGCAAGGTCGTATTCGGTTTCCAGTTGAGTACAAAGCTCACGGATTCCGCCTGCATCGCCCACACGTTCCCAGCCCATGTCGATGTCATCGAAAAGGGACGAGCGGGCCGTGTCACCCTTCAGGTGCTCGAAAAACTCCAGTTGTTCTCCCCGTGTTCCAGTGCTTCCGAAACCTTGACTGCGGTGGCAGCTGCGGCTCAATGCAGCGATCTCAGTGATGGACGTGCCAAGTATCGCGCTGTACGTGCCCATGTCGTGTGCCACTACGCCTCTGTCATTGGCGCTCACTTCGGCATTCCACCATCTGCCCGTATTCGTTACAATACGTTTGGCCTGCCAGATCTCAACATGCTTCAGCTGCTCTGGGAATGATTTCGGATCGGCTGCAAGTGAGAAGGCCTCTATGCCCAGCACGGCAGAGGCGGTATGGTGTCCGTGTCCGCCACGCGAATCAGGCGGGAAACGGCATACGATCACATCGGGGCGTATCTTCCGGATGGTCCACACCACATCGGCCAGGACCTGTTGCCGGTCCCAGATGGTGAGTGTCTCCTCTGCAGTCTTGCTGTATCCGAAATCATTGGCGCGGGTGAACGACTGTGTGCCGCCATCCACCCTTCTGGCCGCAAGAAGTTCCTGGGTTCGGATGAGACCAAGCTCCTCACGAAGTTCAGGACCAATGAGATTCTGCCCGCCATCTCCCCGAGTGAGTGACAGATAGTGTGTATTCATCAACCGCTCGTTAACACACCAGGCTATGAACCGCGTGTTCTCATCGTCCGGATGGGCGGCCAGATACAGCACATTGCCCAACACATTCAGCTTCTTCACTGCATTGAAGATCTGCGATGAGGACGGTTGCCCGTGTCGCTGGGCAGTTGCGGGCAGCAATAAGGACAGTTGGAGTAGCAGAAGGGCTGCGGCAGTTCTTAAGGGCATGGCGGTCAAGGTCCTGAGCAAGGGGGGCGCGAAATTAAAGGTCAAGCGGGCCTGCGGCCTGCAGCATGCGGACCACCACGCGGTCGGCAGGAAGTTGTATCAGTTCATCGTTCAATCTTTCTATAGGGTACCATCGGAACAACTGAGGTTCTGTCATCAGTTCCTGCTCGCTGGGTGACGGCAGGTGGAAGGGCAGGGGAGCCGACAGCTCTGCTTCGACCAGATAGTAAATGGAGATGACCTGGTCTCTTGGGTCGAACGCTGATGGCAGATAGAAGTCCGTGGTGTAGAAATGGGCCCTCACCCGCATACTGATGCCAAGCTCTTCTTCGAACTCACGGATCACAGCGTCCTTGGTGCCTTCCCCGAATTCGAGTCCTCCACCAGGGAACTTCGCATATGATTTTCCGGCAATGAGCTCGTGCGACACGAGCACGTGGTCGTCCCTCACCAGCAGACCGTAAACCCGAATGTTGAATCTCTGGTGCGTCATTTCGCCCAAAGGAACAACCTGGAGGCGGTTCAGTTCAAGAAAATCACGTGGTTGCCCTTCAGTACTGTTGATGCTGCGACCTTGTGCGAGGCACTGTAGGCCATCGCACGGTCAATGGCTCCTTCGGGTGCCGGCACCTCAAGGTCTTGAAATTCAGCAAGCAGTTGATTCAGAAGCTCAGTGTCGTCCAAGAGCTCTTCAACCTCCATGCTGCAGAGGGAGCGGGTTTCGTCCAATAGGGATTTGGGAAGTGTAAAGGTCAGGGCCATGCTCAGATGTTATGTTCGTCCGATAGGAACGCTGATATCCCAGACATATTTCAACCCGTCAAAAAAAAAAATCTTCCGATAGCGAAAAAGCCGCCTGAAAATTAAGAGGAGCTCAAAAGGAACGATGATAAACTCTGCGAAGGGCCTTCTCATCCTCAATACTGATAAGGCTTCCTTTCATGGATACCATGCCTTCGTCCTTCAGGTCGGAAAGCGTTCGGATGAGCGATTCCGTAGCGGTGCCCACCATGCTTGCCAGGTCATTCCGAGAGATGCTCATGCTGAAGCGTTCCTCACCACCCTGACGATATTTGTCGCTCAGGTGCAGAAGGGCCTCTGCAACACGTTGACGCACAGAGTTATAGGCAAGTTCAAGCAGTTGTCTTTCCTTCTCTGCCAGATTGTTCGATAACATTTTGATGAAGCTCATGCTCACATCGTGGTTTCTGTGGACGAGGCTCACAAAATCCTCCTTCGGGATAACGCATAGTTCCGTGTCCTCCAAGGCGGCTGCCGCCACATCATGGCCTGAATTGGTGAGCAGGGGCAGATAGCCGAGGAATTCGCCCGGTCCGTGCAGCCCAACGGTGTATTCCTTACCCTCATCGTTCATTTTGAAGGTCTTCACTTTTCCGCTCACGATAAAGAACAGCGACTGAGGGTCGTCCCCCTCGAAGAAGATATTGTCACGCTTGTTGAACTTTCGGATCTTGCGGTCCTTGGACAGGTTCTCCAGTTCCTTGATGGCTCGTGCCTCATCAATGAAGGCATTGAGTCCTTGCACATCGTTGCTGTGTCTGTTGACGAAGGCTTCCTTTCTGCGCAGACGGCTGTTCACTGCATTGAGCAGTTCCTGCTCCTCGAACGGCTTGGTCAGGTAGTCATCGGCACCCATCTCCATGCCTTGACGTATGTCCGCACGTTCCGTCTTGGCCGTCAGGAAGATGAAAGGTATGGAAGCTGTCTGCGGGTCTTTACTGAGCAGATAGAGCACTCCGTGACCATCCAGCTCGGGCATCATCACATCGCAGATGATAAGGTCAGGGGATGAGGTCTTGGCCAATTCCACACCGAACTTGCCGTTCTCTGCGGTGATGACCTTGAAATTCGAGAGTTCGAGCAGTTCGGCCGTGTTCTCTCGCATCACGCGGTCGTCCTCTATGAGCAGTATCTTCTTCATTGCTGGGGTATGGTGACAGTGAATGTGGTGCCTTTGCCCTCATCACTTTCAAAAGCGATAGAGCCGTTGTGAAGGTCGATATATTTTTTGACGATGTTAAGCCCGAGACCTGTACCCTGAATGTTTGTGACATTACTGGCCCTGAAGAGCCTTTCAAACATATGGATCTGGTCTTTCTCCGGAATGCCCATGCCTTTGTCAATGATGGCGATGACCAGGTCATCAGCCTTGCGCCCCAGTTTGACCTTCACCTCCTGACCTTCCGATGAGTACTTGAGCGCATTGGATACCAGATTGATGAGAATGTTCTTCAGCAGATGTCTGTCCGCCCTGAGGATGTCCACGTTGCCATCATCCTCAAAGTCGATGCTCTGACCGGGTTTGGCGAAATTGAGCATCTCGGCCCTGAACTCTTCCATCAGGGGGCGCATGGGGAAATCCTGAACATTCACATCCACCTTGCCCGATTCCAGCTTGTCCAGACTCAGGAAATCATTCAGTATGGACGTGAGATTCCTTACGGAGGTCTTGATAGTGGCGATGTGTTTCTCGCGCTTTTCCGCATGCTCGGGGGCGCTGTAGCGACCCAGTAGGGACACGGATGTGAGAATCCCCGACAATGGGGTGCGGAACTCGTGCGAGGCCATGCTCACGAAGCGGGATTTCATCTCATTGAGCTGCTTCTCCTTGGCGAGTGCGGCCATGGCATTCTCCTCGGCCTCTTTGCGTTTCGCAATCTCCTCTTCCAGACGCTCGTTGGCGAGCATCAGGTCTGTGTTGATGCGCTCCAGCTCCCCGGTCCGTTCTTCCACTTTCTGCTCCAGGCCCGCGTTGGCCTCTACCAGACGGGACTGGGCCTCTTTCACGGCCGTCAGGTCATGGATCATCCCAACATACATGGTTCGGTCACGCAGTTCCACTTCACTCACCGAAAGCGAGAAAGGGAAGAGCGAGCCATCTTTTCTGCGCCCCACGACCTCTCGGCCAACCCCGATGATCTTCCGTCTCCCCGTTTCCAGATAGTCCTTCAGATATCTGTCGTGGTTGCTGTGGTCCGGCTCGGGCATGAGCACTTTCACGTTCTTCCCGTGGAGCTCGCCCTCGTTGTAGCCGAACAGTCTTAGCGAGGCGGGATTCATGAGTTCTATTCTTCCACGCTGATCCATGATGATCATGCCCTCCACAGCAGTCTGGAGAATGGCTTTCAGCTTGTTGTCAGACTCGCGGTAGGCCGTCTCGGCCAATTTTCTTCCGCTGATGTCATGGATCACCCCGGCAAACACTTTCTGTCCGTTCAGCTCCATTTCGTTGACATTGAGGAAGATGGGGAAAAGCGACCCGTCCTTTCTCTTGGCCACCACCTCCCGACCACCTCCGATCACGTGCCTCTCGCCTGTACGATGATAATTGCTGATGTAGTTGTCGTGCTGACTGTGATACGGCTCAGGCATCAGCATCCGCACATTCTGTCCTTCCATCTCCTCGGTCCCAAATCCGAACAGCTCACACATGGCCGGGTTCACCGTAAGAATGGTTCCCTGCCTGTCAATCACCACAATCCCGTCAATCAACCGGGTTACGATGGCCTGAAGCAATTGCTCGTCAAACATGGTGGCAGAAACTTAATTCTGGCCAAAATTAAGCTTTCGGAACGGGGTTGTTCAGGAGTTTATAGTGCGAAAGTCGGTAAAACCGTTTACATTTGCAGGTCTTCATGACCGCCTCAGCCACATATCTCGTTATCGTTTTAATCACTTGCTTTTCAGCTTTTTCGGCTGTTGGACAAAGTGCAGAGGAGTTTTTTCAGAGGGCGAGGAACAAGGCCGAGATGCAGAATTTCCGTGGTGCTCTCAAAGACTTGGATGCGGCACTGAATGCAAACCCTCGGTTGATACAGGCTTTCAACTACCGAGGTTACGTGAAAGATGAATTGGACGATTATTACGGGGCGTTGAAGGATTACAATATGGCCATCGCGCTCAAGGGTGACTACAGCGATGCCTATGCCAATCGTGCGAAGGCGAAGCGGAAGTTGAACGATATCAAGGGGGCTATTGATGACTATACCACTGCAATTACGCTGAATCCGAGAGAGAAGGAGGCTTTCCTCGGGCGGGGTCTTGCCAAGCAGGGACTTTCCGACCTCGATGGGGCTATCAAGGATTTGGATGTGGCAGTCACCATCGACCCGTCCTACGGAAAGTCCTATGCGTTGCGCGGTCAGGTGAAGATGTTGAAAGGAGACATCCTTGGGGCCTGCAATGACCTGCTGAAGGCTCAGAAACTGGGTTACACGCCCCCGATGGCGGCCATGCGCGAGAAGTGCGATTGATTTCCTCTGCACTGCCGAAACCCTTTCCTGTGAATTATTCTGCTGACCGTATTTTTGGCCGCTCTAAAAACGACCATGCTTAAAAACGTATTCCTTTTTGCTGCGCTACTGTTCTCTTCAGCCCTGTTCGCTCAGACCCCGGATGATCTTTACAAGATAGGTGCCCAGAATTTCAGTGAGGGTAATTTCATGGAGGCGCTCACTGCGTTGGACAATGCCATCAGCAAGGAGAAGAAGAAACCGGCCTTCTATCTGAAAAGAGGTGAAACGAAGATGGCCCTCGGAAATGATATCGGGGCCATTCAGGATTTCAACAAGGTGATTGAACTGGATGCCAAGAACAGCTTGGCACATGCGCATCGCAGCGCGGTCTTCGTCAATCTGAAGGATTTCAAGAGTGCCATAGAGGATTGCAATACAGCCATCGCTTTGGATGCCAACAATCCGCTTGCACACCTCAGGTTGGGAAATGCGCTGAGCAAGCAGAAGGAGTTCGTTGAGGCCATGAAGGCCTATAACGCGGCCATCAAGCTCGATGAGTACAACGTGGAGGCTTATTACAACCGTGGCGAGGCCAAGGTGGCCTTGGGTGATTATCTGGGCGCAGTTCAGGATTTCAACCGCGCCATCAAGATTGATTCGGAGCATGGTCGCGCTTATCTGCAGCGTGGCATCACCAAGAGTTTCCTTGGCGATAAGGCAGGTGCCTGCATTGATTGGAGCATCTCCGGTGAGCTGGGAGTTTCGGAGGCTTATGACTATATCCGTTCCAAGTGCAATCAGTGAGTGATGAAATCTGCCGCTGAGCTCATTCTTGATGGAGACCTTAAGTTCGAGAGCAAGGACTTCGAAGGAGCAATTGCAGACTATTCGGAGGTACTCAAGTTGGAGCCGGACAATGCCGATGCACTCTATAATCGAGGGCTCGCCAACTTCTTCGCAAAGAACATCTCGTTGGCTTATGCAGACTTCTCGAGTGCGCTCGAAGTGAGGCCCCATCATGAGGATGCTCTGTTCAATCGTGCGCGGATCGCTGCTCTTCTGGGGTCTTTCAATGTTGCCATGCGTGACTATACCTTGGCCATTGAGCTCAATGACGAGGACGGTGAGCTTTATGTGAATCGGGGTGCAGTCCGTGTGCAGATGCGTGATCTGGCTGGTGCCATACGCGATTTCTCTCAGGCACTTCATCTCAACCCGGCGGACGGAAAGGCCTATTACAACAGAGGTATGGCCCGGTTGGAAATGCAGGACGTTCATGGCGCCTCGCATGACTTGGCAATGGCCTATGAGAATGGCGTGATGCAGGCCAAAGAGGCCCTGCTCACCCTTCAGAACTGAGGGCGATAACCTTTATCTGTCACTGCCCGTACAAGTGTGCCCACTGAAATGGCATGCGGTTCAGATCTGTGATTTTATTGCTCTGCATTGCCTCGTGTTCGGGCGTGTTCGCTCAAAGTTCCAAGGAGGCCTTTCTACAGGGGTTGCTCCGAACGAACGAGGGACAGGATGACCAGGCCATCATGCATTATTCCAAGGCTATCGCCCTGAAACCGGACTATGCGGAGGCCCTTATGATGCGAGGTGCCACGTATCTCCGCATGGGCGACCATAATCGTGCGTTGAACGATCTGGACAAGGCCATAGGGTCTAACCCTAAAGAGGTTAAGGCTTACAATTACCGCGCACACTGTTTCGTGGAGCTCAAGGACCACAGGCGGGCCATTGCTGACTTCAGCAAGGTGATCGAGATGAATCCGGATTATCCGAACGCGTACGACAGTCGCGGACAGGTGCTGTTCTCCATAGGGAAGTTCCATGATGCCCTTCCCGATTTCGACAAGGCCATCATGCTGAACCCGAAGTTCCATGAGGCCCATTTCAGACGGGCAAGGGCTGAGTTGGCCATTCATGACACTCTGGGCGCCATGCGTAATTTGGACAATGCCATCCGTATCAACGATGGAGATGCCCAGTATCTTGCTTTGAGAGGGTTTCTTCATCTGTGCAGGAAGGACTACAAGAGTGCAATGAAGGACCTGAATCGGGCCATCAAACTTGATTCTGATTTCGATAAGCCATACTTGTACAGGGCCAAGATTTTCATTGCTCAGAATCAGATGAAGCAGGCCTGTGCGGATCTTCATATCGCCAGTGGTCTTAATAACCTGGAGGCGAAAGAGTTGGTGGAGGTCTATTGCTTCGACCCTGCTGCTGAAATCTCGCAATGATGCTGTAGTGGTATTTGTTTGAAGCTGGCCGATGATTCGAGCGCCATTCACGGAGATGCGCGTACTGAAGGCACCGATATTTGCACCATGTCCACTCATGCAGATAATGTGCCCCTTGCCGAGCGCATGCGCCCAGGTTCTTTGGATGAGTATCGTGGACAGCAACACCTGATTGGCCCGCAGTCGGTTCTGCGACAGGCGATTCTCTCAGGCACTATTCCGAGCATGATTCTCTGGGGACCTCCCGGAACAGGGAAGACCACTCTGGCCCATATCATCTCCCAGACACTTGACAGGCCTTTCCATAGCCTCAGTGCCATTCATTCGGGCGTGAAGGATGTGCGCGAGGTGATTGACCGCGCCAAGGGACAGGGCATGTTCGGAAAAGGCAAGCCCGTCCTCTTCATTGATGAGATCCATCGCTTCAGCAAATCACAGCAGGACTCTCTGCTTGCCGCTGTGGAGAAAGGCATTGTGACATTGATCGGTGCCACTACGGAGAATCCATCGTTCGAGGTGATCTCCGCATTGCTGTCCAGATGTCAGGTCTATATCCTGAAAGAACTTGGTCGCGATGAGCTTGAGTCCCTTCTTGAGAATGGACGGGCACGATTGGAGCAGGAGACCGGGGTACGTATTACCATCAGGGAAACAGCCGCCTTGCTGCGTGTCTCTGGCGGTGATGCGCGCAAATTGCTGAACAGCTTGGAACTGGTGGTCCGCTCCATGCCCGGCAAAGCCATTGAGATTACCAACGATGCGGTGATGACCGTGGTGCAGCAGCACATGCCTGCTTATGATAAGGATGGTGAGAATCACTATGACATCATTTCCGCCTTCATCAAAAGCATGCGTGGCAGCGACCCCAATGGAGCTGTCTATTGGCTGGCACGCATGGTGAAAGCTGGCGAGGATCCTAAGTTCATTGCCCGGAGGTTGCTCATTCTGGCCTCAGAGGACATCGGTGCGGCCAATCCGACTGCATTGGTGCTGGCCAACAGCTGCTTTCAGGCGGTCAATGTGATAGGCTATCCGGAGGCAGAGATCATTCTTTCCCAATGTGCGGTCTATCTGGCCACCTCTCCGAAAAGCAACGCCACCTACCGCGCCATCAAGGATGCCAAGGCCATTGTGGAAACCACAGGTGACCTGGCCGTTCCGTTGCATCTGCGCAACGCGCCTACCAAGCTGATGAAGGAGATCGGTTATGGTCAGGATTATGCGTATGCCCACGACTATCCGGGCAATTTCGTGGAGCAGGAGTTTCTTCCGGACGCGCTGAAAGGAACGGCCATCTATACGCCACAGGAAAATGCAAGGGAGAAGGCCGACCGTGAGCGGCTGGCCCGGCTTTGGAGGGATAAATACGGCTACGGCCTCTGACGAATCAACGCTTCATGGCACGGTCCATCTCGCGCTTCACGTCCTGATCCTTTATGCTGTCACGCTTGTCATGCATCTTCTTGCCCTTAGCGAGGGCGATGCTCAGTTTGGCGTAGCCATTGTCTGAGATGAACAGGCGGGTGGGGACGATGGTCAGACCCTTGTCCTTCATCTTGTTGATGAGCTTTTTGATCTCGCGCTTGTTCAGCAGCAGTTTCCGCTCCCGCTTCGGGGAATGGTTGTTGTAGCTTCCCTGCTCATAAGGGCCGATGTGCAGGTTTATGACCCAAAGCTCGTCATTGACCAGCGTGCAGTAGGCCTCACCGATGCTCACATCCTTGTTCCGGATGCTCTTGATCTCGGTACCCTGTAGCTGCATGCCGGCCGTGAACTCGTCCAAGAAGGCATATTCGAACTTGGCGTTCCTATTCGTGGCGATCACCTCCATCAGTTCTGTGCTTCTATGTCCTCGCGCACAATGGTCTTGATGCCGTCCACCTTGCGCAGGTTGTTCACAAGGTTGTTGAGGTGCTGAACGCCCTCCACCAGAACCCGGATATGTCCCTCAAAGACACCATCATTGCTCTCGAAGGAGATGCGCTGCATGTTCACGTTCAGATCTCTGGATATGACTTTGGTGATGGAATTCACCAGTCCTACATCGTCAATGCCTTTGATGAGCAGATTGGTGGTGAATGCCTTCAGGTCTTCACTGTTGGCCCAATTGGCGGGCACCACCCGATAGGCGTAGTTGCTGTGGATATTGATGGCATTGGGGCAGTTTGTCCTGTGGATCTTGATACCCTCATTGATGGTGACAAAACCGAAAATATCATCCCCGGGTATGGGTGAGCAGCATTTCGCCAGCACGTAATCCACCTTCTGACTGGCATCGCCTATCACAATGGTATCTCCTTTCTTTGGGGGATCGACCTTTTCAACGGTCTTCTTGCTCTCATCGCTGGGAGCGATCTTTTTGCGGATGACATTGTACCAACGGTTGGCCGATTTCTCCTGATCCAGGAAGTCACGGATGTCCTTGAAATCCACGGTGCGCTTGGCCACCTTGATGAAAAGCTCCTGACTGGTCTGCAACCGGAAATGCTTGCAGATGCGGTTCACCGTCTCGTTGTCGGTGTTCACCTTCCACTGTTTCAATTTGCGGTCAAGCAGTTCCTTGCCTTCAGCAGCGATGGCTCGCGCCTCTTCCTTCAGCGCCTGCTTGATGTTGCTCTTGGCCTTGGCGGTGACCACGAAGGCCAGCCAGTCTTCCTTGGGTTTCTGTTTGCTGCTGGTAAGCACTTCCACCTGGTCACCGCTCTTCAGCTCGTGGCTGAGCGGGAAAAGCTTGCCGTTCACCTTGGTGCCGATGCAGCGCATGCCCACGGCACTGTGTATCTCAAACGCGAAATCAAGAGCAGTGGCGCCCACCGGCAGCGTTCGCACCTCGCCTTTCGGTGTGAACACGAAAATCTCCTCTGCGAAAAGGTTCAGTTTGAAATCATCGATGAAGTCGATGGCGTTGGGGTTCGGGCTGTCAAGCAGCTCGCGGATACGGGCCAACCATCCGTCCAGACTGCTTTCCTGGGGCTTGGTGTCGTCACCGGATTTGCCCGTGCCCACCTCCTTATACTTCCAGTGTGCCGCAAGTCCTTTCTCAGCGATGTCGTCCATGCGTTTGGTGCGGATCTGCACCTCCACCCACTTGCCATCATTGCTCATCACGGTCGAGTGCACCGATTCATACCCGTTGCTCTTGGGTTGGCTCACCCAGTCGCGGAACCTTGATGGACTCGGCTTGTAGCGCTCGGTGACCAAGGAATAGGCCTTCCAGCAGTCTGCCTTCTCATTTTTCAGTTCACTGTTCAGAATGATGCGGATGGCGAAGAGGTCATAGACTTCCTCGAACGGAACGCCCTGCTGCTTCATTTTACGGGCGATGGAGTACACCGATTTCGTACGTCCCTTGATCTCAAAATCAAGTCCGGCCTCGCTAAGGTCATGAAT
Organism: uncultured Chryseobacterium sp.; assembly: GCA_964488095.1. Taxonomy (GTDB): domain Bacteria; phylum Bacteroidota; class Bacteroidia; order UBA10329; family UBA10329; genus UBA10329. The sequence continues at coordinate 30,298 of CAZATP010000022.1, forward strand.
GATCGGAAGACTGAACTTGTTGATGAACCGGTTCCTCTGTTTCTCCGAGTCCTTCAGTTTGGAACTGATCTCGTTGTAAAGTTCAGGTTCTATGTACTTGAAAGAGAGGTCTTCCAGTTCGGTCTTGATGGCATAGAGTCCTAACCGGTGCGCCAGCGGAGCGTAGATGTACATCGTCTCCGATGCGATCTTGAGCTGCTTGTCCCTTCGCATGGAATCGAGGGTGCGCATGTTGTGCAGTCGGTCCGCCAGTTTTATGAGGATGACACGGATGTCACTGCTCATGGTGAGGAGCATCTTGCGGAAATTCTCCGCCTGCATGCTCTTGTCCTCCTGCATGTCGATGACCACATTCAGCTTGGTGAGGCCATCAATGATGTTGGCCACCTTGTCACCGAACATCCTGCGCATGTCTTCCACGGTGAGGTCCGTGTCCTCCACCGTATCGTGAAGCAAAGCGCAAACTATGGACTTGGCCCCCAGACCTATCTCGGTGGTCACAATCTCTGCAACTGCGATCGGGTGATAGATATAAGGTTCACCCGATTTTCTGCGCATGTCTTTGTGAGCGTCCAGCGCCACATCGAATGCTTTGCGCACCAACTTCATGTCGCCTTTGGCCTCGTTGCGCTTGGCCGCGCTCAGAAGCCTGCGATACGCCTTGAGAATATCCTGTTTCTCCTTCTCGGCATCAATGTTGGTCAAATTGCTGTCCATGTTGCAAAGTTAGCGGGCGCCAAGGCAATGCTGCATTTAGTTTCGCATGCTGTCAACCTATTCTTACATGTCACGCAGATACATTCTCTTGCATGGTGCCTTGGGCAACGGTGCCCAGATGCAACCCTTGTCCCAGTTGATTGACGCTCAGGCCTCCTGCCCAGATTTCTATGGTCACGGTGCGCGTTCGGAGGATGAAAGATCCTTTTCCGTGAGTGGCTTCGCATCAGATGTGTCTTTACCAATGGAAGGGAAAGTTCACCTCATCGGTTACAGCATGGGCGGGTATGTTGCGCTGTACATCGCTGCAACATGGCCCGAGAAGGTCGCCAGTGTGGTCGCATTGGCCACCAAATTCGCGTGGACGCCAGAAGGGGCATTGAAGGAGGCTGCCATGCTTGATCCTGCAAAGGTGAAGGAGAAGGTGCCGGGATTCGCCTTCCTCTTGGAGTCGAGGCACGGGGCCATGTGGCCACGGGTAATGGAGCGCACCTCCGCATTCATGTTGGGGCTGGGTGAGCGACCATTGCTCACAGATCGGACACTTGCGGCCATCCAATGCCCCGTGCTACTGCTTCGGGGAGAACTTGACGCAATGGTGAGTGAGGACGAAACATTGCAGGCCGCCCGTCAAATCGTGCGCGCATCCTACCTCGAATTGCCTGGCCAACCGCATCAGTTGGAGAAGATGGATCTGGGATCGGTCGTTCTGGCCATCAAGGATCGGGGATTCTATTGAATCCGCTTGTCGAAGCCATCAGAAGAAGCTGACGATTCCGAAATGGATTTTTCCAGCGCGGGCGTCTATTGGGTTGTCGAACTGCTTGCCCAAGGCGTAGGTGAGCGAGAATGTGCCGATTTTGGTAGCGAATGAGATTCCCAGTCCGAACCCGATGGGCCGGTCCGTGATGCGTCTATTGACCGCCCTGTTCTCATAGTAGGCACCGTCCGCAAAAATGAAGATGTAGCTGTCCATGTTCAGCAGGAATCGGTATTCAATGGTTCCGATGGCGTACATGTTGGCATAGATGGCCTCTTCGTCAAAACCCCGGAGCGATCTCAGCCCTCCGATGCGGAACATCTCGCTCTCGAACAGGTTCTCGCTGCGCATCAGGCCGCCCTTCACTCCGATCATCACGGTACTTCTGTTCGGTATCGGCACGAAATAGTTGGCCGTGAGCACAGCGTTGATCTGGAGGCTGTTCTCCTGTAACCCGGCATAGCGTTCTTCACCGATGTCCGAGTCGAACACGATCTTCTTGTTCCCCGCGCTCGCCTCAGCATAGAGGTCCAGACCCTTCCGCGGGTTAAGTCGGTAGTCCAATCGCTGCATGTGATAACCGAATCCGTAGAGTTGTGTGCGTGAGTCCACATTGTCGGGATTCACGGTTTGGGCCGAACGAAGAGTGGATCTCGCCAACACGTCCGTGGATCTCAGGTCAGCGAACACCTTGATGTGGTCGTTGCCCACCAGGTGATACTGCACGCCAATCACACCTTTGAGATTGAGGAACAGCGAATCGCGCTTGTACAGTTCAAATGTTCCGTCCAGCCCGAAAGGAGTGTTAAAGAGGAAGGGATAGGCCAGATGGATATTGAGATTCTGGGTGCGTGCCTGCATCTTGCGCCATTGCAGGTCTATGAGCTCACCTCTGTTCAACGCGCTCAGCAGTTTCAATTTGATCTCCCCGGTGATGAGCACCTCCCCCGGATTGGCATTGTCGGGCAGTATCCCGAGGATACCATCGAACTGGCTTGCCCGCTTCTTATTGAGGAAAACATACACGGTGGCCTTGTTCTCATGGAACAGTACCTGCGGTTTCTCCGTCTCTGTAACGAACGGAATCTCTCGCAGCCGTGTGCTGATGTCGCTCACCTTGCTCTCGTTGTAGCGCTCATTCGTTCGGATGCCCAGATAGTTCTTCAGGTAATTCTCACGGATCTTCGATTTGCCTTTCACCACGATGCTGTCCACGCGGAATTCCTGATTCTTTTCAATGTCCAGTACTGCCGTCACCGAATCGCTCTCAATCCAAAGGTTCTTGAGAGAAACCACAGCAAAGGGGAATCCTCTGTCCTCGTAATATCTGAGTACGCTGTTCTTAAGGGCGGCAAGACGCTCGCCTTTGAAGGCCTTGCCTACAAAAGCTTTCGATCTGTATCCGGAACGCTTCAGTATCTCCTCGGGTATGTTTCCCGGGGCAATGCTTTTGAACACCATGGACCGGCCCAGATGAACGAAAGCGATGCAGGTGTCACCGATCCATTTGGTGCTGTCCACATTGGCAGAGGCATAGCCCCGCATTCTCAATTCATCTGGCAGGCGGTTCATTGCCTGAACGGCCAACATCGAATCGGGGTAGCTTGGTTTGAGGCCGCACCAGTTCCTCAGTTTTTTTTCGGTCACATCATCGCTGTCTGCGGACAAGGTGATGCGGTAACTCCGAATCGGATTCTGGGCACAGATCTCTGTCACCGTGACCATGCACAGAACAAGGGCAATGAAAAAAGCGTGCAGCGGTTTCACCTGCCGAAGTTCCGACTTCCTTCTGTTCCTCGTGTTCAGCTCAGCGACCAATCGATCGGCCCCTCTCCACGGGCACGTAGGAACGCATTCGTTCGGGAAAAGTGTCTGCACCCGAGAAATCCTTTGTGAGCAGAGAAAGGCGAGGGATGGGGGGCCTTCAGAACAAGGTGGCCTCGGTCTTTAGCTATGAGTGGTTCCTTCTGTTGTGCAAAACTTCCCCAGAGCAGGAACACCAGTCCCGAACGCTTCTCCGAAAGTCGTGCGATGGCGGCATCCGTAAAGCGTTCCCAGCCATGTCCCTGATGGGATCCGGGCTCCTTTTCGCGCACGGTGAGCGTGGCATTGAGCAGCAGTGCCCCGTTGTCCGCCCACTTACCAAGGTCACCAGAGCTTGGGATGGGAGTTCCAAGGTCGTCCTTCATTTCCTTGAAGATGTTCTGGAGCGAGGGCGGGTGTCTCACCCCATCATTCACCGAGAAGCAAAGCCCGTGGGCCTGACCCTTGCCGTGATAGGGGTCCTGACCTAAGATCACAGCCTTCACCCGATGCACCGGAGTACGATTGAAAGCGGAGAAAATGAGCGGCCCAGGAGGGAAGACCGTATGCGATGCTCTTTCCTGGAGCAGAAAGGCCTTAAGTTCTGCGAAGTAAGAGGCTTGGAACTCGGTTTGAAGGAGTTCTGCCCAACTGTCGTCTATCTGAGGTTTGATGGAGTGCATGACCGTTTTATGAAGTTGGGTTTAATCTGTGGCTGTTGAAAACTTGAGACGAACCTTTCCACGCTTCGCCCGTATCCATGTCCATCACCGTTAATTTTGTACCCTGTTGCCCTGTCACTGAACTCTGCTGCAGATTTAACCACCACAACACTCTCGGTCTTGAAAAAGTCGACTCTCCTTCTCGCTTTTGTTGTCCTTGGCATCGTATCCTTCTCATCGTGCAGGTCGAGTGAAAGCTGTCCTGCCTACGGAAAAGCTAATGTGGCTGAGGAGAAGACGGTTCGGGCCTGATTCACTCTGCATAGCTGAAACTTACTGTCTGCTGCAGGTGCTCGCTGAGGCTCTTGGCTACTGGGCATGCAAGTGCTGCTTTTTCCAGCGTGTCTTTATCCTTCTGAGTAAGTCCTGACCCCTTCACGATTATTTCCACGATGATTTCCGCTACCCGCCTCGGGTTGTCGGTCATCACTTTGGTCACTTTGGCGGTTGTCCCATTGATGTCAAGATTGGCCGTGCGCGCTCTGATGCCCATGATGGTGAGCATGCATGATCCCAGTGCGGTGGCAAGCAGATCGGTCGGGGAAAAGGCCCTCCCGAGTCCCTGATTGTCCTTCGGGGCATCTGTTCGTATGACCGTGCCGCTTTGGATTTGCTCAGCACCGGTGCTCAGTTCTCCTTCATACACTACGATGCTGGTCGGTGCGCCCTTGCCCATGTGTTGTAATTTTGCGTGGATGTTCGTCCTGCGATCTTACGGCTTTTTCCTTCTGACGATGATGTTGGCGATGCCGTTCGGGGCCTTCGGTCAGGACGATGATGAGTTGGATATGCCCGTGGCCCCCAAGGGCTCGGTGGCCGAGAAGATTCAGGACCGCTCATTCGATGACACGGAGATTCTGCGGAAGCAGGAATTCACAGGAGGTATCATGATTCATTCCCAGGGTTTCGGTGCCATTCTGAGACGCAGCAAGAACAAGACGTTCAGGCGCAAGCGCGTCATCGAGTTGGAGGCAGTCAGCATGGAGCATCCGAAGGAACTCAGGTCGGTCAATCCTTATTATGAGAACACCCGCAGCTACAATTATGGGGAACTGAATCAGGTGGTGGTCACGCGCTTGGGATATGGACGCCACAATGTGATCTATGCCAAGTTCGACAAAGGTGTCGAGATCCGCTATCTGTATATTGGAGGTCTCTCTGTGGCCTGGGCGAAGCCTATTTATCTGGAAATCGGCTATCCGGCCATTCCTTATGAATATGTTGCCACAGAGCGTTACGATCCTGAAAGGCATTTCGTGGATAACATTTACGGTCGTGCGTCCGACCTCACAGGAATTGACAAGATGAGGCTGTATCCGGGCATGTACGGTCGCTTCGGGTTCAGTTTCGATTACGCCAAGCGTCAGAAGAACATCAGCTCCATTGAGACGGGCGTGATCATCGACTATTATGTGCAGGATGTGCCCATGATGGCCAGGATAAAGAACGATCCATACTATCTCACGTTCTATGTGAGCCTACAGTTCGGCACGCGCTGGTATCGGAAATTCGCAAACAGGAAGGACCAATGAGTGAGCATCAATCGGTTGAGCAGACCCCTGCACGGACGCCCAAGCCCAAGTGGCTGCGCGTGAAGCTTCCTACTGGCAAGGAGTTCCTCAAAGTTCGGGAGATTGTGAGTGAGCATAAGTTGCACACCATATGTCAGAGTGGTAATTGCCCGAACATGGGTGAATGCTGGGGTGCGGGTACGGCCACGTTCATGATTCTGGGCAATGTTTGCACCCGCTCGTGCGGATTTTGTGCGGTGAGCACAGGGCGACCGGAAGAGGTGGATATCGCAGAGCCTTACAATGTTGCCCAGAGCATCAGACTGATGGAGGTCAAGCACGCGGTCATCACCTCTGTGGACCGTGACGACCTTGCGGATGGAGGTTCAGAGATCTGGGCGGCAACCATCCGGGCGGTCAGAAAGCACAGTCCCGGAACAACTTTGGAGACGCTGATACCTGATTTTCAGGGAAAATGGGATAACCTGCAGCGCATCATTGATGTGGCTCCCGAGATTGTCTCCCACAATCTGGAGACCGTTCGCAGACTCACAAAGGAGGTGCGCATACAGGCCAAGTACGACCGCAGTCTTGAACTTCTGAAAAGGCTCAAGGATGCTGGTCTAAAGACCAAATCGGGGGTCATGCTCGGACTCGGAGAGACGGAGGAGGAGGTGCTGGAGACGATGGACGACCTCCGCACTGTAGGGGTTGACATCCTGACACTGGGTCAGTATCTACAACCGACAAAGGAGCATCTGCCTGTAACAGAATTTGTTACACCTGAAACTTTTGACAAGTACAAGGACATAGGTCTCTCAAAAGGATTCAAGTTTGTGGAAAGCGGGCCCTTGGTGAGGTCGTCCTACCACGCGGAGAAACATCTGTTCTGAGACGGTTTCCAAGATGCTCAGAACTGTTATTTATCCGTGATTTTTGTAGGAAATACCTGTCCGACTTACAGAACCCCTTTTGCATCTGTTCCTATATTTGCCCGCCTTCCTGCTTAAAGTGGAATTAATACAGGGCATTGTAAAAGCAACACACGAGAAATGAAAGTGAAAAGCTACCTCATCGCATCAGCGATTGTAATCACCGGTTCACAGGCCATCGCTCAGACCGAATCCCATGTCGGTCACGACCATCATCCCGGTGAGCCCTGCATCTCCCATCACGTTCTGAATGACCAATTGCAGGACCCTGAGGTCAGGTCCCGTTATGAGGCCTATCAGGAGGCTCTGGTGCGTTATGTGAACGACCCAAGCACTCCTGTCATCAGAGAAGGGGAGAAGCGCATCATCCCCGTTGTGGTGCACATCCTTCAGAAGGGAGGAAGTGAGAACATAACGAAACAGAAAGTGCTGCAGCAGATTCAAACGCTTAATCAGGATTATCAGCGTGCGAATCCGGACACGGTCAACACCCCTGTCCGTTTCAGGGATGTTGCCGGCAGGATGGATGTTGAGTTCCGCTTGGCAACTAAAGACCCTCTTGGAAACTGTACAGACGGTATTGTCCGCGTATTCACCGACAATACTGTGGATGTGCGTGATCCGACCGGTTTCAAGGCCATCAGCTATTGGAATGCCTACAGTTATCTGAATATCTGGTCGGTGCAGTCCATAGGTTCGCTCAGTGATCTGGGTACAGTGCTTGGTTATGCGCAGTTCCCGGGAACTGGTCTGATGTCAACGGATGGAATCACGGTAATTGCCAGCAACATAGGCCCTGCAACGCAAGGTGGGCGTACAGCCACGCACGAGGTAGGCCATTGGCTCAATCTCATTCACATCTGGGGCGATACCCAGTGCGGAAGCGATGGTGTTGCGGACACTCCTATCGCAGAGGGTCCGAACTTCGGTGTTTGCGGTAACGTTGGTCAGCCTAACCACAGCACTCCCTACAATCTTGGTGTGTGTGATCCCGAGAATCCGCATGGGGAAATGTTCAGCAACTACATGGATTACTCCAGTGACCCCTGCCTGAACATGTTCTCGGCTGGTCAAGTGACTCGCATGAACTACGTTCTGGATGGGAATTCAGATGCGCCCGGATACCGTAGCTTCATGGTCTCTGCGGAGAACCTTGCTGCCACAGGAACAGCAGATCCGTACGATTACAATGAGGTGGAATGTGCCCCACGACCGCTGTTCCATTTCAGTCAGAACCATTTTGCAACAGTAGCCATGATTTGTGAGGGGCAGGACGTGGGATTCCGTGGAAACGCTTTCAATGCGAATTCCATCGATTACAACTGGTCTTTCCCCGGAGGTTCACCTGCCTCTTCCACATCGTTGAATCCGAGTGTGGATTACAACACCCCTGGTGTGTATGACGTTTCATTGTCTGTGTCGAACAGCACCGGTTCCGGAAGCCTGACCGTTCCTGGAATGGTGGTCGTCAGCAGCAATACGGCTCAGTTCCAGAGCGATTGGGGCTATTACGATACATTCTGGAACGAAGCTGATTTTGACGCCAATTACTTGGTCTTTGACCATGATAACACAGGGAATACTTGGGATTTCTACTCCGGTGACAATGGTGGAAGCACAGGCAATGAGTCTATCCGGATGGTGAATTTCAACAACATCGCAGGTCGTGTGGATGAGTTCGTCACGCCTTCCTACAACCTGAGCACGGTGAACAACCCAACTTTGAAGTTCCGTTGGTCAGGAGCGGCCCTGAACAGTACTCCTGCCGATCAGCTTAGAATCTATGTGTCCACTAATTGTGGGGAGTCTTGGGGTGCTCCAAGGGTCACATGGACCGAATTCGATCTGATCAATTCTGGTGTGGCCAGCAATAGCTATGTTCCTCTTTCTTCAAGTATCTGGTCGGATGCAGAGGTGTCGTTGGGAGCATCTGCCAGCAATGCGAGCAACGTGCGCATCAAGTTCCAGTGGACTGCCGGTGGTCAGGGAAACAACTTCTACATTGATGATATCACCATCTCTGGTGCACCACTCTCAGCAGAGGCGTTGGAGCATGAGATCGGTCTGAACATCGCTCCGAACCCAACCCAGAATTCAACTGCCATCAGCATGGTACTGGAGAATGAGTCGAAAGTAGAGATGTCCATGATGGATGTGACAGGCCGAAAGGTAGTAGATGTCAACTCCGGTCAGATGTCTCAGGGTGCACACAGGTTCGATGTTGATATGAGCGGTCTTAGCACCGGTGTGTACTTCCTCCGTGTAGCTGTGAACAACGGTATTCTGGTGAAAAAGGTGGTAAGGAACTAATCCTTCATTAACGTTGCTTTTGAAGGGCCTTCCGAGAATTTGGAGGGCCTTTCTTTTTTAGAACGACATTCAAGAACTGCATAAGATGGTGAAAGTAGCGATCAATGGATTCGGGCGAATCGGACGTATAACCATGCGTGCGTTGCTTCAACGGGACAATGTGGAGGTTGTGGCCATCAACGACCTCACAGATACAGCCACTTTGGCGCATCTGTTCAAGTATGATTCAGTTCACAGGGAGTTCAAAGGGACCGTTGCCCCGGAAAAGGACGGCATTGTTTTTAATGGAAAAAAGGTGGCCGTGACCTCCGAACGTGATCCGGCCCTGCTACCCTGGAAGGCGTTGGGTGTGGATGTGGTCTTGGAATGCACGGGTCATTTCCGGTCGCGGAAGGATGCTTCGCTCCATCTTTTGGCCGGGGCCAAGAAAGTCATCATCTCAGCCCCTGCAAAGGACAGCGATGTGCCGTCTGTTGTGATAGGTGTGAATGATACTGTGGTTGATCTATCCGATAGCGTTATTTCCAACGCTTCGTGCACCACAAACTGTGCTGCACCGCTCATCAAGGTTCTGGAGGATGCATACCACGTGGAGAGCGCCTTTGTTTCCACGGTTCACTCCTATACAGGGGATCAGCGCTTGCATGATTCCCCGCATTCCGATCTGCGTAGGGCAAGGGCCGCTGCTCAGTCTATCATACCTACATCCACTGGCGCGGCCAAGGCTTTGGGTCGCATATTCCCCCATCTCACAGATCATCTTGGCGGAGCAGGAATCCGTGTCCCTGTGATCAATGGGTCGCTCACAGATATCACCTGCATTGTGAGGAAGGAGGCATCAGAGACTGATATCAATGCGCGTTTCAAGGCGGCTGCCGAGGGTCCAATGAAGGGAATACTTCAGTATACTGAAGATCCTATCGTGTCGGTGGACATCATAGGGAATACGCACTCCTGTACGTTTGATGCAGAGCTCACATCCGTGATCGGGAAGATGGTGAAGGTGGTCGGCTGGTATGACAATGAGAGCGGCTATTCAAACCGTTTGGCCGATCTGGTGGTGCTCTTAGGCCAGCGAGGACTCGTCTGATCCCGTTCCGATTCGGCCATCTGTTGCCGTTGACCGCAAGTTCCCGTTAGGAAGGTATTCCAATTCCTCGCGGTCGAGCATGAACTGAAGTGCTTGGACGAGTGCATCCTCTGCAATGTGAGGCAGAAGGTCGGACAGTTCGCCTAAGTTCTTCTCATGTGTCAAATGAACTGACAGCTTTGCGGTGATTGCTCGCAATTCTTCAGGTTTGATGCTGTTCGACCTGCGTGACTGGCAGACATCGCATCTGTTACAGGGCTCGGTATCCGATTCACCGAAATATCCGAGAAGAAGCCGACTACGGCATATGAGTTTTGAATCTGCGTAGAGCAACGCGGCCTTTCTAGTGTTCAGAACACTGGCCTTGCGTTTCTCATAAAGTTCGGTGGAGATATACAGGTGCCCTTTGGGCAGTCGGCCATTCACGAAATTGATTTTGGGAAGCCCTTTCGATGGTCTGTAATCGATGACCTTGGCCGCGTGGAGCTTTTCCAAAATGGCAACCGTGTCCGTCAACTCATATCCGGCCCTTCTCGCCAATATCTGTTCGCTTATGGGCACCTGATTCTCAAACAGGCCTGAATAGCTCCGCAGTAGCACTTTGGTCACTCTTGCGGTGCGTGGATTCCTTACCTCAAGGTCATAGAGTTGGTCATGATGAATGGTGATGCGCAGGGTTGACCTTGGGTCGTTGTGCGTGGAAAGGATGAGATGGTCAGCCTTTTCCAGAAATGAGATGGACTGCAGCACTTCCTGTGGTTTCCAATTATATCTCTCGCAGAACTGACCGATGTGGAAATCGAGCCATTCGTCCACACCCGAACCGTTGGCCAGATGGAACCAGTTGCCGAGGGCGTTGTAAACTCCACTGATGAACTCGCGGGAAGGGAACACATGTTCCAAACTGAGACGCATATCCTCAATGTCCTTTTCCTGAATGAGAGCGATGGCAAAACTTTGCAGTCCGTCACGGCCTGCGCGCCCTGCTTCCTGAAAATAGGCTTCCAGGCTGTCGGGGAATCCCAGATGGATGACAGAGCGCACATCCGGCTTGTCTATCCCCATCCCGAAGGCATTCGTGGCCACCATCACCTGCACTTTACCTGTGATCCACTCGTGCTGTCTGCTATCGCGGTCATCGGCCCCAAGTCCGGCATGATAGAATGTGGAAGGCAATCCCTGTGCAGTGAGGAACCGGGCCACATCCTCGGTCTTCTTTCTGCTCCGCACGTAGATCACACTGCTTCCGGTCAATCGCTGATAGATGCGCAGCAGTCGGCCTTTGAAATTCTCTTCACGGACGATGGTGTAGGTGAGATTCGGTCTTCGGAAACTCTGCCGGATCACGTTGGGAGCCGTGAATCGCAGTCTTGCTTGAATGTCGTTCGCCACCTGCGGAGTGGCAGTGGCCGTGAGGGCCAGTACCGGAATCTTGGGCAGGAGCTCGCGGAGGTCGGCAATCTGAAGGTAGGGCGGACGGAAATCATAGCCCCATTGTGAGATGCAGTGCGCCTCGTCCACTGCAATCAGGCAGACCTGCATCATTCTCACCCGCACCTGAAAAATCTCTGTGCGAAGTCTCTCTGGACTCAGGTAGAGGAATTTGTAGTCACCGTTCACGCAGCGGTCGAGCTCGGCATCTATCTCGTAATACTTGAGACCGGAATGCAGTGCCAACGCAGGTATTCCACGCTTGTTCAGATTCATGACCTGATCTTTCATCAGCGCGATGAGCGGGGAAATGACAATACAGATGCCCTCCATGCAAAGGGCAGGCACCTGAAAGCAGATGGATTTTCCGCCACCGGTGGGCAGCAGGGCCAGCGCATCCTTCCCATCTAAGGGCTGCTGAACAATCTCCCGCTGCCTCGGGCGGAAGGAATCATAGCCCCAATACTGCTTCAGTATGTCCTCTGGCGAGCGCTTCATTCCTCAAACTTAAGGATGCTGTTGGCGAAGGCTTTGCCGGGTCATGGATAGGAGCAGGGAAATAGGAGCATTCACAATGACCTCATCCCGCCACCTGTCGGTCAGTGCGTGCCAGTTGCTCATTCGCCCAGCTCAATGCGAGCTCCAACTGTTCCTCGGGTGAGAGGTCTGAATTGTCGAGCACCACGGCATCTTCTGCTTGCCGAAGAGGGTCTTCAGCACGATGGGTGTCCTCATGGTCGCGTTCGGCCAGATTTGCGAAAACGTCTTCCAGTGCAATCTGGCGTCCCTGCCCGATGAGTTCGTCAAACCTTCTTCGGGCACGTATCTCGGGCGAAGCGGTCATGAAGATCTTGAGTTCGGCATCTGGGAAAACGGCTGTACCGATATCTCTTCCGTCCATGACCACACCACCATCCCTGCCCATCTGCTGCTGCATGCTGCGCAGTTTCGCTCTCACCTCTTTGATGAGACTCACATGGCTCACTACCGATGACACCTCCATGGAACGGATCTCATGCTCCACATTCTCTCCGTTCAGATAGGTGTCGGCCCGGCCTGTCTCCGGATTGTGGATAAAGCCGATCTGAATGTGGTCCAGTGATTGGTTCAGGGCAGTGCGGTCCACCCTGTCACGATTGGCCCAGCCGTTACGGAGGGCATATAGCGCCACTGCACGGTACATGGCTCCGCTGTCAACATAGGCATAGCCCAAACGCTTGGCCATGGCCTTGGCCACCGTGCTTTTCCCACAGGAGGAATAGCCGTCAATGGCAATGGTGATGGGCCTACCCGCCATCATTCCTCACTGGTTCTGATTCTTCGGAATCTTTCTCTTTCTTGACCCGCTCCTTCTTCGGAGCCCTTACAATCTTCACGTGCTGACCAAGATTCGTGGAAATGCTGATCTGATTGGTGCCGCCTGCCAAATGATAGGTCGAACGTCCGTAGCTCACTGTGAAACGATTGATTTTTACGCCTACACCCCAAGAGAATCCAGCTGTTGCGGGTTTGGAGCTCACTTTCAGTTCCTGCCTACGACCGTAGTTATAGCCCATTCTTACCATGATGCGCTTGGCAATGGTGAGTTCTGCGCTGAAGATGAGATGGCGCATGATTGCATCCCCTATGTCCGTTTTGTATTCATTCGTCTCGCCCGTGAGCGGGTCAACAGCAGGAGGGGAGTTGGTCGGGTCGCGATAAGTAAGGTCCGGCTGCTGCAGGTCGCGGATGATCATGGTCATCCGCAGTGGAACGTACTTCAGTTTTTTACTGATGCCAATGTCCAGACCGATGGGAAGCGCCTCGTAGTTGCCGGCCACATAAGGGTCCAGCTGAGAACCGATGTTCCTTGCCACCAGGCTCACGCTCCAGTCGGTCTTCGGGTCATGGAACATCCCCGCCAGGTCGATGGCCATGCCGAAAGAGCCATAATCGTCATATTGCGAATAGATGAGTTTGAGGGCCGCCCCTGCAGAGAAGAACTTCCCGAATGGCCGTGCATACGAAACGTGGAAAACACCATCATTAGCTGAGAACGTGCCCTGCATGTTCCCCAGTTCGTCCGCGCGAGTGAACGTACCGTAATTGATATGCTTCAGACCTGCGGCCAGCATGCCAATTTTCTTGAAGTTGCGGGCATAGCCCACGTATCCATAATTGATATCCGCATAATAGTTGGTGAAATCCGTCACCAGATAATTATGCATGGAAGAGTCGAGAATGGCGGGATTCAGGTAAACGAGGTCCAAGTCTCCGTCCTTGATGGCACTCATGTTGCCGCCCATGGCAGCATCCCGGGCCGATGTGGTGGTGTTCAAGAAACTGTATGTTCCGCTGCCCCCAAGCTGCGCAAACGCTGAACTTGAAATGACCACAAACAGGGCAGGGAGTAATTTGAGTCTCATGTTGCGCGCAACGACAAAGAAAAGGATAATGACGGGGCGGATAACGCAGATTGACGCCACTTATTGCCGAAGTGATTCAAAGTTGCACCCACTTCTGCTCCAAGCTGGAATCCAGACGGGTGTCGCAGCGTTGCCTGAAGATGCCGAAGATGGAAGACCCGCTACCGGTCATAGATGTATAGACCGCGCCTGCGTCATAGAGTTGCTGTTTCAACCTTGGCAGCACAGGATGATTCGGGAATACGCTTTTCTCGAAGTCATTCTGAATGAGATTCTTCCAATCCTCGATAGGGGCTTTTATTAGCTCGGCAAGAGGCGTGGTGGGTATCTGTGTTGTCACTCCTGCATAGGCCTCTGCTGTGCCGATGTGGATTCCCGGGTAAACGATGAGTATTTGAAGTCCAGACATACGCAGTGGGAACGGCTCCATGCACTCACCCCGTCCTGTGACGAATTGAGGCGAATTACGCACAAAGAACGGACAGTCGCTTCCCAAAAGAGAGGCCAGATGCTCCAGTTCTGCGTCTGACTCATTCAGTTTGAACAGATCGTTCAGCATTCGCAGGGTGAAAGCCGCATCGGCACTTCCTCCGCCCAGTCCCGCACCGATCGGGACCATCTTGTGGAGATGAATCCTAACACTCGGCAACGCATGACGCTGATTCAGCAGATGGTAGGCGCGCTCACAGAGATTGGGTCGGCCATCGTTGGGCACCGGTATGCCAGAGGAGGAGAACGATACTGAACCACGCGTTCCCTCCGAATGCTCTACAATCTCCAGGATATCGCGCCATTGCACGGGGATGAAAAGGCTCTCGATGTCGTGATACCCATCAGGCCGTTTGCGCAGAATGTTCAGGCCAAGATTGATCTTGGCATTGGGGTAGGCGATCATAGGGCGAAGGTAATCAGCGGCATAGCGGTGGAACTTATGTTCAGCATTGTTGTTCACATCAAGCAATGCCCAAACCTAATTTTGACCGTATGGAGCACAACCCGATCGACAAGGACAAAGTGACAGAAACCCCAGGCACGTTGGCATATCCGCATACAGTTGGCGGTGTGGTTATTCGGCCTGAGGATGTCGGGAGAGTGAAAGCCAATGCGCTGTCGGCCATGAACCAGCAGACGGAGCTACAGCTGGACCAGATCCGTGAGCAGATTCGCCTGCTTGCCGAGCAGGTGGAACGCATTGAGAAACGCAAACAGGTTTCCATGCTGATCTATGGAGCCGATATGGGCTTTGACCCGATCATCGGCCACGACTATCATCTCTACAGAAAAAGGGACGGCAGACTGGTGCTCAGCATGGTGAAGCCCACCGAGTTGGGGCGCTCCATGCCCTATGAGCATGTGGCGAGCGTTCGATTGCTGAGCGACCACACGTGGGATGTGAAGGAGGTGTGAGCTGGATGCGGGATGGCCCTATAGTCTTCATCTTAAGTAGAATCGTAGTTTCAAACCACAGACGATTAAAATTAAAAAGAACTTTCAACGCTGAAGCCTGTCGGCTACAGCACGTGCGCGCATGTACGGACCAAGGGGGATATCATCCGATTTCAGCCCCGGTAGATTGAGGGGCTCACAAATAAGATTGATGCGTTGATTGTCGAGGGCTATGACCCAAAAATGATGATGACGTGGCCGAAAGCTTCATCAGAACATTGAAATCGCAATGCACCGACCACCCGAACAGACTGAACATGAAACAGACTGAAACGGACATCTTTGAGTACATCGAGTGAAGGTACAACACCAATGGAAGGCACTCAGGCCTCAAATACATGACACCTTTGGAATACAACAACTGTTTACCAACCCGGGAAATAGCAGCTCAGTGTCTTATCTGTTTGTCCAAAATTATGTTGCAAGTGCAGTCGCTGCATGTCCACTGGTATAAACCCGTGCATTCCCCTGTTCCCTTACCCTGCTCCACTATCTTTACGCGCTCAATCAAAAGCATAGTGTTTTGAGCAATATCATCATCACCCTGCCCGATGGGGCGAAGCGCGAATACGCAGCGGGAGTCACGCCCATGGATGTGGCCCTGAGCATCAGTGAGGGCCTTGCACGCAATGTGCTGTCGGCCAAAGTGAACGGGAAGACCGTGGAGGCCTCCACACCCATCACCACCGATGCCGACCTCACGCTGTTCACCTGGAACGATAAGGAGGGCAAGACCGCCTTCTGGCATTCCAGCGCGCACGTGCTGGCCCAGACCTTGGAGCACCTCTATCCCGGAGTGAAACTGACCATCGGCCCGGCCATCGAGAACGGGTTCTATTACGATGTGGACCTGCCAGCGGGCAAGGTGATATCGGACAGCGATTTCGCGGCCATCGAGCAGAAGTTCCTCGAATTCGCCCGCGAGAAGGCCGAGTTCCGCATGAAGCCCGTTTCGAAGGCCGATGCGCTGAAACTCTACAAGGATGCCGGCAACGAGTTCAAGACCGAACTGATCGAGAACCTCACAGACGGTGACATCACGTTCTGCGACCACAGCAACTTCACCGACCTCTGCCGGGGCGGGCACATTCCCAATACGGGATTCATCAAGGCCATCAAGATCATGAACGTGGCCGGTGCATACTGGCGCGGTGATGAGACCAAGAAGCAGCTCACGCGGGTCTATGGCATCTCGTTCCCCAAGGACAAGGATCTGAAGGAATACCTCGAACTGCTGGAGGAGGCCAAGAAACGCGACCACCGCAAGCTGGGCAAGGAGTTGGAGCTCTTCACCTTCTCGCAGAAGGTGGGGCAGGGGCTTCCGCTCTGGCTGCCCAAAGGCGCGGCCCTGCGCAGAAGGTTGGAGAATTTTCTGCAGAAGCAGCAGGTGGAGGCGGGCTATGAGATGGTCATCACCCCGCACATCGGCAGCAAGGAGTTGTATGTCACCTCGGGGCACTACGCCAAATACGGTAAGGACAGCTTCCAGCCCATCAATACCCCCAATGAGGGTGAGGAGTTCCTCCTCAAACCGATGAACTGCCCGCACCACTGCGAGATTTACAAGTTCAAGCCGCGATCCTACCGTGACCTGCCTGTTCGACTGGCCGAGTTCGGCACCGTGTACCGCTACGAGCAGAGCGGTGAGCTGCACGGACTCACCCGTGTGCGCGGTTTCACGCAGGACGATGCCCATATCTTCTGCCGCCCCGATCAGGTGAAGGAGGAGTTCGTGAAGGTCATCGACCTTGTTCTCTGTGTGTTGAATGCCCTTCACTTCAAGGATTTCACAGCTCAGATATCGCTGCGCGACCCAGAGAACAAGGAGAAGTACATCGGTTCGGACGAGAATTGGGCCAAGGCCGAGGCCGCCATTGTGGAGGCTGTGGGCGAGCGCGACATCAAGACCGTGACCGCATACGGTGAGGCAGCCTTCTACGGCCCCAAGCTCGACTTCATGGTGAAGGATGCCATCGGACGCAGTTGGCAGCTCGGCACCATTCAGGTGGACTACAATCTGCCGGAGCGTTTTGAGCTCGAATACGTGGGCAGCGATAATGCAAGGCACCGCCCGGTGATGATACACCGGGCCCCGTTCGGTAGTATGGAGCGTTTTGTGGCCGTGCTGCTGGAGCATTGCGCAGGCCGTTTCCCGCTCTGGCTCACCCCCGAACAGTTCATCATCCTGCCGATTTCGGACAAATTCAACGATGATGCGAAGCGTATGCTGGCGTTACTGAATAATAACGATATTCGCGGCCTTGTTGACGAGCGCAGCGAGAAGATAGGCAAGAAGATCAGGGACGCGGAAATCCAGAAGATACCTTACATGCTGATACTTGGCGAACAGGAGGCCGCTTCGGGCCGACTCTCCGTCAGAAAACAGGGAGAAGGCGATCTGGGAACTTTCACGGTCGATGAATTCACAGCTATCATCAAAGAGGCGATCAACTCGGACCTGAATTGAACATTAACAGGAATTAAGCAGTAGCAGTTGGCAATAAGAAGACCACGGGCACCAAGGAGAGTTCTCAGAGAAGAGGATCCGCATAAGATCAACAACCGTATCACTGCCCCGGAGGTTCGCCTCGTGGGTGAGGGTGTGCAGGGAGTCTATTCTACCCGGGATGCGATTCGTTTGGCTGAAGAGCAGGAGCTGGATTTGGTGGAGATTTCTCCGACAGCCGTGCCACCTGTCTGCAAGATTCTTGATTACAAGAAGTTCCTTTACGAACAGAAGAAGAAGCAGAAAGAGATAAAGGCAAAGGCCACCAAGGTCACTGTCAAAGAGATACGTTTCGGTCCGAACACGGACGATCACGACTTCAACTTCAAGTTGAAGCACGCCAGAGAATTCCTTCTGGAAGGGTCGAAAGTCAGGGCGTTCGTATTCTTCCGCGGCCGGGCCATCGTCTATAAGGACAAGGGCGAGATTCTTCTACTGAAGTTCGCCAATGAGCTGGAGGACGTGGGAAAGGTGGAGATGCTGCCTAAATTGGAAGGCAAGAAGATGTTCATCATCATCGCCCCGACCAAGAAGTAATAGGATTTCATTCCAAAGTGTTTTTGAACAGAAATCAGTAGTCAACAATCAATAACCAATCAAACAGCGTCATGCCCAAGGTTAAAACCAATTCCAGCGCCAAGAAGCGATTCCGCCTCACCGGAACTGGGAAGATCAAGCGGAAGCACGCGTTCAAGAGTCACATCCTCACCAAGATGTCCACAAAGCGTAAGAGAAATCTGACGCATTCTGGCCTCGTGAGTGATGCAGACACTCCGAACGTGAAGTATCTCCTCAAGATCTGACGATTCTCTAACCCGGCCACAGGCATCAAGATTCCGCACAGTCGGAGCGCCTCAGGCCAAAAAACAACCAACAATGCCAAGATCGGTAAATTCAGTCGCGTCACGTGCGCGCAGAAAGAAGATCCTGAAGCAGGCCAAAGGCTACTTCGGGAGAAGAAAGAATGTCTGGACCGTAGCCAAGAACGCGGTCGAGAAAGGATTGGTGTATCAGTACCGCGACCGCAAGGCCCGCAAGCGTGCATTCCGTGCGCTGTGGATTCAGCGTATCAATGCCGGTGCGCGCCAGTATGGCCTCTCGTACTCTGCCTTCATGGGCAAGGTGCACAAGAGCGGTATCGAACTCAATCGTAAGGTGCTTGCCGACCTCGCCATGAACAGCCCAGAGGCTTTCAAGGCAGTGGTCAATCAAGTGAAAAAGTAATCCGATTCATCGGAATCAGAAGGCCGTCCGGGTTTCCGGGCGGCCTTTCTTTTTTCAGGTTTTCTCTGTTTGAACCCACCCAGATAGATGGGTGAACCTTAACATTGTAAGGCGTCATCGGTTGATTTACTTTGCAGCCTGCTAACATTGACTTAACATTCAGCTATGCGCGTTCACTTCATTGCTATCGGGGGAAGTGCCATGCACAATCTGGCGTTGGCCATGCACGGGATGGGGCATCAGGTTACGGGATCGGACGATGAGGTCTTTGAACCTTCCAGGACCCGACTGGCAGCAAAAGGGCTGCTTCCGGAGCAGATGGGCTGGGATGCTGCCAGGATAACGGCCGACCTCGATGCGGTGATTCTGGGCATGCATGCCCGTGCCGATAATCCAGAGCTCATACGCGCGCAAGAGCTCAAGGTGCGCATCTATTCCTATCCTGAGTTCATCTATGAGCAGTGCCGCGAGAAGACGCGCGTGGTCATAGGTGGTAGTCATGGCAAAACGAGTATCACAGCTATGGTACTGCACGTGCTCAATCATCATAAGGTGAACTGCGACTACATGGTGGGGGCACAGCTGGAGGGATTTGACACCATGGTGCGCCTCACCAATGATGCCAAGGTGGTGGTGCTGGAGGGTGATGAATACCTGTCCAGTCCCATCGACAGACGTCCAAAGTTCCATCTCTACAAGCCGCATATCGCCCTCATCAGTGGCATCGCGTGGGACCATGTCAACGTGTTCCCCACTTTCGAGAATTATGTGGACCAGTTCGGTATGTTCATCGACCTCATTGAGAGAGGAGGCACGCTTATCTATTGCATTGAGGACGAGGAGGTTCGTCAATTGGCCGAGGATAGCCAGAGTGAACTTGTGAAACTGCCCTATGGAGTCCCCTCGCATTTCAACGAGGACGGCAAGACCTATCTGCTCACGGACGTAGGCAAGGTGCCACTGAAGATCTTCGGCAGGCATAATCTGATGAACCTTACGGGCGCTCGGCTCATCTGCGGTGCGTTGGGACTTACCAATGCCCAGTTCTATGAGGCCATCCAATCCTTCAAGGGTGCTGCGAACCGTTTGGAACTTGTGGCCGAGAACGGGCGCGTGTCCGTATTCAAGGACTTTGCCCATTCCCCCTCCAAACTGAAAGCAACTGTTCAGGCCGTGAAGGAGCAGTTCCCAGACCGCAAGCTCACAGCGTGCATGGAGCTCCATACTTTCAGTTCGCTGACGGCCGATTTCCTTAAAGAGTATGCCGGGAGCATGGATGCGGCCGATGAGGCCATCGTGTACTACAATCCACAAACCCTCAAGCACAAGAAGTTGCCCGAACTTGACAAGAAGGATGTGAAGAAGGCCTTCGGACGGAAGGATCTGGAGGTATATACCGACAGTGCAGAGCTCCGCAAGCACCTGCTCGGTCAGAAATTGCGCAAGCGCAACCTGCTGATGATGAGCAGTGGCACCTTTGATGGCATTGACGTGGTCAAGGTGGGCAAGAAGGTGGCGGGAAACTGAACTTCGGTTCAGAAATCCCTGCCCGTCCAAGCCCTGTAACAGGCTTTCTGAGCATCCGAGGCCTCGCGGTTCTTCTCGGGCCAACGGGTGCGGTAGTAACGCTCTTCGTTCGGGGTGAGTTGCACCTTCGCAGTGTCCTGTCTGCTGTTCACTGTCAGGGTCACGGTCTCCTCTTCAAAATACTTGCACCATTCCTTGAGGTTGCCAAGCAGGGCGATGCCATTGATGGCAATTATCTCATCCCCGATGCTCAGTCCTGCGCGGTCGGCAATGGAACCGGGAGCCACCTCTGTTATCTCTGCGCTCTTGTCGCGGACATATTTCACCTTGAATCCGAAACGGTTCTCGAAATATAGCCTCGACCTTATGTTACTGATACGCATGCCCACATGGTCCAGCAGTTCATGGAGTAGTGGTTCGGTGTCCTTTGTTCCGTGATAATAGTCGTTGAAGAAGTCAGCATAGCTGCGGCCCGCGAGTTCTTCTATCGCGGCCCTGAAGTCTGCCTCGGTGTAGCCCTTTGCTTCTTTGGCGAAACGGTCATAGAGCAACCGCATCGCATCCATCAGGCCATGCCGGTTGTCCGAGTCGCGAAGCATGCTGATGTCGAGCATCAGGGCGAGAATGGCACCCTCGGTATAAATGGAGGTCTTCCTGTCGGGTATGCCCTTCGAGTAGCCGTCCAGCCACGTGTCAAACGAGCTGTCGGCCACCGGGAGATTGAAACGGCCGTAGTTGTGGAAATGCTTTTGGAACAGGCTGTGAATGTTCTTGAAGAAGTCGTAGTCACTGAAAACGCCCGACCGATAAAGGAAAAGATCGCCTGCGTAGGTGGTCACTCCCTCCGTCACGAAACCCAGACGCGTATAGTTCTCGCGGGTGTAATCGTAGGGCAGCATATCGGCCGGACGGAGCGCCTTCACATTCCAGGTGTGGAACAGCTCGTGCGAACTGATGCCGAGGAATTCATCGTAGAGCACTGGTTTCAGGATGTCATAGCTGGGTCCGAGCGTGATGACGGTCGAGTTGCAGTGCTCCACGCCATGATAGGTGGGATAGGTGCGTATCTGGAAAAGGAAGTGGTACTCTTTGACTGGGAATCCGCCCATGGCCTGTATCTGCGAGGTGCAGAATCGCTTGAAATCATGGGCGATACGCTCCCAATCAGGCTTGAACTCCCCTTGGAACCACAGATGGAAAAGCACTCCGTCCGCGCTGAATTCATGATGCTGCAACCCTGCGCTCGCAATCAGCGGTGAGTCGGCCAGTTCGTGGTAATCCTTGGCGAGGAGCACGTGCTTACGCAACAGTTGCATAGCGCATGCCACCTGCCAATCTGCCGGAATGACGAGTTCCACCTCTGCGGCCATGTCGATGCGCTCCGGAACATACATGAGGCAGTTCACCGGATTCACATACAGTTGCTTCTCGCTGATGAACGTGCTACCCGCGTTGATCTCGTTCGCATAATAGTTGTATGTGATATATATGCTGGCCTTCCCTTCAGTGTCAATCTCCCAGAGGTCTTTCGTGATCTTGCGGAACGGAAGTGCTGTTCCGAGTCCGTCCGTGGCAGCAAAGCGCTGCACATTCTTGGCGAAATTGGCCAGCTCGTAGCGTCCTGGCCGCCAGGCAGGCAGCTGAAGCAGTAGCCTGTCGGAGTTCACATCGCGCACCGTCATTTCGATGTTCACGAACTTGCGATGCGGCTCTCGGTGAATGATACGATAGGTTGTCTGTGGCTTCATGCCGCAAAGTTATCGGGCGGGTTTCCCAAGTGTTTCAGAAGGTGATGGAATTGTTAACAGCGTTTCTTCCGATCGAAAGGGTGGAAATGCAAAGGCCCAATGGACTGTCCATTGGGCCTTTGCAAATGGATTGCACCTTGATTAACGCATGAAAACCTTTATAAACGTACCTTCCTCTTGAAGTACAACGATTTTCCGAATGTCGTAATGATGTGTAACACGGCCACGGGAAAAACTGATGACGTTATCATTCTCCAGTTTCATGAAACGTAGCCAATCTCCGGAATACTTATAGGTAAAGCCTGGAATATCCATAATCACCTCGCTGTTGGCAGCGAATTTGTCGAAAATCACCTTCCCCGAATATATGGGGGCATTTTGTGCGATGCTCGTTGAAATGCAGAAGAACAGCGCAATCAGTGAAGTGAACAGAAGTTTTTTCATGGTGAGTGAGGTTTGGTTACATGACAAAAATCTAAAGCGGAATGATGGGAATCCATGATGCCCATCACCCCGCTTTGAAGCATTTGTCAGTAAAGACAGAAAATGGTCAGGCAGTCACACCCATCACCTTTGCCATGGTCTCTCCAATGTCACCGGGAGAGGCCACCACATGGATGCCACACTCGGCCATGATCTTCATCTTGGCCTCTGCGGTGTCGTCCGCCCCACCCACAATGGCACCCGCATGACCCATGGTACGTCCTTTCGGAGCGGTCTGTCCAGCAATGAATCCTACCACTGGCTTTCTGTTTCCAGTACTCTTGATGTACCGCGCAGCCTCAGCCTCGAGGCTTCCACCTATTTCACCGATCATTACGATGGCATCGGTCTCAGGGTCGTTCATCAGCAATTCTACAGCCTGTTTAGTGGTGGTTCCAATGATAGGATCGCCACCGATACCGATCGCTGTGCTCACGCCCATGCCGGCCTTGCTCACCTGATCGGCAGCCTCATAGGTGAGGGTGCCGGATTTGGAAACGATGCCGATGCGGCCCTGCTTGAAAACGAAACCGGGCATGATACCCACCTTGGCCTCACCTGGAGTGATCACGCCTGGGCAGTTAGGGCCGATGAGGGTCACCTTGCGTCCCGACAGGTAGGCCTTCGCCTTCACCATGTCGGCCACTGGAATACCCTCGGTGATGGTGATGATGACTGCGATGCCCGCTTCAGCCGCCTCCATAATGGCATCGGCAGCGAATGCGGGTGGAACGAAGATGATTGAAACGTTGGCTCCGGCCTTTTTCACCGCCTCGGCCACCGTGTTGAACACTGGACGGTCAAGGTGCGTGGTTCCACCCTTGCCAGGGGTGACTCCGCCCACCACGTTGGTGCCGTACTCAATCATCTGCGAAGCGTGGAAAGTGCCTTCACTTCCCGTGAAGCCCTGTACGATCACTTTCGAATCCTTATTCACCAGAACACTCATGTCTTTCTGTTTATTGGTTTTTGACGGGTCGCAAAAGTAGCCTATCCGAAGGGGATGCGAAAGGGATGGGATTACTTTTGGCACGACAGAGCATGGAGCATCCGGAGGACAGGCGGGAACACAGAAAGCGGGCGATGGAGGTGCTCCGTCCGTACGTGACCGACAATAAGATGCAGGTGTTCGAGGCCTGTCTTGCGCAGCGCACCCGCCATGTGACAGTGGTGTTGGAGGACATCTTCCAGCCGCAGAATGCCAGTGCAGTGCTGCGTTCGTGCGACTGCTTCGGCATTCAGGACGTGCATGTGATTGAGAATGACCACGCCTATGACATCAACCCAAAAGTGGTGCATGGCGCATCCAAATGGCTGCACATTCACAAGTACTATGAGGAGGATTTCAACAGCGAACGCTGTCTGGAGGCCCTGAAGGAGAAGGGCTACCGTTTGGTGGCCACGTCTCCCCGCGCAGATAGCATCCCGATTCATGATTTTCCGCTGGATAGGCCCATAGCGCTGATGATGGGCACGGAGAAACGCGGGCTTTCAGACTATGCGTTCGGCATGGCGGACGAGCTGGTCACCATTCCGATGTACGGCTTCACGGAGAGTCTGAACATCTCAGTATCTGCGGCCATATGCCTGCAGAACCTTACGCATCGGCTGCGCGAGTCGGCCTATCCATGGCAGTTGACGGATGAGGAGCGTGATGAATTGCTGCTCGAATGGATGCGGAAGGTGGTGAAGGATGCGGAGGGCATCGAGCGCAGGTTCATCTGAAGCAGCATTCAAATGAAACTCCGGCCTTCGCGAGCTGTCCTGCGCAGCAGTGGACTTGCCCGGTAGCGCTCCTCGCGATATTCGTCAAACAGGGCGTCCATGGTGGATAGCACGTGGTGGGCGCCCAGCTCATTGCCCCATTGCAGCAGCCCTTTGGGATAGTTGACGCCCTTGGTCATGGCGAGGTCGATGTCTTTGGGTGAAGCAACTCCCAGATAGACCGCGTCAACCGCCTGATTGATGAGATTGCAGACCACGCGGTCCACAATGCTTCTGCTCAGGACCTCATCATCCACGGGCTCTGGCATCGCTGCCCCTTCGGAATAGTCGTAGTAGCCCTGTCCGGATTTGCGGCCTAGAAGCCCGGCCTCCACCTTCCGCTGCTGAATAATGGAAGGTCGGTAGCGGCCATCATTGAAGAAGGCTGCGAACACGGATGAGGTGACCGCAAAGTTGATGTCGTTGCCGATGAGATCCATGAGCTCGAAAGGCCCCATTCTGAAGCCACCATAAGTTCTCAGTGCGTGGTCGATGGTGGCCTCGTCAGCGATGCCTTCCTCCAGAATGCGCAGCGATTCACCATAGAACGGACGCGCCACACGGTTCACGATGAAGCCGGGAGTGTCCTTCGCCAGCACAGGCACCTTTCCCCATTGACGCATCAGCTCGGTCATCTCTGCGGCCAGTTCTTTGTCCGTGAGCATGGACGGGATGATCTCCACCAAGGGCATGAGCGGAGCCGGGTTGAAGAAGTGCAGGCCGAGCATGCGTTCCGGTCGCTGCATCTTGCCCGCTATGGCGACCACTGGAAGCGAGGAGGTGTTGGTGGCCAGCACCGCATCCTGCCCGCAGATCATCTCCAGTTCCTGAAAAAGTCCCTGTTTCACAGAGAGGTCCTCAATGATGGCCTCGATTACCAGTCCGCAAGGGGCGAGGTCGTCCAGCACACGGGTGTAGGTGATGCGTTTTGCGCAGGCCTTGGCCTCGTCCAAGGTGATCTTGCCCTTCTCGGCCAATTTCAGGAAGACGGCACTATGGCCTTTGCCTGCTCTTTCCAAGGCATCGCCATTGCTGTCGTTCAGCCACACTTGGTGGCCTGCCTGAGCTGCCACCTGTGCAATGCCGCTGCCCATCGACCCTGCACCGATCACTCCGACCTTCCATTCTCTCAGTTCCATTTCCATTCGATTTTCTGACTATGGTCGCAAAGAACGTGTTCTGATGCGCTACTCGGTCAGGTCAGGGGCAGTTCGGGTGTCAGCAGTGTGAAGGACATGCGGTGATAAGGCGTCACGCCATGCTGGCGGATGCCCGTGCGGTGCTCCCTGGTGGGGTATCCCTTATTGCGGTTCCATCCGAAGTGCGGGTGGGTTTCGTGGAGCTTTGCCATGATTTCATCCCGGTGGGTTTTGGCCAGAATGGATGCGGCCGCGATGTGCATGAACCGTGCATCGCCTTTCACCATGCAGACGTGTGGAATGGTCGGGTAGGGGGTGAAACGATTGCCGTCCACCACAATCAGTTCGGGTCTCATCTTCAGTTGGTCCAGTGCCCTGTGCATGGCCAGAAAACTGGCTTTCAGGATGTTGATGCGGTCAATCTCAATGTTCGATACCATGCCTACCGCCCATGCCAAGGCCTTCTCCTCGATCTGCGGTCGCAGCAGTTCACGCTTGCGTTCGGTCAGCTGCTTCGAGTCGTTCAGTCCGATAATGAGATTGTCCGGGTCCAGGATGACCGCGGCCGCAACGACCGGACCGGCCAGACAGCCTCTTCCGGCCTCATCGCATCCTGCTTCGGAAACACCTGTCCGCACACTCCACTCAAGCATGTTCCGCAGCAAGGTGTTGGCGTAGGATGTCCGCGAAGGTCCATACGTCCTCAAATGAATTGTAGAGCGGAACGGGGGCCAACCGGATCACATTGGGTTCGCGGTAGTCGGTGATCACTCCGGCATTCAGCAGTGCGGCATGCAATTGCTTGGCATCCTTCTTCACGAAGAGTGAAAGTTGGCAGCCGCGCTGTTCTGGCGCGGTCGGGGTGATGATCTCCACCTGACTGCTGTCGGCCACATCGTTGATCAGGAACTCCAGGAAGCCGGTGAGCAGAAGGCTCTTGGCCCGCAGCTGTTCCATCCCGGCCTCATCGTGAACCCGAAGTGCGGCCATGTGGGCGGCCATGGTGAGCACCGGCACATTGCTCAGTTGCCACCCTCGGGCGCCCTTGGCAGGCTCGAATCCGGGCTGCATGAGAAAGCGGGTCTCCGGGTCGTTGCCCCACCAGCCCGCGAAGCGCACCAGCTCGGGGCGGTTGCAATGCCGTTCATGCACAAAGATGCCGGACACACCTCCGGGGCTACTGTTGAGGTATTTATAGGTGCACCACGTGGCGAAATCCACGCCCCACTCGTGCAGTTTCAAAGGGATGTTGCCAAAAGCGTGGGCAAGGTCGAACCCGACCACTGCTCCTGCCGCATGCCCTGCCTTGGTGATTGCTTCCATGTCAAACACCTGCCCAGTGTAGTAGTTGACTCCACCCATAAGCACCAAAGCGATGGAATCCCTGTTGGCCTCGATGGCCTCCATTACGTCCTCGTGGCGGATCAGATGCTCGCCTGCCCGTGGGGCCACTTCGATGATGGCCTGCTCAGGAACATGACCATGGAAACGCACCTGAGATTCGATGGCATACTGATCGGAAGGGAAGGCCTTGGCCTCGCAGAGGATTTTGAACCGCTTCCCTTCCGGCCTGTAGAAGGACACCATCAGCAGATGGAGGTTCACCGTGAGGGCGTTCATCACGGTCACTTCCTTTGGCTGAGCACCAACAATGCGCGCTACGGGGCCCGCCAGCCCGTCCTGGTAGCTGAACCACGGGTGCTTGGCCTTGAAATGGCCTTCCACGGCATGTTCGGCCCAGTCGTCCAGTTCCTGCAGCAAGGCATCTTTTACAGTTCGGGGCTGCAGCCCGAGTGAGTTGCCGCAGAAATAGCGGGCGGTTTGCCCATGGATGCTTGGATGATGAAAGCGGTCTCGGAACGCACGCAACGGGTCGTTGGCATCGCATTGCCGGGCAAAATCGAGGGAATTGTGGTAGCGCATGGCCGCAAAGTTGGTGAGAACAAGCTTCGCTGCAGCGTCAGCCGCCCAGAGCGTGTAGAATCTCCGCTCTTGCGCAGGTGGCCTGACCTTGTTCTGCGCGTTCTCCGCTGCATGGTGCCCCACCTTACTTTTGCCGCCCCACCAATCCGCTCTGAGCAATGGCGCAACTGG
>CAZATP010000023.1:0-56805 GCA_964488095.1 uncultured Chryseobacterium sp.
AACGCCACATTCGGTAGCGGTGCTTACCGGGATATCACGGTTCAGCCGAACACCTACTATGTGTTTTCTTGGAACAACAACGGGGCGACCAATATCAACGGGTTCTGTGCCGCACCTCAGAATGGCAGTGGTAGCTCAGGGGCGTTTAATAGCAACCAGACCGCGTGGTTCTCGGGTACGACCACGGTGCTGAGGGTGAGTGCAAACAGGTCCAGTTCTGCTTGGGTAGCAACGTCTGCCACGCTTTCCTACAGGCGCACTGAACCCACATTGGCGGCCAACAGTCCGTTGACACAGACCATCTGCGCAGGTCAGTCCATCAACATTTCTGGTGGAACAGCCACGAATGGCACGCGCTACTGGCAGGGCGCCACTAATCTTGGAACCTCCACATCCACCTCTGGCACACCGAACAGCACGGGTGCCTTATCTGCCGGAAATTATACGTTCTACTATCGTCCTCTGAATGGGATAAACGGTGGCACCGGAGGTTGTTGGGGGGCTCAACAGGGTTCTGCCATCACCGTGAATGCTCTTCCCGTGGCCTCTGCCAATCCTACATCGCAATCGGTGTGCAGTGGTTCCACGACTTCGATAAGTCTTTCCTCATCGCTCGGTGGAACCACCTATGCGTGGACAGCAGTGGCCAGTGCAGGGGTCACAGGTCATTCCGATGGAACAGGTAGCTCCATCAGTCAGACACTTTTCAAGGCTTCGGGTGCACCCGGCACGGTGACCTACACCATCACCCCTACGGCTGCCAGCTGCCCGGGTAGCAGCATTCAAGTGGTGGTGACCGTGAATCCGATACCGGCCGCTACCGCAACACCTGCATCACAGGCCATATGTTCCGGTGGACTTACATCCATTGCACTGACATCCACAGTGCCGGGAACCAATTTCACATGGACATCCTCTGGCACAGCGGGCACGGGCGGCTTCACCGATGCATCTGGCAATAACATCGCTCAGGTACTTACCAAAACGGTAGGCTCATCAGGCACAGTTACTTACGTGGTCACTCCTTCGGCCAATAGTTGCACCGGAGGTTCTATAAATGTTCCTATCACCGTCAACCCACTGCCGACTCCGACTTTCAATTCCATCGGAGGACCTTATTGCATCAGCCAGACCACGCCCATCGATCTCGTGGGTTCAGGCATTCCCTTACCCCCGCCCGGTAGTGGGTTGTTCAGTGGCACAGGGGTATCGGGTAGCAACTTTGTGCCTTCCTCGGCAGCGGTCGGCAGTAACACACTGACCTATACCTATACGGATGCCAATGGATGTTCAAACAGTGCACAGACCACCGTTCAGATCACGGGACTGCCATTGGTGAATTTCGCGGGTTTGTCTGCTGCTGGCTACTGCGTGGACAATTCAACCCCGGTCACGCTTACGGGCTTTCCATCAGGAGGGGTTTTCAGCGGACCGGGCATCACCGGAAATGCGTTCACGCCATCGGTGGCCGGAGTCGGGCTTCATTCCATCATCTACACCTATTCTGATGCGAACGGATGCGTGAATTCGCAGACGCAGTCGGTGAATGTGTTCGCTCTTCCTCTTGTCGGCATATTCGACATCAATCCTCAATACTGTGTGTCGGATGCAGCAGTCACCGTGAGCGGGTTCCCTGCGGGTGGCACATTCTCGGGCACAGGGGTTAGCGGAAATCAGTTCAGTCCGGCAGTGGCCGGGGTAGGAGGGCCCTACTCAGTGACCTATCAGTATACGGATGCGAATGGTTGTACAAATTCCAGCGCAGCTCAGGTTTCTGTGAATGCGGTCACGGTTGCAGATGCAGGAAGCGGAGGGAATTCTTGCGACCTCAGTTTTCAGTTGGGGGCGTCCCCCAGCCTTGGCACCGGCACATGGTCGCTGGCTGCCGGACCGGGCAATGTGACTTTCGCACCCAATGCGAATGCTGCGAATGCCTTGGCCACGGTCTCTGCCTATGGTACTTATACGTTCACCTGGACTGAGGTGAACAGTGCCTGTAGTTCGTCCGATCAGGTAACGGTCAACTTCTATCTACAGCCTACTGCCAATGCAGGTGTTGGCGGCTCGGAATGCGACTTCACGTTCAGCCTCGCTGCCATTCCGAGTGTGGGCAATGGTCTGTGGACACAGACCACAGGGCCGGGAACCACCGCGTTCGGCAACAGTGCCAGTGCCTCGACCACTGCATTGGTCACGCAGTCGGGCAACTACACGTTCACTTGGACAGAGACCAACGGCACCTGTGTGTCCTCCTCGGCTGTGAATGTGCTTTTCACGGACCAGCCAACGGCCAGTGCTGGCCCCGATGCTGCGGAGTGCGACCTGGACCATGTCCTTTCAGCATCATCAAGTTTCGGCTCAGGCACATGGTCAGTGGTAAGCGGTCCGGGTGCAGTGGTCTTTTCTGATGCGGCTTCACCGAACTCTGGGGTTGAGGTTACGTCCTACGGACAGTATGTCTTTCAATGGTCGGAGACCAATGGCGGTTGCAACGATGCATCGACCGTAACGGTCGACTTCTTTGAGCAGCCTTCGGCTGATGCCGGATTTGAAGGCTTCGAGTGCGATCTGGACTTCACCTTCTCCGCTATTCCGAGTGTCGGAACTGGCGCATGGTCACAGGTATCCGGCCCTGGTTCCTCATCGTTCACTCCAAGTGTGAATGCCCCGACCGCCACAGTTGCTGTTAGCCAGTATGGAACCTACAGTTTCCTTTGGACTGAGGAGAATGGAAGCTGTTCAGACAGCGACCTCCTGACGGTGGTATTCAATCAGCAGAACGGTGCGGATGCCGGAACAGGCGGCACATCCTGTGGGCTTACGTTCACATTCAATGCCACAGCCACGGTGGGATTGGGCCAGTGGAGTGCTGCGGGTCCCGGTGTTGCCTTCTATACGGATGATAACAGTCCGACCGCAGGGGTCACGGTGAGCGCCTACGGTAGCTATGTTTTCACCTGGACGGAGACCAACGGAAGCTGCATCACTTTCGATCAGGTTGCGGTTGATTTTGTAGAGCAGCCTGAGGCTGATGCCGGTGCAGATGGTTCGGCCTGTGGCCTGAGCTACACCTTGGGTGCCGAGGCGAGCGTTGGAGTGGGCGCTTGGACACTTGTTACAGGTCCTGGGACAGTTGTTTTTGATGATGCGGCCTCTCCGACTACCACTGCCACTGTGAGCGCATACGGCAGCTATCAGTTCCAATGGGAAGAGACAAACGGAATTTGTTCGGATAATGATGTGGTTGCGGTGGATTTCTTTCAGCAGCCAGTTGCCGATGCTGGATTGGATGGGACTTCGTGCAGTCTCGATTTCGCTCTCGCGGCAACACCGAGTGCGGGCATGGGACAATGGACCTTGGCGAATGGCCCAGGCAGTGCGTCATTCCTTAGCCCGACCAGCGCATCCACTTCGGTGCAGGTGGGGGCTTATGGTTCCTACACATTTGTGTGGACGGAAGTCAATGGATCATGTTCTGACGCAGCTGGCGTTACGGTGGAGTTCTTTCAGCAGCCTGTTGCGGATGCCGGTTCGGCCGGGAATGCATGCGGTCTGCAATATGTTCTTGAGGGGTCGGTGGCCAATGGGTCGGGCATCTGGTCTCAGATTTCCGGTCCGGGACTATCGTCTTTCAACAATCCGAACTCACCCACGGCCACGGTCTCTGTGACTGCTTTCGGGGCTTATGAATTCCAATGGACCGTGACCAATGGCGCGTGCACCGATGTGGCCAATGTCACGATTGATTTCGTGGACCCAGCAACAGTGAGCGCGGGTACTGATGGTAGTTCCTGCTCTTTGGATTACACGCTCAGTGCACTTTCGAATTTTGGTAGCGGTCAATGGACGCAGGTCAGTGGGCCCGGTGTGTCCGTATTCACCGACCCCACTTCACCCAGCTCGGATGTGACTGTCAGCGTTTTCGGCACCTATTCCTATTCATGGACAGAGGGCAATGGCGCGTGTGCATCTTCCGATCTGGTGACCGTAGGGTTCTTCGAGCAGCCCATGGCCGATGCCGGTTCCAATGGATCCACATGTGATTTGGATTTTGACCTCGGTGCCACTTTGAGCATCGGCACAGGAACTTGGACACAGACCAGCGGCTCCGGATTCTCAGTCTTTGGTCCTGATGCGACTATGCCGTCAGCAACGGTGCAAGTAAGTCAGTCAGGGCTGTATACTTTCCTATGGACCGTTGTAAACGGATCATGTTCAGACGCGCAGGCTGTTACTATTGCTTTCGATCAGCAGCCCGTGGCCGCTATCGGCTCTGTTGCCGATCAGTGTGACCTTGATATTGTATTGGCGGCCGCTCCTTCGGCCGGTGTCGGAACGTGGATGTCAACCGGCCCTGGGAATGTCGTTTTCAGCCCGAATGCGAACGACCCCAACGCACTCCTTACCGTGGATGCATATGGAACTTATTCATTGGTCTGGACGGAGCAGAGTGGAAGCTGCTCAGACGCAGCAACCGCATCGGTGACGTTCAATCCCATTCCATCAGCCTCCTTCTCAGGACTCGCTTCGGACTATTGTGAAGGGCAGGCACTGCCTGTTCTTATTACTGGGATTCCTTCAGGTGGAGCTTTCTCGGGCCCTGGAATCGCAGGCAGTTTCTTCGTCCCCTCCATTGCCGGTATCGGAACGCATGACATTCTTTATGCCTTCACGGATGGGAATGGCTGCACAGCTACCTCATCGCAGTCGGTGAATGTTACAGCGAGCCCTGCTGTCAGTTTCTCAGGACTCTCGGCCAGCTATTGTGTTTCTGATAACGCACAGGTGCTATTGACTGGAAGTCCGTCCGGGGGTGCGTGGACCGGGCCGGGAATCATAGGCAGCGCATTCTCAGCCTCCAATGCCGGAGTAGGCACACATGTGATCACCTACACCTATGCAGAGGGCGCCAATTGCACGGTCTCATCCAGTCAGACCGTAGTGGTGAATGCGCTTCCAGATGTCTCATTCTCAGGTCTGGCAGTTTCCTATTGTGCCGATGATGCCAACGTGCAGCTTGTGCCTTCACCAGCAGGGGGAAGTTTCTCCGGTTTCGGTGTCACGGGAAGTTCCTTCAGTCCTGCTGCGGCAGGTGCTGGAATGCATGATGTGACGTATGCAGTCACTTCGGTCGAAGGGTGCACGAACGCTACCACACAGATTGTGACGGTGAATGCTGTTCCTCAGACTGCCGTTTCACCCAATGGACAGCAGGCCATCTGCGAAGGTTCAACTTTGCTTTTGAACGCGCCAGTCGGTCAGGCTCAGTATGTATGGAGCAATGGTCAGGTCGGTCCGTCTCTGAGTGTGGCTGAGGCAGGTGATTATTCTGTCACGGTGACAAGCGCACAGGGCTGTTCAGCCACTTCTGCGCCAGTGTTCGTAAGTGTGAATGAGCTCCCGGTCGTCTCCTTGGGCAATGACACGGTGCTCTGTCCCGGAACGTTCCTTACGCTTGATGCTGGCAATCCGGGTATGTCCTATCTGTGGGGCAATCTGGAGGTCACGCAGCAGATTGCTGTTGGAAATGCAGGCAGTTATTCTGTGACTGTGACAGACGGGAATGGATGTGCGGGTACAGATGTCATATCGGTTTCCTACAGCGGCCTAACTCAGCCAACGGTAGCGAGCAGCGGCCCCACTACGTTCTGCGAAGGAGGCTCAGTGGTGCTCACAGGTCCGAATGGGGTTGAATATGATTGGAGCAATGGTGCCACCTCTCAGAATATCGTGGTGCTTCAGTCGGCTATCATCACGCTCACAGTAACGGATGCGCTCGGATGCAATGCAATCTCCAGTCCGGTGAGTGTAATCGTGAATCCGTTGCCAAGTGCTGTGGTCACCACTGATGGAAGCACCTCCATCTGCCCGGGGGCGTCCGTTACCCTTTCTGTTTCCGGTTCGGGCAATTATCTGTGGTCTCCTTCGGATGCGACTACTCAGTCCGTTACAGTTACGCAACCCGGAAACTACACGGTCACGGTAACAGATGTGCAGAGCGGCTGCTCGTCCACTTCACAGCCTGTTGCGGTCGCACAGGCGCAGGGCACGCAACCAATCATTGTTGCCAGCGGACCAACGGAGTTCTGTTCCGGAGGTGAGGTGGTGCTTTCAGTGAATCCACCGGATGCATTCTCGCTCTATCTCTGGAGCACGGGCGAGACCACCCCGACTGTGACCGTGACTTCCACTGCGCAGATCGGCCTATCCGTGATCGATGCTGACAATTGCCTCAACCAGACCTTGTTGGCCGAGCCGGTGGCCATCACCGTTTGGAATCCGGAGCCGATCGTTGAGCAGAATTCAGGAGTGCTATCTGTTGTGAACGGACCTTTCGAATGTTACCAATGGTTCCGCAACGGAGCTCCGGTCGCTGGGGCCACAATGTCCAGTTATACCCCTGAGTTCAGCGGCAACTTCTATGTTCAGGTATGTGATGCCAACGGTTGCTATTCGAATTCCACCAATTATGAGTTCACCGTGGGTATTGATGAATACGTTGAGCCCTATGAGCTTTCAATCCTTCCGAATCCGAATGACGGTCAGTTCACTCTTGAAGCAAATCTTGGTGGCAACAGGGATGTGACCCTTACCGTTACGGACGTTACTGGAAGGGAGTTGATGCAGGCTGAACGCATTCAAGGCTCTTCCTCTTTCCGGAGGTCTTTCAACCTCAGCCACCTGAGCAGCGGTGTCTACTATCTGCGTGTGATGGGTAGCGAGGGGCTGGTGGTTCGACCTGTGGTGAAACGCTGAGTCAACCTCACTCGAGATTATCGGGGCACGGCCAATTGTGGTCGTGCCCTGATTTTTTGTGGTGAGGTCAGGGGAGATTTTTATCAAGATGCTCGGATTATCGACCAACGCCCTGATTAGCAGGTTGAAACGGCTGTTATGTGCGTTGAATTATTATCTTTCGCCCCCCTTAGCCATAATGTGTACATACCCGGCAAATCCCTTTAAACATCACAGATGATGATTTCACGTGTACTTCGTGTAATTGCTGCAATTGCATTTTTTGGCGCCTTGAACCTTAGCTCAGCTCAGGCACAGCAGTGTGCTTGCGCTGGAACTGATTACGGGGCTGCAAACGTTGCCGGATGGGTAGTAGGGCAGACACAGACCATCAACTGCATTTTCGGAGGTGAAAGAACACTGATATCCAATACTGTCAGCGGTGCCAGCTATCAGTTGTCCACGTGCGGCACAGGTTGGGACACGCAGATTTCACTTTATACCCAAGGATGTGCTTTTGTCGCATATAATGATGATAACGGGCCTGCATGCAGTGGAATTGGAGGTCCTGCGTCATTGAATTTCACTGGAAATGGTGGTAGCTATTATGTAAAGGTCAACGAATACAATTGCTTGACCAATTCATCTTGTGGAACCCTTTTGGTAAGACTGGTCAGCCTTCCGGGCATAACTGTTACGGGATGCGACATTGCGTCTGAGGGGGCTTCTCCTGCTCAACCTACAGCATGTCAGAATCAGTTCGCAACGTTCGGTTCTGGGGCCTACACAGATATCAACATCACAGCGAACACCTACTATAATTTCACTTGGAATAACAACGGTGCTTCCAACATCAGCGGTTTCTGTGCCACACCTCAGAACGGAAATGCCACTGGCTTCAATACGAATCAGATCGGTTGGTTCTCAGGCACCACAACGATACTTCGCGTAAGTGCCAATCGCACAAACACCACGTGGACGGGTCAGTCGGCCCAGCTCACTTACCGTCATACAGAGCCTATTCTGTCCGCAAACATTACTGAGGATCAGACCATCTGCTCTGGTCTGGCCGTCTCTGTGGAAGCTGGTGCGATAATCTACGGAACGAGATACTGGCAGGGACTCAACAATAACGGGACAAGCACCTCGACTCCTGGAACGCCAAATTCCACTGGTGTACTTACCACTCCAGGATCATACACCTATTATTACAATGGCAACAACAATGGTTGCTTCGGAGGGCAGCGTGCCACTGTAGTTACAGTAGTTGCCGATCCATCGGTGCCAACAGCAACTCAGTCCCCTGCTTCTACCACAGTATGTGCCGGGGCCACGTTGACGCTGAGCAACCCTTTAGGTTCAGGCGGTTTCGGTACGTGCAACTTTGAATACCAGTTCTCCACTGATGGAGGGACGAACTGGTCAGCCGTGAGTACGACCATTCCAAGTTTCCCTGCTGTGGTCGGGACAAACTCTATTCGGATTCGAAGGAACTGCAATGGAAACGGTTGTGATATTTCCGGCTGGCAGACCTATTCTTGGACTGTAGTTGCAGACCCGGCTGTTCCCACTGCAACGAGATCTCCCAATGTGGCAACTGTCTGTGCAGGACAGTCCCTCACACTGATGGGAGTGACCAACAATGGGGGAGGTGCAGGTACCTGCAATTTTGAATTCCAATTTTCTACGGATGGTGGAGTCAACTGGTCTGCAGTGGGAACTTCGGTTCCCAATTTTGCAGCAAGCGGAACTGATAACCGCATACGTGTAAGGAGAAATTGTAATGCAACGGGTTGTGATATCAGTGGCTGGCAGACCTACACATGGTCGGTCGTTGCAGATCCGGCCATACCCACAGCTACGAAGTCACCGAATGTATCGGACGTCTGTGTAGGTGCCACTTTGACTCTCACCAGTCCTACAAGTTCCGGTGGTACGGGCACCTGTAATTTCGAATATGAGTTTTCCACGAACAACGGTGCTTCGTGGTCGGCCACATCGACCTTGGTGCCCAGTTTTGCAGCCGTTCTGGGAACCAATCTCATTCGGATTCGAAGGAACTGTAACGGGAGTGGCTGCGATGTAAGTGCATGGCAGACCTACTCGTGGACAGTTAATGCCGACCCTGCAACACCAACAGCCACGAAGTCACCGGATGCAACAGTGGTGTGTGCAGGAGCTACGATTACGCTGATAAACCCGTTGGGTTCTGGAGGTACGGGAACATGTTCTTTCGAGTACCAGTTCTCAACAAACAATGGTAGTACCTGGTCAACGGTGTCTACTTCAGTTCCAAGTTTTACAGCAGTCGTTGGAACCAATCTCATCAGGATAAGGAGAAACTGCAATGGTAGCGGCTGTGACATCAGTGGCTGGCAGGAATATACTTGGACGGTGGTAACAGATCCCTTGGCGCCCACGGCAACCAAATCTCCGAATGCTACTAACGTCTGTGTGGGTACAACATTGGATTTGACTGGTGTCACCGATAATGGTGGTGGTTCTGGTACGTGTGTGATCCAGTATTCTGTCAATGGAGGGGCCTACTCGAATACCCTTACGCCTGTAAGCACCCCCACGACAGGGACATACACCATCGCAATCAGGAAGAGTTGCAATGGTAACGGCTGTGATCTCTCGCCCGTGACCACTTACAGTTGGAACGTAGTTGCTGACCCACTTCCACCGACTCTGACTCGGACCCCCAACACGAGTCCGGTCTGCGCTGGCACGACACTATCCGTCAACGTTGTCAGTGGTAGCGGTGGAACTGGCAGCTGTGCGGATGAGTTCCGTTCATCCATTGATAATGGCGCGACCTGGTCTTCTTGGGGAACCTCAATTCCATCCATTGTTGCCTCTGCTCCGTCAGGAGTAGCCACGACCACTATCATTGAGACAAGAAGAAACTGTAATGGAAGCGGCTGTAATTCTATTACCAATGCGGTCAGCTGGGTTGTCAATCCAGTGCCTGCTGTAGTTGCCACACCAAGCTCACAGAGTTTCTGCAGTGGTACGACAACGGCTATTGCACTAAGCACATCTCCAACAGTTTCTGGTACCACGTTCTCGTGGACGGTCAATGGAGGCACAGCGACAGCGGGATTCTCTGCTGGTTCTGGCAACAGTATTACCCAAACGCTCACGAATACAGGCGCAGCTCCTGCTGATGTGACCTACACCGTCACCCCCTCTGCGGGTGGTTGCCAAGGCAGTCCAGTTTCTGTGGTAGTCACCGTTAATCCGGTGGCCAACGTGGTCGCCTCACCCTCCTCTCAGGCTATATGTAATGGAGGGCTGACGTCCATTGGCCTGTCATCCACCGTTACTGCGGCAGCATTCAACTGGACAGTGAGTGGTACGCCCGGAACAGGTGGATTCTCTGCTGGCACAGGTAACTCCATTGCACAGGTCCTTTCGAACTCAAGTGGGGCATCGGGAACAGTTACCTATGTGGTGACACCTTCTGCACACGGATGTACCGGCAGCTCTGTGAATGTTCCTGTCACTGTTAATCCTACACCGGCCGTCACCTTCAATTCATTCGGTGGACCTTACTGTATCAGCCAGACTACACCAATTAGCCTTATTCCATTTGCTTCGCCAGCGGGTGGCGTTTTCACAGGGACAGGTGTGGCCGGTAATGACTTCGTTCCATCGCTCGCAGCGGTTGGTACGAATACCATCACTTACACATATACCGATGGCAACACCTGTGTGAATACGGCCATCCGAACGGTTCAGGTCACAGGTCTCCCGTTGGTGAGCTTCAGTGGATTGAGTAGCACAGGCTACTGTATCAATAACAGCACTCCTGTTGTGCTGATAGGATTCCCAACTGGAGGCACTTTCACCGGCCCTGGAATTTCTGGTAGCAACTTCACGCCTTCCGTTGCCGGTGTTGGTCTGCATTCCATCACCTACACTTATACGGATGCAAACGGTTGTGTGAATACAGACGTACAGTCTGTGAATGTATTCCCATTGCCCACCATCGGCATATTCGATCTTGCTCCGTCCTATTGTGTGGACGATGCTCCTGTCAATATCACAGGCTTCCCTCCAGGCGGCACATTCAGTGGTCCAGCTACTACCTCTGCCGGTGTCTTCACCCCATCCACTGCAGGCGTTGGCGGACCTTACACCATCACTTATCAGTACACCGATGGTAATGGATGTACGAATACCACCACGGCCAACACCGTGGTCAATCCACTTCCAGTGGTGTCCTTCAGCGGCCTGGCAGCAGATTATTGTGTTGATGCGGCCTCTGTGACCTTAGTGGGCAGCCCTGTGGGAGGCACCTTCAGTGGCCCGGGCATCACCTCGGGCGGAGTGTTCACCCCATCCGTTGCCGGACTCGGGAATCATTCCATCACCTACACCTATACCGATGCCAATGGCTGCACCAACAGTCAGGCTCAGAGTGTTGAGATAATCGGTATCCCCGGTGTGAGTTTCACGGGCCTGAGTTCGGCCTATTGTATAGATGCCGCTGTAGTGACACTCACTGGTAATCAGGCCCCGAATGGTACTTTCAGTGGTCCGGGCGTGACGGACAATGGTAACGGAACAGCAACCTTCAACCCTGCCAATGCTACGGTAGGAGGTCCTTACAATGTCACTTATTCGTTCACCAACCCCAATGGATGTGGCTTCGCACAGACGCAGCAGGTGGTGGTGAATCCATTGCCGACCATGAGTTTCACAGGTCTGGGTTCTGCTTATTGTATCGATGCCACGCCAATTACCCTAACTGGGGTACATGCCCCGGGCGGCACGTTCACTGGAACAGGAATCACAGACAACGGCAACGGAACTGCGACCTTCAATCCTGCAACTGCAGGAAGCGGCCCCCATAGTGTTACCTACACGTTCACCGATGCCAATGGCTGCACGAACAGCAACGCACAGAACGTCACTGTCAACCCGATTCCGGTTGTTTCATACACTGGTTTTGGTACGGTATGCATTGACCAGCCTGCACAGCCGATGGTAGGCACCCCGCTCGGAGGTGTGTATAGCGGCAACGGAGTGAGCGGCTCACAGTTCTTCCCAGCCATCGCTGGGCTGGGAGTTTCTCCGGTTTCATATACGTTCACCGATGGGAATGGCTGTGATGATGTATTCACACGTGATTTCGTGGTGCAGAACATACCTGTGATCACGGTCAACCCGCAATCTGTTCAGGTGTGCCCCGGTGATGCGGCCACTTTCCTTGTTTCCGCAACAGGCACTGGTCTCAGCTATCAGTGGCAGGTGAACACAGGCAGTGGATTTGTGAACCTCAACAATGGAGGGACTTATTCTGGGGTAACGACAACCAGCCTTAACGTAGGGCCGATTGCCCAGAATATGAACGGGTTCCAATACCGTGCTGTTGTTTCCGGTTCCACTTGCAGCACTCAAGTGTTCTCCACGGCTGCTTCCATCAACATCAGCGCATCGCCAGTTATTGTGGCTCAGCCAACAGATCAATATGCATGCGTTGGCGACAATGTGCTGTTCAGTGCGACTGCATCAGGATCAGGGCTTAACTACCAGTGGCAGATCAACACAGGAAGTGGTTGGTCTAACATCATAAACGGAGGTGCGTACAGTGGTGCCACTTCATCTGTGCTCACCGTAAGCAACTACAGCAACGGGATGAATGGTAATCAGTTCCGCGTGGTGGTGAGCGGTTCGTCCAATTGTTCTTCCAGCACCACTTCCGTGGTGGCCACGCTCATCGGAACTTCATCTCCCACTATTTTACAACAGCCACAGGCACAGAGCATCTGCGATGGAGGTGCCACCTCGTTCGCGGTTACCGCCTCTGGAAGTGGGCTGAACTATCAGTGGGAGGTGAACAGCGGCTCTGGTTGGAATACAGTCTCCGATGGTGGCATCTACTCAGGAGCCTTTACAAGCGAGTTGACACTTAGCGGTGCAACGAACGCTGTCAACGGTAATCTTTGCAGGGTTGTTATTTCCAATGCCACCTGCCCTGGATCTTCTGTTTCCAATGAAGTGGCACTGAGTATCACCAGTTCTCCTGCTATCGCTCTACAGCCTGTAAGCGTTCAAGTTTGTGCAGGTGATGATGCCTCGTTCACGGTTTTGGCCAATGGCTCTGGTAACACTTACCAATGGCAGATCAACACAGGTAGTGGTTTCTCTAACATTGTCAATGGTGGAGCATACAGCGGAGCAACTACGTCCACGCTCAGCGTAAGCGGTGTTTCTGCTGCGATGGATGGTCACCAGTTCCGTGTCGTTGTGCAGAATGCGCTCTGTGCCAGTGCCACCGTCTCTTCTGTGGCCACTTTGAGTGAATCTGTCACTCCTGTTATTGCCACTCAACCGACAGATGGCTATTTCTGTGTTGGCGATGTGGTCACTTTCTCGGCAGTAGCAAGTGGAAGTTCGCTCTCTTACCAATGGCAGATAAATACTGGAAGCGGTTGGGTTAACCTTGGTAATGACGCCACCTATAATGGGGTTGCAACCTCGGATCTTACCGTATCGGGTACAACCTCTGCCATGAATGGTCATCAGTTCCGCTTGATCGTTTCAGGCAG
Source organism: uncultured Chryseobacterium sp. (assembly GCA_964488095.1). Lineage (GTDB taxonomy): Bacteria > Bacteroidota > Bacteroidia > UBA10329 > UBA10329 > UBA10329. Next base: position 13,296 of record CAZATP010000023.1, read on the forward strand.
TGTCAACTGCTCAGGTACAGCGTTGACCGCTGCTGTTCAGCTTATTGAGACAACTGCGCCCGTTATTCTGACCCAGCCATTGAATCAGGGAGTCTGTGAGAATAGCGGTGCTTCATTCAGCGTTACTGCCGCAGGAACGGTATCTTATCAGTGGCAACTGAACTCCGGTAGCGGATGGAGTGATCTTGTTGATGGGGGCATTTACTCAGGAGCCACCGCAGTAACATTGAGTCTGAGCTCAGTCTCACTGGCGGATGATGGCAATCAGTATCGTGTGATTGTCAGTGGGGTGAACTGTCTTGGCAGTACCACCTCACAAGTTGGTGCGCTTTCTATTACGGATGAGCCTGTGATTACGGCCATCTCGCCTGACCAATATGTGTGTTCGGGCGATGACGCTGTATTCGCAGTGAGTGCTGATGGAACCGGTCTGACGTACCAATGGCAGGAGGATAGCGGTTCCGGTTTTGTGAATGTGGTGGATGGAGGTGACTATGCCGGTGCAACCACTGCGGTATTCACCATCATGGGGGCCACTCCGGCCTACAATGGCAATGCCTACCGAGTAGTTGTATCGAGCGGCAACTGTGTGTCCAATGCAACCTCTGCGGTTTCCTATCTCTATGAGAGTTCGGGTCCTGTGGTTCTTAGCAACCCTGCCAACACGCAGGTCTGCGCTGGCGACAATACCGTCTTCACAGTTTCTGCTGGAGGCACGAACCTTAGTTTCCAATGGCAGGTCAACGCAGGAAGCGGTTTCGTGGACCTCAGTGACAACAGTACTTACAGTGGTGCAACCACTTCCTCACTGTTGATTCAAGGTACTACCGCGCTGATGAACAACTACCAGTACAGAGTGGTCATTGCCGGTTCAATCAACTGTGCGGTGACGGCCACGTCCAACTACGGTGTGCTTACCATTAGTTCTACACCCACAATAACGCAGGAGCCGACCGATATTACCTACTGTGATGGCGACAATGCCTCGCTGACCGTTGCTGCCAATGGCGCCCAGAGTTATCAATGGCAGGAGAACAGCGGCAGCGGATGGGTGAATCTTGCTGATGGCGGCATCTATAGTGGTTCAACAACTGCAACACTCTCACTGACCGGGGTTACTTTGGCCAACAGTGGATTCCAATACCGGGTTGTTGTAAGTGGAGGTTCAAACTGTCAGGGAGCCGCAACCAGTGCGTTCGCTACTATCACTGAGAGCTCAGACCCATTCGTTGCTCAGCAACCCGTGGATCAGTTTGCCTGCCCAGGCGATGTGGCCATATTCACAGTGACAGCCAACGGTTCTGGGCTTCAGTACCAATGGCAGCAGAATGACGGAAGCGGTTTCGTGAACGTGGTCGATGGTGGTGTTTTCAGTGGTGCCAACACGGCTTCGTTGAATATCGCTGATGTCACCGGACTTGACGGCTATCAATATCAGGCCATTGTTTCGGGAAGCATCTGCATAGGCTCTTCAACCACCAATGTGGTAACACTCTTTGAGACCACACAGCCCGCAATCCTTGTTCAGCCAGATGACGTATTCGCCTGTGCCAATGATATTGTGACTTTCAGTGTTTCAGCAGGTGGTAGTGGACTCAGCTATCAATGGCAGGTGGACAATGGAAGCGGGTGGAACAACATTTCGGATGGAGTGCTCTACACCGGGACCACCACGGCCACCCTGCAGGTGAACGGAGTGCTTCCCGGAATGAACGGAAATTCGTATCAGGTGATTGTCAGCGGGGTGAACTGTCCGAACCCGAGCACATCAGCTATTGCCGTGCTCAACATCAACACCGCACCTGTGGTGACGGTTCAGCCTGTGAACGATGCGGTATGCAGCGGACAGCCGTCCGGATTCTCCTTCACAGCCGTAGGCCCGAACCTCACCTATCAATGGCAGGTGAACGATGGCACAGGCTTCGTGGACATCTTCAACAACAGCCTCTACAGTGGCGCCACAACGCCCACGCTCAGCATCTCGAATGCGACCTTCGCCATGAACGGTTATCAGTACCGTGCGCGAATCACAGGTTCGGTGAACTGTGCTCAGATAGCCACCACGAGCGTGGTGACCCTCTCTGTTACGCAACAGCCTGTGGCCAATGCCGGAACGGGGGGAAGCAGCTGCGATTTCAACTTCACGTTCAGCGCAGTGCCAACTGCCGGAGTGGGGACATGGACGCAGGTGAGTGGCCCGGGAACTTCCACTTTCAACAATCCGAACAGCCCGACAGCAACTGCGACTGCGACAGCAGAAGGGCAGTACGTCTATCAGTGGGAAGAGGTGAATGGAATCTGCTCAGATCTGGCTACAGTGGTTGTTGACTACTACAATCAGCCAGTGGCCAATGCAGGTTCCGGAGGCAGCGAGTGTGACCTCGACTTCACATTCAGTGCCACTCCGAGCTTCGGCACAGGCACATGGACACTTTCAAACGGTGCCGGATCGGCCACATTCACCGATGCGAACAGCGCGACAACGGACGTAACTGTCTCATCGTACGGCACCTACATATTCCGTTGGACCGAGGTGAATGGGACATGCAGTGACTTCAGTGAAGTGAGCGTCACCTTCTACGAGCAGCCCGTGGCTGATGCAGGAGTGGGAGGCGATGAGTGTGATCTCACCTTCCTTTTCAATGCACAGCCAACGGTGGGCATAGGTTCATGGACCTACACCGGTCCTGGATTCGTTGGATTCAACAGCAGCCTCAGCCCTGTGGCCACTGCCACTGCCACCAACTATGGCAGTTACCTGTTCACCTGGACAGAGATCAACGGAACCTGCGTTTCTGATGATCAGGTCACGGTGAATTTCTACGAGCCTCCTGTGGCCGAGGCCGGCAATGGCGGTAATGAGTGTGACCTCAACTTCACGTTCAACGCAGTGTTGAGCACGGGCACAGGCGCATGGAGCCAGACCTCAGGTCCAGGCACATCCAACTTCTCCAATGTGAACAGTCCGACATCCAGTGTGGATGTTTCCCAAGTGGGCACATATACTTTCACATGGACTGAGACCAACGGTATCTGCGTGAGCACCGATGCTGTTACCATCAACTTCTTCAATCAGCCTGTGGCCAATGCGGGCAATGGTGGCAATGAGTGCGATCTTGATTTCATTCTCGGTGCTCAGCCATCTTTCGGTGTTGGCACATGGGCGCAGACAGCAGGTCCTGGATTCTCGACCTTCACTCCGAATGCCAATGCACCTACCGGCACCGTGCAGGTGAGCCAATATGGTACTTACCAGTTCACGTGGACAGAGGTGGACGGTGTTTGCAGTTCCAACCAGAGCATTCAGGTCAACTTCTATCCGCAGCCTGTGGCCAATGCTGGTTCTGATGCGAACCAGTGCGACCTCGACCATGTGTTCGCAGCAGTGCCAAGCGTGGGTATCGGTACTTGGACTCAGTTGAATGGTCCGGGTGCAACTACATTCACCAATGACAACGCTCCGAACACAGCGGCCACCGTGAGCGCCTACGGTACTTACACCTATCAGTGGGAGGAGGTGAGCGGAACCTGCTCATCGTCCGATGAGGTCACGGTGAACTATTACCAGCAACCTGTTGCGGATGCAGGCTTTGATGGAACCTCGTGCAATCTGAACTATCAATTGGCTGCGGTCCCGAGCGTTGGCAATGGTTCCTGGTCGCAGACCAGCGGACCGGGTTCAGCCGTGTTCACGAACATCAGCGACCCGGCCTCGCAGGTCACCGTGACGAACTACGGTACCTACACTTTCACGTGGACAGAAGTGAACGGCACTTGTAGCAGCACGGACGCGATGTCTGTCACCTTCTTTGAGCAGCCAGTGGCCGATGCCGGAACAGGAGGCGATGAGTGTGACCTGAACTTCACGTTCAGCGCGCAGCCCTCCTTCGGCACAGGGCTCTGGACGTTCACGGGCCCGGGCAGCGCCACCTTCAACCTTGCTTCAAGCCCCGTGGCATCTGTCACGGTCAGCACTTATGGAACATACGTGTTCACTTGGACCGAGACCAATGGCAACTGCGTGGATGCGGATCAGGTTACGGTCAACTTCTATGAGCAGCCGGTGGCCAATGCGGGCATCGGTGGCGATGAGTGCGATCTTGACTTCAACCTGAGCGCCACGCTCACCACAGGAACCGGTGTGTGGTCACAGGCTTCCGGTCCGGGCACCTCTCAGTTCGTAAGTGCCACATCGCCATCCACTACTGTCACAGTTTCTCAGGTGGGCACCTACGTGTACACTTGGACCGAGACCAACGGTGTGTGTGTGAGCACCGCGCAGGTGACCGTTAATTACTATAATCAGCCATTGGCCGATGCAGGGAACGGTGGCAATGAATGTGACCTTGACTTTGTGCTTGGTGCACAACCTTCTTTCGGAACGGGTACTTGGACGCAGATCGCTGGTCCTGGATTCAGCAGCTTCCTCCCCAATGCGAACACTCCGAACGCTACGGCACAAGTGAGTCAGTACGGCACTTACCAGTTCCGTTGGAGGGAAGAGGATGGCATCTGCTCCAGTGAGGATGATATCACTGTGAATTTCTACCAGCAGCCTGTTGCCAATGCAGGGCAGGGTGGAAGCTCATGCAACTTCAGCTATACCTTCTCCGCTGTTCCGAGCGCAGGTGTCGGCACATGGACGCAGCTGAGCGGTCCCGGTACCTCCAACTTCTCCAATGCCAACAGCCCGACTTCTTCTGTGACCACTTCTGTGCAAGGCACTTATACCTATCAGTGGGAGGAGGTTAACGGTACCTGTTCGGATGCTGCGACCGTTGTGGTCGACTTCTTCAACCAGCCTGTTGCCGATGCAGGAACCGGTGGTAACGAGTGTGACCTTGATTTCGCGCTCAATGCCGTTCCGAGTTTTGGAACCGGAACCTGGACGCAGGTGAGCGGTCCGGGCACGTCATCGTTCGCTCCGAATGCCAACACCGCTGGTGCCTTGGTTACAGCGAGTGCCTATGGCACTTACGTTTACCGCTGGACTGAGGTGAATGGCACCTGCAGCGATCAGGCGCAGATAACGGTGAACTATTACCAGCAGCCTGTTGCCAACGCAGGTACCGGAGGTGATGAGTGCGACCTCAACTTCACCTTCAATGCCCAACCTTCGTTCGGTTCGGGCGTGTGGACCTATACAGGCCCGGGAACGGCCACTTTCAGTCTGGCCTCAAGCGCTGTGTCAGGAGTTACCGTTAGCACCTATGGAACGTATGTGTTCACATGGACGGAAACGAACGGCACATGTGTGGATTCCGATCAGATGACGGTCAATTTCTACCAGCAGCCTGTGGCCAACGCGGGTAACGGTGGCAGCGAGTGCGACCTTGATTTCAACCTGAGCGCTACACTCACCACGGGAACAGGTGTCTGGTCTCAGGCCTCGGGCCCGGGAACATCCGTGTTCGGCAATGCGTCATCTCCATCCACAACTGTGACCGCATCTCAGGTGGGCACCTACGTGTACACTTGGACTGAGACCAATGGAGTTTGCGTGAGCAGCGCTCAGGTTACGGTGAATTACTACAATCAGCCTGTTGCCGATGCCGGTAACGGTGGCAATGAATGCGACCTCGACTTTGTTCTTGGAGCACAGCCATCCTTCGGTGTCGGAACCTGGACCCAGATTTCCGGTCCCGGATTCAGCAGCTTTGCACCCAATGCCAACACTCCGAATGCCACAGCTCTGGTGAGCCAGTATGGCACCTACCAGTTCAGATGGACCGAAGTGGATGGTATCTGCTCAAGTAACGATGTGATTACCGTGAATTTTTACCCTCAGCCTGTTGCCAATGCGGGAAGCAATGCCGATCAGTGTGATCTGGACCATGTTTTCGCAGCAGTTCCAAGTGCGGGTATCGGCACATGGACTCAGTTGAGCGGTCCTGGTGTTTCCACGTTCACCAATGCCAATTCACCTACCTCTGCGGTCAACGTCTCCGTCTATGGAACGTACGTTTACCAGTGGGAGGAGGTGAGCGGAACATGCACTGATGCGGCCACTGTCACGGTGAACTACTATCTGCAGCCGGTGGCAGATGCCGGTTTCGGAGGCTTCGAGTGTGATTTTGACTTCCCATTGGCTGCTATCCCAAGCGTGGGCGTTGGTACATGGACATTGTCCAACGGACCGGGTACCGCCATCTTCGCAGCCGTCAACAGTCCGAACTCATTGGTTACGGTTTCCGCCCTTGGCGCCTACACATTCACGTGGACAGAGGTGAACGGAACTTGTGTGAGCAGCGACAACGTTGTGGTCACCTATGAGCAGCAGACCTTTGCCAATGCCGGTTCCGGTGGTGATGAGTGCGACCTGACGTTCGTCTTCAGCGCAGTGCCCACCTTCGGTCAGGGTGTATGGACATCCAATGGTCCCGGCACTGCATTCTTCACTGATGTGAACAGTCCGACCTCTGGCGTGACCGTGAGTGCCTACGGCACCTATGTGTTCACATGGACAGAGACCAACGGTACCTGCATCACCAGCGATGACGTCACCGTGAACTTCTACGAGCAGCCTGTGGCCAATGCGGGTCAGGGTGGAAATGAGTGCGACCTCACGTTCGCGTTCAATGCCACGCTCAGCAGCGGTCAGGGAACATGGTCGCAACTCACCGGCCCTGGCACGAGCATCTTCAGTGATGCCAGTGCCCCGAATGCGGTGGTCACTGTTTCTCAGGTCGGAACATACCAGTTCGTTTGGACCGAGAACAACGGTGTGTGCTTCGATGATGCCACAATCACGGTGAACTTCTATGCGCAGCCTGTGGTCAATGCCGGTCAGGGTGGTGATGAATGTGATCTGGACTTCACCTTCAACGGTGCTATCAGCACAGTGGGTGGAACAGGATTGTGGACGGTCACCAATGGATTCGGTAACGTGATTTTCTCTGATGCCTCCGCTCCGACAGGCAACGTGACTGTTTCGGCCTATGGTCCTTATCAGTTCACTTGGACGGAGACCAACGGCACTTGCACAGATGCGGCCAATGTGCTGGTCAATTTCTATCAGCAGCCCGTGGCAGATGCCGGACAGGGTGGAGATGCCTGTTTCCTCAACTTCCAGCTGGTTGCTTCGCCAAGCGTTGGTTCCGGGCAATGGACGGTGACTCAGGGACCGGGCTCAGCCGTGTTCGCGAATGCGAGCAGTCCGTTCACCTTGGTCACTGTGAGCCAGTCGGGCATGTACGAGTTCACATGGACGGAGACCAACGGAACCTGTGTCAGTTCAGACGCTGTGACTGTTGATTTCTGGGATCAGCCTGTGGCGAATGCCGGACAGGGCGGTGATGAGTGCGACCTGAACTTCAATCTCAACGCCATTCCGAATCTCGGCAGTGGCGAGTGGACGCAGACCAACGGCCCTGGAGCATCGACCTTCGTGAGCACTACCTCGGCCAACACCAGTGTTTCTGTGAGCGTTTATGGCACCTACACCTATACTTGGACAGAGACCAATGGTGTATGTGTGAGCAGCGATGACATCGTTGTGAATTATTTCGAACAGCCTGTTGCGGATGCAGGGCAGGGTGGAAGCGAGTGTGACCTTGATTTCGCGCTGAACGCCACCCCAAGTGTTGGCGTTGGAACATGGACGCAGACCTCCGGTCCGGGCTTCAGCTCTTTCGCCCCCAGCGCGAACGCTGCCAATGCTGCTGTCACTGTGAGTCAGTATGGTCAGTACACCTTCACTTGGACAGAAGTGAATGGCACCTGCAGTAGCAATGCTACCGTCACTGTGGACTTCTTCCAGCAGCCTGTGGCGAATGCCGGCCCAGTGAGCGACCAGTGCGATCTGGACATCACTTTGGCCGCAGTACCCTCGGCAGGTGTAGGAACTTGGACTGCCTCTGGCCCGGGAACGGCTGCATTCTCCAACGTGAACGCTCCGAATGCAACGCTAACAGTGAGCACCTTCGGAACTTACTCACTCACTTGGACAGAGGTGAACGGAACATGTTCATCAGCCACAACGGTGTCTGTCACCTTCAATCCGCTTCCGGTGGTGAGCTTCACAGGCCTGGGCACAAGCTACTGTGTCTATGAGACGGCCTTGGTTCCATTGACTGGAACCCCTGTAGGCGGAACCTTCTCTGGTCCAGGTATCTCTGGAAGTAACTTCATAGCATCTGCAGCCCTCGTGGGATCGCATGACATCACGTATTCGTTCACCGATGCCAACGGTTGCTCTGACAGTCAGACGCAGACAGTTGTTGTGAATCCTACACCTGTGGTGAGCTACACTGGCCTCGCAAGCGCCTACTGTGTGTCTGATGCCGTGGCCAACGTGCTCACAGGTTCACCTGCCGGTGGAACCTTCAGTGGTAGCGGTGTTTCTGGAGATACCTTCACGGCTGCCTTGGCCGGTGCTGGCAATCATGTGATTACCTACATCTACACGGACGGAGTGGGTTGCACGGCCACCACCTCACAGCCTACCATCGTGAATCCTTTGCCAGTGGTTTCTTTCACAGGGCTTGGATCTGACTACTGTGCTGATGTTTCTATAGTAACGCTCAGTGGAACTCCGGCCGGAGGCGCGTTCAGTGGTCCGGGCATTTCTGGGGACACCTTCAACCCGACTGTCGCTGGAACGGGCACGCATACCGTGACCTATACCTTCACTGACGGTAACGGCTGCACCAATAGCAGTTCACAGTCGGTCAATGTGAACACATTGCCACAGCCTGTGATCACGCCATCTGGCACCATCGAGATCTGTCAGGGTTCATTCGTTACGCTTGATGCCGGAGCGGGTTACTTCCAATACCTCTGGAGCAATGGTCAGAACGGGCAGACGATACTCGTCACTCAGCCGGGCACATACTCTGTCACGGTGGCCAGTGAGGCTGGCTGTCAGGCACTTTCAGCATCGGTGAATGTGATAGTGAACGCTTTGCCGGTGGTCAACCTTGGCAATGACACCACCATCTGCACAGGCACGTTCCTCACCTTGGATGCGGGAAATGCCGGTGCGGACTTCCTCTGGTCGAATCAGGAGATCACCCAGCAGATCGTGGTCGGCATCCCGGGTAGCTACGCGGTCACTGTTACAGACGGTAATGGATGTGTTACCACAGATGTGATCTCTGTATCCGTGAGCAGTCTGCTCAGTCCTACGATCACAGCCAACGGTCCCACAACCATCTGTCAGGGTCAGACCCTCGTGTTGAACGGTGGGCCGGGTTATTCCTCGTATCTGTGGAGCACCGGAGATCAAAGCCAGTTTGTCAACGTCACAGCTGCTGGAACCTATGAACTGACGGTCTCCGATCCTGCAGGTTGCACCGGGTCATCATCCATTCAGGTGAGTGTGAACCAATTGCCCAACGCTGTGATCATTCCGAGTGGAAGCACCAACCTCTGCCCAGGTGCGAGCGTTACGCTCACCTCAAGCAACACCTTCGGCAGTTATCAGTGGTTGCCGGGCGGACAGACCACGCCTTCAGTGTCTGTGAATCAGGCAGGAAGCTATACCGTGACGGTCATTGACCCGATCAACGGGTGCTCCAACACCTCCGCACCCATTGTTATCACGCAGGCTCAAGGAATTCAGCCGACAATTGTGGCCAATGGTCCGCTTGAGTTCTGTGTGGGCGGAAACGTGGTCCTTGCTGTAGAGCCAGCGGGTGCCTTCACATCCTTCCTTTGGAGTACAGGCACTACCACCTCAACGGTTACCGTAACCGCAAGTGCGCAGATCGGTGTGTCGGTGCTCGATGCGAACAACTGCCTCAACGAAACGCTGTTGGCCAACCCGACCGTGGTCACGGTCTGGAACCCACTGCCTATTGTGGAGCAGAACGGTGGGACGTTGGCCGTGATAAATGGTCCGTTCCAGTGCTACCAATGGTTCAGGAATGGTAATCCGGTACCTGGTGCAACAACGGCCATTTTCAACCCAGAGTTCAGCGGAAACCACTACGTACAGGTGTGTGATGAGAATGGCTGCTATGCTAACTCTGCGAATGTGGAATTCACTGTGGGCGTGGCCGATGTGAACGGTCTGTTCGATTTGAACATCTATCCTAACCCCAACGGAGGCCAGTTCACTGTGGAGGCCGATCTTGGAAGCCACACCGATGTGACGCTCATCATCCGTGATGTTGTGGGCCGCGCCCTGATGCAGCCCGAGCGCATAGAAGGTGTGTCATCCTTCCGCAGGACGTTCGACCTCAGTCATCTTGCCAACGGTATATACCATGTGCAGGTAGTGGGCAATGGCGGAATGACCGTTCGACCTGTGGTCAAACAGTAAGCGGTTCAGCAGAGAAGAGGGCGGGCAGGATAAGCTATCTTGCCCGCTTTCTTTTTGGGGATAATCGGGATTCAGGCTTTGATATGGACGGCAACAGGGTTTACGGACTTGACCTCAGAAGCATAGGGCTGTTCCGTGTGGCCTTGGGAATTTTCCTGCTCGGAGAACTGGTCTTCAGGGTGCTCCTTAATTTCTCAGAGATCTATTCACCGGAGTCCGGGGTGCTCGGAAACTGTTTTCGCGAAGGCTATGCTTCGGTGTATGAGCTACCACCTTTCATCTTCGGGATAGAGTCGGATGCGGGAATGCTGGCCTATCTCACAGTGTATGCTGCCTTTCTGCTGCTGTTCACACTTGGCATAGTGCCACGGACCAGTGCGTTCGTAAGCGCGGTTCTGTTCTGGCTGCTCAATAGTCGGTACAATGTGCTTTATCTCGGATGGGAGATGTATGCATCCACTCTGCTGTTCTGGGCCATCATCCTTCCCGTTGGCGACAGGTTCGCTGTTCTGCCCAGACCAATGTTCTCCCGTTCCTACTTGGCGCAGGAATGGCGTTCGCCTCTGGCCTTTGCGGCCCTGTTTCAGATTACCTTCATCTATTTCTATAACGGCATCTCTAAGAATGGCGAGCGATGGATGAATGGCGAGGCTGTGCATTTCTTCCTGAGTGAGTATGACAAGCTTAGGCCGTTGGCCGAAAGCGTGCAGCCACTTGATGGGCTGCTGCGCGCCATGACATACGGAACGTTGATTTTCGAAGTCATTCTGCCAGTTATGATATTCCTGCCGTATCGCAATGTGGCGCTGAGGGTCTTTGCTCTGGTCGGGGTTCTGGCTTTCCATTGGGGCATAGACCTGCTTGTGGATGTAGGCAACTTCAAGTATGTGGCCACCTGTGCAGCGATGCTGATGGTGCCGGGAGATATTTGGGATAAGGTTCTTCCCGTCATGCCAACTCGGACTGTCAGACCTTTTTTTGCGAGTTACAGGCCGTACGTGGCAAAAGCGGAGGTCGTGCTGGCGATGGTTCTTGTGGGCGTGGTCATTCTGAGCAACCTGAATCAGACGGCCAAGACACCGACCGATGACCGCGTGAAGCACCTGCTCTCACGCTCAGGACTGGACGGCACCCTGCGGCAATGGGAAATCTCCTCATGGCCGCAGTACAGCTTTTTCTCGCAGTACTGGCACCTCTATTCGCCCGACCCACCGAGGGAGAAAGGTTACCTTCAGGTCGAGGTGCTCAGGACGGATGATGTCTCCGTCCGGATTTGGAATGGAGAACCCTTGGACGACAGACTGTTCATTTCCAAGGTGCATCAGAATCTGATGCAGTATCTGCTGCTGAAAGGCGGGCGGAACAAGAAGGACCAGCTGGCTGAACATTGCCTGCTTATGACCAATCTGAGAAGGTGGAATTCGCTTCATCGGGATGTTCCGATCAAAGGAATTCAATTGGTGGCCTACAGTTTCAGACCTTCAAGTGTCAGTCAGGTCACAACGAAACCTTCGTTCGAAAGGGTCGAGGTGAAAACTTACGATGTCAGGTACAAAGCCGAACAAGCGCAGTAGCACTAAAGGAATGTGAACAAGGGGCATGAACGATACCCGTTCAACGATTCAGCTACCTTTGATTCCCCTTTGAAAATTGAATCTGAATGATGAAATCGCTGAGTTGCGTTGCATTTGCTTTGCTCACAAGTACTTGCGCTTCTGCCCAATCCGCTCCGAAGGATATCAGGAGTGTTCCGCCACCGCGCATTGAGATATCGGGATTCTATGAGTCTCTTGAGGAGGCCATGCTGCATCCTGATCGCGTTGTGACGTTGGACCTCAAAGGAAAAGGATTGACTTCCATCCCTGAAGAGGTGTTCCGGTTCCCGAACCTCAGGCTGCTCGATCTGGCTCACAATGACATTCGGGAGATTCCCGCTTCTATCGCCCGTCTCTCCAATGTAGAGGCCATCTATCTGAACAACAATTTGATAGCGGTCATTCCAGATGCGCTGGCAGAATGTTCCAAACTCCGCGAGCTGAGTCTGGTCAATAATCCTATTGTGGAAATAACCCCTAAGATTGCGAGACTCACAGGTCTTCGTAAGTTTTTCATTTCCAGTACAGATTCCCGAGCGGTTTTCCAACCGACCATCTGGAGTATGCATTGGCTGACCAATGTAAGGTTCATGTCCATGAACATTGAGGCAGTGCCTGAGCAGTTGAGGGCCATGAAATCGCTCACTGAACTTTGCCTCAACGACAATTCCATTTCGGTGATTCCGGAGTTCATCTGTGAGATGCGCGGATTGGACTACCTGTCTTTCGGGAACAACAGATTGCGAGAGGTGCCGGCCTGCATCGGAGCACTTTCGCGGTTGACGTATCTTGGTCTTTTCGGCAATCCCATATCGGTCATCCCCAAGGAGATCGGTCTTCTCTCCGATCTGCGCTTTCTTGCGGCCTGGGGAACCAATATCTCTGAGGATGAGCAACTTCGGGTCAAACAGACGCTCAATGTCAACACCGCTGTCAATTTTGACGGTTCCGATATTCATTGATCAACACAGCAAATCAGCATCATGAACAATACTTCCCGAATTCTCTTTGCCCTTCTGTGCCTCACCGTTGCTGCCCTTGGTCAGGTTGTGGGCCAGAATGTTACTGTGGAGATAGATGGCGACAACTTGTATTACACCGAGCCGGGTTGCGATGACTGCAATTCCAGTGCTGACCCACGGTGGCGCAATAGGGTCATTCTCAATGGCACACCCACGGATTGGAATGTTGACCGTGATAATATCTCGTGCGGGTGGCAGGGCATCACCAATTATTCTTGGGTGAACCCGACCACGGTGGCGTCAACCGCGAACATAACTATGCAGTTGAACGGTTTTGAGTCGGACGGATTCATTTGCGGTGGCGATGATAATGTTTGCGGAGGCCTTTCTACCGCGAGATCCTTGACCATAAATACCAATGCTCCATGCACATGGCATTATTTTACGGATACGCGAGGCTGTGGATCAGGCACTTATGGTGTCCAGTGGAGCTACTACTGGAGGTACAATTCCATCAATGCCGGCAGTATCAATGGCACGCAGACCATCTGTTCGGGAGGCAATCCCACTGTTCTGGGAAATGCTTCCGATGGCTCTCTGTGGGTGACCTACCAATGGCAGTACAGTGATAACAATGGCGGGTCGTGGACCAGCATTTCCGGAGCCACAGGCACGACCTATGACCCACCTGCGGGTTTGACAGTGACACGATGGTACAGACGTGTGGCCAGCACATGCGGAGGTGCCGCAGACGCGATCTCCAACACGATTGTTGTCACTGTGAATCCGTTGCCCGTTGCAACGGCAACACCATCTACGGCCACTATTTGCAGCGGCACAGGGCCTGGCATTGCGCTGGGTTCAAACCTTGGAGGAACAACCTTCTCGTGGACCGCTGCGGTCTCTGGCACGGTGACCGGGCAGAGCAATTCCTCCGGAAGCACCATCAATCAGACGCTTACCAACTCTGGAACCACCAACGGAACCGTGACCTATACGGTCACCCCATCTGCTGCGGGGTGCCCGGGCAGTGCGATTTCGGTTCCTGTGACTGTGAGACCAAGGCCAACCGCAACGGCAACAAATTCTTCACCTGCTATCTGTAGCAACCAGTCTACGAACATTACCTTGTCTGCGAACGTTACGGGCACCACCTTTGCCTACACGGCCAGTGGCTCCTCTGCCAATATCGGGGGGTTCTCGAACGGTAGCGGTGCAAGCATCGCGCAGACCCTGACCAACTCTGGTACTACCCCTGGAACGGTCACCTACACCATTACTCCGACCGCGGCCACGTGCTCAGGAAATGCGATTCAGACCGTAGTGACGGTCAATCCACTGCCGGCAACGGTGGTCACTCCGAATGTACAGACCATTTGCACCGGTCAGGCAACCGCCATTGCCCTTTCCTCACCGGTGGCCGGAGCCACTTTCGCTTGGTCAGCGTCTGGAAGCGCGAATGCCTCGGGTTTTGCGAACGGTTCGGGCAGTTCCATCGCTCAGACATTGTCCTCCACCACCTCGGGCAACGCCACGGTGACATACACCGTGACCGCCTCTGCGAGTGGCTGTTCGGGTCCGACCTCGCCCGCGAACATAACGGTGCTCCCAGCACCTAATGGCAATATCTCTGGAACCACAACTATCTGCAACGGACAATCCACTACCCTGACATTCAACTTCAACGCAGGCACAGGACCATTCAATGTGGTTTACAATCCAGGTAATATTGCATTGAATGGGATTTCCAGCGGACACACCGTTTCCGTGTCACCTTCCGCAACCACCACGTACTCTATCGTAAGTATCACTGATCAGAACGGTTGTCCACGGACCACTGGTTTCGGAGGAAGTGCCACAGTGACGGTGAATCAGCTGCCGATTGCCACTGCAACACCTTCTTCTCAATCGGTCTGCAACGGTCAGGCAACATCCATTGCGTTGTCCTCCAGTTTGAGCGGCACTACTTACAGTTGGACGGCCAGTGCATCGTCAGGGGCCATTGGTGGTTTTTCCAATAGTAGCGGTTCCACAATTGCCCAAACGCTTACTAACTCTGGCTCAACGCCCGGAACAGTGACCTATCTGGTCACTCCCTCGGCAAGCAGTTGTCCCGGTTCTGCTATTTCAGTAGTGGTAACGGTGAATCCGACTCCTGCAGTTATAGCCACTCCGATTTTGCAGACCATCTGCGCAGGTCAGGCGACTTCCATCGGCCTTTCATCGGCCGTGAGCGGGACAACATTCGCATGGACGGTGAACGGTTCGGCCGGAACGGGCGGTTTCTCAGCGTCTTCAGGAAACAGCATCGCTCAGACGCTGACGAACAGCACCAATGCGGCAGCCGTAGTGATCTACACGATTACTCCTACCGCCAACAGTTGTCCGGGTGCGGCCGTGCAGGTGCCGGTCACGGTCAATCCGAACCCTGATGTGGTGGCAACACCCACCTCACAGACCATCTGCAGCGGACAGACCGCCAGCATCAATCTGAGTTCAGCGGTCAGCGGAACAGTATTCAACTGGACGAGTTCTGCTAACGCTGGAACGGTTACAGGTCATGCTGCTGGGACGGGCAACACCATTTCACAGGCCATCTCCAACAGCGGCAACGCGCAGGGAACGGTGACCTACAGCATCACCCCTCAGGCAAGTTCCTGTTCGTCCGCACCGATCACCGCCACGGTGAATGTGAATCCGCTGCCGAATGGCAGCATTGTGGCAGTTTCCCCTGTCTGCCTTGGCAGCCAGACCACGCTCACGTTCAACTTCGCCCCTGGGGTTGGGCCTTATGATATCACCTATACGGATGGCATCGGCATCTTCTCCGCAACGGGCATTGCTTCCGGTGCGACTGTCCAACTGGTGCCGCCCACTTCCGTGACATACACGTTGATGAGCATCACCGACCTGGGGACCGGCTGCGTGCGTACCTCCGGATTCAGTGGCAGTGCCGCAGTCGCGGTGAACCCGCTTCCAAATGTGAGTTTCAGCGGGCTTGCATCAGCCTATTGTGAGACATCCGGAGCGGTGACCTTGACAGGCAATCAGGCTCCGAACGGTTCGTTCAGTGGCCTCGGCATCACGGACAACGGAGACGGCACGGCCAACTTCAACCCTTCTGTGGCGGGTGTGGGCGGACCCTACACCATCACTTACAGCTATACGGATATCAATGTCTGCTCCGCGAACAGTTCGCAGACCGTCTCTGTTGACCAGCAGCCTGTTGCCAACGCAGGAACAGCAGCCATCCAGTGCGATCTGGATGTGACCTTGGCTGCTGTTCCTACCGTTGGAACGGGTCTTTGGACATCAACCGGGCCGGGCACGGCATTTTTCAACAACGCGACCAATGCCGGCTCTGGGGTTCAGGTTGATGCTTTTGGAACCTACACTTTCACATGGACCGAGACCAACGGGACCTGTTCGGATGCCGATCAGCTGAGTGTGACTTTCACTGAGCAGCCCGTGGCCGATGCAGGGCAGGGGGGAAGTGCCTGTGACCTCGATTTTGGCCTTGCCGCAGTGGCAAGTGTGGGCAATGGAACTTGGACGCTGTTCAGCGGCCCCGGTCTGGCCTCATTCGGAAACGTCAACGCAGCTGCGACCACGGTAACTGTCTCGCAGTATGGTCAATACACCTTCCAATGGGCGGAGGTGAACGGCACATGCAGCGATGCGGCCACTGTTGTGGTCAACTTCTACCAGCAGCCTGTTTCCAACGCGGGTTTCGGAGGGGCGGAATGTGACCTCGACTTCACTTTGGCCGCAACACCGAGCATCGGCACAGGAACGTGGACATCCACTGGCCCCAGTGCAGCGGTGTTCGCCCCGAATGCGAACGACCCGAACGCCACAGTGACCGTTTCGGCCTTTGGCAACTACAGCTTCACATGGACGGAGGTGAACGGTTCGTGCTCGGACGCTTCATCGGTTTCGGTAACTTTTGATGAGGCGACCACGGCCAATGCAGGAAACGGTGGCGCAGAGTGTGACCTGACGTTCACTTTCAATGGTACTTCTGGTCTCGGAACAGGTATTTGGAGCTACACAGGACCTGGCAACGCCTTCTTCAGCAACAACGCAAGTCCGACAGCAACGGTGACGGTCGATGCGGACGGTGTGTATGATTTCACGTGGACGCAGACCAATGGCGTATGTGTCGCGCAGGACCAGATCACGGTGACGTTCTACAACCAGCCTGTGGCGAATGCGGGTCAGGGTGGGGATGCTTGCGACCTCGATTTCGTATTCTCTGCTGTTCCGAGCTATGGCAATGGCGTCTGGACCCAGACAGGTGGCATCGGCATTTCTACGTTCAGTGATGCTACTGTTCCTAATGCCACGGCAGCAGTGAGTCAGTATGGAACCTATCAGTTCACATGGACGGAGACCAACGGTACATGCGCGGATGCAGCTTCGGTCACTGTCAATTTCTATCAGCAGCCAGTGGCGAATGCAGGGAGCGGTGGCGATGAATGTGACCTTGATTTCAACTTGTCTGCCACTTCAAGTGTAGGAACCGGTATCTGGACATCAACGGGTCCCGGTTCCGCTTCGTTCGTCAGCGCTTCTTCTGCTTCCACCACAGTGACAGTGAGTCAGTATGGAACTTATCAGTTCACTTGGACGGAGACGAACGGAACCTGCACGGACGCAGCTTCGGTCACCGTCAACTTCTACGAGCAGCCCGTTGCTAATGCAGGACCGGACGGAGATGTATGCGTGCTCAGCTACCAGCTCGGTGCAGTATTGAGCACAGGTAGTGGTGTTTGGACACAGACAGGCGGAGCCGGAACAGCCAGCTTCAGCGACCCGACTGCACCCAATGCCATCGTTACGGTTGACCAGAATGACACCTACGTGTTCACATGGACAGAGACGAATGGCACATGCTCGGATGCAGCCACGGTGACGGTCAACTTCTGGAATCAACCTGTGGCCAACGCAGGTAGCAATCTGCAGGAATGTGACCTCGATGTAGCCCTGAATGCCGTTCCGAGCCTCGGTTCAGGACTTTGGACGGCTGTGGGACCGGGCACAGTGAGTTTCGTCAGCAGTACATCCGCCAACACCACCGCCACTGTTTCGCAGTATGGAAGTTACACGTTCACGTGGACGGAGACCAATGGCACGTGCATCTCTTCTGATAACGTGGTCGTGGAGTTCTTACAGCAGCCTGTGGCCGATGCAGGGCAGGGCGGCAATGAGTGCGACCTCAACTTCACATGCAATGCGACTCCGAGTTTCGGGACAGGTGTTTGGACAGCAAGTGGCCCGGGAACGGTATTCTATAATGACCCGAACAGCCCGACCTCGGGTGTGGTGGTGAGTGCATATGGCACCTACGTTTTCACATGGACGGAGACCAACGGACCTTGCACTTCTGCTTCATCGGTTACTGTTAATTTCTACCGTCAGCCGATAGCTGATGCCGGCACGGTGAGCAATCAATGTGATCTGGATTTCACGTTCAACGGAAATGCCTCTTTCGGAGTGGGTACATGGGGTGCCAATGGGCCGGGAACAGCGGTATTCTCCGATGTGAATGACGTGAATGCTACCGTGACCGTCAGTCAGGTAGGCACGTACGATTTCACTTGGACAGAGGTGAACGGCACGTGCTCGGATGCGGAGACCGTGACCATTACTTTCAATCCTCTACCAGTGGTCAGCTTCTCGGGTCTTGCTGCGGCCTATTGCGTCAGCCAGACTTCGACCGTGTCATTGGCAGGAACACCAGCGGGTGGTCAGTTCAGTGGGGCGGGTATTGCAGGCAGTGCCTTCATTCCATCTGTTGCAGGGGTTGGCACGCATGATGTCACTTACACCTACACCGATGTGAATGGTTGCACGGCAAGTCAGACCCAGAGTGTAATAGTCAACAGCAGCCCGGTCGTTTCGTTCAGCGGACTGGCTGCGGCCTATTGCGCCAGCGAGACCACCTCGCAGCCCTTGACAGGAGCCCCGACAGGTGGCACATTCACCGGCAACGGCATTTCCGGCAATGGTTTCACACCATCGGCAGCAGGTCTGGGCAGTCACTTCATCACCTATGATTACACGGATGCGAACGGATGCTCGGGCTCTGCTCAGCAGCTGGTGGTGGTGAATGCGTTGCCGGTGGTCGCATTCTCAGGACTGAATCCGGCCTATTGCGCAGATGCACCTGCTGCGACCTTGGTGCCTACGCCTGCCGGAGGCTCATTCTCGGGTATGGGTGTTTCCGGCAACCAGTTCAGCCTATCGGTGGCCGGAGTCGGAACACACGCGGTGACCTACACTTACACGGACGGCAACGGCTGTCAGAACAGCATTTCGCAGACTGTCACCGTTAATGCGCTTCCTCAGCCGGTCATCAGTCCGAGCGGTACACAGACCATATGCGCAGGCACCACCGAGATACTTGACGCTGGACAAGGCTATGCGATCTATGCTTGGAGCACCAACCAGAACGGACAGACCATAAGTGTGGGTACGGCCGGTTCATACACCGTAACTGTGACAACCTCGGCAGGATGCACCGCCACCTCAGCCCCCGTGCAGGTGAACGTGAATCCGCTGCCAATAGTCAACATCGGTAACGACACCACTATCTGTCAGGGCACTTTCCTGACGCTGAATGCGGGCAATCCCGGACTCTCCTACTTGTGGTCCACTCAGGAGAATACGCAGCAGATCACTGTGGGCGTCACGGGCAATTACACTGTTGAGGTCACGGATGGCAACGGTTGCGTGGGCACGGACAGCCGTCTTGTGGCTGTCAGCAGCAGTCTGAACCCCGTGATTGTGGCGCAAGGCCCGACCACGTTCTGCCAGGGCGAAAGTGTCACGTTGGGAGTTCAAGGCAGTTATGCTGGTTATGTCTGGAGCAATAATGCTCAGGGTCCTAACACCACCGTCTCGAGCGCGGGTCCGGTCATCGTCACCGTCACAGACCAGTTCGGATGCACGGGTTCATCGGCACCTGTTAATGTTGTGGTGAATCAGCTTCCGAATGCGGTCATCGTGCCCAGTGGTAGCACCAACTTGTGCCAAGGTGCAAGTGTGACGCTTTCGGCCAGCAACACTTTCAGCAATTATCTGTGGAATCCCAACGGCCAGGTCACGCCCACCATCACCGTGTCCACGGCAGGTACGTATTCACTTACGGTGACTGACCCGGTGAATGGCTGTGTGGCCACTTCCAACAGCATTGTTGTCACGCAGTCGCAGGGTGTGCAACCGAGCATTGTGGCCAGTGGACCGCTCGAATTCTGCGCAGGTGGCAGCGTGGTGCTTTCCGTGGAACCTGTCGGTGCATTCACCTCCTATCTGTGGAACAGTGGATCTAACCAACAGTCTATCACTGTTACTCAGTCTGGTGAATATGCACTGTCCGTGCTTGATGCCAACAACTGCTTGAACGAATCGCTTTTGGCCAATCCCGTTGTGGTCACCGTTTGGGACCCGACACCGATCGTGCAGCAGCAGGGAAGCGCTTTGGTGGTCACGAACGGACCGTTCAGCAGCTATCAGTGGTTCTTGAACAACAACCCTGTGCCGGGTGCCACTGCCAACAGTTTCACACCTTCACAGAGTGGGAACATCCGTGTACAGGTGACGGATGAGAACGGATGTACTGGCAATTCGCTGACTATTGAGTATACCAGCGTGGGCATTGCAGATGCCCAGGAACCCTATGAACTGAATATCTACCCGAATCCGAGCGGCGGTCAGTTCACCATCGAGGCGAATCTCGGTTCGCAAACGGATGTCACGTTGGCGGTGCGCGATGTGGTCGGGCGCGATCTGATGCAGGCCGAGCGCATTCAGGGAGCGTCAACCTTCCGCAGGACATTCGACATCAGTCATCTCGCCAACGGCATCTACTACGTGCAGGTGGCGGGTGATTCTGGGATGACCGTCAGACAGCTCGTGAAACAATAGGGTCACGTTTCGCATTCCGCTTCGGCATTGAACGAAAGAGGCCGTGCAGATCATCTGCACGGCCTCTTTGTATTCACGGAGTGGAACCCCTTACAGCGTCCCCCGCAGTTCCTGTTCGCGCTCGATGCTCTCAAACAACGCTTTGAAGTTGCCAGCGCCAAAGCCACGCGCGCCCATCCGCTGGATGATCTCGAAGAATAGCGTTGGCCTGTCCTCCACAGGTTTGGTGAAGATCTGTAGGAGATAGCCTTCCTCGTCCGAATCAACGAGGATTCCCAGTTTCGCCACCTCATTAAGGTCTTCCTTCACCACTTTCATGTGGTCGCCCAAACGTGCCGGGATGTCATCATAGTAGGCCTTTGGAGGTGCAGAGAGGAATTCCACGCCCCGCTCGCGCAGTTGGCGCACGGTGGTCAGGATGTCGTCTGTGGCCACCGCGATGTGCTGCGCTCCCGGACCTTCATAGAAGTCGAGGTATTCCTCGATCTGTGAACGCTTATTGCCTTTGGCCGGCTCGTTGATGGGAAACTTGATACGCCCGTTTCCGTTGCTCATCACCTTGCTCATCAGGGCAGAGTATTCGGTGTGAATCTGCTTATCATCGAACGAGAGGAAGTTGACGAAGCCCATCACGTCCTCATACCATTTCACCCAAGTGTTCATCTCGCCCCAGCCCACGTTGCCCACCATGTGGTCGATGAACTTGAGGCCCACGGGTGCTGGGTTGTAGTCGCTCTTCCACGCCTTGTAGCCGGGAAGGAAGAGGCCGTTATAGTTCTTCCGCTCCACGAAGATGTGGACCGTCTCTCCATAGGTATAGATGCCTGAGCGCACCACTTCACCTTGCTCATCCTTTTCCACGGTAGGTTCCATGAAGGGCTTCGCACCGCGCTTGGTGGTCTCTTCGAAGGCCGAGCGGGCATCTTCCACCCAGAGGGCGATCACCTTCACGCCATCACCATGCTTGCGCAGGTGGTCGTTGATGGGCGAACGGCTGTTCAGAGGCGTTGTTAGCACGAGGCGGATCTTGTCCTGCTTGAGGACGTACGAGGCGCGGTCTCTCACACCCGTCTCCAAGCCAGCATACGCCAACGATTGGAATCCGAATGCCGTCTTGTAGTAGTGGGCCGCCTGTTTGGCATTTCCCACATAAAACTCAACGTAGTCCGTTCCCAGAAGTGGAAGGAAATCCTGTGCGCCTTCAAAAATCTTTTCGAGGCCGTAATCAACGCTTTTCAGTTCTGTGCTCATTTTTTTACTTGTTAAATCGTAGCTCACTCTATCCAACTGTTCCAATACTTCCCATCATCGATCTTCAACGCCTCCTCAGTCACCAACAGCGGTTTGAAGGTATCGACCATTACAGCCAGTTCATCCGTGTCCTTCTTGCCGATGCTGCGCTCCATGGCCCCGGGGTGCGGACCGTGCGGGATGCCCGCAGGATGAAGTGAGATGTGGCCGGGGCCGATGTCGTTGCGGCTCATGAAGTCCCCGTCCACGTAGTAGAGCACCTCATCGCTGTCGATGTTGCTGTGATTGTAGGGTGCGGGGATGGCTTCGGGGTGATAGTCGTAGAGCCTTGGGCAGAACGAACACACGACAAAGGCATCACTTTCGAAGGTCTGATGCACGGGGGGCGGCTGATGCACACGTCCTGTTATCGGCTCGAAATCGTGGATGCTGAAGGCGTAGGGATAGTTGTAACCGTCCCAGGCCACCACATCGAAGGGGTGCGTGGCATAGACGAGCTGGTGCATCGTGTCCTGCTTCTTCACCTTGACGAGGAACTCACCCTTCTCATCGTGCGTTTCGAGATCGGATGGCCTGCGGATGTCGCGCTCACAGAAGGGCGAATGCTCCAGCAGTTGCCCGAACCAGTTGCGGTAGCGCTTGGGCGTGTACATCGGGCGGTGGCTCTCCACTATGAACAGGCGGTTGTCCTCGGTGTCGAAATCGATTTGATAGATCATGCCCCGCGGGATGAGCAGATAATCCCCATAAGTGAACTTCAGGTTGCCAACCAGTGTGCGCAGCGTGCCGCTCCCTTTGTGGATGAAGATCATCTCGTCCGAATCGGCATTCTTGTAGAAGTAGTCGCGGAGACTGTGCTGCGGTGCCGCGAGGATGATCTGCACATCGCTGTTGACAAGGATAGGCTTTCGGCTATCAAGGAAATCGGCCGCTGGCGTGGTCTTGAACCCATGCAACCGCAGCGAGCGCATATTCTTCTCCACCACCACCTTGGGCGCCACATCGTAGCTCTCCAACATCTTCGAGACTTGAGTCGGCCTGTGGAGATGGTAGAGCAGGCTGCTCATGCCATCGAAGCCCACCGTGCCGAACAATTGCTCGTAGTGGTGGCTGCCGTCCGCCTTCTTGAATACCGTGTGCCGCTTGTGGGGCACGTTGCCGAGGGAATGATAGATGGGCATTTTCCTGTCTTAGGGCTTCAAATGTATGGATTGGGGATGGGGAGGCAACTGACAGTGGTCAGCCTCCTTATCTCATTGATTCCATTCTTCCTCATCTCCAAGGCATCATCCCTGAAAATTCAGAGTGCGAGTTTGCATACCCAAGTGTACTTGGCCACCGAACTGTGATGCGTCTGATGCTCGGATGCCTGTATCTTCACGGCCATGAGTGGAGAAGGTAATGGAAGCAGCAATGTGAGTCACGAAGGACTGCGTGTGACCAAGGTCTCCGGTGATGTAGTGCCTTTTGATGAGAACAAACTGTTGCATTCGCTGGAAAGGAGCGGGGCATCAGAAAGCATCATCAATGAAGTGCTGAAGGAGGTGCGTGGCCATCTTTATGAAGGCATTCCCACCAAGCATATATATCGTATGGCCTTTGCCATTCTAAAGAAGCGCACAGCGTCTTCCGCAGCGCGCTACCAGCTCAAACAGGCCATAGCCGAGCTCGGCCCGACAGGTTATCCGTTCGAAAGACTCGTGGGTGCGCTTTTCGAGCATCAGGGCTATCGTGTGCAAGTGGGGCAGTTGGTGCAGGGAAGATGTATTCAGCACGAGGTGGATGTGATTGCGGAGAAGAACGGCACACGGTACATGATGGAGTGCAAGTTCCATGCAGACCCCAATCGCAAGGCCGATGTGAAAGTGCCGCTCTATATCCGTTCGCGTTTTGTGGATGTGATGGAGTCATGGCAAAGGTCGGAGCACGGTCTGGACTATGTGGGCTGGGTGGTCACCAATGCCCGATTCACCACCGATGCTTTGGACTATGGTCGATGCATCGGGCTGCAACTGCTCTCTTGGGACTATCCACAGCATGGCAGTCTGAAAGAACGCATTGATGGGTCGAAGCTGCTGCCGATCACCTGTCTCACCACCCTCAAGAAGAGCGAGAAGCAACAATTGCTGGAGAATGGGGTCATCTTCTGCCGCGACATTCATGCCGACCCTCAGACCCTCAACGGCATTGGACTCACTCTCTCGCGAAGAGGAAAAGTGATGGACGAGGTGAGAGCCATTTGCAGCAACAATCATTGATATGGAAAAAATCACGGTACATTTTCTTGGTGCAGCGGGCACGGTCACAGGGTCGAAGTTCCTTTTGGAGACCAATGGCATGCGCATCATGGTCGATTGCGGCATGTTTCAAGGCGTGAAAGCGCTGCGCGAACTCAACTGGCAATACCTGCCCGTGGATGCTGCAACCATTGATGTGGTGCTACTCACCCATGGTCACATGGATCACACGGGCTGGTTGCCAAGGTTGGTGAAAATGGGTTTCAGAGGTGAGATACTCGGTACTCGGCCAACATTGGAGATAGCCGAGATCATTCTGCGTGACAGCGCGAAGATTCAGATGGAGGATGCCGAACGGGCCAACCGCGAAGTGTTCACCAAGCATGAACCAGCCGAGCCACTCTACGACATGGACGATGTGGACCTTGCGGTGAAGAAGTTCAGAGCGGTGCAGCTTCATCAGGGGGAGGAACTCTCAGAGAATGTCTCAGCCAGTTTTTTCAACAACGGTCACGTCATCGGCTCCACCTTCATTGAACTGAAAGTGGGGGAGAAGACACTGGTGTTTTCCGGTGACATAGGACGTAATGATGACCTGCTGATGCACCGTCCCGCGCGCCCCTCGAAGGCCGATGTTCTCTTCATTGAAAGCACCTATGGCGACCGTCTCCATCCGGAGGAGGATACTAAAGAGCGTTTACGGGAATTGATAACCCGGACGGTCGCTCTCGGTGGCACCGTCATGATTCCAAGTTTTGCCGTGGAGCGCACGCAGACCCTTATGTATCTACTGTGGCAACTGCGCAAAGAGAAGGCGATACCACATGTTCCGCTCATCATGGACAGCCCGATGGGTGCTAATGTGTTGGACGTTTTCAGGAATAATCCACAGTGGCATAAACTGTCCTATCAGGAATGTGAGGAGATGTGCCGTGAGTTCGATATCATCCGTGACTACAAGGACACCATGGAGCAGATCGCTGATGTGCGTCCCAAAGTGGTGGTGGCAGGGAGCGGGATGGTCACAGGCGGCCGCATTCTCGCCTACATGGCCAGACATCTGTCTGAACCGGAGTCTCTGGTGCTACTGGCAGGTTTTCAGGCCGAAGGCACCCGTGGCCGCCAGTTGCTGGACGGTGCCAGGGAGATAAAATTCCATGGCGACTACCATCAGGTGAAATGTCAGGTGGAGCAGTTGGAAGGACTTTCTGCCCATGCCGACCGCGAGGAACTTCTGGATTGGATGAGCGGTCTGGAACGTGCTCCTCATCAGGTTTTCGTCATCCATGGTGAGAATGTGGCAGCAGATATGCTTCGCCTGAAAATCAAGGAACGATTCGGATACGAGGTGTCTGTTCCCATGCTGCACGATATCGTAGAACTGGAGTTAGAGTGACGTGGTAGCTGAAGAATCGCAGTGTGCCCATCTTTGCACAGATGAGTGCCCAGTCCCAAATCCAAGACAATACTATTGACGTCCCAGTGGATGGTAGGCGCAGCCTGAAGCTCTATATCAGAGTCTTATTCTTCGTTGCGGTCATCTACTTAGTTTCCGGCATAACATCGAACCTCAATGACCCTGCGCTCAACGATGGCTTCGACTATCGTTGGTATGTATCATCGGTGGTGCTCGGTGTCATTGCCTTGCTGCGATTCAGCCCAGTGGCAAGAGTCCATTATGAGCGCATTTTCAAAGTACTTTGTCTGGCATTCACAGCCCATGTGCTATGGATGAACTATATCAATGAGTTCAAATTCCAATACGTGCTCGCCCTGTTCTCCACGGTATGGGGAATCGGCATTCTCATTGAGGACATACGCTACATCACGTGGTTCTATCTGGGGCTACTGGTCTCTTTTGCGGCACTCATTTTCCAGGTGGATGACATTGCCACAGACCGAATGGAATTGCTCCAGAATTTCCTTGTGGCCCAGACCCTGGCCTATGCGGTCATCTACTTCAAGATCAAGAACTTCAACAGAATGCTGAATTATCTCGGTCAGATCCGCACCCTCAGTGGCAATATCGAACGGAAGAATGCGGAGCTGGACCACGCCTACAAGGACATACAGTCCAGCATCCGATATGCGAGCAGCATCCAAGGACATATCCTACCTAGCGAGGAGATGCTTCGCTCCCGACTTGGCGATGCCTTTGTGATATTTATGCCAAGCGATTTGGTCAGTGGAGATTTTTATTGGGCAGAAAACAAGGGCGATACCACATGGTTCGCTGTGGCCGATTGCACGGGTCATGGAATCCCAGGAGCGTTCATCAGCTTGCTTGCATTCAACTCGTTGACCAAAGCACTGACTGAGCAGCCAAGGGGTCTTCCTGGCGAACTGTTGCACTGCGCCAACACATACATCCGAGAGATCTTTTCAGTTTCAGGCCAGAAACACGCCCATGAAGGTATGGATGTCGCACTTTGTCGTGTCGATAGGAATACCCGGACCCTCCATTTTTCCGGGTCCAAACGACCGTTCTTTCTTCTGAGAACTGATGGAACGTTGGTGGAGGAGAAGGGAAATCGAGAAGGTATTGGCATGGCCGATTCCACATCGCAGACTTTCGTTAACCATGAGTTTTCGTATGCCACAGGTGATCTGGTCATTCTCTTTTCAGACGGTGTGGTGGACCAGTTCGGTGGTCCTGATGGCAAGAAATTCAACATTCGCCAATTACGAGAAATCCTATCGCAATCAAGCACAAAGTCAACATATCAACTTAGTCAGCATCTGCATTCCTCCATTATTGACTGGAAGAAGAACACGTCTCAGATTGATGACATCTGTCTATTGGGCGTGAGATTGCCGTAAGACGTTATTAGAAAGGAAGATGTGCTCCTTTCAATGGCTGTAGGATGGAGCCATGGAATTCAATTCCTTAAGTGTCGCAAGCACGAACCACCGAATTCTGGTTACCCTAAGTTGTCAATCCTCGTTCTCCCATTTCATGGAACGCTCCACGGCCTTCTGCCACTTCTTGTAGAGTTTGGTGCGTTTGCCAGAAGACATGTCGGCCTTGAAAGTCCGGTCCACCAGCCAGTTCTTGCTGATGTCCTTCTTCTTGTAGAAACCTACTGCGATACCTGCCAAGTAGGCTGCACCGAGGGCCGTGGTCTCAATAACCTTGGGTCGCTGCACGTCCACACCGAGGATGTCTGATTGGAACTGCATCAGCAGGTCGTTGGCACAGGCACCACCGTCCACCCGCAGGGCCGCGAGCGAAATCTTGGAATCGGCCTGCATGGCATCGAGCACGTCCTTGGTCTGGTAGGCCAGCGAGTCGAGCGTGGCGCGGATGATGTGCTCCTTGGTCGTTCCGCGCGTAAGTCCGAAGATGGCACCGCGGGCATACATGTCCCAATAGGGCGCGCCCAGACCCGCGAAGGCCGGCACCACCACAACACCGCCCGTATCTGCCACTTTCATGGCGAAATACTGCGAATCTGGTGATTCATCGATCATTTTCAGTCCATCGCGCAGCCATTGAATGGCAGCACCTGCAATGAAAATACTGCCCTCGAGGGCATATTCCACTTTGCCGTCTAACCCCCATGCGATGGTGGTGAGCAGTCCTTTTTTGCTCTGCACGGGCTTGTCGCCTGTGTTCATAAGCATGAAGCATCCGGTGCCGTAGGTGTTCTTCGCCATTCCAGGACTGAAGCACGCCTGCCCGAAGAGCGCAGCCTGCTGGTCGCCTGCAATGCCTGCGATGGCGATGCTCCCACCGAAGAGCGATGCATCCGTTTCACCATAGACAGAACTACTGTCCTTCACCTCGGGTAGCACTGTTGCAGGCACATCCAACGCTTTCAACAGTTTATCGTCCCATTTCAGGTCAACGATATTGAAAAGCATGGTGCGCGAGGCATTCGAGTAGTCCGTCACATGCGTCTTGCCGCCAGTCAGATTCCACACCAGCCATGAATCGACCGTGCCGAAGGCTAACTCGCCTTTCTTGGCACGTTCGCGGGCCCCTTTCACGTTATCAAGAATCCATTGCACTTTGGTTCCGGAGAAATAGGCATCGACCACAAGACCGGTGCGCTTGCGGATATCCTTCTCCAGCCCTTTCTTCTTCAGTTTGTCACAGATGGAGGCCGTTCTGCGATCCTGCCACACGATGGCGTTGTGAATGGGCTTGCCCGTGGCGCGGTCCCATACCACAGTGGTCTCGCGCTGATTGGTGATGCCGATGGCCGCAATTTCCTTGGCGCTCACCTTGTTCTCGTTCAGTACCTGACGGGCCACCTCCAACTGGCTGCTCCATATCTCCATCGGGTCGTGTTCCACCCATCCCGGCTTCGGGAAATACTGGTGGAACTCCTTCTGCGCGGTGGCTACGGAGTTGCCATCCTTGTCAAAAAGGATGGCACGGCTGCTGGTGGTGCCTTGGTCGAGTGCGAGAACGTATTTGGCCATGATCGGTATCGATAGATTGAACTGTATTGGAGTGCCGAAAATAGGCGGAATAGGTGGAGTGATGACCTTTGTTCCCCCGACCTGACAAGCGTAAGTTTGCCAAGACCAATCAGGGTCTTAAATCAGCAATGAATTCTGTGAACAAGCCGAAACGTCACCTCATCACAGCCGCACTGCCGTACGTCAACGGCCCTATCCACCTTGGCCACTTGGCGGGGGCGTATCTGCCTGCTGACATCTACTCACGCTATTTGAAACTGAAAGGAGAAGATGCGGTGTTCGTCTGCGGTTCGGA
Source organism: uncultured Chryseobacterium sp. (assembly GCA_964488095.1). Taxonomy (GTDB): domain Bacteria; phylum Bacteroidota; class Bacteroidia; order UBA10329; family UBA10329; genus UBA10329. The sequence continues at coordinate 42,257 of CAZATP010000023.1, forward strand.
TGAGCATGGTGCCGCCATCACGCTCCGCGCAAGGAAGGATGGCATAACCCCGCAAGCGTTGGTCGATAAGTACCACACCATCTGCGAGAAGGCGTTCGAGGACTTCGGCATCCGCTTCGACATCTATCACCGCACCAGCTCGGAGTTGCACCACGAGACCGCTTCACAATACTTCAGGGAACTGCTCGACAAGGGTGTTTTCACCGTGAAAGAGAGCGAACAGTATTTCGATGAGGAGCAGCAGCAGTTCTTGGCCGACCGCTACATCATGGGCACATGCCCCAAGTGTGGCAACCATGATGCGTATGGTGACCAGTGTGAGAAATGCGGCAGCTCACTCAGCCCGAACGATCTTATCAACCCGCGTTCCGTTCTCAGCGGCAGTGCGCCCGTGAAGCGGAAGACTAAGCATTGGTATCTGCCCATGGCGCAGCATGGCGAGTGGCTCAAGGAGTGGATCAACACCGGCCGGTTGGACGGTGTGCAACACCACAACCCTGTGGAGTGGAAGAACCACGTTGTGGGCCAGTGCAACTCGTGGTTGGATGGCGGCCTGCACGACCGTGCCATGACCCGCGACCTCGATTGGGGCGTGCAGGTGCCCGTGGAGGGCGCGGACGGCAAGGTGCTCTACGTTTGGCTCGATGCGCCCATCGGCTACATCAGCGCCACCAAGCAGTGGGCTGCGAACAATGGAAAGGACTGGGAGCCTTATTGGAAGGACGACAGCACCCGCCTTGTCCATTTCATCGGCAAGGACAACATCGTTTTCCATTGCATCATCTTCCCTATCATCCTCAAGTCGCACGGGGAATACATCCTACCGCAGAATGTACCCGCCAATGAGTTCCTCAATCTGGAGGGTGACAAGCTGAGCACCTCGCGCAATTGGGCCGTCTGGCTGCATGAGTATCTGGAGGATTATCCCGACCGCAAGGACGCGCTGCGCTACACGCTTTGCTCCATTCTGCCTGAGGCCAAGGACAGCGAGTTCACTTGGAAGGACTTTCAGGCGCGGAACAACAACGAGCTGGTGGCCATCCTCGGTAATTTCGTGAACCGGGCTGTGGTGCTCACGCATAAGTATTACGGTGGCATACTTCCGAAAGTGGATCCGGATGCAGTAGTTCTTGAGGAAGCGCTTTCCTTCTATGGGAAAGTAGGACTGCCCATCGAGAAATTCCAGTTCCGTCAGGGATTGGCAGAGGCTATGAACCTCGCCCGTCTCGGCAACAAGTACTTGGCCGATAACGAGCCATGGAAGACCATCAAGACCGACCCCGAGGATGCGGCCAAGGTCATCGTTACCTCTCTTCAGATCGCGGCACACCTAACACAGGTTTTGGCCCCGTTCCTGCCTTTCACTGCTGAGAAGTTGGCAGCCATGTTGAATCTTGATGTGCATCATGCGTGGGGCGAGGCTCCTGCTGTGTTGCTGCCTGCGGGCCACATCATCGGTGAGGCCGCGTTGCTCTTCACCAAGTTTGAGGATGAGGACGTGGAGAAGGAAGTCGCCAAACTTCAAGGGAAATCAAAAGTTGCCCATCCGCAATCGGCAATCGCAAAGCAAGAATCGGCCCCATCCACAGTGAAACCGAACGTCACTTTCGACCAGTTTCAGACGCTTGACATCCGCATCGGCACCATCTTGGATGCCAAGCGTGTACCCAAGACTGATAAGCTATTGGAGCTTCGAATCGACATTGGCCTGGAAGTACGGACGGTTGTCTCCGGCATTGCGGGCAGCTATGCGCCCGAGAACATCATTGGGCAGCAGGTGAGCCTGCTATGCAATCTGGAACCCCGCAAGATCAAGGGTATAGAGAGTCAGGGCATGGTGCTGATGGCCGAGGATGCGGATGGGAAACTGGCATTTGTGCAGCCCGACCGCAAAGTGGCGGAAGGCAGCGGGGTGTCCTGAGTGCATTCCCCTTGAAAGTCTATTTTTGCCGCGCCTTTGAAAGGGGCATCGTTCTCTTTTTTCCGGCCTCGTAGTTCAATGGATAGAATAGAAGTTTCCTAAACTTTTGATAGCAGTTCGATTCTGCTCGAGGCTACACGGCACGGGTCTTCTGAGTGATTCAGGAGGCCCGTTCTGTTTTCAGCCCGTTACCGTTTTCTGATTTTCAGCATAAGGTCCGGTCGGTCGCTGATGATCCCGTCCACGCCCGATTCCACCAGTTCCAAGGCCTGCTCCGGGTCGTTCACCGTCCAAACGTGCACCTTATTGCCCATGGCGTGCGCACGGTCAATGACCTCCTGAGTCACGAAACTGTGATGGATGGAGAAGGCCTCCACGAACGGATAATCGTTCAGATTGCCCCAATGCAGTCCGAAATCGAGCATAATGGGCAGCCATGGCACCTTGGCCACAAAGAGTTTCTGAAGTCTCACCTTTGGGTGATGTTCGCGCAGATGAAACAGGGCCTCATCGTTGAAGGTGTGCACAGGGGCCCAGTTCCACGCATCGTATTTCCTGATGAGAGTCGCCACCCTGTCCTCTATTCCGGGGTAGTAACTGTTACCATCCTTGATTTCGATGACCAGTTCAGCCTTGCCGTTCACCTCCTGAATTACCTCCTCTAAGGTCGGGATGCCCTCTGCTGGGAATGATTTTTCGAAACCGATATTGGCCTTGGCGGTTTTCAATTCACTCCACACGCCTTGGCGAACCTGTCCTTGCATGTCGGTGGTTCGGTCCAGCGTGCGGTCGTGCATGCAGATGACCACCCCGTCCTTGGTCTGCTGAACATCTACCTCAACTCGGTCCACGCCAAGTTCCAATGCCTTTCGCACGGAAGCCAAGGTGTTCTCCGGGGCCAGTCCGGCCGCACCCCGATGCCCCGTAATTATCACTTGAGCGTTCGAATGCAGTGTGGCACTCATGCCTATCAGTAGGAAGATCAGTGAGCGGCCCAGCATTTGCGTCCTTCTATGGGGCGAAGGTCTGACCCACCAGCTCTTCACTTTTCCTCCACAGTTCCTTGGCCAGTTGAGGGTCCTGCGATGGGCGGTTGCTATGGAAACGCTTGCTTTTCACCCAATAGCCGCCCGTCTCACCGTCCACAGTAGGAGAGGAGGCGAGATGCACCGATGTGGCCGCGCCTTGTTCCACCGTGATGAAGAATGGCTTGGCAAGCACCCAGCCCAAGGCGGTGAACCAGTTGGCATTCTTTTCGGCAATTTCGGTGCGCACCCCACCAGGATGCACGGCATTCACAGTGATGCCAAACGGTTTGAGCCTGACTGCAAGCTCATTCGTGAAGAGGATGTTGCAGAATTTGGACCGCGAATAGGCCTTCCAACCGCCATATGCCTCTTTTGCGTAGTTGATGTCGCCCAGATCAAGCTTGCGCGTCTGCTTGTGGGCGATGGACGAAAGGTTGATGATGCGCGCGGTGCCTGCAGCCTTCAATTCGTCCAGAAGCAGATTCGTGAATAGGAAATGGCCGAGATGGTTCGTGGCGAACTGCATCTCCAGTCCTTCCCCGTTGAGCTGAAGGTCACTGAAATAACAGCCTGCGTTGTTGATGAGCACATCCAGTTTCGAGAACCGCGATTTGAATTCCTGCGCTGCATTGCGCACCGAGTGCTGCGAGCTGAGGTCGAGCAGCAGATAGGATACCCGCTCCGAACCACCTTCCCTCCGGATGGACTCCACTGCCTCCTTGGCCTTGGTCTCCGAACGTGCGGTGATGATCACTTCAGCACCTTTTCTTGCCAACGCCACGGCTGTGGCCTTTCCTATTCCCGCATTTCCACCGGTGATGAGCACAAGTTTGTCTTTCATGTTCCAAAGGTAGCTGAACGCTGTTGCAGCGCGCCTGCATCAGAAAAAAGTGTAAAACAGAAATCCCCGTCAACGCTATGGCTGACGGGGATTCTTCAAGTAGCCCGTAGGGGAATCGAACCCCTGTTACCAGGATGAAAACCTGGCGTCCTAACCCCTAGACGAACGGGCCGTTTGTTTTGGGGCTGCAAATGTAATAGTTTGATTTTTTCTGGAACAGTATGGGAGAAAAAAAATTACTCTGCTTTGTTCAATGGTTTGTGCAGGTGAAACCCCAGCGGTCTCACAGAGCTCATTCCCACGGTTCCGTTGATGGCCTGTATCTGCATGACATTCAGGTTGGCGAAAGCCTCGAACGGTGGTATCTCAAGGTCTGTTTCCACACAATGGGCCACAGAATTGATAATGATATCCTGAATAAGTGCTGGGGAGATAGTTTGTTTCTCGAAATCCGAGTAGAGGAATCCCAAACGTTTCCTTCCCTCCACAAAAACATGGTTATCGCTATTGATGAGCACGCGGGCCACCAACATTCCCATGTCATCGCTGCGATTCATATTGAGTGATGAACTCAGGAAATTGTAAACACTGATCAAACCGCAGAACCCTCGCTGTGCATCATCCTTCATATAGGAGGTTTTTCGCTGCGGGTGTCCCTGTTCAAGCTCGAACACGTCCTGATGCACATTGAAAATGATGGCATCCTCTCCTATGTTCAATTGGAACTGATGTTTTCCGAGGTCGCGGTGCTCTAACAGGGCAAGCGAGTCGGTGTTGCGTTCTGTCTGGAGTAGTTCCACCAGCTGCTTACCATCCTTACGCATCTCCTCGAATGCTGCGAGGGCGTTGTTGAGCGCATGTACCCTCAGCGAGCACTTTCCGTTCACGGCCGAGAGTATCTGGCTGAAGAAGGGATGGTCCTTCATGGTCAATAGGCGCGAGCAAAGACCACCTTCTGAACCGAAGGTGCTCCGCTATAGATGCAGGTTCCGCTCACTTTGTAGCTGTCGTCCAATGGGATAAGGCGTATAGTGGCCTTCGTTTCCTCTTTGATCTTCTGCTCTGTCTCGGGTGTTCCGTCCCAATGGGCCACGATGAAACCACCTTTTCCGTCCAGTACCTCTTTGAACTCTGCGTATGAACTCACCTCCGTAGTGTGCTCCTCGCGGTGCTTGAGGGCCTTGTTGTAGAGGTTGGACTGAATCTCGTCCATAAGGGCCGCAATGTGCTGGGCGATGCCTTCGCGTGCCACGGACTCCTTAGTCAACGTGTCGCGCCTTGCCACTTCCAGCATTCCGTTGGCGATGTCGCGCGGGCCGATGCCGATGCGCACGGGCACTCCCTTGAACTCATACTCTGCGAACTTCCATCCCGGCTTGTGGGTGTCGCGGTCATCCAGCTTCACGGTGATGCCCAGAGCCTCCAGTTCTTTTTTGATGACACTTCCATGCTCGCAAACGAGGGCATATTCCTCCTCACTGCGATAGATAGGCACGATCACCACCTTGATGGGGGCCAACTTGGGGGGGAGCACCAGTCCGTTGTCGTCTGAGTGGGTCATGATAAGTGCTCCCATGAGGCGGGTGCTCACGCCCCATGAGGTGGCCCAGACATGGTCCAACTTACCATCCTTCCCTGTGAAGGTCACATCGAATGCCTTCGCGAAATTCTGTCCGAGGAAGTGGGATGTGCCCGCCTGAAGGGCCTTACCATCCTGCATCAACGCTTCGATACAATAGGTCTCCAACGCTCCGGCAAACCGTTCGTTGGCAGATTTGACACCTTTCCACACCGGCATCGCGAGGAAATTCTCCGCGAAGTCGGCATACACGTTCATCATGCGTTCGGCCTCTTCAATGGCCTCCTGCTTGGTGGCATGTGCCGTATGGCCTTCCTGCCAAAGGAATTCGGCCGTGCGCAGGAACAGGCGGGTGCGCATCTCCCAACGCACCACGTTGGCCCACTGGTTCACCAGAATAGGCAGGTCGCGGTAGCTCTGGATCCAGTTCCGATACGTGTGCCAGATGATGGTCTCAGAGGTGGGGCGGACAATCAGTTCCTCTTCCAGTTTAGCATCGGGATCCACCTCAATGCCTCCATCGGCCGCATTGCGCAGCCTGTAGTGCGTCACCACGGCACATTCCTTGGCGAAACCTTCCACATGGTCGGCCTCCTTGCTGAAGAAACTCTTGGGGATGAACAGAGGGAAATAGGCGTTCTGGTGTCCGGTTTCCTTGAATTTGGTGTCCAGCTCGCGCTGCATCGACTCCCAAACTGAATAGCCATAAGGTTTGATGACCATGCAACCTCTCACGGCCGATGATTCTGCCATGTCGGCACGGACCACCAGTTCGTTATACCACTTCGAGTAATCTTCTTTCCGCGTTGGGAAATCTTTGGCCATTTTGGTATGATGTTTGGTTCGGGGCGAGTGCCCACGGGGTCAAAAGTAAAGAATAGACCCCCGAAGGAATCGCGTTGTGAACCACTCAAAGTCTGAAGCCATGAAAACCGCAGCAATCACTCTCAAAGGAGCCCTGATCACCGGGTCGCTTGTCCTTTCAGGCGCCTTCATGGCCCATGCTCAGGATGGTATCTATGATGACATCTATCAGGCTCCGGGAGTTGGCACCAGTGGAACTGCCACTCCGAGCAGCGGACCGCTGGATGGCTATTCCACCTATGACCAAGACGACTACTACCAGCCTCAGAACAATAACTCCTCCCAGAATCCTGTGGACAGCGAGCAATATGTGGATGAGAATGGCAACACGTACATCACCAATAACTACTACGGTTATGATGATGACTACGATTACTTCTACGCGTCACGGATAAATCGTTTTCATAGACCCATCTACGGGTTCGGGTACTATGACCCGTTCTACACCAACATGTACTGGTACAATTATGACCCGTTCTTTTTCGGAACCAGTATTTATGCCGGTTGGGGCTGGGGCGGGTTCTACCGTCCTTGGGGTTGGAATTCCTGGGGCGGATGGGGCATGGGTTTCGGCTACAATTCCTGGGGTTGGGGCGGTGGATGGGGTTATCAGCCTTACTGCTACGGTGGTTGGGGAGGTTATGGCATGGGTTTCAACCAAGGTTACTGGAATGGCTACAACCATGGCTATTGGAACGGTTACTACGATGGCCTCGCCATGGGTGGAGGTTACTACAACACCTTTGACCAGAACAGTGGCATCTATTACGGTCACCGTGGTGGAACGGCAGGTAATCTGGGGAGCGGAGTGCGCGGAAGCTCTTTAGGTGAGCGTTACAACCGTGCTGCCGCGGAGGGAATCGTGAGCCATGCCAATCGCAACAACATTCTTCAGACCGCAGACGCGCGACCTGTGGTGGGGAAAACACCCTCAGTGGACCGCAGACCCGATTCCAATGTCCGCGATGTGCAGACGGCTCCGGTGCGTAACAATGCGGGAGTGAACACTGCCCCAGTGCGCAGTCAGGGCGATGTGAGAAGGGAGCCTGCCCCGGTGCAGTCCAACCCGACCCGTGTGCCGGTCAATGAAGGAAGGGATGTTATCCGTCAGCAAGGGGGCAACGTGAATGTGCCTCAGCGCACTCCTCAGCAGAATACTCAGGGCATTCCGCAGCGTACTCCGCAGAATGGGATCCAGAACGTGCCCCAGCGCACCCCGCAGACCATGCCTCAACGGACCCCGCAGGCAGCCCCGCAGCGCACTCCACAGAGCTATGGCGAACGCATGCCCCAACGGCCTCCGCAGCGCACCGAGCCTACCTATCAGTCACCTTCAAGGAGCCCACAGCAGCCGCAACAGCCATCGCGTGACGTGTATCGCAGAGGTAGCACACCGAATACGCAGTCACCTGTTTACAACGCACCGAGCAGACCGGACAGAGTGCCTTCACGCAACTATGGGGCACCACAGCCTCAGCAGCCCTCACGTGATTTCTCTCCTTCGCGGCCACAGCGTCAGCCAGATGTTCCACAGCGCACGGCCCCCTCAAGGAACGATGCTCCTGTGCGCGACTTCTCTCCTCAGCGGTCGGCACCATCGCCATCGCGCAGCGTGTCTCCGTCTCCATCGCGGGGCGGAGGAGGCTTCTCTAGCCCGAGTAGAGGAGGAAGTGCTCCTTCTGGTGGACGCAGGGGGGGGTGACCGGCAGCGAATGTCCGCATCAGTTCAGTGATTCACGGAACAGCTTGGGGAAAGCCTCGGCATCCGTGGATCACTTCAAATCAAGAAGATCATGAGAAAGGTTCTGGCAATTGGTGCAGTGGGCATGTTCCTCTCCTGGAATGCAACTGCGCAGAATGAGTTGGACGCGTTGCGCTACTCACAGCTCAATGTGACCGGAACAGCGCGATATACTGCACTCGGAGGAGCATTCGGAGCACTGGGCGGAGATATGACCACGCTCAGTGTCAATCCAGGTGGCATCGGGGTTTTTGCCAAGACCGAGGCATCATTGACCATTGGTCTGCTCTCCACTTCGAGCGATGCGACTTACCTGGGCACCACGGCCAGCGATAGCCGATTGAATTTCAACTTCGGCAATGCCGGTTTCGTGGCACGTTTTAACCGGAGAAAAGGGGAGGAGAAGCAGTGGGCCTTGAAGGCGTTTCACCTTGGGCTGGTCTATAACCGGATGGCGAGCTTCAATTCACGTACGTCCGTGGTGGGCGTGAACCGCAGCAGTTCGTCCATCGACCAGCATGTGAATGCTCTAAATGAGTTCTCAGGAGCCGATGTTAACTCACCCTACAATGTGGAGCAGTTCGGTTTCGGAACAGGCCTGCTGTATGATGCCTACCTTTTCGACCCGGTGTATGATGCGGATACCAATTTCATCGGCTTCCAGCGGGCGGTGCTGCCCCACTATGGTCAAACTGAATCGGTGACAGAGGTGACGCGCGGTTCAATGGGCGAATTGGCACTGAGTTTCGGGGGCAACTTTGGGAATGCGCTTTACTTCGGACTGACGGTGGGCATACCTACGGTGAGTTATGAGGTGGACCGCAGATACAACGAGCGGGACAGTCAGGACACCATTCCTGACTTCAATTCGTTCACCAGACGGGACAATCTGAGTGTTTCAGGCAATGGTTTCAATGTGAAGTTCGGACTCATCTACCGGCCGGTGCAGTGGCTTAGGATTGGTGCGGCTGTGCACACGCCCACGTTCTTCGAGTTGGACGAGACCTACAGTTCTGCTGTGACGTCCGATGTTTTCGGTACCCAGTATAATGTCAATTCACCTGAGGGCGTTTTTGATTACAGTCTGGAAACACCTTTCCGAGCCATCGGAAGCTTGGGTTTCGTGGTGGCCAAGGTGGGTCTGATCTCTGCCGATTATGAGTTCGTGGACTACCGTATGGCGCGCATGCGGTCGAGTGTTTATTCCTTCGATGCGGAGAACACCCGGGTTCAGAACTGGCTGCACTGGGCAGGTAACATCCGTGTGGGCACAGAGTGGAGGTTGGATCGCTGGAGCCTGCGCGCGGGTTTCGCCATCAATGGCAATCCTTACACGGGTGGATACAGTCTGGACGACACCCGCTGGTCTTTGGGAACGGGAGTCCGTCTCGGGCGGTGGAATGTCGATTTCACCTACATGCTGCACCGATTCGCAGGCAGCTATGAGATGTATTCGACCGAGCTGACCCCATTGGCATCACTAACCGTGCTGAACCACAACGTGATGCTCACCACATCGTTCAAGTTCTGATTCATAACCGGTTCAGCCCGGCCTTGGCCTTCTGGTTGATGCTGTCGCGGTATTCTGTGTTCTTGAAAGAGGAGCAGGCGAGGAATGCGCTACGGGCCTTTTCTTTTTCTCCCATGCGCTCATACAGAATCCCGAGCTGGAGAGCGGCATTGGCCGCGAAATAGCGCGTGCTCTGGGCACCATCGCGCATAGTGGTGCGGTAGGCCTCCACCGCTTTCTGAGTGTTGCCCATAGCATGGTGAATGCGGCCTATGCGGTACTGCCGTTCAAGTCGTTCGTCCGGGGTGGTGAAGTCATCCGTCTTGGCGTTCTCAAGCTCTTCCAATGCACGGGCGTGGTATCCCACATCGAACATGAGTCGCGCCTTGAGCAGTGTGGTGTTGGGCAGATCGGCAGATTCCGCCTCCTTCTGTGCGGCCTTGTCCTCGTCCACCATGGTGCTGCCCACGCCTTTCACCAGGGCAAGCTGCTGCCTGTACAATTTGGGGTCGTTTCGGACGATGAGCGCGTGCCATCCCAGCTTCTGGTGGCATGCCTTGAGGTAACTCTTCCCTTTGAAGACCTTGAGATAGCTGAGAAATGGGCGGTCGGCATCAGAATCAAGGCGCGCCAGCTTCATGTCGCCAAGTAGGAACTGAAGGTAAGGGAAAGCCCCGGGCCGCTTGGCAAGGGAGCGTTCAAGGAGGGTGATGGCCGCGTCCGTATCGCCAGTGCGCTGCAGCACGCGGGCCTTGGCAAAGTCCATGAGCGGGCCCGAGTGCTTGGCAAGTTGTTTCTGCAATGCGAGCACGGACGGCTCATCGTTGACCAGATTGAGCTGCAGGAAGGTGAAGAGGAAGAGGGTCTCCTTCTGCACATGGACGAATTCCAGTCGTCCAGAGAATCCTTTGATGACCCGCTCCATTTCTGCAATGCCCTGCGGAACGGTGCCGTCAACACCTATCATTTTTGCGGCCCATCGGTAGTTGTCGGGTACCGTGCCGACAAGGGTGTGGAGCAGTCCCATGCCCTTGTAGGTTTGCACGAAGGTGGGGAAGCGCTGGGTGTTCTCCTCCAACAGTTGGTAGGCCTTGCGGATGCCCATGGCCCCACTCAGGTAATTGCCGAAGCGCATATCGGCAAAGGCCCAGTGCAGGTAGGTTTCACCAAGAGCGATGTTGCGGTAAGGGTCGTTCGAAGCAGCCTTCTCGAACCGTGCCAGACGGGCATCCTTGTTCTTGGAACGGAGGTTATATTGAGCCTCGTCCTCCTGCACGACAATATAGAGGAAGTCGGAGAGGTCGCGCAGGTAGGGGGCGCAAAGGTTCTTGGGGTCTTCCTTCTCCAAAACTTTCAGCACGGAGTCAGCCTTCTGAAAACGGAGGTCGAGCACTAGGGCGTAAGCCTCCCGCGCATGCCCGCTCCAGATGAAGTGCTGCGCGAATGCGCCCGGCAGGCAGCACAGTTGCAGCAGAATAAGCGTTAGAAGAGGACGCATGAGGGCAAAAAAAAGGGATTCCGAAGAATCCCTTAAAATTAGTTCGAGATAGGGGAAGGGCCTCAGGCCTCTGCCGCCACCATATCGATGAGGTTGTCCACAAGGATGCGGCCGCAATGCTCGCAAACGATGACCTTCTTACGCAGGCTGATGTCGAGCTGACGCTGTGGAGGAATCTGGTTGAAGCAGCCACCGCACGAGTCCCGCTCGATCTTAACAACAGCCAGACCATTGATGGCCCCGCCACGGATGCGCTTGTAGGCCACCAGCAGGCGGTCTTCGATCACATTCTCGGCAGACTTGGACTGCTTGGTGAGTTCTGCCTCCTCCTTTTCGGTCTCGGCAATGATGTCTGCCAGTTCAGCGTTCTTGGCAACGAGGTCGGCCTTGCGCGACTCAAGGTTGGCCGTGGCAGCCTCCAGCACACCGCGCTTGGCCTCTATGTTGGCCTGAAACTCAGCGATCTTCTTCTCACAGAGCTGAATTTCCAACTGTTGGAATTCAATCTCCTTGTTGAGGGAATCGAATTCGCGGTTGTTGCGCACTTCCTTCTGCTGCTCCTCGTATTTCTTGATGAAGCCGCGCGCATCAGTAATCATGTTCTTGCGCTGCATGATGCCGTCCTCGAAGGCGCTCACCTCATCGGTGAGGTTCTGCAAACGTGTCTCCAGACCTACGATCTCGTCCTCAAGGTCCTGAACCTCCAAGGGGAGTTCTCCACGGATGGTGCGGATGCGATCGATCTCTGAGTCGATGCGCTGAAGGTTGTAGAGCGCGATGAGCTTATCCTCCACGCTGAAATCGCTTGTTGCGGCCTGTTTCTTCGCCATGTGCTTATAGGTAGTGGACGGGGTTGGTTCGAACCCTCGTCAAATGGGTCGCGAAAGTAGGAAAATTATCGGTGAGACGCTCTGCAAGCAACTGCACCGTGAACTGCTCGCTCTCGAAATGCCCGATATCGGCAATAATGATGCGGTTGTCAGCATCGAAAAACTGATGATACTTGAAGTCTGCGGTGACCAGCACGTCCGCTCCCTGCGCAATGGCCATAGGCAAGAGGAAACTGCCTGCCCCGCCACATACGGCTATGCGTTTCACCTTGTGCCGGTGCGGAAGCGTGTGTCTCACGCAGGCCGTTCCCATATTCGTTTTGAGCTGTTTCAAGAATCCGAGGGCGTCCATCTCCTCGGTCAGGTCACCGATGAGGCCAGCGCCCACCGTCTGGTTGCTGTTCTCAAGGGCATAGATGTCGTGGGCCACTTCCTCGTAGGGATGAGCTGCCCGCATGGCGGCAGTTACTTTGCCAAGGAGATGGACGGGAAGGATGACCTCGATGCGGGTCTCTGGTTCGAAGTGCGTCTCACCCTTTTTGCCCACAAATCCACTGCTGTGCTCGTTCCCGCGGAAAGAACCTTCGCCCTGCAGGTTGAAGCTGCAACGGTCGTAGTTGCCGATATGGCCCGCACCGGCCTCGAACATGGCATTGCGAACAGCCTCTGCATGGGCGTGGGGTGCAAAGACAACGAGCTTGCGCAGCATCTGCATTTTAGGGGCAAGTATGGCCGTGTTCGTTAGTCCGAGCCGTTGGGCAATGCGACCATTGACCCCATCGAGCACGTGGTCAAGGTTGGTGTGTATCGCATAGAGCAGCACATCGTGCCGGACGGCCTTCATCACCGTGCGTTCCACGTAATTCTTCCCATTCAGCCTTTTGAGACCGCTGAAAACGATGGGATGATGCGAAACCACCATGTTGCAGCCCTGTGCAAGGGCATCCTCTACCACGTCCTCTGTGCAGTCGAGACTCACCATGATGCCAGTGACCTCCGTGCTGGCATCACCAACGATGAGCCCGCTGTTGTCATAACTCTCCTGAAGGGCAGGCGGAGCCCATTGCTCGAGAAAACGGATGATATCTGCTGCTTTCATGCCACAAGGATAGCATGTCGCAGGCTGAGAAAAGGAGATCGGCCACCCGAAATTGTGAGAGCGGCCCAGTGGTTGTCATTTTTAAGCAGTCCTGTCGATGTTCTCACAGAATGGGGAAACTACCTTCGCCATGTGCGATTTCTGCGTCATCTGCTCTGGCCTGTGGCCCTGTTCTATGGGGCGGTTGTCTGGCTGCGCAACGTGCTTTTCGATGAGGGTGTTCTGAGGTCGCTGGAATTTGATGTTCCCATCATCTCAGTCGGTAATCTGGAGATGGGCGGCACTGGAAAATCGCCTCTCGCGCTCCACATCTGCCGTCATCTCTCAGAGCAGGGGCTGCATGTGGCCATGCTGAGCCGTGGTTACGGACGCACCTCAAAGGGTTTCAGGAGTGTGGAGGTCACCAGCTTGGCTTCCGAAGTGGGCGATGAGCCCTTGCAGGCCAAGTTGCAACTGCCCCATATCATGGTGGCCGTTTGCGAGAACCGCGCAACTGGCATCCGCCAGCTGATGGCCGGTGAACTTCCGCCACAGGTCATCGTATTGGACGATGCCTTCCAGCACCGATGGGTGAGGCCGCGACTCAGCATCTTGACCACCCCAGCGGCACAGCCTTTCTGGGAGAACCATCTGTTCCCGGTCGGTAACCTGCGCGAGTGGGTCTCGGGTGCAATGCGGGCCCAACTGCTTGTGCTCACTGGTAACGGCAATGGGCATAATACGGGAAACTTTCAGGGGCCCATTTTTCGGGTCCGATCGGTGGCGGATGGGTCACAACCTTTGTTCGGGGAGGGAGCGCTCAGTGAAGGAGACCGCGTGCTCCTGCTATCCGGCATCGCGAGTCCCGAACGGTTCAGGGAGACGGCCGCGCAGCTCTATCAGGTGGTCGGTCATCGCATACTGCCCGACCATCATGTCTTCGCAGAACGTGACATCCTTGCCCTCCGCGAAGCATTCCATAGCTTTGACCCGCCCCCCCAGGCCGTGCTCATCACGCAGAAAGATGCCGCAAGGCTGCGTAGCCGAAATCAGGACCCTCTGCTGATTGGTATGCCGATTTTCATTCTGCCAGTGCGATTGGAGTGGGAGAAGGGATCAGACAAGGAATTCAACCGGATAATAGACCATCATGCTGGAGCAGATTAAAGAGAGTGCCGATTACATCAGGACACGAACAGGGGCCTCGCCCGAGGTTGGCATCATCTTGGGCACGGGCCTCGGAGGACTGGTGAATGAGATTGTCATCGAACATTCCGTGCCTTACGAGGAGATACCGCATTTCCCACTGAGCACTGTTGAGGGTCACAGCGGCCGTCTCATCTTCGGCACTTTGGGAGGAAGGCCCGTGCTGGCCATGCAAGGCCGATTCCATTTTTACGAGGGGTATGACATGAAGCAGGTCACCTTCCCCGTGCGGGTGATGAAGGCCCTGGGCATCAACAATCTTGTGGTGAGCAACGCAAGCGGGGGAGTGAATCCCGATTTTGAGATCGGAGACCTGATGATCCTGAATGATCACATCAACCTGTTCCCCACCAATCCACTCATCGGTAAGAACTATCCAGAACTGGGGCCTCGTTTCCCAGATATGAGTGATGTGTATGACAAATCATTGATTGCCAAGGCGAAGGAGATAGC
>CAZATP010000024.1:0-56617 GCA_964488095.1 uncultured Chryseobacterium sp.
TGCAAGCCCCGCAGCGCGGTGTGCTGGGGCCCTATGAGGGGCGGGTGATGCGGTTGGAGTGAGAAGCCAATGAGCTTCGCACTCAGGGAACGGGGTGATAGACGCGCACGGCCTGCTCCATGATCTGCTTGCGGTCCAGGGTCATGGTCTTGGTCTTCTGGTCGGCATAGAGCTGCATCTGGTCGGTGTAATGGGGCGAGTCGGGACGGTTGGACGCCCCGAACGGATGCAGGGTCTCCATGCGGTCGAGCCGGCCGTCCTTCCATTTGACGAAGTGGACATAGGAATCGGCCACCCAAGGCTTGTAGCGGCCATTGGTCCACTCCTCGTTGTAGTTGGCGGCCAGGGCATCGGGGAAACCGCTCAAGGGGAGGTCCATCATGCCGCGCACATGCCGCTGCACGTCACCCAGCCGGGGGATGCTGCCACCGTAATAGGTGTCGATGTGCTGCTTGGCCCAGCGCAGGGCGTTGAGGTAGGTGGTGTCGGGCACGTTCACCTCCTTCTTGAACGAGGCCACGTTGAACCCCATCGTGGTGAACACCCGCTGGAAGGTGAGCAGATAGGCGGCCGCGCCCCGGCTGTCGCGGTGGGCCTGCTTGTCCCAGTCGTTGATGGCGGTGATGAGCGGTGTGAGCTCGGGGAAACCGTCATACTCCATGAGGAAGAGCTTCTCGCACGAGTTCTGATAGGGGCTGCAGGTGGGGAACTGGTAGTCGAACTTGATGTCCATCATCCGCTCGAACGTGATGCGTTCGGACTTCGGCTCGTCCATCAGCTCCAGGAAGCGCACGGCCCTGTTGTTGGTGCCGAGGTCATCGCCCCAGCCGAAATAGGAGGGATAGTCGTTGATGTCCTGCCATTCCTCGCGGGCGGTGGCCATGGTGGGGTTGTGGTTGGTGTTGAACACCCATCCGCAGGCGGGGTTCACGGTCTGCACCATGTCCTCCACGGAGTGGAAACCGGTCCACAGGGCCTGCTCGGTGTTGCTGCGAATCACGGTGCTGTAATCGAACGCGGGGTTGCGTCTGGGCACAAGGGCGTTGTTCAGGTACATCACATTGTCATGCTTGTCGGCATAGACCACGTTGAACATCGAGATGGACTCCATGCGCATGGCGTCATAGAACTGTTCGAAGGTGGTGGATCTGCCCATGCGGTACCATTGCTCGCCCACGCTCACCTTCTCGTTGGCGGGCAGTTTCAGGGCATACATGTGCTTGTTCTCCGAGGCCAGCGTGGCGCCATAGGCGCTCCAATAGGTCATGCGCTTCACAGGGATGACGAGGCCTTTGGCCAGTTTCACCTTGAGCCACACGGGGCGTTTCTCCAGTTTGCGCCATTCGCCATTGAAACGGTAGAGGAGCCGCTTGCGCGGATGCATGTCGAGCTGGAACACGTCCACCAGGTCCAGGTGGTTCATGGTGTGGGCCCAGCCCAGGTGCTCGTTGTTGCCCAGGGCGATGGAGGTGCTGCCCGGGAACAGCGCCCCGTGGATGTTGAGCCCCTCATCGCTCTGCATGTGGGCCTCATACCACGAGAAGGGCCCCGTCATGGGCTGGTGCGGATTGATGCACAGCATGGCGCTGCCATCGTCTGTGATGCGGCTGTTGAAGGCGAAGGCGTTGGAGCCGTAGGGCACGTCCTCCTGCCGGTCCAGGTCATAGGTGCCCTTTACGATGTCGCCCACGGCCGTGGGGGTGCCGATGAGGGCACTGAGCACGAACATGTAGGCGCCCACCACATCCTTGGGGGTGATGGGGAACACACCCTTGACGCGCACCTCCTTGGGGTGGGCCTTGGCATAGGCGTTGGCGCCCTGGCAATAGCCCTCCACATAGCGCACATAGTCCTCGGAGAGCAGATGCCAGTCCTGCTCCACACGCTCGCGATAGCCGAGGGCGTGGGTGTAGAAATCGCGCTCGGCCCCTTTCACGCCCAACATCAGCCCGGTGCGGCCCTTGCCGGATATGACGAGTTCCTGCATGGTGTGGAAATCATCCTCGGCATTGGCCCATGCGAGGCCATAGGCGGCATCGGCATCGGTCTTTCCGAAGATGTGGGGCACACCCCACTGGTCGCGGGCTATGGTGACGTGCTCGGGGTTGACCTGCACGGAGTAGGCATAGCGTTGTTTCTGGGCAAGGGCAGGCGAGGCGGCTTGGCAGAGCAGGGCCAGCGCAAGGACAAGAAAGGGCATGGGGCAAGTAGGGTGGTCGGTGGTAAGCAAAGATAGGCGGATCAGGGGATCAGGGGATCAGGGGATCAGCGAATCAGCGAATCAGGGGGGCAGTAGGGGCGGGGAGGGGCTTTGTCGAACTTTGGAAGTTCGGCAAAGCTGAACTGCGGTGGAAATGTAGCCTGCGGTTGGGACGTGGCATCCGGTATGTAGAGACGTAGCATGCTACGTCTCTACACGGGGCATGTGGTATGTCATGCTACGTCTCTACGCGGGGCATGCGGTATGTGGAGACGTAGCATGCTACGTCTCTACGGGGCGGGACGCAAAGGAACCTGACCACAAAGGCACACCACGGATGGCACGAAGGCACACGAAGGGGCGGCCATCCCGTCACTCATCACTCCTGACTCATCACTCATCTAAGGTGAGACGGTCGGGGCCGAAACGGGGGGTGTGGCTTCGGGCGGGGGTGTGGGCATGGAATGGTGGACGAGGGTTGCGGGTGCGGGGAGGTTTAGGATTTGTAACGTGAAACGAAATACTCCAATGTTGAATTACTCTTCACCTCGTCATGCGGAATGAGAAGATACTGCCACGGCTTGCCCCCATTCGCTGAGGTGAACGCTGTGGCGTTCTTACAGTATTCCATTGCCGCCCGTTTCTTGTCCTGAACCTCTTCGCTTGACATGTCAGCAGCTTTCTTGGTCTCCACCATGTAAATTGCGTCTGCGGTCTCTACAATGAAGTCAGGTTCGTAGAGATTCCGTTTATTCCAGTAAATGCGGAATTGGCGCGGTGCGGGCCGCAACCAACGTTCTACTTCCCGGTCGTTTTCCAGTACAAAGGCAAAGTCCTTCTCCGTGCCAGACTCAAACTTATACTCCTTGTGGCAAGCCTTTTCAAAACCACGGAACACATATTGGGGAATCAATTTCAAAGCAATGTTCTTGCGGAAATCCTCAATACCGTAGCGCTCTTTCACCGTGAAATTCCAGTCCTCAATCTTGACGAATGGGAGAACATTTGGCTGATGGTATGTGGGCTCACTCAGAACGAGATGGCACATCATCTGCGAGTGGATGTTCTCTGCGATGAGTCTTCGGAATTGACGTACGAGGGTGCGCAGTTCTGAATCGGCTTTCACATTCCGTTGAAGTGCGGAAATCGCCTGAGTGGCCAGTTTATTCAACAGCACAGCATTGCTGTCGTAATCGACCTCAGGAAAGTCAATTAGCGCAGAAATAATCTGATTCTCTAACGAGTCTCGGGAAAAAGCACCGTGCCTTACAGATATCAGGTCAACTTCCTTATTCATGAGGTTCTGCCGCATGATGGCCTCATTCAAAACACCTTGGTCAAAGCCAGTGGAGGTGTCAAGGTCAAAATCACTGAAACTTGCTTGAACCTCGTCCAACACAAGGTCCATTCGCGGGATTTCAATGATGTTCTTCCGAAAGCCCTCTATTACTGTTTCATATCGCTCTTCAGCCTCTTGAAGAATTGACTCTTTGAACAGATTACCAGACCTTTCCAGCTCCTGAGACATTTTCTGCATCACCTGCCGCTTCACTTCGGGCTTCTTCAGGTCCTCATATCGCTTCACGCTGACCAATGATTCTGTGCGGGAGGTGATGCTGATGATGTGCCGTTTTGCATCAAAGCCGTTGGTAGCCTTTTGTTTGGTAACCAGATCAGGTATCTTTTCAATTTCCGCCTTCTCCTGTTCCATCTCAACCTCCTGAGTGGATTTTGAGGTGACCACGGTGCTACGATTATCGAGGTCTTGTTCAGGAATCTGTATGTAAGACAGCTTATTAAGAATGGAATCAGGATTCTGAGAAGCAATAATCACGTTATCAAAGTTGTCATGCGCCATGACCGTTAGCGTGTCCACCTTCGTCACACCTGTTCGCTGACCACCGAAGGGCAAGCGTAGCCCCCTACCAATGGTCTGCTCCACCAATACTGCCGCGTTAGCGGAGCGAAGCGGAACAATAGTGTACAGGTTGGTCACGTCCCACCCTTCTTTAAGCATATTGACGTGGATGACTATTTCAATCTCGTTATTGGTCTCCTCTAAGGTCACGAACTGTTTCTCAACCTCTTCCGTTTTCGACTTGCTGTCGATCTGAAGCACCTTGTCTTTGTACGTGCCTTCAAAGAAGGCGCTTGAGGTTACGTATTCATAGACCTCGGAAGCATGCGTAGTATCTCGACAGACTATGAGGATGAACGGTTTGACCAACTTAGCTCCGTTGTTCTTGGAATAAAGAAGCAAGTGTTCTTTGGTATCAAGATGCACATTGATGGCATCTTCAAGCATTACCTCCTCCACTTGCTTTGGCGTGAGCCCGGTTTTCTTGAAGTTCTGACGCGTGGCAACCGTAGGGTGCTTAACATACAGGCCGTCCTGCAAGGCGCGGCCCAAGTTGTACTCATACACCACATTCTTGAATGCCACATTGTTGTCAATTATGGCGGTGGCAGTGAGTTCAATACCAAGAATCGGTTTCAGCTCATTGATGGCAGCCTTCGATGCATCGGCATGGTAGCGGTGCGCCTCGTCCATTAAAATGACAAGGTCCTCTAACTTAGAAAGATAATCCCAATAGGATGTGCCGAGGTACTCGGACAGCCGTTTCATGCGCGGCAAGGCGCCCTTCTCACTACCCGATTTCGGGCTGGCCGCATCTCGGTTGAATTTGCTGATGTTGAAGACATTGATATGAATGTCGTGTTCAGAGAACAGGCCTGACATCTGGCTGTAATTGTCGCCATTGATGACCACAGGCCTGTTGTGAACGAATTCTGCAATGCCCTGAAAAACATACTTCGGGTTGTTCGGTTCGCTGAAATCCTTTACCAACTTCTCGTAGATGGTGAGGTTGGGGGCAAGCACGAAGAAATGGCGGATGCCTTTTGTGAGGTAGAGATAGGCAATGCAGGCACCCATGAGGCGGGTTTTGCCTACGCCTGTAGCGATGGCAAAGCAGATAGAAGGAAACTCGCGCTCAAAGTCGGTACAAGTGGGATAGAGTGCCCTGACCTTAGCCAACTCCTCTTTCAGATCGACTTCTTTCTTCAATTCGAGACTATCGGACAGCTTGACGAGCGCATCCAACGCCTCTTTGAGCGGTTCGCGAAGCGACAATCGCTGCTTGATAAAATTGGCCTTTTGGTTCATGCCTTAATCAAATAAAGAGGTCTGTTGGTTGTCGTCTGTGGCTTTATGTCTTCGAGCTGCATCGCCTGTGTCATGTGAATCATCAAACTCCATTTCACTCGTATCTACAGGCACATTCACGATATTCAAGCTATAGTCATCCTTACCGAATTCACAGCGGCCCAGTAGCATGTGGGGTATCTTCTTGAGGCTGATGTTGGGGTGACGGCCGGAGCACTCCTTGTGAAAAGCCGTGCAGGCTATGAGCAGACTTTCATCCTCCCGCATACGGTCGTGTATGCTGTCCAGCATCTCGACCGTTAGGAACTGCGTGGTGGTGAAGATGAAATCGCGCTCTGTGCTGTGGCCCTGTTTCCAGTAGGTCTCGTTCTCGGGCGCATAGCGGAAGCCCTCCTGTTTGGCCACTGCTGCCGCAAGCATGGTGGCGTTGTACTCCTTGCTGATAATCCAATTACCGAATCCGTCCTGATTGAGGAGCGATGGTGCCAATGAATAAAACTTGAAACCTCCTCCTCCTCTCCATTCTACAGCATTAGTGATACCACCTTGATCATCATTTCGCACAACTCTTCTAAGCCTCTCAAAACAATGAGAACGTGCATGTTCTCCAAACTCAATACCAATGAACTTCCTGTTCATTTTTAGAGCTGTAGCAGCGGTAGTCCCAGAACCTAAGAACGAATCAAGAACCAAATCTCCTTCATCTGTTGACATTTCCAAAATTCTACCAACTAAACTTTCAGGTTTCTTTCCATTAGGGAACTGAACACCACCTTCTTTTGTGAGATTATTTATTGTGGCGGTAGCATCCCAATATGTTCCAAGTCGATTTTTTTTATGTAGGACACCGTCAATAAACTCACCTATGTCTCCGAGCCAAGCAAGAAGCCTACAATTATCACCTTTGTAAAATTGCTCGTAAATCTGACCTTTATTTCTCCCTGTTTTTGGAACATACTCTATTGAAACCAAATCTTCAGCTATTAACAGTTCTTTACGAGCTACAATGACCCTTTGTCTTATTGATGATTGCGCATCCTTGGCTTCAAATATTTTACTTGCATACTTATTGTAGACTTCTTTTTCCGACAGTCTCTCTTCTTTGATAATTTGATTGACCGACTTATAAATCGGATTAATTCGCAGATATATCTTTATTTCATTATTATCTCCATCTAACGTTGAACCGATATAACGCTTTTCCCCTTCGTAATATAAAATAGTTGTGTATTTCCAACTCTTTTCTTCCTGTCTGTATCTTTCTACCAACTCTGCAACGGGCAAATAATCATAGATACTTTTAAAACTTGGCAAATAAGTGTAGTTTTTTGCATACACATGTATATATTCAATGTTCTTTTTCAATTTTTTATCCTCTCCTCCTCCAGAAGCACCAGCAATGTTTTTCATGTTAACTGAAATCGTATTAATAAAATTGTGGCGCTCAAAAACTTCATCCATTAATACTTTAAGATAGGCTGCTTCCTCATCATCGATTTGGACAAAAATTGCACCCTCATTACTTAGAAGTTTTTTCAGAATCCGCAATCGGTGATACATCAAATTAAGCCAAGTCGAATGTTCAACACCATCATCGTAGTGCTCAAAGGCATTACCAGTATTATAGGGCGGGTCGATGTAGATGCATTTAACCTTACCCGCAAAGTCCTGTTCCAGTGCCTTGAGGGCCAATAGGTTGTCACCATGAATAAGGATGTTGCCGCTGTCGGGGTCGCCATAGCTGTATTCGGGTTGCTCGATGAGGATGCGTGGCTCCAGCTTGGGCTCTTCGCCCTTGCCTATCCATGTGAGTTCGAGTTTCTGAGGGTTGGTCTGCGCCATTTATTTCACGTATTTCCTGAATGCTGAAATGGTCTGAAATATAAGGAAGGCAAGGATGATGCGGTGGAGGGTTTCGAGGAAGTATACCCATCCTGAAAGCTTCTCCTTGTTTGATACGGATTCAAGCATAACGTCCGTGCGCCTTGTAGGATTCAGCATCTGCCAATAGACGGCAACGTTGTCCCAAAGGAGGCCAGCGAAGCGGCAAAAGCCATCTGGGGTGAAGTGCGGTGCAAAACGGATTTCAGGCGAGGAGGCGATGAGAATTAAGGGGAAGAAAAAAAGCGAGACACCAAGCGTGAGGCAGAGCGCCCTTACCCAGTTGAGGCCATGGTCGTTGGTCCAATTGAACAAGAGAATCCAATAGTTGCTGCTACGCCAGTCATGACGCAACCGGACCTGTTCCCTAAAGGCTTTCAGTTCCCTTGCTTTGAACTCTAAGGCCTGCACACGGTCGCTCTGCCGCTCGCTGGCATGTTTGAGCTGGCGGTATATCTCACGTTTCCCCTCATTGTAAAATCTGTTTCCTTCTGCATCCAATGGCAATGGCTTCCAATCCACCATTTGCTTCACATCGTGATAGAATCTACCAGGCTCCAACTGACTGTCCTCGAACCATGTAGTGAATGCGTAGCGTATATCTGCCCACCTCGACACAGCTATGATGACTGAATTGAAGGAATTGAACCGAAAATCCATAAACTCGGTATCTCCGAGGTTGGCATCGTCCGTGCTGAACACGGACTGCCCACTTTTATCGCCCCCGCAGGACAGGAAAGATATGTGACCTGCATTGTTAAACCTGCTGATATTGACCTGCCGGAACTCACACCGGTTAAATATAACATTCATGTCTGCGGGGTTGTAGCCGGTAATCATAAGACTGTCGGCCTTCATGCCACTGAACCTTGCAGCACCCTTCATCCCTGCCGAACATGCTACATCAAGTGTCTCCACATTCAACGTGCTGCCGTTAGAGTGCACTGACA
The DNA here is from genome assembly GCA_964488095.1 of uncultured Chryseobacterium sp. Lineage (GTDB taxonomy): Bacteria > Bacteroidota > Bacteroidia > UBA10329 > UBA10329 > UBA10329. The sequence goes on from CAZATP010000024.1 coordinate 8,198, forward strand.
ATTCTTTTGCTGCTACTATGTTGTCGATGGCAAACCTTTCAAGCTGCCATTCCGATATAATGTCCAAATCATCGGAGAGTTGATGGGTGCGGATGTCAAACTCTGATTCCTTTTGGAATGTACAATTGCCGAGGTAGGCATTTCTCTGCACAGCCAATTCGTTGACCTCGACCTTGCCAAGCCAAGTGCTGTTCTCCAAAGTGAGTTGGTCGCATTTGACAGATGTGACAACCGTAATTTTAGCAAATTCACATTCGGAGTTCACAATCAAGTTGCCCAACTGACTACGGCCAATCTCCACTTGACCTGAGAACGTACATCGCGCGAACTGAAGCCTCGAAATATCAGTCAAACTATCAATATCCAAGTAGCTGTCAAATTTGGAGTCAACAACGCTAACCCCTTTGCTTCTTGAGTAACTCGAAAAGGAATCATCAATTGAGCAATTCCCGATCTCACAACCTTTGTTGATGACCAAACCTTTGTAAATGTCGGTTCCAGATCCAAAATTGAATGAGCGGATGCGGCTGTTGCTAAAAGTGAAGCTGACAAGACCGCCTATTTTCTTTCGAGTCTCCACCTGACTTGCCTTGCACTCATTAATCCAAAGACTACTATGAAAAAAGACAATCTGTCACGTGTACACCGGCCATGAAATCCACTCCATCAAAGGTCAAATCAAATGTGAATTCACATTTTGAAATGAACAGCCCCGAACACAGATACTCAACCGTAGTAACCTTTACTGCTTCATTGACACGGACACCTTTTATTTTTGCTGGTTTGTCCAATCCAACATCGAGCAAATCCAAGAACTCATCAGCTGAAATTTCTCTAAGTGCCGGGTCCCGGGGCAAGATTGAGGTTGCCATGTGTTAGACTATTTCAAAGCTGATACTGAACAGCGTCTCTACGCTTACCTTCTGCTCCAGCCGCTGCTCAATCTCCTGAAGCAGCCTGTCCTTCTTAGCATCGATTTCGTCCTGCGCTTCATAAAGATTCCTGCGCTTCTCACTGCGTTTGCGTTCAATATCATTCATCTCGCGTTGCAAGGTCACCTTCTCGCGCAGCTCCGCGGCCTTGCGCACCTCGGCTTTCTTGAGCTTGAGTTCGGCATCGAGGTCTGCTATCTCCTTCTCCAAGCTCACTTTCATGTCCTCGGCCCAGTGGTCGAGCTTTTCGTACTCCTCATCAAAATAGCGGGAGTTGCGCTCCATGTTCTCATGCAATTGTTCCTTGCTCAGCTCTTGTTCCCGCTTGTGCAGGAGGGCTGAGACCTCCCTACCTAATTTGATTACCGGCCCCTCAATGGCATCTATGCCCAGCAGGCGTTGGCATTGCTCGGAGTCGAGCACGGTGCCATCGTCCAGCACTGCGGACAGCAGCAGGTGGTCCTCGGTCTCAAATGCGCTGATGGTGAGGCAGGACACCCTCATGTGGCCCCTTTGGCCCACCAACGGTTGCAGGATGCTCACCTGTGGTATTGCATGGCTCACATGAAAAGTGAGGTGGCATTCGGGCAGCATTTTGCCTCGACACTCCTCCATGATGCGTTGCGCCAATGGATGGCCTGCGCGGTATATGTTGGTGTCGTCTGCAACGGCTATATCGGTCTTCTTCTTTTGAGGTGAAGCCCGGAGTATCATGTACGGGCCGCGATGTATGTTGAGATCTCCGAAGGGATTCCTTTTCAGCAGGAATGAGTTCTCACTGAGGTTGAAGGTGGCATCATCCTGCAGATAGTAGGCGGTGATGTCCCAGAGCCATTGCTCGTATCTGTTCAGGTACTTCTGCCCTTCTTTTAAGTTGACCTTCAGCTTGCGGATCACTTCCTCGTCCAAGTTCTCCAAAAGCTTGGTTCGGGTCTCCTGCATCCGCTCATCCTTCTGCACCCTTAGCTCCTCATCGAGTGCATCAAATGCGGCCTTGATATCCTCGGGCCTGCGGCAGTCGCGGTATATCTGAGCGATGCGCTTCTCAAAGTCGAGGCCGCTGCCTATGGCCCCGAGTACTTCATCACTTGCCCCGAAAACTCCGTCAAACAGCTTGAATTTCTCTTTCAACAGCTCATAAACCCGTTCATCGGCAGCATTCTTCTTATTCAGGAAGTTGACCACCACCACATCGTGCTTCTGTCCGTAGCGGTGGCAGCGGCCTATGCGTTGCTCAATGCGCTGGGGGTTCCAAGGCAGGTCGTAGTTCACCACCAGCGAGCAGAATTGCAGGTTTATGCCCTCGGCAGCCGCTTCGGTGGCGATCATGATGGTGGCATCCTCGCGGAACTTGTCCACCAGTGCCTGTCGCAGGTCAGCCGTACGTGACCCTGTGACACGGTCTGTGCCACTGTGCCGTTTCATCCACTCGCTGTAAATCTCCTTGGAAATAGGGTCATTGTTCGACCCATTGAAAAGAACAAGCTTGCCTTGAAAGCCATTCTCCTCAAGAATTTTCTGGATGTAAGACTGTGTTCTGGTTGATTCAGTGAAGATGATGGCCTTTTCCGATGCCCCGGGTTCCCGCATCTCAAAACCCTTTCGCAGCGCAGTGATGAGCTTCTGCCCCTTGGAGTTGATCTGAATGGCCTTGGCAAGTTCATGATACCTTCTCAATTCCTTGGCCTCGGAACGCAGGAGTTCCTGCTGCTCCTCATCCAATCGGAGTTCCGATCCGGCATTGCTGTCATCATCCCCATTCTCTGCCCACTCCTCTGCATCATCATCATACTCCTCATACTCCTCGCGCATCAGGTCGGCCTCATCAGCCGCGATCTGTCCTGCAAGTCTGGTATCCAACCGCTCGGCCAGCCCCCTAAGTGTCCCCTCAATGGCAAATGAGGAGGAGGCCAGCAGCTTGCGCATGATCAACGTCATCAGTTTACGCTGGCTTGCAGGCAGCGCAAACAGGTTGTCACGACTCAGATACTCGGTCAATCCCTCATAGAGTTCCTCTTCCTCTTTCGTGGGATAGAACTCCTCTACTATGGCCTTTCTCTCCGTGAAATTGACGTATTCCAACACCTGCTTCCGCAGTGTGCGGTTGCAGATAGGGGCAAGTCTTTTTTTCAGTTCCCTGAAAGTATCCGCCCCCGTGGAATACGTGAACTGCTGTTTGAAGCTCTTGACATCACCGAAGGTGTAGTCGTCAATGATGCTGACAAGACCATAGAGTTCCAGCAGGGAGTTCTGGAGCGGAGTGGCCGTCAAAAGGATCTTGTGATAAGGAAGCAAGGCATTTTTCAGTGCGTTGCTCAACTTATTGTCGGGTTTGTACACATTCCGCAGCCTGTGCGCCTCGTCAATAATCACCATGTCCCATCGCACGGCCCGCATCGCCTCCTTCTTGGAGGCCGCAAACTGGAAAGAGCAGATGACTATCCCTTGCTGCTCAAAGGGATTAGCCGCACCGTCCTTAATCTGCCTGTTGAAATTCTTGGACTCAAGAATCACAGACGGCAGGTAGAACTTGTCCATCAGTTCACGTTCCCATTGCTTCCGTAGGTTGGCCGGACAGATAATGATAAGGTTCTTTTTGCGCTCCGCCCATTTTTGGGCAAGGATGATGCCCGCCTCAATGGTCTTACCCAACCCTACCTCGTCCGCAAGAATGGCCCCTTTGGACAGTGGCGACTTGAACGCGAACAATGCCGCCTCGACCTGATGCGGGTTAAGATCGACCTGTGCATCCTGCAAAGAAGCGGTGAACTTGCCAAGGTCATCGGCAGGGTACTTCCTCGTCAGTTCGTAGGCGAGGTACTTGGCTTGGTATGGAGTCAGGTTGCTCATTTCTTGGCCGTGAACTTAACGACTCCTGTTGAATGTCGGATGCAAAACAAAGCGGGCAGACTCCCGAAAAAAAATCGGGACAGGCTCCGCCTATGTACGGTGTGCGTTTTTTTTTCGTCCATGTCCGCAAGTTCTACGCCACTGGAAATCCCCCGCCCTTCGGGCACCCCCTTAAAAGGGGGATGGCGTGCACGCCCGTGGCTCATCACTCGTCACTCATCGCTCGTCACTCATTCAAAAAGAATCCCCCGCCCTTCGGGCACCCCCTTTAAAAGGGGGATGGCGTGCACGCCCGTGGCTCATCACTCGTCACTCATCGCTCATCCAAAAAGAATCCCCCGCCTCGTTCCTCGGCACCCCCTTTAAAAGGGGGAAGGCGCTCGCATCTGCCTCAGGCGGAGCAGGGGAGAAGCACGCCCGTTCGGGCGCGGTCTCAGCTTTTGGTGGGCCGCCCTTTGCGGTTGGCCTTTAGCGTGGATGCTTCATTCCTTTCCTCCAACTCTTTCCTGGCCTCGGCCAGCAGCCGCTCTGCTTTGGCCATCTGCTTGTGGAGCGAAACAATGCGGTTTTCGAGGTGAAGGATGGTCTGGGGCAGGCAGGCGATGCGGGCCTCTTCGAGTTCGCGGAGGCGGTGTTCGTTCAGGTATTGTTGGCCGCGTGGTTCGCCATGGGACGTGTTCCAATCCGGTGGGAGGGACGATAGGGGTTTCTCTGGGTGTTTCATGATGGGTTGAAAGTAGGGAATGACAAGGCACTGACCTCCCCCGACCCCTCCTTGCCAGGAGGGGAGCTGGCCGATGTTGGCTGTTCGCTCGTCACTCATCCAAAAAGAATCCCCCGTCCGCCTGAGGCGGACACCTTCCCGAAGCAAGTTCGGGACAGGCCCCTTCGATAAACTCAGGACAAGTCTTTAAAAGGGGGAAGGGCGTCTGTGGTTCCCAAGCAAGTTTGGGATGTCGCTTTGTTCCAGCTGGTTTCTCATTTCTGCTTTCTGCTTTCTGAAATCGCTCATCGCTCATCGCTCGTCACTCATCACTCGTCACTCATCGCTCATCACTCATCCAAAATAATCCCCCGCCCTTCGGGCACCCCCTTAAAAGGGGGAAGGGCGTCTGTGGTTCCCAAGCAAGTTTGGGATGTCGCTTTGTTCCAGCTGGTTTCTCATTTCTGCTTTCTGCTTTCTGAAATCGCTCATCGCTCATCGCTCGTCACTCATCACTCGTCACTCATCGCTCATCACTCATCCAAAATAATCCCCCGCCCTTCGGGCACCCCCTTAAAAGGGGGAAGGCGTGCACGCCCGTGGCTCATCGCTGGTCACTCATCGCTCATCCCTTATGCCTTATGCCTTATGCCTTTTATCCCTCATCGCTCGTTGGAGATTGCTTCGGTCGTTCCTCCCTCGCAATGACGCACGGCCGGAGGTCAGTCGTCACTCGTCACTCATCGCTCGTCACTCGTTGGAGATTGCATTGTTACTGCGTTCCGCAGTGAGCTCCCGTTGGTCGGTTCGGTCGTTCCTCCCTCGCAATGACGCACGGCCGGAGGTCACTCGTCACTCGTCACTCATCGCTCGTCACTCGTTGGAGATTGCATTGTTACTGCGTTCCGCAGTGAGCTCCCGTTGGTCGGTTCGGTCGTTCCTCCCTCGCAATGACGCACGGCCGGAGGTCCCTCGTCACTCGTCACTCCCGACTTGTATACAATTCTGAAAAAACTTGATACAAGTGCGGGCCGTTTCAACACAGATTGGCGGCATTTCAATCCAGATCGGAGGCATTTCAATACGAATCGGAGGCATTTCAATACGAAATGGAGCGGATTCAATCCAAAACGGAGCGGATTCAACACGAATTCGCGGCATTTCAATACGAATCGGAGGCATTTCAATACGGAATGGAGCGGATTCAATCCGAAATGGAGCGGATTCAATCTGATTTTTTCAAAGTTGTATACAGTTTCGCGGCAATTGTATACAAATAGGTCGGGAGGGCCCGAAGGAGAGGGGCTCGAAACGGTGGCGGAAGGAGAGGTGGTGCCCCGGTGCATGGCACGCTCTGACGGGCCATCGGACGGAAATCAGCGCCCGAGTTGTAGCGAATAGCCCAAAATGGCTACGGGAATCACGTAATAATGACGCATGTAAAGTGCCATCAGTACCATGCATGACGGGGCTGTATCCCTTTGTTCATGCGGGTTTGCGGAGATTTTCAAGAATTTTTCATACTTTTTGTCGGACCTAAATAAATAGTGCTATACATTTGGAGTGTTGGATTTGATAGGGTCGCTCCACTTAAATTCGATAGCCATGGAAACGTACACGGCTGTTTTCAATCTCTCCCAACGGGTAGAGACAAAAATCCCAGCGGTCAGGGACATTTTGACGCGCATGCCCGCAGTGATGGTCTACAACGACCCTCCAATGCCCTACGCGGATTTCCGCAACGCGATGGACCTCTTGGAGGTGCGCTTGGCAGCTGCGGAGAACGGTGGGGCACTGGCCAAGCAGGAGCTGAAGGACCAGACCCGCATTGTGGACAACATCATCAGGGATTATCGCACGTATGTGACGCTGCGGTCGAAGGGGGACAGGACGCTGATCCTGGCCTCGGGATTCCTGGCCTCGAAACAGCCGACCCCTGTAGGGACCATGGACCAGGTGACGGGCCTGAAATCGAAACTGACCGGCACCCCCGGTGAGGTGAAACTGCGGTGGAACAGCATGAAGGGCCGTCAGTACTATGATGTGCAGATCATAGGCGGTGATTATACCGACTGGAAACCACTGGTATCGGTCAGGGTGAACATGCTGCTCACGGGCCTGATCAGTTTTCAACGCTATAAGGTGAAGGTGCGCGCCAATGGTGCTGCCGGTTTCGGACCCTATTCAGACATCATCGAGTTCGTGGTGCTGTGAACGCACAGGCCACGTCTTGAAACTAAGCGACCCTATCAAATGCCGATAGGCGTGGCCTTGCCCCGACCCGCATGCCCGGGTCGGGGCTTTGTTTTTGGGTTTGAGGGTTATCGCTGTGGTCTATGGTCTATGGACTGTGGTCCCGATCTTTCATCGGGACGTATCGAGAACCCTTGTGCAGAGGCCCCGCAACCCCGCAACCCATCTCGATACACCGCGTGAAAAACGCGGCACTCGAACCGAAACGCCAGAAGCGTGAGCTCACTGCGGAACGCAGTATCTGACCCACGCGGTGGACGCACCCAACCTCCGGTCAGTTCGAGTGGGAGGCGTGAGGAACGAGCGCCCTCCTGTATCGAGAACCCTTGCACGTACGCCCCAAATCTCCTTCGCGCTCTTTGCGTGTTTTCAAACTCTACGTTCTCTGCGTGAAAAAAAGAACCGAAAAGGCCGCGAAGGTTCACGCAAAGGCCGCTAAGAAAAAAAGGGGGGGCTACCCGAAGCCCTTTGCGCTCTTTGCGTGTTTTTCCCCTCAGCGCCTCTGCGTGAAAATAAAAGGTTCACGCAAAGGCCGTTGTTCGACTGAAAACAATGCCCCGCAACCCATCTCGATTTTTGAGTGATGAGCGATGAGTGACGAGTGATGAGGGACGCTGGTCGGTTACTGCGAAAGCAGTGGGCCTCCTTCGTCAGGCTCAGGACAGGCCCCTCCGGTCGGTTACTGCGAAAGCAGTGAGCTTCCTTCGACAGGCTCAGGACAGGCCCCCGCTAACGCGGGTCGGATCGAGTGGGAGGCGTGAGGAACGCAATGTCTTGCCCGCGCATGGGGGGGGGCGCACCCGCCCCCGCTACATTTGTGGCATGCGTACTCTTCTTGCCCTGCTGCTGCTTTGCCTGACCCACGTGGCCTTCGGGCAACAGACTGTGCGGTTGATGAGCTACAACCTGCTCAATTTCCCCACGGGCAACCTGCCCGGCCGAGAGGACACCCTGCGCACCATTCTGGACCATGTGCGCCCCGACATTCTCCTGATCCAGGAACTGAAGACCGACAGCGGCCTGCAGCGCATTGTGGAGCACAGCTTCGCAGACCTGCCCGGCACCTATGCCGCCACCACCTTCGTGCCCCAGCAGAGCAACACGGGCGGGTTCCGACTGCAGCAGGCCATGGTGTATGACACCGACCTCTTCGGCCTGCTGAACGAGCGCTATCTGGAAACGGCCGTGCGCGACATCAACCGTTTCTGCCTCTATTGGAAAGACCCGCAGCTGGCCTCGGGGGCCGACACGGTGAAGTTCTACCTCTTTGTCACCCACCTCAAGAGCAGCCAAGGAAGCGACAACGTGGCCGCGCGGCTGGCCATGGTGCAGACCTTCACCACGCACCTGCAGTATCTGCCCTCCGATGCCTCGGTGGTCTTTGCTGGCGACCTCAACCTCTATACCAGCACCGAGCCCGCCTATGTCGAACTGCTCGACACCACCAATGCCATCGTGCTGCGCGACCCGATCGGCACTCCCGGCAACTGGCATAGCGCCTCGTTCGCCCAGCGCCATGTGCACACGCAGAGCACCCGCTCGGGCGCCATCTTCGGAGATGGGGCGGGAGGCGGCATGGACGACCGCTTCGACTTCGTGCTCCTCTCGCGCAACATGATGGCCCCTGTGCATGGCATCACCTATGTGCCCGGCAGCTACACCGCGCTGGGCAACGATGGCACCTGCTATGACCAGAGCATCACCGCCTGTGCGGGGGGCGATGCGCCCTATGATGTGCTGCGGGCCATGTATCACATGAGCGACCACCTGCCAGTGGTGCTCGACCTGCAGTTCAACACGGGCATCAGCAGCGTGATGCCCCAGTCAGTCTCGGAGTCCAGCTGGTACACATCGCCCCTCGGACTGCATGTGCAATGGCCCACAGCGGGCCGCCTCACCCTTGAACTGGTGGACATGCTGGGGCGCACCCTGCACTCTTCCGTGCATCAGGTGCCTGCATCGGGCGCGGTGCTGCCGCTGCCCGACATGGGCCAGGGCATGCATCTGCTCAGGCTCTCGGGGGCCGGCCACGGCAAGGTGGGCCGCCTGTGCCAAGGCCTGCTGGGCCAGTGATGGGGCAGTCTCCTTCGACAGGCCCTTCCACAAGCTCAGGATGACGCCCGTCCCTCCCGTCATCGGGAGAGAGGCACAGCCTGTCCCGGTCTTTCATCGGGACGTATCGAGAACCCTTGTGCAGAGGCCCCCAAGCCCCTTTGCGTTCTCTGCGTGTTTTTCCCCACTGCGCTCTCTGCGTGAAAAAGAATAGTACCGCAAAGTCCGCGAAGGTTCACGCAAAGGCCGCTAAGAAAAAAGGGGGGGCTACCCGAAGCCCTCTGCGCTCTCTGCGTGTTTTCCCCTCTGCGCTCTCTGCGTGAAAAAAAAGAACCACAAAGACCGCTAAGAAAAATGGAGCATACCCGAAACCTCCGAAGCCAACCTTAAACCTTAAACCGCGCCCCGCGCCATCGGCTATTTCAGGAATCCCCGTTCGCGCAGTTCCTTCCGAATGGCCTCGATGGTGTCCGGCACATCGCCCGTAAGCAGCCAGTTCACATCCAGACCATGGTGGATGGCCGTGCGCATCATGCTGTTGTTGGCCCCCATCAGCTCACCGATGGCCCGCAGGTCCCTGAGCAGGTCGAAGCGCAGGTCGGGGTGCAGTTTCTGCATCAGCACCAGCATGTGGAACACCTTGGCCACCACATAGATGCACAACTTGGCCGAGAGGCCATAGGTGGTGCTGTTCAATCGGGTGGCGTTGCCCGACAGGGCCAGCACCAGCATACGCAGGTTGAGATGCACCTCCCCATACCTGTCGCGGGTCACCTTCACGTGTTCGGCTATCTCCGCGCTCGCGAGGCGCAGGTCGGTGAGCAGGCGCTTGGGCGAGCGGTAGCTGACGGTGGCCTGCTCCATCCTCGTCACCAGGTGGGCCTCCATCCTGTCCCTTCTGCCGTCCACGCTGGTATCGTCCACCAGTTCGAAATACAGTTGGTCGGCCAACAGCGGATGCTGCCTCAGCAGGCGGAACAACAGCTTGTCCTTCTGTTTCTCGGGCAGCTCTGCAATGGCTTTCTTGAGCTCGTCATCCAGTTTCATGGCGCATTGTTCGGTCGGTCAAACATAATGACCACTGGCCACTGACGTTAGTCCATGGTTCATAGACCGTAGTCCATAGCCCACGGATGGAAGGGGGCGGGGAGGGGCGCCCTGCTGCTGGGAGGTTACGGCATGGTGGCCCGCAAGGGCGATAGGCACCATAGGGCCATGGGCAACGCCTACTACTATGCCCTGTTGCTGGCATCGCTAGTGGCCATCGGCATGACCGTGCTGCACCCTACACCTTCCTGCGTATCATAGGTGTCTTCACCTGTTATACGCTACTCAGCGGGCGAAGGTATCTGCGCATCCGCACCCCGGCCGATGTGCGCCCGACCGACCGCATGCTCTCCTTGGTCATGCTGCTGGCCGCCCTCAGCTTCCTCGGTCTTGGGGCCTACAACCTGTGGCGAGGCCACAGCTTCGGGGTGGTGATGCTCGTGTTCGGGGCCATAGGGCTGCTGTTCGTCTATCAGGACCACCGCAACTTCAGCGCCACGGCAGGCAGCACGAGTTTTGGGCTTACCACTCATATCCAACGTATGACCGGCAGCTACATCTCCTCGTTCACCGCCTTTCTGGTCGTCAACAACACGATTCTACCGGGCATCATAGCATGGCTGCTCCCCACCGTCATACTGGTCCCGATCCTCATCCGCTGGTCTCGCAGATACAGTGGGTGAGGACTCGGTATGCTGCTGTCAATGGGTGATGGAAGACAGACCAGATAACATGGATCAGCCATTGTTGGCCATCGATGGAGTATCTTTCTTCCCTTTTAGTTCCAGGACGACTTACCTTCGCTCGGCTTCAATCTTTTCTTCTCATTCGTACACAACCTGTCATGAAACTATTCCCCTTCGCTTTTCTGCTGCTCTGCCTCGGATGTGCAGAGACCCCGTCCACTTCCAATGATGCACAGACTGCCCAGCAGGAGGCCGAGGCTGACACCGCTGCCGCCCGCATCGAAAAGGCCCATCAAGACATCGAGGAGTCTGGTAAGGAATTGGATAAACTCATCAACGACCTCTGAGGTCAAGTTAAAGCACCCAACGCTATGAGAAAAATAACCGTAGGAATATCCATGCTGATGCTGATGGGCCTGCATCAGGGCCTCCATGCACAGGACCGCACCAAAGACCGCATCAAGCAGAACGCCAAAGAGGTGGAACGGGATGTGGACAAGGCGGCAGAGAAGACCGAGCGGTCCGTGGACAAAGCGACCGACAAGACGGGCAAGGCCCTCGACAAGGCCGCAGAGAAGACCGAGCGCGCGGTGCTCAAAGCGGCCGATAAGGCGGAGTCCGGAACCATGAGAGCGGCCGAGAAGGTGGAGAAAGGCACCCTCAAGGCCGTAGAGAAGACCGAACGTGCGGCCGTGAAGACCGAACGGGCATTGGACAGGGCCGTATCGGGCAACGGTTCTGCCCAGCAGCACAAGGAGACGGGCAACCGAGGCAATGCCTATGGCAAGGATAAAGAAGGCCGGCAAGGCAGTGAGTTCGGCCAGCACCGCGCCAATGAGGCCCGCAGCCACGAACAGCTCAACACCACCGTTTCAGACCATGAGCGCAAGATCACCGAGTCGCGCCAGAAGATCAAAGAGGCCAACGACCGTCTGGAGTCTGAGCGCAAGGCCGGCAAGGTGTCATCCGAGGAATACCGTGAGCGCAAGGAACGCATTGCCAAGGCCGAGCGCGGTGTGGCCGATCTGGAGCGCAAGGTGAAAGAAGGCAAGCGGATGCGCTGACCACTGGTAGGTCATTCGTTGTTCGATTGAAAAAGCCTCCCTTGCGAGCGTGTGCTCTTTGTTTCATACAAATACCTACGCCTCGATTAATAGGTTAGCTTTACACTATGAAAAACGTAACCAGAATTATTGCATTAAGCTTTACTTGTCTTCTTGCCTCATGTGCATCAGACCAACCTGTTGGAGCGGAACCGACCCCCGATGCCCCTGTGGCCAACGAGGTGGAAGTGGTGAGGGTGGAGACCAGCGCGCCTGAGAACTCGACCGAGGTAAGCTTCGGCAAGAACGGTGCCTCTGTGACCACCAAGGACGGTGAGGCCGGTACCAAGATCGAGGTGAAAGGCGGTTCTGCCAACATTGAGGTGAAAGGCAACTGACCTTTCCCATCACACATGGGCACAACATTGGCCCCGCACGCCATCCATGGCCTGTGGGGCTTTTTTGTAGGGCAATGAACAAGGTGCAATTAGCAATCGGACATCAGCAATCAGCCATCAGCGATGAGTCGCGTTCCCGTTCGCTGCATCATTTCCCCTACCTTTCAACACTTCCTTCATCCACGGTAACACCACACTTCTGATGGGATTTTTTTCGGGATTGCTCGGCAATGCGGGCGCAGTGAGTCAGGACGACCTCAACAAGGAATACAGCACGCTGCTCTGCGATGGCGAACAGTTTGAACTCGGCTTCAAGCTCATTCGCGACATGTTCCTCTTCACCAACAAGCGGCTCATCCTCATAGACAAGCAGAGCATCACCAGCAGCAAGGTGGAATATCTGTCGGTTTCCTATAAGAGCATTTCGCGGTTCAGTGTGGAGACGGCCGGAACCTTCGATCTCGATGCCGAGCTCAAGATATGGGTGTCCAGCGAGTTACAGCCCAGCATCAGGAAACAGTTCAATAAATCGGTCAATGTCTATGATGTGCAACGCGTTCTGGCACAACATGTGCTCAGATGACCGAAGAGACACGGCACGCTATGCCTATCAATAGAATGCAGCGATGAAAAGATATCTCACCTCCTTCCGAAGAGTAGGCATGACCGCCCTGCTTCTGCTCGTCACAGTCCTCCATGGCTGTGCCGCGCCCGTGCTGCCCGACAAGGGATGCAAGCCCCCATCCCATGACGCTTGGACCACCCTGCTTCAGAAGCATGTGGATGCCAAGGGGCAGGTGAGCTACAAGGGGATGAAGCAGGATGCCGCCCTGCTCAACACGTACCTCAACACGCTTTCCGATTGCCCGCCCTCCACCGATTGGACCAAGGAAGAGCGACTGGCCTACTGGATCAATGCCTACAACGCCTTCACCGTCAAGCTCATCATCGACCACTATCCTGTCAAGAGCATCAAGGACATCGGCCCCAAACTGGCTATTCCGCTGGTCAACTCTGTGTGGGATGTCAAGTTCTTCAAGATCGGTGGGGTGGAGATGAGCCTCAATCAGATTGAACACGACATCCTGCGCAAGGAATTCGAGGAGCCGCGCATTCATTTCGCCATCGTGTGCGCGTCCTTCTCGTGTCCGGTGCTGCTCAACAGGGCCTATACGGCCGATGCCATGGAACGGCAGTTGCAGACACAGGCCGTGGCCTTCATCAACGACCCGTTGCGCAACCGCGTTTCCGCGGACAGGTTGGAGCTGTCCTCCATCTTCAGCTGGTTCAAGGGCGATTTCACCAAGAAAGGCACCTTGCAGGCCTTCGTGGCCAAGTATGCCAAGGTGAAGGTGTCTGACAAGGCCAAGGTGAGCTACCTGGATTATGATTGGAATCTCAACGGGAATTAACATGCCACGCTTGCAAAGCATACTCATCCTTCTGCTGGCCCTGAGCCTGCAGGCCTGTGCACAGAACACCGACATCGACAGTGAGGTGAAGAAACTGTACCGCAACACCGTGCCTGTGCTCCGTCCGGAGCAGGTGAAGGGGAAGGCTGTGATTCTGGATGCCCGCGAACGGAGCGAGTATGACGTGAGCCACCTGCCCAAGGCCCGATGGGTGGGCTATGACGATTTTGACCTGAAGCGGCTGGCGGGTATTCCGAAGAGTGATACGGTCATCGTCTATTGCAGCATCGGCTACCGCAGCGAGAGGATAGGGGAGAAGCTGAAGAAGGCAGGCTATACCAATGTGTTCAACCTCTATGGTGGCATCTTCCAGTGGAAGAACTCGGATGGTGTGGTTGTCACTTCCAAGAACGACACCACGCAGCGTGTCCACTGCTATGACCGCAGTTGGAGCCGTTTCCTCAAGAAGGGCGAGAAGGTCTATTGAAATACACCTCCTAAGAGCAGAGTCATTGTTGAGATTGGAGGTGCATTGAGCGCTTCTCCGAGTCCTTGGCGTGGACTGTTTCAAGATTTTTTCACGCAGAGCGCGCAGAGGGAAAAAACACGCAGAGAGCGCAAAGAGGCTTTCGGAAGGCTCCTGCTTTTTTCTTGGCGGCCTTTGCGTAAAAAATCCTGTTGGCCTCAGGCCATGGGATTCATCTCCACCCTCACGGTGTAATCCTGCTCCCTACGGTTGTAGAAGAACTTGCGCAGCACATCCTGCTCTGAGCGCTCATAGAAGTAGGAGACGTGCTCGGCACCGTCCTTCTCGCGCTTGTCCACCCAACGCACGGTATAGGAGTTGTTCTCGCCCCCGGCACCGTGGTCGCGCAGGTACTCCACCATCTTCTCCAGGGCACTGATGGAGCTGGTGCCGCGGGTCTGATGCAGCAGGAAGATGGCACCGTTGCGTGCGTTGCGGGTGTAGAGGTCCAGCTCCACGGAATTGTCCACATCGTCAATGTCCACATGGTAGTCGAAGTGGACGGTGCTGCGGTTGCGGTCGAACACCAGCGTGCTGATGATGCCCTCCAATTCAAAACGTCTGTCTTTCTTGCGCATCATGGTACAACAGGGCTGGGGCGTTCCGGTTCAGTCGGCCTTGACAAAGGAGCGGGTGAGCACTCCGCGGCCGGTGATCACCTGAAGCACATGGAGGCCGGTGGGAAGGCCGCTGATGTCGATGGCGCTCAGATTGCCGCTCAAAGTCTGCTCGCTCACCACGCGGCCATCGGCACCGATGATGCGCACCGAACGCACATCGGAAAGTTGCTCTGAAAGGCTCAGCACCTCCTTGGCTGGGTTGGGATACACCTGTGCCGTGCTGTTCAGTTCCTGCTCTGCGATGCCTACTGACATGGGCGATGCACCCAGGAAGAATTTCCAGATCTCGCGGGTGTAGAAGATGTCGTTGGAAGGAGCGAGCCATACGTGCTGTGCACCGTTGACCTTGTAGCGCACCACGCGGCTGTTGTCGTTGCATCCGGCATATTCGAGGTATTCCACGGTGTAGCCGTCATTGGCGGTGTTGGGCAGTGCGCCCTCCAGGGTCACTGCACCGCAGCCGTTGTTGGTGGTCCAGAAATCTACCCAGTCGTTCACGTTCATGCCCAGCAGATTGTCATTAGTCCCTTCCGGAAGGCCGTAACCTACCTGCGTGTCGGTGGTGCCGTGGAAGTGGCAGGCGGGCACGGAGCGGCCGGGCTCGCAGGTGAGCAGACCCCCGATGGTGCCCGCCACCGAGGCGATGGCCTTGATACGCGGCAGCTCGCAGGCCAGACGATTGGTCATGAAGCCGCCCATGCTGAAACCGGTGGCGTAGATGCGGCTTTGGTCGATGTTGTAATGCGCGCTCACGGTGTCGATGAGGGCGTTGATGAACTCCACATCGCTCACAGGAGGGGCGAGGGTGAGGCCGAAGGCCCCGGCATCGCAGTTCCATGCGGTGATGCTGTCGGGGCCGAACACTGTGGCCAGGATGGGGTTGAAGGCCTTGAGGCCCTGCGGATACACCACGATGAAGTTGGCGGTGTCGGCCACCTGCTGGAAGCCCACGCCCGAGAAGTTGTTCATGTTGTCGCCAAGACCGTGCATGGCGATGACCAGTGGCACTGCGTTGGCGGCATTGTACACGGGCGGCACATATTGGATGTACTGACGGGTAAGTCCCTGATTCTCCCAACTCTGTGTGGTCTGCTGGGCTTGGGCGGTGAATCCGCCAAGGAGGGTGAGGGCGGTGAGTAGATGTTGTTTCATCGTAGGGAGGGATTGTGGTGGTACAAACTTATCCATCCAGCAGCAATATGACCGTACTTGATGGTTGCTGGCCTCAGCCTCCATTTTTAGTGGGCTTTGCGTAGACCTTTTCAGGATTATTTCACGCAAAGACCGCAGAGTTTGAAAACACGCAAAGAGACTTCGGTTTTTTCTTAACGTTCTTTGCGGGTTCCTTAGCGGCCTTTGCGTGAACCTTTTTTTTCACGCAGAGAACGCAGAGGGGAAAATCACGCAGAGCGCGCAAAGAGGCTTCGGAGCGCAGATGCAAGGGTTCTCGATACGTCCCGATGAAAAATCGGGACACTCGAACCGACCGAGGTTGGTGGGTCCACCGCGCGGGTCACATCGAGTAGCGTAGCCTGCGGAGCATATCGATAGGGGTTCCGGGCATTAGCTAATCAGGTTTTCAGCCTTTCAGCGGCCTTTGCGTGAACCATTTTTTTACGCCATGAGGCTTCGGGTGGATCTCAGGTGCTCAGATAAGGTTGAAGGGCGTCCAGGAAGTACTGCGGGGCGCGGGTGGGGCGCATGGTGTCGCGGTGCACGAACACCAGTTGGGTCATGCCGTTATTGAGGAGTTCACCCTCCTCGTTGTGCAAGGCATAGTGAAAGTCGATGCGGGCGCGGGGCATGGCGGTGATACGGGTCACTACGGTCACCAGTTGGTCGTAGCGCAGGGGACGGTGATAGTTGCACTCCATTTTCACCACGGGCATCATGATGCCGTCCTCTTCCATCTTGGCATAGTCGAGGCCGAGGGAGCGCATGGCCTCCACGCGGCCTATCTCGTAATACTGGGCGTAATTGCCGTAGTACACGTAATTCATGCGATCCACCTCGGCATAGCGCACACGGATCTGCGTGCGGTTCTCGAACAGGCGTTCCGGGGTCACTTCTCCAGCGTCAGGGTGTAGTCCCATTTCGAATTGGCATCCACCACGATGGTGTAGGTGGCCACCTGCTTGTTGGTGAGGTTGGAGTTGCGGGTCCAGACCATGTCGGGCTCATCCACGCGGTCTATGCGTATCTCGTTGTCATCGGCTTCCCAACTGAAGGCCCCGATCTGTTGATAGGTGTTGCCCAACAGTTGGAACGTATAGTTCTGATAGCCGGTGCCATCGCTCTCAAACTTCACTGTGCCCGAAGGGTTGGAATCGCCTACAGGTATGGTGGGCACATTGTTGACGTAGTAAAGTCCGGACACCGCAGTGACCTGCCATGTGGCGAAGAGGCCTTCGTCCAGGTTCTCCTTGGTACAGCCGTTGAAGGTGAGGATGCCGATGGTGAGGATAAGGAGGGGTTTCCAGTTCATGGTCATGGCGTTGAGGGGTTTATCAGAAGTGCGAAGATAGGATGCTTATCCGTCTTTGCGGTCGGAAGTGGCGATGTCATCGCTCAGGTCCAGATTGCGCAGGGCAGGGAAGAGGGCTGCTGTTCCGGTGACGGTGATGAGCGTCATCACACCCCCGAACACCACGGCCGTCACCGTGCCCATCCATTTGGCGGTGACCCCGCTCTCGAAGGCGCCCAGCTCGTTGCTCGACCCTACGAACATGGAGTTGACCGCAGCCACGCGGCCCCGCATTCCGTCCGGGGTCTTCAGTTGCAGAATGGTCTGCCGTACCACCATCGACACGCCATCGAACACCCCGCTGAGGAACAGCGCCAGCACCGACACCCAGAAGATGGTGCTCATGCCGAACACGATGATGCACACCCCGAAGGCGAACACCGACAGCAGCAGTTTCCAACCCGCATGGCGGTGCAGCGGGAAATAGGCCACACCCAGCATGATGAGGAACGACCCCACGGCCGGGGCCGCCCGCAGTATGCCGAAGCCCGTGGGGCCCACGTGCAGGATGTCCTGCGCATAGATGGGTAGCAGGGCCACCGCCCCCCCGAAGAGCACGGCTACCATGTCGAGCGTCAGGGCACCGAGGATCACTTTCGTCCTGAAAACGAAGCGCACTCCCTCGCGCAGGCTGTCCATGATGGGTTCACCCACCTTGGTATTTAGGATGGGCTTGGGCGCGATGCGCAGCAGGATGAGGAACGCCAGCATCGCGAAGCCCACGATGACCAGCATGGACCAGTGCACGCCCATCCACAGAATGCACAGTCCGCCCACGGCAGGGCCGGCCACGGCCGCTATCTGCCACACCGAGCTGCTCCACCCGGCCGCGTTGTGGTACACCTTTCTCGGAATGACAAGGGCGAAGAGCGAGAACACCGCAGGCCCTATGAAGGCGCGCACCACGCCCCCGCAGAACACCAGCGCATAGATGCCGTAGGTGACATGGGCAGGGGCCATCGTGTCTGTGAGTTCGGGCCATGTGAGGGCGAAGAGGCCGAAGCTCAGCGCCATGAAGGCGAGGATGCATTGCAGCAGCAGCTTCCGTTTTTCGCGCTGGTCGCTGATGTGGCCGGCCAGCAGCGCGAGGCCCACGGCCGGGATCACCTCCATCAGCCCGATGATGCCGAGCGAGAGCGGATCCTTGGTGAGGCTGTAGACCTGCCACTCAATGACCACGAATTGCATGCTCCATGCGAACACCAGCGCAAAGCGCATCATCAGGAACAGCCGGAACTCAGGGAACCGCAGGGCGGCATAAGGGTCGCGTTTCTCGGCCATGGGCTGCGGAATGGGGCCGCAAAGGAAATGCGCATCTCTGCTCCGTATGCTTCTCTGTTGCGACCTTTGTGGGAAAGACCGTCTCCATGCGCATGTTCTTCCCTTGGCTCTTCCATCTCATCTATTACCGCCTCGGTGGCTGGACATGCGACATGCGCCTGCCCGAGGGGCTGAAGAAGGGTGTGATCCTGGCCGTGCCCCACACCGCCACGCGCGACTTCCCCATCGGACTCGGGGCCAGCTATACCATGACCAAGAAGCACGGTTTCCTCGGCAAGAAGGAGCTGTTCGAAGGGCCGTTCGGGTTCCTGTTCAAAATGGCGGGCGGCATGCCGGTGGACCGCAGTTCCAGCCACAACATGGTGGACCAGGTGGCCGCCATCATGGACAAGGAGGACGAGTTCTTCCTCGTGATGGCCCCCGAGGGCACCCGCACGCGCACCGAACGCTGGAAAACGGGCTTCTACCACATCGCCAAGAAGCAGAACATCCCCATTATCCTCGGGTATATCGACTTCGGGCGGAAGAAGACGGGGCTGGACAAGGTGCTCTACCCCACGTGGGACGAGGACAAGGACTTCGCGGAGATTGAGGCGTTCTACCGCACCATCACCGCCAAGTATCCGGAGAAGTTCAATCCGAAGCTCAAGTGACGAGTGACGAGTGATGAGTGGCGAGTGATGAGTGACGGGCGTGCGCTCCTTCCCCCTTTAAAAGAGCCTGTCCCGAACTTGCTTCGGGAGGGTGCCCGAAGGGCGGGGGATTTTGTTGGAAGTGATGAGTGATTATTGATGAGGGACGAGTGATGAGGGACGGGCGTGCGCGCCTTCCCCCTTTGAAAGGGGGTGGCCGAAGGCCGGGGGATTTCTTTTGGAATGGACAAGCGACACCAAATGAGAACAATTACAAGTGACCATACGCAGTTGGAACGCGACCGCCATTGGGTGGAGCGGATGACCATGCTGCTTGACTCGCGCTTCCGCATACCGGGCACGTCCATCACCTTCGGCATCGACCCCATTCTGGGCCTGCTGCCCGTGGCGGGCGACCTCGTGGCGGCCATCATCAGCGCCCTGCTCATCCTCACCTATGTGCGCATGGGCATCCCCAATGCGCTGATACTTCGCATGGTGGGCAATCTGGTCATCGACCTCGTCTTCGGCAGCATCCCTGTGCTGGGCACCGTGTTCGATGTGGTGTACCGGTCCAATGATCGCAACAGGCGGTTGGCGGAGGGGTACCTGAACACCCGGGCGTGAACTGTTTTCTTTCACGCAGAGTACGCAGAGTTTAAAAAACACGCAGAGTACGCAGAGGGGCTTCGGGTTGCCCCCTTTTATTCTCAGCGGGCTTTGCGCGTTCCTTAGTGGCCTTTGCGTGAACCTTTTCGAGCTTATTTCACGCAGAGTGCGCAGAGGGGAAAATCACGCAGAGTGAGCAAATGGACTTCGGGGCACGGAAGCAATGGCTCCACCGTCCATAGTCCACCGTCCATAGACCACAGTCAACTCTTAACCTTGAACCTTAACCCTCAAACCTTAACCCTCAAACCCGCCTTCCCCTTAACTCGCCATGAGCTCGTCCTCGTCCTGACGGGCGAACAGCATCCGCATCAGTTATCCCCATAGAAGACCTTCGGGCCCCCCGTTGCATCAAACTGAAAGGCCTTGTCGCTCTCGGTGCGGTCCAGCTTGTCGGCACCGGCCAGGCTCCAGAGCACCAGCTCCATGCAGAACAGCTTCTCTGCCGGGCTGCGCTTGCCACAGAACTCGTCCACCAACTTTACCAGTGGCTTTATGGAAAGCAGACTGGCGTTGAACTCGGCATCGGTGTCCGTGTAGTTCAGCTCCACCATGTCGTGGGTGTCGAACCATGCGATCACATCGGTGTAGGGGGTCTTCACGCCCTGCTTCTCCAGCTTGGGGATGCGCGGGAAGAGCTTCTCGAACTCGGTGGTCACCGCCTTGTCTATCAGGTGCTTGGTCACGCCTGTGGCGCCTTCCTGCTCGCCCTCATACACCAGTTCTATCTTGCCCGTGATGGAGGGAATGATGGAGATGAAGTCCACCAGTCGGATGGCAGTCTTCTGCTCGCCTGTCTCGATGAGGCGAAGGTTGGCCGCAGCCATCAGGTTCTCCATGGCGCTGATGGTGAGGCGGGCGCTCACTCCGCTCTTGGCATCCACATATTCGCTGCTGCGCGCCTCGAAGGCCACTTGTTCCAGTAGGTCCTTTGCCAACTCGCACATGGAAATGTTCTCCCTGTCGTGTGCCGATAGGCGGGCCTCCTGCTGGGTTATCTGCTTGGCCAGTGCGATGCTCTTGGGGTAGTGGGTGAAGATCTGCGAACCGATACGGTCTTTCAACGGGGTCACGATGCTGCCCCGGTTGGTGTAGTCCTCGGGGTTGGCGGTGAAGATGAACTGGATGTCCAAGGGCATCCGCAGCTGGAACCCCCTGATCTGGATGTCGCCTTCCTGCAAGATGTTGAAGAGCGCCACCTGGATGCGCGCCTGCAGGTCGGGCAGTTCGTTGAGCACGAAGATGCAGCGGTTGGCCCGGGGTATCATGCCATAGTGCAGCACCCGCTCGTCCGAGTAGGGGAGTTGGAGCGTGGCGGCCTTGATGGGGTCGATGTCGCCTATCAGGTCGGAGACGTTGACATCGGGCGTGGCCAGTTTCTCAAAGAAGCGGTCCGAGCGGTGCACCCACGCGATGGGCGTGGCATCGCCATGCGCGGCCAGCGCATCCTTAGCGAACTTGGAGATGGGCCGGAACGGGCTGTCGTTGATCTCCGAGCCTTTCACGATCGGCATGTACTCGTCCAAGAGGGCGATCATGTTACGGGCAATGCGGGTCTTGGCCTGTCCGCGCAATCCCAACAGGTTGATGTGGTGCCCTGCGAGTATCGCCTTTTTCAGTTGCGGCACCACGGTGTCGTCATAGCCCCAAAGGCCCTCGAAGGCCGGTTGTCCTGCCCGTATCCGTGCCGTGAGGTTCTCTTTCAGCTCCTCGCTGATGGTGCGCTCCTTGTATCCTGACTGCTTCAGTTCCCCGAAGGTTGTTTCCTTTTTCATCTCAGATTTTTTTGACTCGGTTCTTCTCGTAATCCTCGAACAGCATGTGGCCCAGACCCTTCAGACCGGTAAGGAAGGCCTTGCCATTGTTCTGCGCGGTGAAGAGCTTCACGAACTGCCGCAGATAGGGGTCTGACGCGATCATGAACGTGGTGATGGGGATCTTCAGTTTGCGGGCCTGTGCGGCCTTGTTCAGGCATTGGCCCACGATCATCTCGTCCAGTCCGTTGCTGTTCATGTAATACTCCCCGTTGGGCAACCGCACACAGCTGGGCTTTCCATCGGTGATCATGAAGATCTGCTTGTTGGTGTTGCGCTTGCGCCTCAGAATGTCCATGGCCAGTTCCAGTCCGGCCACCGTGTTGGTATGGTAGGGGCCAACCTTGAGATACGGCAGGTCCTTCACCTGAATGGGCCAGGCATCGTTACCGAACACGATGATGTCGATCGAATCCTTCGGATACTTGCGATGGATCATCTCCACCAGCGCCATGGCCACCTTCTTGGCGGGCGTGATGCGGTCTTCGCCATAGAGGATCATCGAGTGGCTGATGTCGATCATCAGCACCGTGCTCATCTGCGCCTTGTGCCGGGTCTCTTCCACTACAAGGTCGTTCTCCGTGAGCCGCAGGTCGCTGATGCCATGGTTGATCTGGGCGTTCTTCAGGCTCTCGGTCATGTTCACCTGCGAAAGCTCATCGCCAAAGGTGTACGGACGGTGGTCGCCCTCGCGCTCGTCCCCCACACCGGTCTTTCGGGTGCGATGGTTGCCCACGCCACTTTTCCGGAGCTTGCCGAATATCTGCTCCAGGGCATGTTGCCGCAGGGCCGATTCCAGCTTGGGGGTGAGGATGCTCTTGCCCGTGCCTTTTCCTGCATTCCCCTCCTCGGGGTCTATCTCCTCGCGGATGTAGCCGCGTTTCTTCAGGTCTTCCTCAAAATCGGCCAACGTGTACGTCTCCGTGAAGATGTCATACTCGTCATCCAGCTGTTTCAGCCAGTCGAAGGCCTCTTCCAGGTCACCGGAGGTGTGGGTGAGCAGTTCCTTGAAGATGTCGAACACCTTGTCGAAGGGCGCTATCTCTTTCGGGATATGCCTGCTGAACATGAACCCCTTGCCGAGATTGAATTGTATGCCTTCCATGCTGTGACGAAGGTACTATCGTACCACAGGGTTAACAGCCTCGGGAGGTGTTTGTTTTGTAGAGAAGACAATGACCATGGGCGACAAGCCATAGACGATAGCCCAACGGGAGGGCATTGCGCGATGCACTGACGCTGTGGGATCCGCGTAGCAGGGATCAGGACACCTGCCGGAGGGGGGGTGGTGGTAGGGGGGGAGGGGGGTGGTACCACCCCCCTCCCCCCCTCCTTTTGTGACCGCTGTCAATAAAAAGGTGACAGCGGTCAGTAAAAAGGTGACAGAGGGGGGGCTGTTTGCGACAGCGGTCGGTAAAAAGGCGACAGCGGTCAGGAAAATGGTGACTGCGGTCAGTAACAAGGTGACCGCTGTGGCAAACGGATCCACACCGGGGGGTGCAGAACCGACAGCGGTCGGCAGAATACTGACCGCTGTTGGCCTGCGCCCCCCACACCCACATTATGGTTGCGTGGGCACAGGTGCCGGCCCCTCTGTCCGTGGGCCTGCCGGAGCTTCGGACCGGATGCCCTGTTCCTTGAACCGCTCCTTGAGTCTGTTGTAGCGCTCATCGGCCCCGGCAGACCGGCCTTGGCAGCGGCCTCCACCAGGCAGTAGTAGATCTGACACACCCCGGCCAGGAACTGGGTGTCGCTCAGCTTGTCGAGCAGGTCATGCGTGGCGAGTTTGACCTGGTCGAGCTGCAGCCAGAGCTGGAAGTCGTTCCGCACACTGTTAGGGTCGATGAAGGCGGGCAGAATGCCGGGCTCAATAGCCATCTCATTGTGGCAGTCTTGCACAAACTGCTTGTTGCTGAGGTTGATGCCCACCAGCTGCTGGCCCGTCTGTTCCGCCTCGTGCTGCTCCTGCATGCCCCCGGTTTTGAGAACTGCCTGCGCAACAGCCGCCCGTTCTTCAAGAAGGAGAACAGGCCGTACCTGCTGGAGCAGGTGGTCTGCACATGGATAGGGCAGCATTGCCCGCCCTGGAGCAGCAGCGCATCACAGGGGCCGAGGAGTTCCGCATCTGGGCGCAGGCGCATGCCGGGGGGGTGTTGATGGTGGAGTGTTGATCGTTGATCACAGCATATAGCTTACGCCTGACCCGCAAACATCAAACCTCAACCCTGACCCCTAACTTTGGCCCCGACCAAACAACGAACAACATGCAGCGTGACAATGCCGTTTTTGAACTGATAGCCAAGGAACGCACCCGCCAGACCGATGGCGTGGAACTCATCGCCTCAGAGAACTATGTGAGCGACCAGGTGATGGAGGCCCAAGGGTCCATCCTCACCAACAAGTATGCGGAAGGCCTGCCCGGCAAGCGCTATTATGGGGGCTGCGAGCATGTGGACGCCATCGAGACCCTCGCCATCGAGCGGGCCAAGGAACTCTTCAACTGCGAGTTCGTCAACGTGCAGCCCCATTCGGGCGCTCAGGCCAATGCGGCCGTGATGCTGGCCGTGCTCAAGCCCGGTGATGCCATCCTCGGTTTCAACCTCTCGCACGGGGGGCACCTCACCCACGGTTCGCCCGTCAACTTCAGCGGACTGCTCTACAAGGCCCATTTCTATGGCGTGGACCGCGAAACGGGCCGCGTGGACTATGACGAGATGGAGCGCACCGCCAAGGCCGTGAGTCCCAAACTGCTCATAGCAGGCGCATCGGCCTACAGCCGCGATTGGGACTATGCCCGCATGCGCGACATTGCCGATGAGGTGGGCGCATTGCTCATGGCCGACATCAGCCACCCCAGCGGACTCATTGCCCGCGGTCTGCTCACCGACCCGATGGAGGACTGCCACATCGTCACCACCACCACCCACAAGACCCTGCGCGGTCCGCGCGGTGGGATGATCATGATGGGCGAGAACTTCGACAACCCCTGGGGACATACCACCCAGAAGGGCACCCTGAAGAAGATGAGCCTCATCCTCAACAGTGCCGTGTTCCCTGGAACCCAGGGCGGCCCGCTCGAACACGTCATTGCCGCCAAGGCCGTGGCCTTCGGGGAGGCCCTCTCCGATGCCTACCTCGACTATTGCGTGCAGATGGTGAAAAATGCCAAGGTGATGGCCGAGGAGTTCACCGCACGGGGCTACAAGGTCATCTCGGGAGGCACCGACAACCACTCCATGCTCATCGACCTGCGCAGCAAGAACATCACCGGGGCCGATGCCGAGAATGCCCTCATCAAGGCCGACATCACCGTGAACAAGAACATGGTGCCCTTCGATGAGCAGCCGCCCATGGTCACCTCGGGCATGCGCGTGGGCACACCCGCCATCACCACCCGTGGTGTGAAGGAGAACGATATCCGCACCATCGTGGACCTCATGGACCGCGTGATCACCCATGCCGACAACGATACCATCATCTCCGAGACCCGCACCAAGGTGCACGGCATGATGAGTCACCTGCCGCTCTTCGCCTGTTGAGCGGAGACTTGGGGCGATCTAAGAACGCCAGACAGTCTGCTTGAGCCGGTTCTTGGTGCGACTTACTCTGCGGTCTTGGACGATCTGGCCATGAGGCGTTCCATCTCTTCCAGTTCGGTCGTGGTGAGGTGGCGCCACTTGCCCACGGGCACATCGAGCGGTATGTTCATGATGCGCACACGCCTCAGCTGCTGCACGGCATAGCCGAGGTATTCGCACATCCTGCGGATCTGTCGGTTGAGGCCCTGCGTCAGGATGATGCGGAAGGTGAAGCGGCCTGTCTGCTCCACTCTGCATCTGCGGGTCACGGTGTCGAGAATGGGGATGCCGCTGGCCATGCGCTCCACGAACTCCTTGGTCACAGGGCGGTCCACGGTCACCAGATACTCCTTCTCGTGGTTGTTCTCGGCCCTGAGGATGCGGTTGATGATGTCGCCATCGCTGGTGAGCAGGATGAGGCCCTCGCTGGGCTTGTCGAGCCGCCCGATGGGGAAGATGCGCTTGGGATAGTTGATATAGTCGATGATATTGTCCTTCTCCACCCGCGTGTCGGTGGTGCACACGATGCCCACGGGCTTGTTGAAGGCGATGTAGGTGTGCTGCTCCTTGGGCGGTGAGATGCGTTTGCCGTCCACCCGAACCTCATCCCCCGTGTTGATCCTTGTTCCCAGTTCGGGCACTTTGCCGTTGATGGTCACGCGGCCCGCATCGATGAGCCGGTCGGCCTCTCTGCGCGAGCAGAACCCCGCCTCGGTGAGGTATTTGTTGATGCGTACTGCCTGCTGTTCACTCATGGGCATCAATGGCCGTCATCCTTTTCCTTCTTGCTCCCCCTTCTCGTGGCCCTGGCACTGTTGTAATGCTCATACACAGTGTTGATGAAACTGAGGATGATGCCCAGCCCGATCAGGATATAGACTATTGTGAAGAGTTTCCCCGCATCGGTCTTCGGTGCGAGGTCGCCATACCCGATCGTGGTGAGGGTGATGACCGAGAAATAGAGGCTGTCCACCCAGTTCCATCCCTCCAAAAAGTGGTAGACCACGCTCCCGAAGCCCAGCACGACCATGGTGGTGAAAAGGAGTTCACGGTATTCCGGTGTTCGGAGGAATTGGAGAATGGTCTGGAAGAAATGCATGCGGCTGCAAGTTTAGTCCGTATGGGTGATATGGCTCTTCCTTTTCTCGATGATGCTGGGCTGTTCTTCCACACTGATGTGTCATTGCAGAAGGATGCAAGGCATGTTCTTGTGGCCTGTCGCTGCAAAAGGCCGATCGCGGCATCAGCATATTCCCTTGGTCGGCTGGTAGCTGCTCGCTCACTTCTGTCAGTGACCTCGCATCGGTGATGGACTGGCCCGTTGGAATGAATTGTTGCGGTTGCACTCGGACATCGACCTGAATGCGGTGCCGTAAATTCATACCCGCAAAAAGAGGACGGCAATGACACAGGTACAGTTGATAGAAACGGCCATCGCGGTGGGCATCTATGCGGTCGTCCGCGTGCTTGTTTTCCGGAGCATAGACCGCACCGTGGCCAGCAACAGAACCTCTGGCACGCGGGGCAAGGTGGTGAAGAAGGCCATTGATGCGGGGGCACTCTCCATCCTGGCGGCAGTGATCTTCTCCATCTACGGAGTGGACCAGTCGGAGCTCGCGCTCTTCATCGGTTCGGTCATGACGGTGGTAGGCGTGGCCTTCTTCGCGCAATGGTCCATCCTGTCCAACATCACCTCGGGCATCATCATCTTCTTCAACCACCCCGTGCGACTGGACGACACGCTCACCGTGGTGGACAAGGACTATGAGGTGCGGGGCAGGATCAGTAACATCGGTCTATTCTTCGTGACCCTCAAGACCGAGGGCAATGAGCTGGTCACGATCCCCAACAGCGTTTTCCTGCAGAAAATGATCAAGAAGCAGCGTGATGAGCAAACGTAGTCCTAAAGTGCTGGTAATGCTCCTGGCAGGGCTGTGCTCCATCACCTCCCTGCACGCACAGGAGAAGTTTGAACGGGAGAGCCGCATCCAACGCAGGGATGTGCCGGCCGCTGCGTTGGGTTTCGTGGACGGACTGGAGCTGTCGGGAAGGGTGCGTTGGTATCTGGAGGAGGGCCTGACCCGCAAGAGCATAGAGGCCAAGTTTCGGCTCGATGGGGCGCGGTGCAGTGTGGAGTTTGACACGTTGGGCCAGGTGGAGGATGTGGAGGTGGAGACGGATTGGGAAAGCCTGAACGCCTCGGTCCGTGACAGCATCACCGCGCAGCTGACGAAGGACTGCAGCAAACACAAGGTGGGCAAGTTGCAGGTGCAATACACCGGCACGGATGCCGCACTGCTCTCAAAGCTCCGCACAGGCCAGGTCGATGCTTCACTGACCGTGCGTTACGAGATGATGGTGCGCTGCCAACAGCCGCAGAGGGTGGATTTGTTCGAGTATCTGTTCAGCAGCTCGGGCAAAGTGGTCTCCGCAGCGCGGGTGGTGTTCAAGAACAGCAGTCACCTTGAGTATTAGGCCAATCCTCTGCATCTGCGCTGCCCTGCTGCTGGGGAGTAGCGGCACCTCCTTCGCGCAGCAGGGGTACCAGCTCGGCACGCTTCCGTCCCTGAACGTCAACAGCAGACTGTCAGACCGCTGGTCGCTCAACACGCGGGCCGAGGCGCGCCAACGTTTCCAGAGCGGCACCTTCCAAGGCGAATCGGAGCGCGAGTTCAGCTATGTGCTTACCGATGTGGCGGTCATTGTGGCCCGCAGGGTCGGGCTCAGAGGAAGAGTGGCCATGGGCTATCTGCTCCGGGCCGAGGACGGGGCCTTGGCCCACCGCTTCATTCAGCAGTATACTGTGATGCAGCAGCTGGCCGCGCTGCGCCTGGCCCACCGCTTCATGGGCGACCAGACCTTCGCCCCCAGCGAAGGGCCCGAGTTCAGGGTGAGATACCGCCTCTCTACCGAACTGCCACTGCAAGGGGAGGCTGTGGACCCGGGCGAATTCTACGTGAAGCTCAACAACGAGTACCTCAACAGCCTGCAGAACAGCACCTACGACCTGGAGATACGCGCGGTGCCACTCTTGGGCTATGATGCCACCGACCATCTGCGGATAGAGACCGGCCTCGATTACCGTGTGAACGGATTCGTTCATGGCGACACACGCCACAGTTTCTGGGTGAGTCTCAACTTTTTTGTGGATCTCTGACCAGCGCGGTCAGGGTAGTGAACGCTTGGTCTGAGCATATTTCAAGAGAGTTTCCACGGGCTATAGCCCCAATATCTTCCCAATGTCCCAGATGCTCATGAAGAATGGGGAGAACCGGTTGCGCCTCACCTGCTCCACCTCGCGGTTCCAGAAATGGAGGTCGTGCACGGGCATCAGGTAGCCGTAGGGATAGCTGGTGAAGCTGTGCCTGCGCTGGAAGAGGTGCTGCTTGTCATATCTGTAAAGCGATTCCTGCTCGCGGACGAGCGGGATGGTAGTGAGGCGGATCTTGGCCGCCTCGGTAAGCAGGGTGTCCATCAGCCGTTCATCCCCTTGGGCATGGGCCACCATGGCCCGCACGGTGAGCCGCCTGTGCCTTGCTCGCTCAGTGGTCACCTGCAATCCCAGCAGGTATTCGAGCAGCAGTTGTTGTTGGACAGGGTTGGTGGGACGGATGGCGGCCAACCTTTCATTCAGCGCATGGCTTTCAGCGATGAACCGCTCGAACTGCGGCATGTTCACATTTGCGATGATGTTGATGACCGAGTCCGTGGCCTTGTTGCGCAGCCATTTGAAGGTGTAGTCGGGACGCGGATGGAACTGCTTTCGGAAGAGTGACAGTTCGTCCGTGATGGTCTGGGCGCAGAGGAACTGGAGGAGATTCTGCGAGCCGAGCACCTCCTGCTGCAGTTCGAGGTGGTCGGCAAGGATGGCCTCGGTCTCCTGTCCCAGCCCCACTTCGGTCACCCAGTCGAGCGGGGTGGGGGCGACATCCTTTCCGTTGACGGTCTCCTTCCAGCTCCATCGGGCAATGCTCCAATCCACTGTCCAGTAGCCCCATTCCCAGCCACTGCTGAAGGTGAGGTGGTTGGGCACGCCCTCGCGCTCGCAGAGCAGGATGTCGTTCAATCGTCCGCTGAGGTAGGGCATCAGCAGCATCGGCACCGAGTTGTCGTAGGTGATCCAGTAGGCCGATTCGGGGTAGAACCACACCTCGCGCACAGCGTTCTCCTTGCGCATGTCGCGGTGGATGTGGTGGAAGTTCTCGTTCTCATACACGGGCGCGATGCTGTCCTCCAGACTGTACATCATCACGGTGTGGATGCCCACGCCACGGTAGAGGTCGATGCTGTCCGATGCGCTGAACACGTCCGACTGCGCGCCCACCATGTTCTCCTCGCTCACCACGTGCTTGCGGCCCATGATGTTGCTGTTGTAGCGGTTCCGTGCCGTGGCGATGAGCGTCTTCTTCAAGCGGGTCTTCAGTTTGTCCTTCCCTCCGATGAACTCGGCCGTGTTGAACTCCACGTTCATGAAATCCCAGTCGGCATGGAACAGCTCGGCCATGTTCCGTTCCATCTGCGCTTCCTTGCTGCGCCAGCTTTTCGGCCAGTTCTTGTAGAGCTGGTAGGTGCGCTGCTGTATCATGTGGAGCGAGAGGTCGATGCCCGCCATGATGCCGCGGTCGTGCGAATAATCGACCATGCGCTTGGCGTGCGGCTGCCATTTCTCCATGTCGAGCGTGCGGAGCAGGCACCATTCCCAATAGTTCTGGCGGTTGCGGGCCAGCCAGTCGATGTAGGCCTTTACGTCCGGCCACGCGTTGGGGAAATCGGGGTCGTGCAGCTGCTCGGTCAGCTCCAGCGGGTGCTGTGTGTGCAGGTGGAAGCCCTTCTTATTGAAACGCGGTTCGGAGGAATAGTCCAGCACTTCGGGCCACCGCAGCGAATCGGGATAGACCGTCTGCCGTGCGTGGATGAATCTGAATCCCAGCACATTGTCCATTAGACCGTAAAGCCCGAATGCAAGTCCCTGCGCAGAGCGCGCGGTGCAGGTATAGTCGGGATAGGCACCTGTCCAGCGGTAGCCATGGTCGGGATAGTGCACCATGAAAACGTTGTCGCGCATCACCGTGCTGCCGAGCGGAATGGTGTCCACATTCTTGAGCACGAACCGCAGCGTGACCTTGTTCCGTTCCGAATTCGGTATCAACAGCAGGGTGTCGGCATCCGAAATGGCGTGGTTGAGCACAATGGCGTGCTCGGCATTCCCTTTCGGAGGGACGAAAGTGACCTGCGCCTTCAATCGGCCGCAAAGCATACAGTTGATCGCAAGGAAGATCCAAAGGAAACGCAGCATGAATGGCCGTGGAGTGGAGGTTTCGGCAAATGTAGTGGGCGCGGGCACAGACGGCCCGATGAGGCCACTGATACCGCTGCAACGGCCATCACATTCGGTTCAAATATCCAAAAACAGACATTCATCAGCAATGCTGGCCCAATCTGTCTGTATGTTTGATGTTCGCGGCCATGCGTGTCCATGTTGCTTTACGTGGATGGCCGCATATTCCGAAGGTGTGGTTCAGGGCAGGAGCGGTGAAACGTGCTGTCATGGGGTCCGTGGTCAATGTTCAGGTTGATCAATGGCTGTCCGTATCTGATTCTGAGTTACTTATTCAAGATGAGAAAACACATCTGTTGCCTTTGCATTGTATTTGCCCACCTGTTTTGTGCCTCGGGTGTCACGGCACAGCAGGACAGTCTGCGCATCATCGATTCATTGAATGCGGTGCTACTGAAGGAGTACACGGTGAGAATGGCCAACATCGAACTGCAGCGGGTGGCCGACTCCACCCAGAAAGCGAAGCTGCTCGATCAGATAGGCTCCTTGGATGAGCGGGACACCCGCAGAAAGGAGAAACTGGAGGATGAGTTGAAGCAACTGGACGAGCAGGAGGCCATGCGCATGGCCTTGAAAAAGGTGAGGATAGATTCGCTGCGGGCAACGGCCAAGCCCTCTCCGGTCATCGGTTTTTTTGAGGACACGCTGTTCTCCATCTACAGCAGACTCGGCAGTTTCTCGGCCAAGGAGCGGGCAGATGCCATCAACAGACGTCTGTTGCGGATGGGCAATACGTTCGCCTTCAGCAAGGATTCTATGATCGTGGTGCAGTCGGAGTCCACTACTGATATTATGTATGGCGAGACCATCGTCATGACCATCACTGAGAATGATGCGCTCTGGCAGAACTCGACCACCGATGCGCTGGGTCATGCCTATCGTTCCCTGTTCGTGGATGCCATCGAGGCGTATCGCTCTGCCATCAGTTTCGGCACCCTTGCCCAAGAGATCGGGCAAGCGTTTCTGGTGCTGTTGGTGCTGTTGGTACTGATCTACCTGTTGCGCAGATTGTTCCTGTGGACAGCTGGCCGGATCAGGCTGCAGGAGGGCAAACTTATCAAGGGTGTGGTCATTGACAATTACGTCCTGCTCACGGCAACACGGCAGATGAACGCCCTGCTTTGGGTGAACAAGCTGGTGAAGTGGCTGCTCATGCTTGTGGCGATCTACATGGCCTTCCCCATCATTTTCAGCCTGTTCCCATGGACGGAGAGTTTTGCCGACACGTTGGTAGGGTATGTGCTCTATCCGGCCAAGAAGATCGTGTTCGGGGTGTGGGACTATCTCCCCGACCTGGTCACCATCGTGGTGATTCTGCTTGTTTTCCGTTTTGTGCTGAAGGGGCTGCGCTACCTGAGGGATGAGGTGGATCAGGGTAGGCTCGTGCTGCACGGGTTCTACGCAGATTGGGCCAACCCCACGTATCAGATCATCCGTGGGGTGCTGTATGCGTTCAACCTCATCGTGATCTTCCCGTATCTGCCCGGCAGCGACTCTGATGTGTTCAAGGGAGTGTCGGTGTTTCTGGGTGTGCTCATCACGTTCGGGTCGTCCGGCTCGCTGTCAAACGTGATCGCTGGCCTGGTGCTCACCTACATGCGCCTTTTCAAAATGGGCGACCGCGTGAAGATCGGTGATGTGCTGGGCGATGTGATCGAGACCACCCTGCTGGTGACCCGCATCCGGAGCGTGAAGAACGAGATCATCTCCATTCCCAACTCCACGGTAATGAACAGTCACACCATCAACTACAGCAGCGATACCACCGACAAGGGGCTGATCCTGCACACCACCGTGACCATCGGCTACGATGTGCCGTGGAGGGAGATGCACAAGGCCCTGCTCTGCGCAGCCGATAGAACTGACCTTCTGCTGAAGGAACCACAGCCTTTTGTGCTGCAGACGGGGCTGGAGGATTTCTACGTGGCCTATCAGCTCAATGTCTACACCAAAGAGGCCAACAGTCAAGCGGCCATTTATTCACAGCTCCACGCCAATATCCAGGACTGCTGCAATGAGGTCGGCATAGAGATCCTATCGCCCCATTACAGGGCCGCACGGGATGGCAATGCCTCCACCATTCCTGCCGAACATCTCCCCAAGGATTACGTGGTCCCGGGCTTTCAGGTGCACGTGACCACAGCCGGGGCGTGACGGTGGCCCACTGCGTCTGCCTGAAAGCCCTGCGTCCAGCCGAAGTATTCGAATGAAGTGCTCTCCGTAGCAGTGCTCCGCACATTCTGCGCACGGGCCTGCATCTCCCCGCAGTTTCCCCCAACTTTGCACGCCCTGCGAAAAGCCTACATGCATCTGTACCGCACCTTGTTCGTTGTTCTGATTGCGGCCTTGGCCGTGAGCACAGCGAGGGCACAGGAGCAGGTTGCCAAGAAGAAGCGCAGGATTGAGCTGCGCCATGCCGATGTGCTGGAATATGATGAGAGCATCGGCATGAAGGCCCGCAGGTTGCTGGGCAACGTGGCCTTTGAGCACGAGGGCGCCATGATGTACTGCGACAGTGCCTACCTCTATGCCGACAACAGTCTGGATGCCTACTCCAATGTGCGCATCAACAAGGGCGACAGCATCAAGCTGTTCTGCCGCACACTGAATTACAACGGAGAGACCGAACTTGCCAAGGCCCGCCATGCCGTGCGGCTGGAAGACCGCAAGATGACCGTCACCTCCGAGGCGTTGGACTATGACATGGCCAACGACCGGGCGTGGTACCTCGACCACGGCACCGTGCTCAGTGCCGAGAACACGCTCACCAGCCGCATCGGGTTCTACTTCAGTAAGATGGAAGAGGCCTTCTTCAAGGACGATGTGAAGCTGGTGAACAGCCGCTACACGCTCTGGTCGGACACGCTGCGCTACAATGCCCGCACCGAGGTGGCCTTCTTCCTCGGCCCCACACGCATCGAGAGCGACAACAACACCGTGCTCTGCACGAGGGGCTGGTATGATACCGAGCGCGACATCTCGCAGTTCAGCCACCGGCCCACCATGCTCAGCAAGGAGCAGCGCATCACAGGCGACAGCATCTACTTCAACAAGAACTATGGATTCGGCAAGGCCATCGGCAACGTTGAGGTGGCCGACACGGCAGAGAAGGTGCTGCTTACGGGGGAGCTGGCCAAGTATCTCGAAAAAGGCTCGCTGGTGCTGATGACCGATAGTGCCAAGATGGTGCAGGACATGAGCGGGGACTCGCTATTCCTGCATGGCGATACGCTCTTCAGCATCGAGGACACGCTGCTCGACAGGCGCATTCTCTTCGCCTTTCACCGGGTCAAATTCTTCAAGAGCGACATGCAGAGCAAATGCGATTCGCTGGTGTACTCCTATGTGGACAGCACCATCCGCCTCTTTGACGACCCCATCATCTGGAGCGAGGAGAACCAACTGACCTCCGACAGCACATGGATACAGATGCGCAACGGCAAGGCCGACCGTCTCTTCATGAAGCAGAATGCGCTCATTATCTCCGAGGAGGACTCCGTCCTGCGCTACTTCAACCAGATCAAGGGCCGCGAGATGGTGGGCTATTTCTTGGAAGGAAAGCTGCACCGTGTGGATGCCGAGGGCGATGCCGAGACCATCTATTACGGAAGCGAGGAGGGCACCGAGGCCGAGAACGTGAACCGCTCCAAGAGCAGCCGGCTCTACATTATCATCGACAAGAGCAAGGTGCGGCACATCACCTTCATGGATCAGCCCGATGCCACGCTCTACCCGATCAAAGAGGTGAAGGCCGATGAACTGAGGCTGGACGGTTTCCGCTGGCGGTCTGCCGAGCGTCCCATGCAGGTGGAGGACATCTTCCGCTGGGAGTGAGCCTCAGTGCTTGCGGTTGAGCGTCACATTGGAAAGGCTCCAGTCCACGCGCTGCTCGAAAGGATGCACCCGCACCGGGCAGTCGTCCTTGATGCATACGCGGCAAGAGCTGGGCAGACAGGGGTCGGCATGAACGAACATCTCCAGACCCTCGGGGTGCTTCAGCGCCACAGTCTTTTCAATCAGGTCGATCTCGTCATGCGCCTGCAGCACAGTGAGATAGTGTGGCATGGTGACATGACAGTCCACATGCACCAGCTTGCCGAATTTGATGACGCGCAGGTTGTGCAGGTCGATCCAGTTGGGGTTGCGGCAGTCCTCCAGTTCATCAATGATGCCCTTGATCACGCTGAAATCCGCCTCGTCCATGATGCCGGCCAATGACTTCCTGATCTCGCGGAATCCGGTCCACGCGATGAAACCACCAAAGCCGATCGCAATGAAAGCATCGAGCCAAAGAATCCCGGTGAGCATAACCACCACCAGACCTGCCACCAGTCCGAGCGAGGTGTAACCATCGCTCTTGAGGTGCTTGCCGCTGGCAATCATGGTCACGCTCAGATACTTGAGTCCATAGCGTTCTGTGGCCCAGCCCAAGAGATAGTTCACCGCGCCTGCGCCTGCGGTGAGGTAGATGCCGATGTCGAGCGATTCGATGGCATAGCTGGGCTGCAATAGGTCGTGCACCGACTGGTAGACGATGGCCCCTCCCGCAAGCACGATCAGCGTGCCTTCGAGACCTGCACTGAGGAATTCAATCTTACCATGACCGTAGGGATGGTCGTGGTCGCGTGGTTTGGCCGCAAGGATGAGGCTGTAGAGCGCAAACGCCCCGGCTATCACATTGATGATGCTCTCCAATGCATCACTCAGGATGGCATTCGATCCCGTGATGCCGAACGCTGCGAACTTCACCCCCATGAGCAGCGCCCCCGCACCGAGAGCGAACGCCTGAAAACGGATGTGACGGTTGTCGCTGGCCTGCTGCATCGGGCCAAAGGTCGGCTCAAGCAGGCAAGGATGGCGAAACTCACTCGTGCTCTTTTTCACATCTTGCACCCGATATGGAACATGTGCTTTTCTATGGCTCGGGTGCGGTCAACATCGCCCTGATGGGTTGGATGAACCGTGAGCGATTGCGGATGACAGTGCTCGCAAGGCTTGCTTCCGCTCAGGTGCTTCGCGAGCGGGGCATCCGTGTAAAATGTCAGGGACTGGTCTCAGAGGCCCGGCCCGATGTGATCACATCACTTGCGGAATGCCCTCGGCCCGACCTCATCGTCATCGGGGTGAAGAGCTATGCGTTGGATGAGACGGTGGCCGACATTCTGAAACACTTCGGCCGCGAGGTTCCGGTGCTGTCGGTGCTCAACGGAGTGCGGCATGTGGACCTGCTGCGGTCCAAGTTCTCCAACGCCATGTTCGCCACCATCTGTTTCAATGCCTACCGTACCGAGGCGTGGGAGTCGGTGGCCATATCGCGCGGGCCACTGGTCTTCACGTGGTCGGGCGGCATCGACAAGCGCATCATGCGGGCCACGTTCGACCTGCTCAAGGGCAGGGTGGAGGCCGTGCAGGGAAAGGACGCGCTGGATGTGGCCTACAACAAGCTCATTGTGAACCTTGCCAACGCCCTGATGACCATGGTGGCCTTCCATGAACACCGCGACCGGCAGATTGCCCAGTTGCAGCGCATCACCTCACACATCATGTGGGAGGCCGTGCAGGTGCTCAAGGCCAGCGGCATCACCGAACAGAAAGTGCCAGGGCTTCCCACATGGCGCATGCTTTGGATGAGCCGCTATCTGCCGCAGTTCGTCACCGTGCCTATTTTCCGAAAGAAGATGACCGCATCGGCCATCAACAGCATGGCGCAGGACATGCAACGGGGCAACGCCACTGAGCTGGAGGACATCAACGGGGCGCTCATCCGTCTGGCGCAGAAGATGAAAGTGAAAGTGCCCTACAACCGTGGGGTGTACGAGCTTTTCAAGGAATGGTCGGCCGCTCAGCGCGAACCGATGACCCCCTCCGAGGTGCTCTCATCGATCAACTCGGTGAGCAGGAGGTAGCGAAGGTGGTTGCAGAGCACCAGCAGCCCCTTGTCATAGGTGATGTTGTTGGTGATGACCAAGTGGGCCTCATCCCTGTAGGGTTTCAGGAACTTCTTGTAGGAAGGAAGCACGTGGTTATTCCACTGGTAGCGAACGGTCTGTTCGCTGTAGCCGCGCTCCGTGGCATCGCGCTGAATCCTGCGCTGCAATTTGATCTCCTCCCGGACATCGAGATAGACGCGCAGGTCGAGCAGGTCGCGGATCTCGCGGTAGTGGAATACGAACAGGCCTTCCACCACCAGAATCCTGGCCGGATGCAGTGTGACGGTCTCGGGGGTCACGGCCGGGTTGTTGAAATTGTATTCCAACCGTTTCACAGTCTCCCCGGCTATCAGCGCCAGAATATCGCGGTAGAAGGAATTCCGGTCGATAGAGGTCGGTAGGTCATAGTTCACCTCTCCGTTGCTGTCGCGGGTCTGCTGCTCCTTCGGTAAGTAGTAATTGTCCTGAGATACGACACAGATGCTCGATTCCGGGAGTGCCTGAGCCAGTTCTCGGAGAAAGGAGGTTTTGCCCGAGGCGCTACCGCCTGCTATGCCCAGCACATAGGTTCCCTGATGGCGCAGTTTCATGTTCGCGAAAGTAGGAACGTACCCCTTGTCGCACGGCCCCGTTTCAACCTTTTACCTTCAGAGGCCGAACCGCTCCACCGCCATGCGTCTCACCTCCTCCCCGATGGCAAGGCTGGCCGTGGCGGCAGGGCTGGGGGCGTTGAGCACGTGCAGGGCGTTGCCGCGGTGCTCAATGCGGAAGTCGTCTATTGTTTCGCCATCGCGGCCTAATGCCATGGCGCGCACGCCCGCCCTTCCCGGAACGAGGTCGTTCATTTCCAAAGATGGGACCAGCCTTTGCAGGGTTTCAAGGAAAAGCCGCTTGCTGAAGGCCCTGCGGTATTCTGTGACACCGAAGCGCCAGTGCTTGAAGAAGAGTTTCCAGGTGCCGCTGAAGGCCAGCGCCTCGGCCGTGTCGCGCAGGCTGAAATCGGTCTTGCCATAGCCCTCGCGCTTGAAGGTGAACACCGCGTTGGGGCCACATTCCACACTGCCGTCCGTCATCCTTGTGAAATGCACCCCGAGGAACGGGAATTCCGGGTTGGGCACGGGGTAGATGAGGTTGCGCACCTTGCCCTTGGCATGCTCGGCCAGTTCATAATAGTCGCCACGGAAACCCACGATGCGCATGTCGGGGTCGAGGCCATCGCGCATGGCCATGCGGTCGCTCTGCAGCCCTGCGCAGAACACGGCATGGCGGGCCTTGTAAACACCTTTCTGGGTTCTCAGGTGCTTGAATGCGCCCTCATCGTGGAATCCCAGTACTTCCTCGTTGAAACGCACCGCGCTGGCCGGATTGATGCCTATAGTGGCCTCCAGCATCTTGGCCGTGGCCCCCACAAAGTCGATGATGCCCGTGTAGGGCACCCAGATGCCCCGGATGCCCATACAGTGCGGCTCTATCTCACGGATCTGCTCCGGACCGATGTATTCAATGCCGCTCAGCCCGTTGGCCTTCCCGTTGGCGAATACCTTCTCCATCTGGTGCAGCTCGCGCGCATCGGTTGCCACGATGATCTTGCCGCACACGTCATGCTTCACGCCATGTTCCTTGGCAAAGGCGATGAGCATGTCCTTTCCCGCCACGCAGTTCTTGGCCTTGTAGCTTCCGGGACGATAGTAGATGCCGCTGTGGATCACACCGCTGTTGTGGCCCGTCTGATGAGGGGCGGGTCGGTTCTCCTTTTCGAGAAGGAGTATGCTCAGATGAGGATAGGCCTTCTGAAAACTGTAGGCCGTGGCCGCACCCACAATCCCACCACCGATGATAGAGATGTCGAAGGTGTCCTGTTCGCCCATGAGGGCCGCGAAATTAGTAGAACAGCCAGTGGAACAGATGGGCGATGCCCAGTCCCAGGTAGTTGG
Organism: uncultured Chryseobacterium sp.; assembly: GCA_964488095.1. Taxonomy (GTDB): domain Bacteria; phylum Bacteroidota; class Bacteroidia; order UBA10329; family UBA10329; genus UBA10329. The sequence goes on from CAZATP010000024.1 coordinate 46,420, forward strand.
CCACCGCGTATCCGACAAGTCCTGTGGTGAGGCCGCTCACCACGATGTCCTTATTCTTGAGCACGCTGGCCACAGGACCGATGAACGCAGGTCCGAATATGCCCGCCACCGAGGTGATGAGGGTGGTGTCGGCATCGACCTTGAAGATCCATGCCAGCAGGAAATGCAGGGAAATGGAGGAGATGAGCACGCAGGCCACATAGTAGAACATCAGCGGACTGCTTTGCAGCAGGTCGCCAAGGTTGCTCATACTTCCGATGCCCAGACAGAAGATGAGCAGGAAATACTCCCCGAACTCATAGGTGCGGGGCAGATAGCGCACCCGTTTGAACAACGATGCCCCGATGCTCAAGGTGGTCACCCCAAGCAGCACGTTGGGCGCAGTGATCTTCCCACCGGTCACCAGCATGGAGAATCCGATGCTGAGGGCAAGGATGCATATCGCCAGAAGCAGGGCCACCCCGAGATAACGCGCCACGGCCATGCGGGAAAGTGACCGCTGGTAACGCTGGTAATGGAAGGTCTCGTCACGGTCGGTCTCCTCCATCCGCACGAACGATGGCAGGAATTTCAAAGCCAGACGCTGTGCCACGGTGAGCAGCAACAGCAGGTAGATGCTGCTGAGCACAAGGTCGCAGGCATTCATGATGATGAAGGTCTCGGTGCCAGCCTCCAATGCAGTACCGATGGCCGAGAGGTTGGGTGTTCCGCCTGTGTAAACGCCCACCATCATGCCCGAGAGTTTCCAGAATTCCAACCGGTCACCGAAATGCCCATGAAAGAAATAAGTCACTGCGAACGAACAGACCAACACGGCCAACACGGCCAAGGAGAACGAGAAGGCCGCCCTTTTCGCATAGCGCAACCAACTGACGAACCGCGTGGAAAGCAGCATCAGCGAGATGGCGATGGGAATGGCCCCTTCGCCCAGTTCCTGACTGATCTTCACATTGACAGGCGAATCGGGGAGGTTGCCCACCAGCAGTCCGAGGGCATAGCACATGATCACCGGCCCCACCATGCCGGCCATTCGGTTGCGCTTGCTCAGTTCCATGATGAGGAACGGGAACAGAAGCATGATGATCACTTGAACAATGGCTGCCATGGGCTCGCTTGACCGCTCAAAGTAAAGCATTGGACAGGCAAATGACGGTTTTCAGTAGGCTCCGAATTTCACCCTTGGCCGCTGTGCCTGCCAGAGAGTTGACCGTCCAGCACTCGCTAGGCTTCCATTTTCACTTTTTCAAGTTCTGTCGCCCTGTTCTTCCTCCGCTATCTTCGCGGCCCAAAGCAGACCGACATGAAGAACATCACAGTGATAGGAGCAGGCACCATGGGCAATGGCATTGCTCACGTCTTCGCCCAGAATGGTTTCAACGTCCACTTGGCCGACATTGCGCAGAGCTCCCTCGATAAGGGCATCGCCACCATTGCCAAGAATCTCGACCGTCAGGTGGCCAAGGGCTCACTCTCGGAGGAGCAGAAGGCCGCCACGCTGGCCAATCTCAGCACGTTCACCGATGTGGCGGAGGCGTCCAAGGATGCAGACCTTGTGGTGGAGGCCGCCACCGAGAACATCGATCTCAAGCTGAAGATTTTCCGTCAGCTGGGCGAAGTGTGCCCCGAGAAGACCATATTGGCCACCAACACCTCGTCCATCTCCATCACGCAGATCGCGGCCGTCACAGGTCGGGCCGAGAAGGTCATCGGCATGCACTTTATGAACCCCGTGCCGGTGATGAAGCTGGTGGAGGTGATTCGCGGCTACTCCACCTCTCAGCAGACGCTGGACCTCATCTTCGACCTCTCGCACCAGCTCGGCAAGGTGCCCGTGGAGGCCAACGACTATCCCGGCTTCGTGGCCAACCGTATCCTGATGCCGATGATCAACGAGGCCATCGAGACGCTCTACCACGGTGTGGCGGGCGTGGAGGAGATCGACACGGTGATGATGCTCGGCATGTCGCACCCCATGGGGCCGCTGCATCTGGCCGACTTCATCGGTCTCGATGTGGTGCTCAGCGTATGCCGAGTATTGCACGAGGGTCTCGGCAATCCGAAATACGCGCCTTGCCCGCTGCTGGTGAACATGGTGGCCGCAGGCAATCTTGGGGCCAAGACGGGCAAAGGCTTCTACACGTACACGCCCGGCAGCAAAGACAAGGTGGTTAGTGATTTCTTCACTCGCTGAAGACGCAGCCTGCCTCTTCCGTCCCGACCGGCTTTAGCTTTTAAGGAAGACAAAAGTCATCTCAATTGGGCTTGAGGCGGGTCAGTAGGCTGGCCAATTGCTCGGCTTGCACTTTCCGTGAGTAAGCATTGCTTTTCTCCGGTTTTGAAGGTGGTCCACTCAGAGCAGCTGATATGAAAAGGTGCATGCCGTCTGAGTCTGCATAGTCGAACATCTTCCCTGCGTCCGCTTCCCGTAGGATGCTGGCAGCATCTCCTGTCACTGGGCCAATGCCCAGAATGGGCCGCTGCAAGGCCAGGTATTCGAACACCTTTCCTGTGACGATGCCTGCATTGTCCGATACACGCGGGATGACCAGCAGCAGCAAGGCACAGCGGGAGGCTCTGTGAAGGGATTCGTCATGCGGCAGATAGCCGGTGAACTCACATGTGTGTCCGGTGGAGAGCAAGGCACGCTGCACCTCGCCCGGCACCTCACCAATGAAGCGCAGCCGCAGCTTCTCCTGCATTCCTGATAGAACTCTCAGTAGCGCGTGGATATCATATTGCGGGGTGATAGTGCCCATGTATCCGATGGTGAAAGGTTGCTCCACGGAGGCCGGTTCCAGGAAATCGTCCGGGTCGTATCCGTTCGGAATCACCGTCATTCGTTCGGATGTGAGGTTCGGGTGCAGTTTCAGGAAATCACGTTTGAGCTGCTGGCTGACGGTGATGATATGATCGGCCGTGGTAAGTACCTCCCGTTCCAAGTCGAGATTGCGCTTCGCGGCCCAGGCCGTCTGGCGCAGTTCGTGGGCATAGTAGATGCCTGTCCACGGGTCGCGCATGTCGGCCAGCCAAAGGATGTCTCGCTGCTGTTTCAGTCGTAGTCCGATGAGCTGCGAGCTGTGGGGCGGTGAGGTGGTGATGACGGTGGTGATGCCATGCCGGTCTATGATTTCCAGTGCCTTACGTTCGGCAAAGCTGTTCCAGCCTTTGCGGGGGTCGGGAATGAACATGTTGCCCCTGATGAAGCGCGCCAGCCTCTTGATCGGGCCGGCATTGTCGCCCGTGCCCTCATTGGCGAATCCCGCGCTCGGAACCTTGCCGCCAGAGAAGAAGGTGTAGTACCGGTAGGGCTCGTTGGTGTCGGTTCGATGCACGGTGACGCCCTGTACCTCCTGAGGCAGGCTGGGGTCGCGTTGCGGATAGGTCGCCACATCGGGGTCCACAGTGATCACGTGCACCTCGTGGCCTATCTGCGCCAGATACTTCGCCAATTTGAGCCAGCGCTGCACGCCTGCTCCACCGCTAGGCGGCCAATAGTAGGTGATGACGAGCAGCTTCTTCACAGGGCAAAGATGGGGCTTGGAGAGAATAGGCCTTGGTGTTGTCTGCGGATTGTGAACCGTTCATAATGGACTGCCGACTGCTACGTTTACTTTTGGAGGACACAATCGAATGAAGCAGATGAAAACATGGATACTCGGCCTGCTGGCATTGGCTCTGGCATCAACTCCTGGCATGGCACAGCACCGGCTCACCACAGCCCTGAAACGGGAATTGGCCCAGATCAGCGATGATGACCTGCTTCGGGTGCAATTGGTGCTTTCGGACAAGGCCGATCTTTCGGAACTGCGGCAGCGTTTCTCAACCGAACGGCTCTCCACGGCCCAGCGCGCTCAGCTTGTAGCGCAGCACCTGAGGCAGCAAACCGATGCATCTCAACGGCCTGTCCTGGAGGCGATTGAAGCATTCAGGAGACAGAATCCCACTCAGGTGGGACGCTTGGACCGCCTATGGGTAACCAACATCATCACCGTGGACGCGAGCCCAGCACTCATTCTTCAACTGGCTGAAATGGAATTGGTTCGAGTCATTGATCTGGATGAAAGATGGAGGATACGGATGATGGAGCCGATGCGCGGTAATGCAGAACAAAGCAGGTCTGTGGGAGGCATTGAGCCGGGCCTGGCGGCCATCGGTGCACGGTTCATGTGGAATCTCGGCTACACGGGCCGTAACCGCATCGCCTACACGCTGGATACGGGCATCTGGCCCGATCACCCCGCCATCCGCGACCGTTTCCTCTATCATCGTTATCCGATTCAGCGCACATGGTTCGCGTACGACAGCCCCCTGCCTGCCGATAAGACCAGTTCGCACGGCACGCACTGCACGGGTACCATGGTGGGCCTCGATCCCTCCACGGCCGATACCATCGGCATGGCCTTCAACGCCTATTTCATCGCATCAGACCCCGTGGTCAGCAATCTGGCCGATCTGAAACCGCTCACCGATTTCCTGCATGCTTTTGAATGGGCCATTGACCCGGACGGTGACCCGCTAACGCTGAACGATGTGCCCGATGTGATCAACAACTCGTGGGGCTTCGACCCGCCTGCCGACACGCTGGTCTGCGAGAGTGTGGTGGCCGACATGCTCAATGCGGTGGAGGCGGCCGGCATCGCCAATGTTTTCGCAGCCGGGAATGATGGTCCCAACCCCATGACCATAGGCACGCCCAACTACATCAACACAGGACTGGTCAACACATTCACCGTGGGAGCTCTGAATGGGAACACCCCTACTTTCCCGATCACGAATTTCAGCAGTCATGGACCTTCGCCCTGCGGAGGAGGCGGCAGTCTCGCCATCAAGCCCGAGGTTTCGGCCCCTGGACTGAATGTCCGTTCCTGCGTGGGACAGGATGGCTACGATGTCTATTCAGGCACCAGCATGGCATCTCCTCACGTTGCAGGGGCCGTGCTGCTGCTCAAGGAGGCCTTCCCCATGGCCTCGGGCGAGGAGGTGCTGCTTGCACTCTACAATTCGGCTGTTGACCTGGGCGATGTGGGCGAGGACAACACCTACGGCATGGGTATCGTCAATCTCGAAGCGGCCTTCAACCTACTTTCTCAGACACTAACGCCTGTGCCACCCGTGGCGGCCGACTTCGACCTGGAGGCCAATGTGACCTCTCCCATCGGTGGACTGGCCTGCGAGAGTTCCATCAGCCCCATCATCCACTTACACAACCGAGGGCAGCAGACCATCCAGTCTGTGAACATCACCTACGGCCAAGTGGGGCAGAATTCGCAAAGCCACACCTGGAGTGGCACGCTGGCGAGTGGTTCATCGGTCGAGGTGCCCTTGCCTGCCCTGAACATCTTCGGTCAGGAGCTGATCGAGGTATGGTTCAATGCCCAGCTGAGCTCACCAACAGAAGAACTGGATGTGCACAACAATTATGCGATGCTCCGCTTTTACCGAAGGGTGGCAGAGGCTCTTCCGTTCAACGAGAACTTTGAGAATATGACCTTTGATGACGGCCGTTGGCTGGTAGGGAATCCGGACGGGGCGGTCACATGGGATACGCTGAGCATAGAAGGACCGCATTGGAGCAGCATTTCCGCCTACTTTTCATTCTACACTTATTCCCCCCGGTCAGATCAGAAGGACGCCATCACCAGCCCATTGTTGCAGATCGGATCGGAGCCCGAGTCTGCCGCCTTGCGATTCGACCGGTTCTACACCTTTTTCCATCAGAATTTCGCGGATTCACTGCGCATCCTTGTGTCGTCAGACTGCGGGGCCAGTTGGGCCACAGTATTCAACAAGGGCGGGGCCACGCTGGCCAGTCACAGCACCTCAGGTGGCAACCGCTGGCCACAGTCGCTGGACGAATGGGTCACCGAGCACGTGGACCTCAGCAGTTATGCAGGACAGCAGATCCTGCTTCGCTTTGAGACCACCAATCGCAAGGGCAACCACTTCCTGCTCGATAACATCTGGGTATATTCGGGTGCTGAGCCGAGCGGAGTGGGCACTGTGACCGAAGATAGGATGTCCCTCTATCCGAATCCCTCCAACGGTCTTTTCCACATCAGGGGTTTGAATGCCGCAGCGATGGGGAGGGTCACGGTCATAGACATGCAGGGCCGCACCGTTTTGAACGATGACCTTTCGCCTATTATCGACCTCAGCGCCTTCCCTGACGGACTCTACCACATCCGATTGCAACACGATGGGGCCGAACAGATGTTCAGGGCGGTCAAAGTGGCAAGTAACTGACATCTCAATACGCCAGATACCCTACTTTCGCGGTGCACTTGAAACAAGCCAACTTTTCGCTTAGATGAAACACCTGATTCCCGTATGCCTTCTTATCGGTATCTCCAGCAGTTCGGCCCAAGTAGTGGGAGGCATGGATTTCAAGTTGGAGAAGCTCTACAACGAGGAGAAATGGGAGGATCTGGGCCACAAGGCGCTGACCATGACCGAGGACGACAAGTACAAGAAGGATCCCGAACCGTTCCTTTACCTCAGCATGGCGTTCTTCAAGATCAGTCAGAGCGATGACGCCAAGTTGAAGGCCGAATACCCGAAGGCGCTGGCCGATGCGGTGAAATACGCCACCAAGTTCCGCAGTAAGGACAAGGAAGGGGTCTGGTACAACGATAACAAAGACTACTTCGAGGAACTGAAGAAGACCGCCATTGCAGAGGCACTTCCGTTTGTGGATGACGATAAGAAGCGCAGAAATGCCATCACCTCTTTCAAGAATCTTTCAAAGGCCGTTCCAGAGGATCATAACATCCTGTTCTATAAGGGCGTTTTGGAGACCATGGCCCGCAACGAGGCCGAGGCCGACCGCAACATTATTGATGCGATGAGTGGCCTAGCGAAATCCTACGCAGACCCTAAGTACCGGCCCAGCAAGGCCTCTGTCCATCTTTTGGAAGATGGCATGATCCGTTGGGCCGATATCCTCATTCAGAAGAGTTTCGCGGATTCTGCAAGGAAGACCTTGGATGTCTGGGGAGCACAGTTCTTCCCGAACAGCGAGAAGATCAAAGCTAAAAGCGAGAGCATTGCACTTAAGAAAAGGTAGTATCCTTCTATTCCTCATCTGTCTCATGGCGTTGGGGACCTCTGCGCGGACGCACGTCCTTGCGCAGGAACCCTCTACCGAGTCCAATCCTTTGGATTCGCTGTCGATGCAGGTTCCTGACCTCGACAGTCTCGTTTCATTCGCCCGGAGATATATCGGGGTCCCTTATCGCTACGGAGGTTGTACGCCCGAGGGTTTTGACTGCAGTGGCTTCGTGAATTTCGTCTTCTCGAAGATGGGCATGTCTTTGCCACGCTCTTCGCCCGAGTTGGGGCGTGTAGGAACAGATGTGTCGCTGAGTGAGGCCCGTAAAGGGGATATCATCCTCTTTGGTGGCAGCGATCCGAAAAAGCGGCCCATAGGCCATGCCGGTATCATCGTCTCCGACCCGGGTGAGCCGCTTCGGTTCATTCACAGCCAGACCAGCAACCGTATCGGTATTGTTGTTTCCGCTTTGGACGGCTACGATTATTTCGTGAAGCGATTCGTCAAGGTGGTGCGCGTCATCGGAGAGTGACCGCGGTCAACGTCCCAGATTCCGGAACCCTTTCATCACAATGTTCAGGTCGTTCAGAGCGCTGTAATCCTTCGCGTAGCGCAGGTTGAGTCGCACCAGACCATCTGCGTCCAGTCCGCCTTCATCCAAACCGTCCAACGGACTCAGAATGCCCTGTGGGATCTTCGGCAGATGGAAATCACGGTCGGCCTGCTGTTCCTTCGCATAACCCACCCAGGTGCGCCTGCCTGCCAGTGTGAGCAGCGCATTGCGGAACAGTCCCAACGGATTGCGCATGAACCATATGGCCGCTGGTGATAGCAGTAACAGGAGAATGGCCACCGTTGCATCGAACAGACGTTTGAACCTCCGGTTGCTCGGTTTAGAAACGGCATTTAGCCCAAAAGTGTAGAGATCTCCGGCCGTGTTGATGCTGTTGCTGCCTATGAGGAAGAGGCTCTCCTGCGGGGCGATCTTGAAGTCCACGTGCGGATGTCCGGTCTGGGTCATCAGGTCGATGATGCGTTGGGCGGGGATGTCCTTGGCACAGAAGATGACCTCGGTGACGCGATGGATACGGATGATGTCGTCCAACTGCTGCACGTTGCCAAGGGCACCATCGAACTGAACGGCATCCGGTGCCACATGACCGATGAACTGTGGACTGCGGAAGGTCTCCTTCAACAGTCCTTCCACGCGCGTCACCTCATCGGCCCCGCCCACAATGGCAAAGCGTCTGTTGCGCTCGCCTGACAGGTTAAACCCCTCCAGCTGCAGCAGGTGGAGCATCGTGCGGAAAAGCGGCACAGAGAGCAGCGCCCATACAGAGCCGAGCAGGATCACGGCCCTGCTGAACCGCGCTTCTTCGCCCAAAAGTCCATATCCGATGAGGATTATACCCGATCCGGCCAGCAGCCCGAGGCCGATGCGCTGCAGTTTCACAGGACGGTCATAGCCCCCCGCGAACCACACGGACAGCAGCCACACCGCGATGTAGGCGGGAAGCACCAGCACGAAGAACTCCTGTGGGTAGTGCAGGCCATCAGCGGCCCGCACACGGCTCTCCCAGTAATGGGCGATGATGTAAAGCCCCGCGTAGATGAGTCCCGCATCGGCCAAGGGCAGGGCCACGGCCTTCACAAAGCGACTGATGAGGGCCACCGTGGCGCGGAACACAATGGCCAGATGGATGAGCATCGAGAACATCCGCGCACTTTCGGCCGAGAAATGTTTACGGGCGAAGATGGCCATCGCGTTGTAGAACACATAGACGTAGTTCAGACTGCCCTTCTTTGTGCTCTCGCCCTTGTAATGGATGATCCGCGCATCGGGATAGTAGTAGTTCTTCCATCCGCCTTTGATGATGCGGTAGGAGAGGTCCACATCCTCACCATACATGAAGAAATCCTCATCCAACAGACCCACCTTGTCCAAAGCCTCCTTGCGCATGAGCATGAAGGCCCCAGAGAGCACTTCGACCTGATGGGTACGGTGCTCATCCAGATAGGTGAGGTGGTAGCGCCCGAAGCGCTTGGAGCGCGGGAACAGCCACGAAAGACCGAAGATCTTGTAGAACGCCACTTCGGGCGTGGGCAGGGCGCGCTTGCTCTCGGGCAGGAAGTTGCCTTTGCCGTCCACCATGCGGATGCCAAGTCCACCGCAATCGGGATGCGCGTCCATGAACGCGATGACCTTGAGGAAGGTATCGGCCTCTACCAGCGTATCGGGGTTCAGCAGCAGCACGAGCTCGCCCCGGGCCATGCGCATCGCCTGATTGTTGGCCCTCGAGAAACCCACATTCTCCTTGTTGGCGATGAGTGTCACTTGCGGGAAGCGCGCCTGCACCATGGCCACCGAGCCATCCACAGAATCGTTGTCCACCACGAATACCTCGGCCTCAATGCCCTCACATGCCAGCATCACCGAGCCCAGGCACGACTCCAGGAAGTGCTGCACATTGTAGTTGACGATGACGATGGAAAGCTTCACTCCGCTGCTTGGCTAAGGGCTGGCGAAGTTGGGGAAAATGGAACGGGAAATGAAGCGCGGCCCCATCGACTGTGTCGGATGCCTTTGCAGGCCTATCGGTCCAGCGCACCGTGGCAGAACAAAAGCATTCCATCTGTCCGCCCGCTCCGCCAACGTGCTCGATACCTGCTCAGGACGCTGTTTCCCTTTGATGAATCAGCAGCGTAGGCTTGGAGGAATGCCGCACCCACTCAGGAAAATCAGAATGCCTCCGGAAGGCATCCGGAAGCAGTTGGGAAAATCGAATGATCTCCGGAAAAGATCCGGACGCGATCGGAAAAATAAAATTGTCTCCAGAAGACATCCGGACCCATTCGGAAAAATCAGAATGTCTTCGGATAACATCCGGACGCAGTTGGAAAAATTGAATTGTCTCCGGAAGACATCCGGACGCGATCGGGAAAACAAAACCGTCTCCGGAAAAGATCCGGAGGCATTCGGAAAAATACGATTCCAGTAATGACGAGGGTTTCAGGAGGATGGGGGAGGAAGTATACAGGATAGTCAGTGAAACGAAATGACGCTGGACTGGAGATACGGTCGGAACGTTACTCACCCCTCAAACCCCACCACCAGATCATCCGCCTCCACCAGCGTTCCCGCTTCCAGCA
>CAZATP010000025.1:0-27396 GCA_964488095.1 uncultured Chryseobacterium sp.
ACAAGTTCGGCCCAACGAAGAATTTCGACCGCCAGCACGTCATCGACAGCTATCGTCTTGTGCTGCTGCACGACCGTGTGGGCCGCCTGGCCGATGCCATGGAATACGACCATCTGAAATTCGACCTGTCGCGCTTCTCAAAGCCCGTGCTCGATGAGCTGCTGAACGAGTGCGGTCGCACCGCTCACATCGAGGGCGACCAGTTGGTCATCCGCCACCTTTTCACCGAGAAGAAGCTTGTGCCGCTCAATCTCTTCATCGAGACCGCATCACCGGAGAGGGCTGCGGAGGTCATCATCGACTACGGCTATGCGGTGAAGGAGCTTGCGGCTGCCAACATCTTCCCGGGCGATCTTCTGCTCAAGAATTTCGGGGTGACGCGCCACGGACGGGTCATCTTCTACGATTACGATGAGCTCTGTTTCCTCGATCAGATCAACTTCCGCAGGATTCCGACACCGCGCAGGCAGGAGCAGTTGTACTCGGGTGAGGTCTGGTACACCGTGGAGGAGAACGATGTGTTCCCGCAGGAGTTTGATGCCTTCATGGCCCCACTCGGTGAATTGCGCAGGGTGTTCATGGAGCATCACTCCGACCTCTTCGACACGGCCTTCTGGAAAGACATGCAGAAGGTGCACCAGGAGGGCCGTCTGGCCGATTTCTTTCCCTACAGGCGCAACAAGGTGAGGCTCGGCTATAGTATCGAGTAGTAGAACAACTCCATTGTGCACGGTGTTCACCCTTGCGCGGCTTCGCAGAATGGCCACTTTACACTGCGTACCTTTGCGCCCCCAAAATCAAACCATGGCTGAAAACGAGATAGTGCTTGATTCTGTGAAAGATGCCATTGAGGACATCCGTAACGGTAAAGTGGTCATTGTTGTGGACGATGCCGACCGCGAGAACGAGGGCGATTTCGTGGCCGCAGCGCGCTGCGTCACTCCAGAGATGATCAATTTCATGGCTACCCACGGCCGCGGACTGATCTGTGCGCCTCTGATAGAATCCCGCTGCGAGGAACTGGGCCTCGAACTCATGGTGAGCAGCAACAGTGCCGCCTTCGAGACCCCGTTCACCGTGAGTGTCGACCTCATCGGCCACGGCTGTTCCACGGGCATCTCTGCCAGCGACCGCGCCAAGACCGTCAAGGCCCTCATCGACCCGGAGATACGCCCCGAGGAACTGGGCAAGCCCGGTCACATTTTCCCGCTCCGTGCCAAGAAGGGCGGGGTGCTGAGAAGGGCAGGCCATACCGAGGCGGCCATCGACCTGGCCCGGTTGGCTGGTTTCGAGCCTGCCGGGGTCATCGTGGAGATCATGAATGAGGACGGCACCATGGCGCGTCTGCCCGAGCTTACCGTCATCGCCAAGCGCTTCGGACTGCGACTCATCAGCATCAAGGACCTCATTGAATACCGTGTGGCCAACGAGTCGCTCATCGAGCGTCTTGTCGATGTGAACATGCCCACGGTGTGGGGCGATTTCCAGCTGCACGCCTACCGCCAGACCACGACCGACCAGCATCATCTGGCCCTTGTCAAGGGAACTTGGGACAAGGATGAGCCCGTGCTCGTGCGCGTGCATTCCTCCTGTGTCACTGGAGATATCTTCGGTTCGTGCCGCTGCGACTGTGGTCCACAGCTTCAGGCCTCCATGCGCATGGTGGAGCAGGAGGGAAGGGGCATAATCGTATACATGAATCAGGAAGGCCGTGGCATCGGTCTGGTGAACAAGCTCAAGGCCTACAAATTGCAGGAGGAGGGCATGGACACCGTGGAGGCCAATCTGGCGCTCGGATTCGGCATGGACGAGCGCGACTACGGCATAGGAGCTCAGATTCTGCGCGACCTCGGTGTGAGCAAGATGCGTCTAATGAGCAACAACCCCAAGAAACGCACCGGCCTTGTGGGCTATGGACTCGAAGTGGTGGAGAATGTGCCCATCGAATTGGAGGCCAACGACCACAATCGCTTCTATCTGGAGACCAAGCGTGATAAGATGGGCCATACCATTCGCTTGAATAAGTGATTGGAGGCCTTGTCAGCATTAGGTTCTTCCAACTTTTTCAAGAATAATGGGCCATCCTTGGCCGAGTGATTCGAAAACCTATATTTGCACCCGCTTTTCAAGGTACCTCCCGATCTGGTAGCTCAGCTGGTAGAGCATAACACTTTTAATGTTAGGGTCCTGGGTTCGAGCCCCAGCCAGGTCACACAAACCCGCTAACGATGAGTTAGCGGGTTTTTTGTTGCCCATGCCCTCCCATGGGCACGGATGAGGCCAGCCCCGACCGCAGGTGACTATTTTTGAGCGGCCTATGCGTCTTTACCCCACATTACGCCATTTCAGTATCGACATCTATGCCGCCCTTTTCAGCAGGCTGCTGGTGGTGATGCTGCTGTTCTCGGTGTTGCGGGCCGTGTTCTACGCATATAACATCGGCTTCTTCCCCGATGTCACCTCCGACCGCCTTGCTGTGATGATGCTGGGCGGTCTGCGGTTCGATCTTGTGGCAGTGCTTTACGTCAATATCCTATTCATTTTCCTCCATGTCATCCCTTTCCCATTCCGCTATGGGACGGGTTATCAGCGATTCGCGAAAGGCCTTTTCCTCGTTTCTAACACCATTGCGCTGGGCCTGAACTGCATCGACATCGTCTATTTCCGGTTCACGCTGCGCAGGACCACCGCCAGCGTGTTGCAAGAGTTCGGCAACGAGACCAACATGCTGGGGCTGTCCGGCCGTTTCATTTTGGACTATTGGTGGCTTCTTCTGCTTCTCGCAGGCATGGTGGCGGTTCTTCGGGTCGCTTATGGGAAAGCATTGACAGCTCCCGAGAAACTGGCCCCTGCGCGGCTTCAACTTCCGGTAGGTGTGCTGCTGCTGTGCCTGAGCATCGTGGGGTTTGTGGGTGGTGTGCGCGGAGGCTATGAGACAGGTCTGCGCCCCATCACCCTCAGCAACGCAGGCCAGTATGTGCAGCGGCCGCTGGAGATGGCCGTGGTGCTCAACACCCCTTTCGCCATCCTCAAAACGTTGGAGATAACCCCGCTTCAAAGGGTCCGTTATTTTGAGGACGAAGAGGAGATGACCGCGCTCTTTTCGCCCGTGCATGTGCCCAGCGACAGCGCGGAGTTTCGCCCGCTGAACGTGGTGGTCATCATCGTGGAGAGTTTCGGTACGGAATATATCGGTGCTCTCAACGGTCTGGGCAAGGGCTACACACCTTTCCTCGACTCGCTCATCGGTCAGGGCCTCTCCTTTCAACATTCATTTGCCAACGGCAAGAAATCCATCGATGCGATGCCTGCCGTGCTCGCTAGCATCCCTTCGTTGGTGGAGCCGTATGTGCTAACGCCCTACGCGGGCAACGACATTAACAGCATCGCCTCCATTCTGGGCGGGCATGGCTATGCCACCGCGTTCTTCCACGGGGCGCCCAACGGCTCGATGGGTTTTCAGGCATTTGCGCGCATCGCTGGTTATCAGCGCTATGTGGGCAAGGACGACTATGCCAACGATGCTGACTTTGACGGCCACTGGGGTATCTGGGACGAGCCTTTCTTACAGTTCTTCGCCAAGGAGATGAATGCCATGCCGCAGCCGTTCCACACGGCAGTGTTCACCGTCTCATCACACCATCCCTATCGAATTCCGAAGCAGTACGAGGGGGTGTTTCGTAAGGGCGACCTCAGCATTCACCAGTGCATCGGCTATACCGACCACGCGCTGCGGCAGTTCTTCGCCACCGCCTCGCAGATGCAGTGGTTCGACAATACGCTGTTCGTCATCACAGCCGACCACACCAATGTCGATACCCACCACCGCCAGTTCCAGACCAGCGCTGGGGTGTTCCGTGTGCCCATCGTGCTTTATCGACCCGATGGCAGCCTCAGGGGCCGTAGCCCTCACCTCGCGCAGCAGGCCGACATAATGCCCACCGTGCTGCATTATCTGGGCCACCGAGACCCTTTCATCGCTTTCGGCAACGACCTGCTCAATGACACTGCCCAACATTTCGTGGTCAACTACAATGGCTTCTACCAGATTTTCATGGGCGATTACCTGCTGCAATTTGACGGGGAGCGTGGCACCGCCCTCTTCGACTTCAAGCGTGACACCATGTTGCGCCACGACCTGCGCACCGCTATGCCAGAAGTGGTGCAGACCATGGAATCCCGCCTCAAGGCGTTCATTCAACAGTATAACCAAAGGCTGATGGATAACAGAATGTTGGTCGGTGAGGGTGATGAACGACATGGAGAATAGGCGCGGAAAATGGATGAACCTGCTGATGGCCGCCAACGGGCTGCTGTTCGTGGGGCTGTTCTTGGGCATCGGCCTCTTCAACCGCCCTTCGGCTGATGATTTCCACTACCGTGCGTTGGTGCAGGAGCATGGGGTCTGGGACGCGATGCTGCTGCACTATCATCATTGGAATCCACGATGGGCTTCCACGTTGGTGGTCAATGCCTTCTTCTCGGTCTGGCAGGATGTGGTCACTCTGCCTTTACTGCATCTCATGACCGTGGCCTTGGGCTGGTCGGCTTTCGCCCTGCTGCTTTATGCACTTGCAAGGCGGATGGGAATCGGGGTCAACCGGTTTCAGATAGCGGTGTTGCCCTTCTACCTTCTGGCCGGATTGTTCTACGTGTCGTTCGGCAGGGGCGACACGTGGTATTGGCTCTGTTCTGTGCCCATGTACCTGTGGGGTGTGTTGGCAACGGCACTCGGTTTCGGCCTGTTGTTCCTGAAGGGTGGAAAGTGGTGGCGATTTCCTTTGGTGGCAGTGGCGTTCGCCTACGTGGGCGGGTCGTCCGAACCGGTGGCGGTGTGTGCACTCATCGTGCTTATCTACGTTGGACTGTTGCGCACCGATAACGTGGGACCACATATCTTTCATGTGGCCACGCTCGCATGCCTCATAGCACTGATGGTGGATGCCATGGGCAGCGGGGCTCAGGTGCGCTTGGAACATCTGCCGCAATTGCCGCTATCAGAAAGATTGTGGGTCGGAATGAGGAATTACGGAATGATGCTGTTGTTGAGAATCCCATCGGTGCTACCGGCCCTCCTCGTCTTTCTGCTTCCCATGGCATGGATGGGAATGCGAGGGGCGAGGCATCAGGCGGAGAGCGCGAAAGACCTGTATGTGAGCACCCGTCATGGGTTCGCACAGGCCGACCTGCTCATGCTTTCCACCTCGTTCATGATGGGCCTGCTGATGAGTGACGCAGGCCCCGACCGCGCGTGGCTGCCCATTTCGGCCATGTTGCTTGCGTTGGGAGCCGTGGTGGCCTATCGGTCGGGGAAATGGTTGGATGGCAGGTTGAAAGGGCGGCTTTTTCACTTGGCCATGCTTTCTCAACTGGTGCTCGTGACCTATCAGAGCTATGCACTGATCAACGAACTTCCGAAGGCAAGGACCTACGCAGTGGCCTTTGACGGACGAATGCGGACTATTGCCACGGCCGTGGAGCGGGGCGATACGCTGGTTGCACTCGATCCGCTGCCCGATGCCGGATGGTTGCAATCGGCAGAGGTCACGGCCGACACTGCGCATCATCTTAATCAACATCTAAGCCTGCACTTCGATAAGCGTGTCCGACTGTTCGTTTCGGAGGCCGTACCTTCGGAGGCACAATGAGGGCTGGGTTTCTTGCCATACTGATGATGGGTGTTCTGGCTACTTTGGAGGCTCAGGCACAGTTCGGTCAGTACAGTTGTGTGGATTCGCTCTCGTTCCCCATTCAGAATCCGCCCTGCTATCCCGATTACATTCCTGTCTGCGGCTGCGATGAGGTCACCTACCCCAATTTCTGCCATTGGCAGTATGCCGCACTCAATTATTACACCGAGGGTCCCTGTGAACAGGTGGCCTTCAGCTTTTTCCCGAATCCCGTCACAGAATTCATCAACCTGCGCATCGCCACCCGTTTTGAGGCCGATGTGAATCTCTACGTGTTCGACCGCAATGGCAACATCATGTACTACCGCTTCCTTCCGTCTGTGACCAACGAGCAGTGGTATATCCCGGTCTACAATTTCCAGCAGGGCATCTATTTCATCATTGCAGAATCGAACGGGGTGACGTTCGCTTCCAAGTTCATGAAGTGGGACTGAGCGGACGCATATGTCCACGTGATCTGTGTCACTGCTTCGGAGTGTGAAAGATCTCCTCCTTCGGAATCTCGAAGGCCTGTCCTTCCCAATAGCACGAGTAACAGCGATAGCGTTTCACGGGGAGCAGTCCGAATGAGCAGCGCGCCACCCGTTTCTCGGCAGCTGTGCGCCTGTGGCGGCTCAACTTTTCCCCGCAAACGGGGCATCGCGTAAGCCGATAGTACTTCGACATCCGTAGCACCAACAGTCCAATTACATATACCGCCAGAATGATTACCACGGAGCGGAGAATGATGATGTAAAGCGCGGTGCTGTCAACCATTGTCGGTGAATGGCGCGAATGTAGCCCGAGATAAGCTCCTGTTTTTCAGTTGGAAAAGGCGTAATCGAACAATAACATGCACCGAGTCTATTCCTGACATTCGGACTTTCGCATATTTGACAGCCCGAACATCTCGGGGCACGTTCTGTTTCCTTTCCCATCATAGACTCCTGATGCTCATTCTCATCTCACCTGCCAAGAAGCTCGACTTCTCTTCCCAGAATATCACCACCGCTCAGACCATCCCGGATGAGCTGGAACGCTCTGCCAAGCTTATCGGGGCGTTGAGAAAACTGTCCGTTAATAAGATCCGTGAGCTCATGGACCTGAGTGAGGACCTGGCCCAACTCAATCATGACCGCTATGCCAAGTGGGATGCCGATTTCAGCTCTGGTGAACTGAAGCAGGCACTTCTGGCATTCAAAGGCGATGTCTATCAGGGGATGGAGGCCGACAGCCTTTCGGCTTCGGACCTTGATTTTGCGCAGCAGCATCTGCGCATCCTGAGCGGGCTGCATGGTGTGCTACGTCCTCTTGATCTCATCCGGCCTTATCGGTTGGAGATGGGCACGGGAATAGGAGTGGAGCGTTCGAAGGATCTCTATGCGTTCTGGCGGGCGTCTGTCACCGAGCGGTTGGCAGCGCAGTTGGATGCACTCGGCACAGAAGAACTGGTCAACCTCGCATCAGCTGAGTATTTCAAAGTGGTGGAAGCGAAGAAGCTGGGCGCGAGGGTCATCACTCCATCGTTCAAGGACTATAAGAACGGTCAGTTGAAGTCGCTTTTCCTCTATGTGAAGCAGGCCCGCGGCATGATGAGCGGATTTGCCATCCGCCATCGCATCACCCGTGCAGAGGACCTCAAGGAATTCAGCGGTGGAGGTTACCGTTTCACCGAAGCTCTTTCGGATGCCGACAACTGGGTGTTCACCCGTTGATCACTGCTGACGAACGAAATTCCTCCCTGCGGTATATGAACTTCCCTCCAGAGCGTTCAGCGTGCTGATGGAGAAATACACCCCCTCGAATGTTGAGGCCGTGCGGCTGGAGAAGAGCCCGAGTCCGTTGTCGATGTTGGAGAACGTAGGTTTGTCCTGCACAGCGCTGGTGTTGCTCGTGCTGTTGATTTCGATGAAATCTGCAAGACCCTGAGCGCCCATGCGCACCATCACGTCCAAGTCGCGGGTGTTGTTGGGGAAGGGGCCCGGAATTCCTATGATGCGGGTGGCATCTGCATTGGGGGGTACCATCTCTCCGATTCTGCGGATGATGCTCTCACCGGAAAGAGGCACCTGAAGGGGCTGACCACTGGCGGTTCCCAACTTGTCGAGCCGAGCAGCCAGCCATTCCACGCTCTTCGGGGTTTCCACCCCGTTGATCACCTCGCGATAGTGAAAACGGAGCCACACCTCGCAGATGGGGGCATTGGCCGCAGTCCTGAAACGTATCGTGTAATCCTTGAACGTCTGTGCGCTCGCATTGTAAATGTCCATCTGCTGCGGAGATGGGGAATTGCTGTTCGGGTTCTCAAAGCGGAATCCTGAGACATTCACGATGGAAGTGCGGGAACTGGCGCGGTAAACGGTGTCCTGAGTGGCAGGGTCGATCTTCAGAATCTCGAGACCGTATTCTTTGGTCTGATCGATGTTGTGGAGACTGCGATACAGTCGCTGCCTGCCACCGAAGAAGTCGATGATGCCGTCATCGGGATTTCCGGGGTCCTTGTTGTCTACAGATATGGTGTCCATACGGAAACGAGCCTCCGAACCATTGTTCCCATATTCTACTAGATTCACCGTCAGGGAATTGTAGGGGAAATAGGACGAATCAGGAACCTGTGCCATGTCAAAGGCGGATGCCTGACCGAGGAACATCTTCTGGACACGGAACAGATGCCCGTTGCCCCCCGCTGACGGGTTGTCTGTCGGGTCGATGAGGGAGTAGACCACTGCTCGGTCCTGATATTCGCCTACCAGGTCGAATTCGGTGGAGCAGCCGTTGAGCAGTGTCGCGGCAAGTAGCCCTGCGAGTGTTTTGCGGAACATGGACATGATTTGGGCCGCAAAGATAGCGGTATGTGCATGCCAAGGTAGGACGCCAACGGAACGGCACTGCCTACTTTGTATAGCTTTGCCCATCGCCAAACGCAATCTCCGCTGATGAAAAGAGACCTTGCCCTGCTCGTGCTGATGATTTTCCTTGCTTTGAGGGCGGGCGCGCAGAATCCGATCGCTCTTGAGTTCAATGTGCAGCAGCTTCGCGAGGAATTCTCCGAGGAGAATGCCAACTGGACCTACATGTCATCTGTAGAGAACCTCTACATGCCTGACAAGGGCGACCTTTTCATGCACCGTAACAATCCCAACAGTGCCTATGCATTCGTGAGCAAGTGGGAGAACAACCTGACTGCTTTCAACATCATTTCGCGCCTCAAGCTCGGACCTGCCGAGACCACCGATCAGAGCATAGGTATCATCTTTCTGGTTCAGCGCGATGCCAAAGGAGCAGTTGTGGTGGAGTTCAACAAGTTCAAGCAGTTCCGTGTCAAGCAGATGGTGGGTTCCTACTACCGCTACATCTCAGGAACAGCCGAGGAGAAAGGCTGGGTGAAAAGCAATCTGCTGCGGGGAAAGGAAGACTACAATGACGTGGAGGTAAGAGTTGCCCTGCCTCAGGTGGATGTGTACATCAATGGCAAGTTCGTGCAGTCGTTTGATGTGCCCGACTACACACCGGGGATGATGGGAATCGCCATTGGTCCAAACACCAAGGCCAAGGCCGATTATTTCTATGTGTACACTACCTCAGACGAGCAGGAGAAGGTGGAGAAGTCATCTGAGGTGAAAGACAAACCCACCACTCCCGTTGAGCAGATCTCCAAACTTCGTTATGAGCTGGAAATGAAGGAACGCAGCCTGCGGGAGTGCCAGATGGAGCGTGTGAAGGCGGTAACTACACTTGAAGAGCAAGTGAGCGGACTGATGGCCGAGAATGATAGGCTTGCCCTACAGAACAGGCAGTTGGACGAGTTCCGCAGCCAGATACTGGTGGACATGGACGAGGATGCATTCCTCACCATCGCCCGCAGCCTTAAGGATGAGATCATCAAGAATCAGCGGCTGGAGATGCAGGTGCAGACCTACAGGGACTCATTGCGCATCACCCATCAGAACTATAGTAAACTGAAGTTGGCCCTGCTGGACAAGAGCATCAAGAGGGCAGAGGTGGACAAGGCCGAGCGTGACCGTCAGGAATCCATCAGGACCAAGAAGGATATCGAGGCCGAACTTCAGGAGCAACGGCTGCTGAAGGAGCAGGAAGAGTGGGAGCGGAAGAACGTGAAGCCTAAAACGGTCAGCAACCCAGCATCAGATGTAGTGCCCACGAAAGTAGATGCCGCCCCGAAGGCCAAGTTGGCTGAGGTTGCTGCCGATGAAGTGAAGAAGAAAGGCTCTGAACAGCGGCCATCGGTCGCGGCAGAGCCATCACCCTTGCCTGTCCGCGTTCGGAAGGCAGAAAAGAAGATTGACTGATGTCCGTACACAAGAGCGTAAAGCGCGTAACAACCCACGTGCTTCAGGAAATGAAGCGAAATGGCGAGAAGATCGCCATGCTCACGGCCTATGATTTCACCATGGCCCGAATTCTGGATGGTGCCGGTATCGACATTCTTCTGGTGGGCGACAGCGCTTCCAATGTGATGGCCGGGCACGAGACCACGCTGCCCATCACCTTGGATCAGATGATTTATCATGCCGCCTCGGTCATCCGTGGTGTGCATCGTTCCCTTGTGGTGGTCGACCTACCTTTCGGCTCCTATCAGGGCAACAGCAAGGAGGCGCTCACCTCAGCCATCCGCATTATGAAAGAGTCTGGTGCGCATGCCGTTAAACTGGAGGGTGGCCGTGAGATTCGCGAGTCCGTGGAACGTATCCTCTCAGCCGGCATACCGGTGATGGGGCACTTGGGACTCACACCCCAGAGCATTTACAAGTTCGGCACCTATACCGTTAGAGCGAAAGAGACCGCAGAGGCCGACCGCCTCATCGAGGACGCTCATCTTCTTCAGGAAACAGGCTGTTTCGCAATCGTATTGGAGAAGGTGCCGGCAAAACTGGCCGGTCGTGTGGCCTCCGAGCTGGAGGTGCCGATTATCGGTATCGGTGCTGGCAACGGTGTGGACGGTCAGGTGCTTGTTTCGCACGATATGCTGGGCATGAACCAGGAGTTCAGCCCGAGATTCCTCAGAAGGTACCTCAATCTTCATGAGGATATGACCATGGCCGTTCAGCGCTATGTGGCCGATGTCCGCTCCAAGGACTTCCCCAGTTCCAAGGAACAGTACTGAGATTTTTGCGACCTGTGGTTCTCGATTGTGTTCATGCACTTTCTTTGTTTCGGGACTTTCCCGGCAAGAAGGCACTGGTCACATGGTCCGTTCCCTGCAATTCTGGTTTCTGTTTCTGCTGAGTGCGCATGTCAGTGCACAGGTCGTTCCAGACAGTCTTAGGAAGAGCGTGTTCTCGCTTGGTCTGCGAGGGCATTACGGCTACCTGCTCAAGCACTCCTCGGAATTTCAGTTCCGTCAGTCCTATCCTTTCGGGTTCGAGGCCGATCTGGGTTGGCAGCTCATCACCGACAAGGCCTATCGGTTCTGTAGCTGCTATCCTCGGGTGGGCTTGTCGGTCAACTACTTCAATTTTGACAATGGCCCGGTGCTGGGGTCCGCTTACTACGCTTATGCCTATGTGGAGCCGGTTTTCTTCGTTCCGCGCAGGTTCAATCTCTCTTTCCGCATCGGACTTCTGGGTGTTGCAGCCCTCGACCGTCCGTTTGATGAGGTGAACAATCCATACAATCTGGCCTACAGTACCAACGTGGCCTTTCCATTGATTCTGGGCATCGGATTCAATTACCGGGTCACCGACCATTGGAACATCCGGCTCGGAGGCAATTACAATCACATCAGCAATGGAGGCATCAGGAATCCGAACAAAGGGCTGAACTACCCTACGGGACACATCGGAGTGGAATATACCTTCCGTCCTGTGGCCTTGGCCGCCCGCGGAAGGCTCCGCAGACCACCTCCGGAAAAGAAGAACCGTTTCGAGCTCGACATGGGCAACGCGCTGAAGAACGCATCAGCCAATAATCCGGCCCAATTCTGGGTGGTCAATGTGAGTGCGCAATATGCGCGCTGGTTCCATCGCTCGTCCGCGGTGGCCGGTGGTCTCACCTGGGAGATGGATATTTCCAGAAGGGTACGCATTCTGAACTCGGAAGATCCCACCCGCAGTCATCATCGGGCTTCGGTTTATGTGGGTCACGAGTTCTGGCTCGGGAAAGTGCAGTTCGGGCAATACATCGGTGTCTATGCCTTCGATGATTTCCCAGAGATTGCGCGATGGTATCACCGTCATGAGCTCACCTTCCATGTGATGCCCTGGCTGTTTGTGAGCGCGGGTCTGAAAGCCCACCATCAGGTGGCCGATTTTCTCGACCTCAAGGTCGGCTATGCCCTCGGGTGGGCCGATAGGAAGAAGAGAAAAGAGTAGGGCAGGGGCACCTGAAAGCTTATTTGGATCCCTCGCTTACTTCTGAAGGGCGGTCTCCATGTCGAAGTCCTTCTTGGTGATGTCCATGTCGTTCTTGAAGAAATAGACCCCTCCCCAATCGTATTTGACCTGTCGGTAAACGAACGTGTGCCGTTCCCGCTTGATGGTGATCTGACGGATGACGCGTTTGTCCTCCTGAATGATTTCTTCGGTCCTGGAGACTATGCTGCCAGCTTCCTGAATGGTCATGGGACGCTCTTCAGTGGCCTGCGATGGTTTGGCCGGTTGAGCGGACTGTTCCTGCTGGAACTTCTCCCTTGCTTCCCTTTTACGCTTTTCCAGTTCGGCTTTGGCCTCGGCTTCTTTCTTCCTTCGTTCCTCTTCCTGCTGTTTCGATGTCGCCTCTTTCAGTCTGCGTTCTTCCTCTGCCTTTCTGGCCTCGGCCTCGGTGCGTGCCAACTCCTGGATTTTGCGGTCTTCTTCTCTTTGTTCTACCTGTTTCTTTTCTGTTTCTGCTTGCTGCTTGCGCTGCTGCTCCTCACGTTTCGTGGCGATGTCCACTTCTTTCCTGTTCGATTCGGTCAAGGACTGTTGACGCTGCTGTTCCAATTCCGCGACTCTTGCCGCACGTGCTGCCTCGGCTCTTCTCAGCGTTTCGGCCTTCTTCTCTTCTTCAGCCTTTCTTGCGGCCTCATCCTTTTCCTCCTGCTTCTGCGAGAATTCCGCCTTTCTGCCCTCCAACGCATCCTCTTTGACGAAATGCTGCTTGTACTGACGCTCCTTCTGCTCCTCCTGCGTGATCAGGTCAAACAGTTCCTCGGCACTCTTTCTTGATTCTCTGGATTGCTGGTAATTCACATCCGGAGTCGTCTTTTCCTTCACGAATCCTCTGGCCGCAGGGTCGTATGCATATTTCAGATAGGTGTCCGGGTCGCCAGGCTTGCCCTCGTTGGAAAGGGAAACAGAGAGCGTCACATTCAGTCCGCCTTTCTGAACCTCAACGGGCACTTTGGCCGTGTTCAGTGCAATGGTCTTGGTTACGAAGCCCGGTTTCTCAAAGACCAGGACATACTGATTGCCGAAATCCAGCTTCTCGCTGATGATCTCTGGGGCCGGACGTAACACTTTGAGCGGTGCCCCGTTCAAGTTGATTGTGAACTTGCTCCCGGTCCGAATGCCATCACTGATTCCATACCGAACGGTCACGCTCACCTGTTGGGAGCATGCTGCCATCGGTACGGCAAAGTGCAGCACCAACAGACAGAACAAAGCACGCATCATGGGATTCGGAATCAATTGGTCATCTTCAGCCACTCAATTCAGCAGAAGTGACGCGGATGGCAAATATGGGGTTCTTTCCACACAAAATGGATGTGCCATATTGCATAACCGAATTCAGCGTATTGTCCATTCATCCGGTAGTTCTATGCGCAGGGTAGTTGCAGCGTTAGCGGTTCTGTTTTTTCAATTCGGATCGGTCTCAGCGCAGGATGTCGAGGGGATGTATGCCGAGGGTATCAGCCACTTTGAGCGTGGTGAACACCGGCATGCGATCTCTTTTCTCACGGGGGTTATCGAATACTCTCCAGATCACAAGCTCGCATTGCTTCACAGAGGCATGGCCTATGCTCGGTCTGGAAACAATGACCTCGCAATGACTGACTTTGATTCACTTCTCAAGCGTGACCCATCGGATGCGACAGCGCATCTGGAGCGGGGACGTGTTCACCTTGCCTTGGGAAATGACGCTGCTGCATGCGCGGATTGGGAGACCGCTTCCAAAAAAGGAAACCAGGACGCCCAGAACCTCATTGCATCAAACTGTAAAAACTGAAGAGAATGTTCAAGCTCATATTCACATTTGTAGCAGTGATGGCCTTCGCGTGGAGTGATGGTGAAAGGGAGGTGGCTGTCATCGATTACGCAGACTGCGTTGAGAAATACCGTTCAGGCTGGGGAGAAAACTGTTCGCAATGCCCCAACTCTCAGGACAGTTATGTGGTGTACCTGCGGAACTCTTGCACAGAACCGATAGACGTCATGGTCTGTGTTCAGGAATCGGACAAGACCTGGAAACGCTATCAGCATAGCGGCATGGCCCCCAAGGATTCGCTGCGTGCATATGCATGCATCGGAACTGGAAAATACCTGAGCTGGGCGCGAAAGGCTGGAGATGAGAGCACCGTATTCCCTTCGTTGGAGGAGGTCAATAAGAACTACAGGTAGTACGCTCTAGGCTGTTCACTGTTTGGGATTGGACTCGATATCGAAGTCGCGCTTCGTGATGCTACTGTTGTTCTTGAAGAAGTAGAGTCCTCCCCAATCATGCCGCACCATGCGGTAAACGAAGGTCTGACGTTCGCGCACGATGGTCACTTCGGTGATTTCCTTTGTTCCTTCGCGGAACACTTCCTCAGATCTTGAGACAACCTTGCCGGCATCGGCAATGCTCATCGCTCTTTGCTCTGACTGAATCTTGGTCGCATTGGCAGACGACCGTTGCTCACGCTCTGAGCGCTCGCGGGCCTCGCGCTTTCTGCGCTCCTCGTCCAGGTTGACCTGATTATCCTTTTTCCTTTGTTCCTCCTCTGCTCGTGCTGCCGCAGCCCGATTTCTTTCCTCCTCTGCCTTGGCGGCCTCAGCCTTCGCTCGGGCTTCTTCTTCTGCCTTTGCCGAAGCGGCTTTCTGTCGTTGGTCGTATTCAGCCTTTGCAGCCTCCGAGGCCCGTTTCTCCTCTTCTGCCCGTGCCTTCTGGGCGTTACGGTCCTCCTCAGCTGCGCGTTCAGCGGCCGCTTTCCTCGCTTCCTCATCAGCCTTGAGCCTTGCTCGCTTGGCTTCTTCCGCCTCCTTGGCATTCAATGCGTTCCGTTCGTCCTCTGCTGCCTTCAACGCAGCGGCCTTTCTCGCCTCCTCCTCCTCACGGAGTTTCGCAAGCCGCGCTTCCTCGGCCAGGCGGGCCTCCAATGCCTTGCGCTCGTCCTCTTCCGCTTTCATGGCCGCTGATCGCGCTTCTTCTTCTGCGCGGACCTTTGCCAACCGTGCGGCTTCGGCCTTTCGTTCCTCCTCTGCTTTTTGTGCTTCCTCCTTTTGGGCAGCTATCCTTTTCTCCTCAGCGGCCCTTGCCTCCACTGCCCTCTTCTGCTCCTCCGCAGCACGTGCCTCCTCTGCTTTTTTCTGTTCCTCCTCCTGTTCTTTGGCAACTTGCGCGACCACAGGAACTGCCTCCTGTAGTTTCTCCTGTTGTTTGTACTCCTCCTCGAACGAGCTCAATGCTGCGCGGATGCTCTTGGTATAGTCCGTATCGTAGGCGAATCCGTCCTCTTTCGCATCGTAGAAATAGCGGGCCACTGGCTGATTGAATACCACCGTGTTGATGCCTTCGTACTGCTTGAAGATTTCGACCGCAAAGTCGAAGTCCAGTTCGTCCTCCTGAACATCCTTAGGAACACCCTTGGTGCTGATGGCTATCCGTTTGGTGATGTAACCCGGTTTCTCGAATGTCAGCAGATAGTCGTGACCGAAGGCCAGTTGCTCGGTGAACTTGCTTTTGCCGGGGTCGATGGTCTTGATGACTACACCATCTTTGGTGATGAGAATCTTGCTTTCACCATGCTTGCCTTTGTTCACATCAAATCGCACGCTCACACCGACAAGGGCCTCCTGTGCTTCCGTGAACTGAACGTTCAGCAGCAACATCGCGAGGAGAAGAAGGTGGGTGAGATTTTTCAGCAACCGGTGTTTTTTTGCAACTTTCTAATCAACAATCCGTCCAACAGGTCAACTTTACAAATATGAGACTCTTTGCTCTGTTGACGTTTATGTTGCTGTCTATCGCAATCAGAGCTCAGGATGGGGCCATTGCACTGGAGAAGGTGAATGGACTTATCGGACCACACAACACCTTGCAGAATAAGGGCAAACAGTGTGTGCTGGACGGTTTCAGGGATGGCATGAAGGTGAAGACCGACAAATTCAACCTGTTGGATCTTGACTCCTCCACGCTTACCTATGATGCGGAAAACCGTATTGTCTCCATTTCCTGTTTCCCGGAAATGGGTGAGTGCATACTGCGTCATCAGCTCACGGATGGTAAGAAGAGCTATCGTTGGCGCATCGCGTTTGATGTGCGAGACAGCGCGCATGCCAATGAATTGATTACAGCGTTCAGTGAACTGGTCGGTCAAATCCGGAAAAAATGAGAAATCTGCTATTTATGCTCTTGATTATGGCTCAGAGTGCCAGTGCTCAGAGTGTTGACCCTAAGTTGAGTCGGGCCGATGCCTTGTTTGAGAGCGGAGAATTCCAGAAGGCCAGAGAGGCCTATTCCGCTGCGCTTTCGGGTGATCCGGAAAATCTGAATGCGTTGCTTCAACGGGCGTTGACCAGTTCGATTCTGGGCGATTATGAAGGTGCGGTTGTCGATTACTCTTCAGTGCTTGTCAGACAGCCCCGCCATGTGTATTCCTACATCAGCCGTGGCAGCGCCTTGAACAAGCTCAGTCGTTTTGATGAGGCATTGGCGGATTTCAATCAGGCGCTGTCCATCGAACCGGAGAACCAGGAGGCTTACAACAACCGTGGTTGGGCCAAGAATGGCCTCGGACAGGCTAAGGAGGCATGCGATGATTGGAAGGCATCGAAGAAGCTGGGCAATGCGGAGGCTCCTATCATTCTCCGCAACAATCGTTGCAAATGAAAGGCTGCTGAGGTCAGAATGTCGCCTCCTCGAATTTGGCGATGCTCAACTGATCACCGTTGACCACGGCAATGGCCCGTCCCCGGAGAGCATGACCCCACAGTGGACTGTTCCTTGAAAGAGAGGAACAGGTGTCGTCATTATACACCCATTCGATGTCCTCTGAGAAAATGGTCAATTCCGCAGGCTGTCCAACCTCAATTCCGGGGGACTCAAGGTTTAACACTTTCCTCGGACCAAGAGTGAGTTTTTCAACGAGCAATTCAATGTCGCAGCGGCCTTTTGATGCTTCCAGAAGCGCAGGGAAAAGCGTTTCAAGCGCGGTGATACCTGGTCTCGCCTGTCCGAATTCCATGCACTTGGCCTCCACTTCCAATGCCTCGTGATCGGAGATGATGGCATCCAGGGTGCCATCCTTCAGGCCCTCCCAAAGTGCATCGATATGCGATGAGTCTCGGAAGGGCGGACGCACCTTGAAGTTGCTGTCGAATGTCCTCACGTTTTCGTCTGTGAAGAGCAGATGATGCGCAGGAACACTTGCGGTGACCTTCAGCCCCTGCGCCTTCGCTTCGCGGACCAACTGCACCCCGCCAGCGGTCGTGATGTGCGTGAAATGGATGGCTGTGCCCGTGTATCGGGCCAAGAAGAGGTCGCGGGCCACGGCCAATTCCTCTGCAAGGGCAGGCACACCGCGAAGACCGAGTCGTGTGCTCATTTCCCCTTCATGCATCTGCGTGCCATGGGCCATGCGCTCATCTTCTGCAAAACTGTAGAACGGTCGGTTCAGGTCTTCGGCATATTGCATGGCCACCTGCATCACCTTCGCATCGGAAATGGTGCGTTTCGCATTGCTGACACCTATCGCACCGCTGCGAACCATGTCATACATCTCGGCCAGTTCCTTGCCTTCCAGTCCTTTGGTGATAGCGCCCAGCGGAAGGAGTTCGACCGTGTGGCCGCTGGACTGCTTCAGCAGGTAGTCGATACCTCCTTTACTGTCGGTCACAGGCAGGCTCTTCGGGGAGACCACGACCTTGCTGAACCCTCCATTCGCAGCTGCGTCCAAGGCTGAGGCAATGGTCTCACGATGCTCGAATCCTGGATCCCCTATGGTGGCGAAGAGGTCCACCCAACCAATGGACACATGGATGCCCTCGCCCTCTATCACCTCGTCTGCGCCATCCGTGTCTATTCCAGCACCGATCTCGATGATATGACCACCTTCAACGAGGATGTCACGTTCCTGTCCGTTGTGTGTTGATGTGGGGTCGATGATGCGGGCGTTGCTTATCAGGATTCTCATGGTCAGCGCAGTAGTCGAATCAAAAGTATCTCAATGCCAAGGAAGATCAGGGCTAATACGAGGAATAGCCTCCATAGCTTTTTGCCCTCCTGCATCTCGCGCACGGAGTTGGCAATGTTACCCGTCCGTTCAGAAACGAGACCGAATCTCTGGATGCCGGTGCGCTCGGCCATCTCTGTGAATTCACTTTCGCTCAGATATTCCAGCGCGCTCTCGGCACGGTCGTAATTGAAACTCACGGACTGAAGAGTATCTTTTCCCGACATCAGAAGATAGTGTCCGTCTTTCTGCACCTGTCCATGCACCAGAATGCCCGTGGCATCGCCACGAACCACAGGCTCGGGCATGAATCGCTCGCCTGTTTCCAAAGAGACCATTATCAGATTCTCCAATCGGTCTACAGCAGCGGTCAGTGGAATCAGACTGTTGTCACCAAGCACCTCTGCGCCAACCTGTCCACCGGCACTGTTCAGCGCCATGTTGTAGACGGACGGAACGAAAAGGGCATGGCGCTGGAAATTCGTGCTGCGGTCGTTGAGGGGCGATGAGAGCACATAGACGCTTCCCTTTCCTGATGGATACCTGCTGAGGAATGATGAGCCATCGGCCAACGTGAGCAGCGGCTCCCTTCCGCTTCTTGCCGAAGTGACGGTCTTGAAATGCGAGGCCACCGAGGGAAGGTCCATCCGTTCGCCCCATTCAAGGAACACGTTGCGCATCAGTTCACTCTGAAGATTGACGCGGTCCACCTTCAATGCGGTGCTGTCCCACTCCGCAAAAAGCTCAGTTCCCAGACTCAGCAACAGTTCGTTCTGTGTATTACGGTCGGCCTTGTCGGTCGGCACCACCATCACATGGCCGCTCTTCTTCACAAAGCGATTCAGTTCCTGCATAAGTCCTGTTGAGGGATTCCGCACGCCTTCCACCACAATGAGGTCCTGTTTGGCGAAGGAGGAGAAATCCACGGAGCGCGCATCCGTTGAACTGAACAGGAACGCGGAATCGCCCTCGAAAAGTCTTGGAACGGCCTTTCCGGCATCCTCACCGCTGATGTGCAGCACGCGCACCGATCTGGCCACATTGTAGGACAGCAGATAGCGGTTGTCATAGACAATGGGGTAATCCTCTATGCTCACCTCGGCCAGTTGGATGCCTCGATCGGGATTGTTGAAGGCCAGTTCCACTTTCTCGAAGGCTTTGCCTTGCAGGGTAACGGTGCCAATGGCCCGCTGCATGCCATTCATGGTGAGTTTCACGGTGAGGTTCTCAACCGCACGCTCGCCTGTGTTATGAATACGGACATTGAGCACGTCCGGCTGGTTGGGAAGCCGCACCGGAGACGTGAACCACGCACTGTCCACATAAAGATTGCTCACCGAGGTGGCCTCCACGGGAAGCACGTAGAGTCCAGTGGTCGAATCGATGCTGAGATTCGCTATGTCTGCTGTGCTGCGCTGCAGGTCGGTTATGAGGAAGATGTCATGCCCCTCATTGCTTTCGTCCGCGGAATTAGCCCGGACGGCCACCTCGCTGAGTCGTCTTGCCGCAGGTGATGGCACCACAGTGGCAAGCTCAGTCTTGAACTCCTGTAGACTCATGGCCCGCTGGTGGCGGGGGTCGAAATCGTTGGTCAGCAGCCGCAGATTGCTTCCATTGGCATAGCCCTCGGCCACTTCCAGCGCCTTGGCCTTGGCCTCTGTGAGCAGATTTCCCTCTGCGCCTTCGGCATTCATGCTGAACGAGTTGTCCACATAGATGGTGGCCAAGGTGAATGGAGAACGGCCCTCGCTTCCCGGTGCAGGGATGAACGGCTGCGCGAATGCGGCCACCAGACAGGTGATGGCAAGAATTCTTGACAGCAGCACCAACAGATGGCGCAGCTGATTGCGACTGCGGGTCTGCATCTCCACATTCTTCAGGAACCGGATGTCGCTGAAAAACACCTTCCGGAACCTCCGGAAATTGAAAAGGTGAATGATGATGGGGATGGAGATGGCCGCAAGGGCAAATAGAAACCCGGGATAGACGAAGCTCATCGCGGCCAAAGATAGCTAAAGGGGATGCGGGCAGCAGTTGTTCCGGCCGAATCTTGGCATAGTGACAAGGTCATTTGCTGCACTCTGCAATTTTGTTCCTGAGCCATTGCCTTTCGGCCTCGGATGCCACTTCCAGAGCGAGGGCACGCTCAAAGTAGGCCGTGGCCAATTCCAATTCACCTCGGTCCAAGTAAAGTTCTGCGAGCAACTGGTAAGTGATGTAACTGTTCGGATTGCTTTCCACCAGAACTCTTTCCTCTCTGAAGGTGAAAGGGCCGCCTCTTCCGAAAACGAGGTATTCAAAAATGGCCTGCTTACCACTCTTGAACAGGAGGAACTGTTCAAACGCTTCGGACCGTAGAAAAGGGTCTGCGGGGATATTCCATTGCGGGGCATGCATCATCTGGGATGAAAGAGACTCTATGGAATCGGTCATTTTTTCCTTCCCTCTCCCGTTGAAGACCTGATTAAGGTCGTAGCAGACGAATTCTCCAAGCTGGAAAGGATTCGCGCTGACCCACATGAGTCTTTTTTCCGGTTGGAAAATGACCGCATGATGGGCCAGCAGCTGATTGATCGCCTTGGGGTTTCCCATGCCGAGCTCGGTACCGTCAATGCCTTTTTGATCGCGAAGCATTGCAGCTGCATCGGTCGGATTCACGGGAATCTGCTCATCAAGCAGCTGCTGCATTCTTCGGAAACGGTAATCCGAATCGCTCATGCGGATGTTCTCCAGATTCACAGGGTCATTACGGAAAGTGGGACTCTGGTAATGGTTGCTGCATACCAAACTGGTACCATCAGTCTCGAAAAGGTCAATAGCATCGGGCGATTTTTCGATGATGGCCGCCCGTCCGTCCTCAGCACTTCCTATCAGAATGGACTCCGAAACGAAGGTCTCGCGGCTCTTGGCGATGGCATAGGCCTCGTCAATGTTGCGAGCATACTGCAGTATCTCACGTGCCAAAATGGAAATGGGTGTCTTTGAGGCGGTGGGCACGGAAGATTTTGCGGCATTGAGGGTCACCGTGAGCCCATGTTCGTTCATCCCGCTCACCACACCCATGAATCCGGCCCAGGTCACGCTGGCAAAGGCATAGCCACTATCGGGGCGCAGAAAGAGCACCATTTTATCCTTTGCGAAATCATCGCCCATGTAGAAATCGAAATTGCGTCCGATGATGAGGCCGCTGTCAGCACTGGAGGCTTCCCACGCTGCGAATGAGGTGCAGCCTACGATGCTCAGGTCCTGCAGGGCATGTCCGATGTCGTGGGCAGCGTGGTAATTCATCACCCGCGCATAGGGCGGGGCTATCCAGTCGTTGGAATGGCTGAAAGCCCGCGAGATGCCCAGGATCTCCTGCTGATACTCTGTTGGAACATGATCATTCGTATTCCTGTTGAAGAACGATACGCCATATCTCAGCGTCCTTAATAGAAGGTCACTGGGCACCAGTCGCTTTATCTGGGCAATGAAATGTTCCTCTTGGGATTGCACCTGCTTTTGAGCCATCTTACCGAGAAGTACCCCACGGTCAAAAGGCGAGCCCTCCACATAGGCCTCCCAGATGCCGAATTCGTTCTGCTGATAGATTTGACCATCAGAATTGGAAAGGTTTGAAATCTCTGGGTTCTCAGAAATTTCCTTTGGAAGGATAAAAGTTGGTTCCTGCAAATTGAACCAGTGGAAGGATAATTCCAGCGCAGCCCAAGAAAGGAGCAGTAACAGTCCGGAGACAAGGAGAATCTTTTTCAGAAGCCGCATGGGTGCGAAGGTACGGGGCGGTAAGTTCAATGGCCTCCCATCAACACATGTACCTTTGCCCCAAACAGCATTAGCGCATGAAAAGTTGGATCAGCATTCCCTCAGACTCGGATTTCACACTTCACAACATCCCTTTCGGTGTTTTCAGCTCAGAAGGTCATGCACGCGTGGGCATCGCTATTGGGAATCAGGTTCTCGATCTGGCCGTTTTGCACGAATCCGGACTACTCGATGGGCTTGACCTTCCTCAGCGGATTTTTGAGGATACGGTACTGAATGCCTACATGGCCTTGGGAAAGAAGGTCTGGACACCCACTCGGAACCGTATCATTCAATTGCTTTCGGAAGGCAACGATGAATTGAGTGGCAACAGGATTCTATGCGAGCGGGCATTGTTCGCTCAGTCCGAGGTGACCATGCACCTTCCGGTCCAAGTTGGAGATTACACGGATTTCTACAGCAGCCGTGAGCATGCCACCAATGTGGGCACCATGTTCCGTGACCCTGCGAATGCGCTGTTGCCCAATTGGTTGCATCTGCCGGTGGGTTATCATGGACGAGCTTCAAGCATTGTGGTCAGTGGTACGCCATTCCATCGTCCCAAGGGGCAGACCATGGCTGATGATGCGATCGCACCTGCATTCGGCCCGACCCGACTACTGGATTTCGAGCTCGAAGTCGCCTTCATCATCGGGCAGCCCAATGCGTTGGGGGAACCAGTCGCGGTAGAGAGGGCTGAGGAACACATTTTCGGTATGGTGCTTTTCAATGATTGGAGCGCACGGGATATTCAGAAATGGGAATATGTCCCGCTGGGACCGTTTCTCGCCAAGAACTTTGCCTCGCACGTTTCTCCATGGATAGTCACGATGGATGCATTGGAACCGTTCAGGGTGGATGGCCCGAGGCAGGAGCCAGAGGTGCTTCCCTATCTGAGGAGTTCTGGAAAACACAATTTTGACATCGCTCTTGAGGTGCAGATAGCTCCTGAAGGCCAAGCACCACACACAGTGTGCCGCTCCAATTTCAAGCACATGTACTGGAGCATGGCCCAGCAATTGGCCCATCACACGGTCAACGGTTGCAACATGCGCGTGGGCGACATGTGTGCTTCGGGCACCATCAGCGGCCCGACACCCGACAGTTTCGGCTCCATGCTCGAGATTTCATGGAAGGGGACAAAACCTGTTCAGATGCCGGACGGCACGGAGCGCAGATTCATTCAGGACGGGGATACCGTCATTATGAAAGGATACTGCGCACGCAACGGGGTGCGCATTGGCTTCGGAGAAGTATCGGCCAAGGTGCTGTCAGCTAAAGGCTGATTTCAACGCAAACGATCCGCAGATCGCACGAGCGCCTCGTCCTTGTTAATGGCCCGGATGGCCAGCATGCAGAGGAAAATGGCCACCACGGGGGCGGAAAGCAGTGGACTGTAGGCGATACCCGACTCCACTGTTGCAGAGACCAGATTCTTCACCCTGTCCAGATAGAAGAACACCGCCACCAGAAAGGAGAGCTGCGCAAGTATGGAAACCTTGATCAGATTCATCTGAAACTTACGGTTCTTGAATTGCATCACCGCATAAACCAGTAGCATCACAGAAACGGTGATCGTTACGAGTACCACGATTGTTGGCATAACCTCTTCACCATTGAATAGAACTCCGGCAGGATAAAGTTTATAGGCGCCATCGGGCACAGAAACAGTGAAAAGCGCCATTCTTAGCATCATGGGCATTGCCAGCAGAAGCACAGCGCTGATGAGGAAAACGGTCTGAATACGTTGAATCATCTTGATGATGTTTATCTGTTCGCAAAGGAAAGCAATGGACTGCCGCGATTTGAACTTGAGTAAAAGCTCAAAAATCCTCTTCAGCAGACAGATTGGCACGGATTTGGGCAAGTCCCAAACATTTACCTTTGACCTTCATTCTTAGGAAATGAGATACGCACTTCTACTTTCATGTCTCTTCGTGATACAGTCTTCTGTGTTGGCACAGAAACGGGACGTTGTCACCAAACAGCTGGGCCGATTCGGTCCAGTAGAGATTTCCTTCCGTCAAGAGACTGAGAATGGGAAGGTGTCCAAAAGCCTGTATGGTAATTATCAGGTGTCAGGCTCTGACGACATCACAGAATTAGGTGGATTCTATTTCGGTGACTCCGCATCAGCCGCTGTATTTTGCCAGCAGCTGCTTGAGGCTGTTGAACTTTTGGAAGGAGGAAGGGGAAAAGCCTCGTGGTCTGGCAAGTCCTATCAGTTGGATGCGCTTGGTTCAGAGAAGAAAGTGAAGATTTCGGGTGTTGGTCGAAATTCTGGGGCCTTCGTACTGATCAATGCTTTTCAGGCGCAAAAACTAAGTGAGGCCTTGCAACTTTCCATTTCCCTTTTGAGAGATTGATTTTAAGTCTTAGAAAGGTCATATAAAGGTGGGTGACCTGCCTTTCCCATTGCTTGGGATGTAGGCAGTGATCCCGATGGTGATTTCTCATGGATATTTCCATGAAGCCCTTGTCGCCTCTGAATTATTCTAATTTTGGCCGCTTAGACAATGGTGTTCCGGCTGGGGTTAATTGTAGCTCAGTCAGCCCTTGGAGCATTCGGTGGAGGATTGATCATGGCAAGAGCATTACTACTGGTTTGGTTCACGTTCTCCATGCTGTCTGTGCGAGGACAGTCTTATGGGGATTCCAGATACAAGCAGGCCTTCAATAAGGCTGACGCCCATTTGTATAATGGGTCCTGCCTGCAGGCCATGCCATTGGTGGAGGAACTCCACGCCCTAGATTCCTCCATTGCCAATCTCAACTACATGTTGGGACTGTGCCATCTCAACGGCTCGAAGAATTACGATAAAGCCATTTATTATCTGGAGAAAGCCTCCAAGGACGTTTCCAAGGATTTCAGAGAGACAGATTGGAAAGAGAGGAAGGCACCCGGAATAACCTACCTCTATCTTGGACGTGCCTACCACTATCTCAACCAGTTTGAGCGGGCCGTTTCCAACTACTATAATTACCGTTCTTTCATTGATGTGGCTGACATCGAGACCTACAACAAGGTCAGAATGGTCATCAAACATGCTGAGAATGCCATGGAACTCGTTCAGACCCCGGTCAAGGCGAGCATGATTAATCTTGGCCCCACGATAAATTCATCCTATCCCGAGTACACGCCAGTCATATCAGCGGATGGGCAGTCTTTAATCTTCACCGCCAGAAGACCAGGAGGCTCAAGAGATGTCAAGGACAAGGATGGCCTGTACTTCGAGGATATTTATGTCAGTGTAAGACAGGCCACTGGAATCTGGGGACGTCCGCAGTTGCTTGGTGGCGGAATAACATCCTCGGGTCATCAGGCTGCGATAGGGGTTTCGCCCGATGGTCAGACGTTGTTCATTTACAAGGATGACAATGGCAATGGAGAGATTTACCAGAGTGAGCTGAAGGACAATGTCTGGACTGTCCCAGTGAAGATGGGAAGCGAGATCAATACGACTTCGTGGGAAACGCATGCCACTGTTTCCCCTGATGGCGAACTGCTCATTTTCACGTCCAATCGGCCTGGTGGGTTTGGTGGTCGTGATTTATGGTACTGCAACAGGTTGCCTGACGGTTCTTGGGGACTGGCTCAGAACATGGGCGGGGTGATAAACACCCAATACGATGAGGAATCGCCATTCCTTGGATTTGATGGCGGGACGTTGTTTTTCAGTTCGCAGGGACATACCTCCATGGGTGGCTTTGATATTTTTCGTTCTGAGCTAGAGAATGGCACTTGGCAGGAGGTCAAGAATCTCGGTTTCCCTATCAACACTTCGGAGGATGATATCTTTTTCGTTCTTGCAGCCGATGGACGGACGGCCTATCTGAGCTCCAGAAGAGAAGGCGGATATGGTGAGACGGATATTTATTCCCTCCAGTTAGAACAACAGCAGTCGGAGCCTAAAGCTGTGATTCAGGGGGACATACGTGTTCCGAATAACGATTTTGTCCTACTGAAACCTACGGTAACATTGAAGGATGGGTCGGGAAAAGAGGTGGGTACGTATCGTCCCAATCCCAATACGGGTAGGTATGTTCTGGTAGTGAGTCCAGGTGAATCTTACAATCTCACATTCGCAGCTGAGGGTTTTCCCAATCTTAACAGGATGGCCTCTTTGGGTCGCGAGATGGCCTATGAGAATTTAGGGGGTGCATACACCATTGATGCGGTCATTTTCGGTGAAGATGTCCAGCGCGATATGAAACAGGAGGTCAAAGACCCACAGGTTTCTGTAGCAGCGTCTAAAAGCGATTCCATTCCTGCAGCTGTCGCTGACGAAGCTTCCAAAATGGAACAGGCAAGGTTGAAGAAGGAGGCAGAACTTGAGGCTGCGCGATTAGACTCTATTTTGGAGGATGTGTTCTTGAAAGAAACAGAAGCAGCTCGATTGGAAGATGAGGCAGAAGCCCGCAGGGAAGCTGAATCAAAAGCCCGTAGTGAAGCTGAAGCAGAAGCCCGTAGTGAAGCTGAAGCAGAAGCCCGCAGGGAAGCTGAAGCAAGAGCCCGTAGTGAAGCTGAAGCAGAAGCCCGCAGGGAAGCTGAAGCAGAAGCCCGCAGGGAAGCTGAAGCAAGGGTTCGAAGTGAAGCTGAAGCAAAAGCCCGTAGTGAAGCTGAGGCAGCTGCCGCCAAGAAGAAAGAGATGGAGAAACAGGCGGAGCGGGAAAGACTTGAAAAGGAAGCAGCGGCAAAATTTGCAGCCGAAGAAGCTGCGAGAGCTGCTGATCTTAGGGCTGCTCAGGTGGTAGACGCGGAAGTGAAAGAAGTGTCAACAGCAGAGGAATCGGAACAATCGGTTAGTTCTGATTCTGTAATGAATGTCTCGCAATCAGTGGCTGAAGTCAAGGATGAAGCTGGTACGCAGTTGGAAGCGTTGAATACAACCGAGGGGGCAGCTGTGAACAAGACTGTAAATAATAAAGAAGCTACGGAAGTGCCAGTAGCTAAAACGGAGGAGGAACTTAAGCGTGAAGCCCTTCTGAAGCGTTTGGAAGAGCTGAGAAAGAAAAAGAAGGAATTGGAGGAGGGAGTGGTTCAGCAGGCATCAATCACCTCGGTTGAGAAGGAGAAAATGGCCCGTCAAGAGGAGGAGGCGAAGTCCCGTGCGGAAGCAGAGGCCCGCACCAAGGCGGAAGAGGAACGCTTGAAGGCGGAGGCCGCGCTTGCCACACAACAGCAGGAAGAGGCCCGTCAGCAGGAAGAGGCGAAGGCCAGTGCAGCCGCAGAGGCCCGCGCCAAGGCGGAAGAGGAACGGTTGAATGCGGAGACCGCGCTTGCCGCACAGCAGCAGGAACAGGCCCGTCAACAGGAGGAGGCGAAGTCCCGTACTGAAGCTGAGGCCCGTGCCAAGGCGGAAGAGGAACGGTTGAAGGCGGAGGCCGCGCTTGCCGCACAGCAGCAGGAAGAGGCCCGTCAGCAGGAGGAGGCAAAGGCCCGTGCAGCGGCAGAGGCCCGCGCCAAGGCGGAAGAGGAACGGTTGAAGGCGGAGGCCGTTCTTGCCGCACAGCAGCAGGAAGAGGCCCGTCAGCAAGAAGAGGCGAAGGCCCGTG
>CAZATP010000025.1:27496-55692 GCA_964488095.1 uncultured Chryseobacterium sp.
CTTGCCGCACAGCAGCAGGAAGAGGCCCGTCAGCAAGAAGAGGCGAAGGCCCGTGCAGCCGCAGAGGCCCGCGCCAAGGCGGAAGAGGAACGGTTGAAGGCGGAGGCCGCCCTTGCTGCACAGCAGCAGGAGGAGGCGCGTAAGCAGGAGGAGGCGAAGGCCCGTGCGGAAGCAGAGGCCCGTGCCAAGGCGGAAGAGGAAAGGTTGAAGACAGAGGCCGCCCTTGCCGCGAAGCAGCAGGAAGAAGCGAAGGCCATCGCAGCAGCTGAGGCCCGCGCCAAAGCTGAAGCTGAACGGCTGCTGAAAGAGCAGAAGGAGAAAGAAGCTGCTGAAAGGAAAGCGAAGGAATTGGCCATAGCCAAAGCAAAGGTGGATGAAGAGCTGTTGAAAGCCGAACAGCAGCGTCAGGAGAGTGAGCGGAAGGCCAGAGAGGCAGCCGCACGCGAGAAGGCGGCATTGGCCCAACGAAACCCGCAAGGCAAGGATGCGGCTCAGACCAATAAACAGCTTTCGGAGTCTGACATCCGTGAAGCTATTGAGCTGAATAGAAGGCTGATGGCCGATAACGAGGAGCTACGCACTCAGCTTCAGATGATGAACGCCAAGCTCGATTTCCTTCTTGCGCAGATGAAAAAACAGGATGAGGCGATTGAACTGCCAGTGGAATCTTATACTGAGGAGGCTGCGACCGCATTGAATGAAGGGAAGCGGCTTATTCTGCAGAATATGCTGTTCGATTACAACAAGGCCCGGTTGAGGGGGAGTTCAGAACGTGAGTTAGATAAATTGGCCGAATTTCTTCTTGCGCACAAGGACATAAAACTTACGGTGTCAGGGCATACCGATGCTATTGGTGATTCAGGTTACAACCTGAGATTGTCACGGGCCAGGGCAGAGGCGGTTGTGTCTTATCTCGTGAGCAAGGGTGTTTCTGCCTCACGCCTCAAATCGGTCGGTTATGGTCAGACACGGCCAATCGCCAGGAATATCAATGCCGATGGTCAGGATAATCCGCTTGGTCGGCAGATGAATAGGAGAATTGAGATCAGTGTCACTGAAGGTGATGCTGACCTTATTCAGGTTAGGGAGGAAGTCATTTCTGAGGAACTTCTGCCGAACCGTTAGAGAGGGATGAGAATAGCATCGTACATTGTATGCACTTTTGCTAATTTGCACGCTTTAATCTCGATTGGCTACGTGATTTTCGTAATGACTGAAGTTCAAGGATGGTGAAGCAGCATCAAGGGAAATGGGATTGAGAGTTCACCATCTTTTTGTAATCTTTTCCGTGCTTCTCCATTCAGTTGGGGAGTTGGCAGCGCAGTCCCGTGACATAAGAAAGATCACGGAGGAAGAACTGAATAAGGATATTACTGAGACGGAGGAGCAACGTGCTGCAAGGCGGGCCAAGGTTAGTATGAACGGGGCCATGGAGCACTATTGGAATGGGAATTTCCGGGCCGCATTGGAAGACTTTCTTGTGCTGTTGGCCAAGGACCCGTTGGATGTCGAGGTGAATTTCAGGATAGGGGCCTGTTATCTGGAGACCAACATAGATAAGTCGCAGGCCATCCGTTATTTGGAATATGT
The DNA here is from genome assembly GCA_964488095.1 of uncultured Chryseobacterium sp. Classification (GTDB taxonomy): domain Bacteria; phylum Bacteroidota; class Bacteroidia; order UBA10329; family UBA10329; genus UBA10329. The sequence goes on from CAZATP010000025.1 coordinate 29,087, forward strand.
GGTTCAGCAGCCCAAGTTTCCTAAGGAGGCCATCTATCAGCTGGGCAGAGCCTACATGTTTGCTGGCCGCTTTGATGAGGCGATCATCACATTCAACAAATACAAGGACATACAGCGAGGAAAGGATGACAACATCATAACAGGTTCCCGAATGATTGAGATGTGCTTCAATGCCAAACAGTTGGTGAAGTATCCGCTCAATGTGAATTTCGAGAATCTTGGTAGTCTTGTCAATTCTCCTTATCCGGATTACAATCCGTTCATCCCAGAGGACGAGTCATTCATTGTGTTCACCACTAAACGTCCCGACTGTCTTGGATTACAGTTGGACTATGATGGCTACAAAACCCCGGACATCTTTCTGTCACGCGCTGCCCGAGGAGACTATCGAGAATCCCGAAATATCGGTTCTGCTGTTAATACAGAGTGGTATGAGGAAGTCGTGGGCGTGTCTCCGGACGGTATGGAGATATTGGTGTACATAGACAACTATGACGGTTACGATGATATTTATGTTTCTCCAAGAAAAGGGCGATTCTTCGATGAGTATTTCGACATAGGTCGCAATGTCAACACGGATGACATTGAGACGACCGCCAGCATCTCTCATGATGGGAACATTCTTTTCTTCAGTAGAGAGTTGGACGGCCAGAAGGGACGGGGAACGGATCTGTATATGTCGAGGAAGCTCCCCAATGGTTCCTGGGGCATTCCAATCATGCTGCCCGATGTTATCAACACCAGATTCAACGAAAGCTTCCCTCACTTGGCCGCAGATGGGAAAACGTTCTACTTCTGCTCTGAGGGGCACACAAGCATGGGGGGATTTGATATTTTCGTTTCAGAGTATGATGAACTCACTGGTCTTTTCAGTGTGCCCAAGAATTTGGGATATCCTATAAACACAGTGGATGATGATTTCAATATCTCCATGAGTGTTTCAGGGCGTTATGGTTACACTTCTCAGTTCAGAATGGATGAAGGTTTCGGTGAACGGGACATTTACCGTGTGACTTTCATGGATGTCGACCCGGATTATACCATAGTGAGAGGCTCTATCACCAATATTAAGGACAGTCTGCAGGCCAATCCCAGTTATGAGGTGGGTAAGTTCGAGATGACCGTTACCGATATGAATACCGACAGGTTCATCGGCACTTATAGACCCAACACAAGAACCAGCAACTATGCACAACTCCTTGAACCGGGAGAATACTGTGTGTACGTTCAAGGCGAGCTCTATTACGACACATCAGCTGTGATTGAGGTTCTGGGTAAGAATTCATTCGTTAGCGAACTGATTAAAGATTACACGCTTCGGCCCGATCCGGAGGCCATTGCACGTGCAGGCAAGAAGTCGGTGGATGGAGGACAGATTTATGCCATGTCGGGAAGTGATGACCGTACGGCAAGGCTTTGGGAGTTGCCTTCCGGTAAGCAGATTCTTCGGTTGGAGGATTCCGAGGTGGTCACGGCCGTTGGGGTTTCGCCTTGCGGCAATGTCGCTGTCACAGGCACCATTACAGGGCAGTTGACACTTTGGGCACTTCCATCAGGAGAGAAGCAGAAAAAACTCCAAAGCCACCGAGGAGCTATCACATCTGTGCAATTCAGCCCCGATTGCCGCTATCTTCTCACGGCCAGTGAAGATTCCACAGTGAAGCTTTGGGATGTTAACACCGGCCTGGTATCCAAATCCTATGTGGGGCACAAAGGCAAGGTCAATGATATATCGTTCGGACCCGCGGGGAATTACTTCGTCTCAGTCTCTGACGATGGCAAGGCAATCATGTGGGAGACGAAGAGTGAACAGATGGTCGGGGTCTATGATGGCCATAGCAACGCAGTGAATGCCGTAGACTTCTCTTCGGTCGGGAATTTTGTGGTCACAGGAGATAAGGACAGGTCGGTAACCCTGTGGGATGCGTCCTCTGCCAAGCGTAAGTTCGACTTCAAACTACATGGTGCACCAGTGTGTAATGTCCGACTCACACCTGATGCCCAAACGGCCGTTTCTGGAAGTGATGACGGATTCGTTTATAGTTGGAACACGTCAGATGCCAGCGTGCGCAATGCGTTGGTGGGCCTGAAGGGGCAGGTGACAGGGGTGGCCATATCAAGGAACTCTGAGTATGTGTTGGCCAGCGACAAGGGCAATCGTCCGAAGGTCTGGAGGCTTTCGACCGGTGATGAATTGGTCACACTTTCCGGTCATACAGCAAAGGTGAATGACGTTTGCTTCACCCCGTTCATCAAGTTCCCCGAGAAGGAGGAGATCTCTCCTCGCCTGTTGGAACAGATGTCCTCGGTGGAACTGGAGAAGGAAGTCGAGCGTTTGGAACGTGAGTTGGAAGAGATGTCCAAGCAGAAGGCCTTAGGTTATGACCCGACCCTTTTGGATGCAGATGTGAACAACGTCAAGCAATTGAAGGCGGGTCAGAAAATCATCCTTGAACGCATCTATTTTGACTTCGATAAATCGGATATCCGCGATGAGTCCATCGTTGAGCTCAACAAACTCCTCGTGTTCCTAAATGCGAATCCTTCTGTTGTGGTGGAGATTTCAGGTCACACCGATTCCAGAGGTGATGACGATTATAACCTCCGTCTGTCCGACCGCAGGGCCAAAAGCGTTGTGGCTTGGTTGAAGGCCCGCGAAGTGCCGTCCAAAAGAATGGTGTCAAAGGGTTATGGAGAAACACGCCATATTGCACCTAATGAGAATCCCGATGGTTCGGATAATCCGGAAGGAAGACAGTTGAACAGAAGAATTGAGCTGACCATCATCAGCGTGGCAGGAGAGAAGATACTAACCACTCAAGGCAAGTGACATGAGTCTGTCCGATAACCTTCGTGCGTTCCTTCTGTGCATGTCCTCATGTGTGTTGATGCTTTTGATGTCACCATCTGTGACTTTCTCGCAGACCGCGACAAAGGCAGGAGCGGACACTCTGAAGTCGAATATCGCTGGTCCTTTGGAGTTCAAAGGGACGGTCGAAGAACTCACCAAGGCCATCAAAGGGGCCATCGTAACCGTTTACGAGGATGCTGACGGTACGCGTGAGCAAATGAAGGAGATCAAGAAGATTGTGACACCCGGGAATGGTGAATTCGAACTGAAGTTTGAGATCAACAAGTTCTATCTGATTACGGTTGAAAAGGAGGGCTACACCACCAAGGGCATCGATGTTGACACGGATGTGCGTCTTGCAAGACCTCAGTTCACTAAGGTTCCGACATTCGAGTTCCGTGTGGATATGGTGAAGGACAAGGATGGTCTTGCCTTCAAGAAATCCGTTGCCAATGTGTTCTATCAGATCAAGCGTAATGCTTTCGACTACGAGCTTGATTACACGAAGGAGGAGATGGAGGAGGAAGAACGCCTCATCAGAGAGCAGGAGGAGAAGCAGCGTATAGCAGAACAGGCGGCCCAGAAGAAGTTTGAGATGGAAGAGGCCGCTAAAACGCTCAGAGAGAGTGAGACGGCCTCAATGGAGCAGAAGATCCAGGCAGCTGTTACCCTTGGGGCAGAAGATCGTGCCAAGACGGTTTCAGCCCTGACAGAGATTTTCCCGCTGAATGATACCCTGAGGTATAAGAAGGCTGAGGCGATTTACACCCAACTGCAGGCTGATAGGAAAACATCAGCGAAGACTGCTGCTGCGATAAACTACAAGTCTCTTTTCGCAGTGGCCCAGGCCTTGGAGACAACCGTAGTTAAGGAGGCCGAAAAGGACCAGGCCAAGAAGAACGAGGAACTGAGAGCCCTTCGTCTGGAGGCAGAGCGCCAAAAGGAGGTGGCGATGATGGTACAGCAGCAGGCCTTGGAACTTGAGATGAGAGAGAAGATCGCTGCTGCTAACCTGACCGAGGAACAGAACAGAGCGAAGGAGGAAAAGGAACGTAACGACAAGGTCTATTTCGCCATCTTCAATTCCAATGGCGATGCGAAATCCGCCACGAGCAACATCGCCAAGACCTTTCCAAAGGGAGATAAGTATGCCGAACAGAAGGCCGAGGCCATATATGCCGAGTATGAAAAGATGCGCCTCTCGGGTGTGGCGTTGGCAAAGATGGATTTCAAACAGCTCTTTACTGCCGCAGATTTCGCAGAGCAGAAGGCTGTTCAGGAAGAGATTGCAGCTGGCGATACGAAAGACCGCGCCAAGACGGAGGCCTACTTGAAAAAGGAACAGGAGGTGAAGGCAGAGCAGGAGAAGAAAACTGCGGATGGCATCCTTCAGGCCCTGAAGACCGCAGGTACGGACAACTCAGCCCAGCTCGCTGCTTTTGTGGAGTCATTCCCCAAGACCGACCCTTTCCGTTCACAGAAAGGCCAGGCGATGTTCGAAGAGTACGTAGAGCAGAAGAAGACGCTGAACAAGTCAGGTAGCGCAGCTGTGCCGCTTGATTTCAGTGCCATGTTCGCTGCGGCCAGTAGTGCAGAGAGACAGGCACAGGAGGAGGCGAAGTTGGCCAAGGTCAAAGAGAAAGAGACCGAGCAGGCCAAGCTGGAGAGACTTCGTGAAGAGGCTCGTCAGGAGAAGATAAAACTCGGTGAGCAGGCAGCCAAGCAGGCGGAGCAACTGCAATTGGCCAAGATGGGAGATGCCAAGTCCAAGCGGGAGAAGGATGTAGGACTGGCCCTGGAGACGGGAGGTGGTGATCGTGAGAAGACGGTGCAGGCATTGCTGAAAACATTCCCCAAGGGCACAGAACTGCCCGAATTGAAGGCCAATGCCATGTATGATGCCTACGTTCAGGAGAGCGAGAAGATTAGGAAGACAGGCAGTGCCACGGCCAAACTGGATTTTTCAGTTCTGTTTCAGGCGGCCGATCAGGCTGAACTGATGGCCCTGCAGCGTGAGCATGAGGAAAAGGTTGCGAAAAATGATGCGGAGGTGATAGCCTATGAGGCGGCACGTATCGAAAAAGCGAAAGCAGTCTCGCAAGAAATAGCTCAGGAGGCCAAGCAGGAACTGGCCTTTGCCGAGAAGAAATATGAGAAGACCTCACAGAAAGTGGAGGCCGAACGTAACGAGCGCATCTCTGGACAGATGCTTGCCGCAGAGCAGGCAGAGAAGCAACAGGCCATGCTTGTGGCTCAGCGGGAAGCGGCCGAAAAGGAAAAAGAGGCACAAGTGCTGGCTAGAATGGAGGCTGACAGAAAGGCGCGACAGTCGAAAGAGGAGGCGGAGAGAGAAGCCCTTGCAGCAGCGAAACTCTCGGAACAACGCAAGGCGGAAGCTGCCGCCAAGGCTGATGCGGAGAGACAGTTCGCCCAGGCAGAGAAGGAGCGTCAGCTTGCGCTGGCCGCGCAACGTAAAGCGGAAGAGGAGCGCAAGAAGGAAGAGGACAGGAGACGGGCCGCGGAGGAACTGGCCAAGGCAGAGGCGGACAGGTTGGCTGCGAAGGCGGCCTCAGACCGAGAGAAGGAGGAGGCACGGCTTAAAGCTACCGCAGAGGCCGAAAAGGCCCAGGCAGAACAGTTGGCTGCCAAAGCTGCCGAGGATAGGAGGAAAGAGGAGGCCCGCATTAAAGCTGAAGAGCAGGCCGCCAAACTTCAGTCCGACCAGCTTATCGCGCAGGCTGAACAGGCAAAAGCTAAAGAGGAGCAAAGGAAGGCGGCCGAGGCCGAGAAGGCACGTCTTGCAGCAGAGCAGGCGGCTGCAGCTGCAGCGGCCAAGGAGGCAGCGGAGAAGAAGCGTCAGGAGGAACTTGCAGCGGCAGCAGCGGCCAAGGAGGCAGCGGAGAAGAAGCGTCAGGAGGAACTTGCCGCGGCAGCAGCCGCCAAGGAGGCAGCAGAGAAGAAGCGTCAGGACGAACTTGCAGCGGCAGCAGCGGCCAAGGACGCAGCAGAGAAGAAGCGTCAGGAGGAACTTGCAGCGGCAGCAGCGGCCAAGGAGGCAGCGGAGAAGAAGCGTCAGGAGGAACTTGCCGCAGCAGCCGCGGCCGCCAAGGATGCAGCAGAGAAGAAACGTCAGGAGGAATTGGCCGCGGCTGCTGAAAAGGCTGCAACAGAGAAGAGGCTACAGGAGGAGCAAGCCGCAGCTTTGGCCGCAGCAAAGGCAGAGGCAGAAAAGAAACGTCAGGAGGAACTTGCAGTGGCAGCAGCTGCCAAGGAGGCTGCAGAGAAGAAGCGTCAGGAGGAGCTGGCTGCAGCTGCTGAGGCGAAACGAAAGGAGGATGAGGCCATACGCCTTGCCGCTGAGCAGAAAAGGAAGCGCGATCAGGAGATTGCCAGTCTTCTGGCCGATGGTAAGAAACAGTCAGATGCCCGCAAGTTCGATGTCTCTGCGGAGGCATACCGTGCGGTCCTGAAACTGGACCCGACCAACAAAGAGGCCGAGGCTGGTCTTGCAGCAGCTGAGAATGCCTTGAAGGCCATCGCCAAGGCCGAGGCCGAAAAGCGTGCCTTGGATGAGAAATACGATGGGCTGCTCAATGCCGGAGAGCGTGAACTTGCTGCTGGAAAGCTCGTTGATGCCCGTAGGCTTTTCAGTGAGGCCGCATCGTTGAAGCCTACCGACCAGAAGGCCAAGGACGGTATAGCAGAGGTGAAGAAGCGTGAGGACCAGATAGCCAAGGAGCAGGCAGAATTGGCCCAGATGGAACGCCAGTATATTCTCCTGACCCAGGAAGGTGCGAAGGCGCTTACAGCCAACAATCTGACGGTTGCCAAACAGAAATATCAGGAGGCGTCAAAGTTGAAGCCACAGGAAAAGGAACCGAAAGACAAGCTTGATCAGATTGCATCCGCTGAGCAGGAACTTGCGATGCAGGCCGAGGAGAAGCGGAAGCGGGAGGAAGATGCCAAACGCAAGTTTGAGGAGCAGCAACGTGCATCTGAATTGGCCCGTTCAGAGGCAATAAAGCGGGCAGATGCTGCCCGTCAGAAGGATGCAGCCACCACAGCAGTGGTATCCGAGAAACAACGGATTGAAGAATTCGACCGCATCAAGGCCAATGTGGAGAAAATGAATCTGAATGCGGAAGAGCAGCGAAAGGCATTCCTTTCTGAGCTGTCCAAAATCTATCCCAAAGGCGTGACCGAGGAGGTGGTAGAGGCCAAGAACTACCGCATCCTCAGGCACGTAATCAATCAGGACGGCATCGTCACAGTCTATGAGCAGAGAACATGGGATTGGGGAGGCGTATTCTGGTTCAAGAACGGTGATGTGAACATTACCGAGTCGCTCTACAAGCTTGAACTTAGCAAAATAGGCAAGTAATCATTTTGTGGTGAGTGGGATTGTAAAGGCCTTTAGTTTACTTGCGTTCAGCTCGCGGAATAGTGCGCTGATGCTTCTCGTGTTGCTCAACGTAGGTCAGATTCTTGCCCAGAAGCCTAATCAGCCTCCTGTGGATGCCAAAGGTGTAACACCATTGGCGAAGGCAAAGAATCTCTTCGAGATGGGCGATTACAAGAACGCTCAGGTAGAGTATGCAAATCTTCTGACGGCAAGCCCTGAAGACGAATTCCTGAATTATCGCGTAGGTCTCTGTCATCTTCGCCAGAATATTCAGAAAAGCTGGTCGATACCTTATTTGCGCAAGGTGGTGAACATGTCGAAATTCGACAATGAGGCATTGTATGACATGGGGCTGGCCTACATGTATAATGACCAGATTGACAGCGCGCTGCTGTTCTTCAATAAGTATCTCCTTGTAGTGACCGAGCCTGTGCGGAAGGTGGATGTCACCCGACAACTGGAATTCTGCGGCAATGCCAAGAAATACATGAAGGAGCCCGTGAATGTCACTTTCGAGAATCTTGGTAAGGACATCAACTCCAATGGCCCTGACCTTAATCCGATGGTGCCGTTGGATCAATCGTTCTTGCTTTACACGACCAAACGTGACAAGGGGGTGATGGGCAACAATCTGGACTTCGATGGCTACAAACCGCCCGACATCTACATGGCCCCGGCAAAGAATGGAAGGTTCGGAGCTGGTAAGAGTGTAAGTCCACTGATCAACACGGAATGGGTGGAAGAACTTGCCGGCATCTCTGCCTATGGTGATCACATGTTCCTTATGGTTGACAACTTGGAGGCATCAGAGGATGTTTGGATGAGCACCTTTACTGGAAGGGCGTTCTCGAAACCTTCCGCATTGGGAGGTTATTTGGTCACGGATGAGCTGGTGCAGGCAGCTTCATGCACGCCTGACGGGCAGACACTCTTCTTTTCCTTACTTCCTCTTACTGGTGAAGGATTCGGTGAACTGGACATCTTTATGGCGAAGAAGCTTCCAGATGGCCAGTGGGGCATGCTCCAGAATCTTGGACCAACGGTAAATACGCAGTATAACGAGAGTTATCCGCTCATCTCACATGATGGCAAGACACTCTATTTCTGCTCGCAGGGACATCGTAGCATGGGTGGTTACGATATTTTCAAGAGTGAATGGGACGAGAAGAACGAACGATGGGAACGTCCGGTAAACCTCGGATATCCTATCAATAACACGATGGACAACCTCGTATTCTGCCCAACCGATGACCCGAGAATCGGGTACACATCCCAATTGCGTAATGGTGGGTTTGGGGACTTGGACATCTACCGAGTGGTGTTCGGTGACGCCAGTCAGCGTATGACCTCTGTAGTGATTGACCTACAAACCATGACAGGTCCTGAGAAAGAGGTTCTGAAGGTGCATGAGTGGAAGAGCGCGGATGGCCAATTGAAATGGTTCCCTGTGAGCATGGGCTATCAGCCGGAGGGTAAGGAGGGCTATTCTTTTGTTGGCACCAAGGACGTGGAAGTGAAGGACGGTGAAGCCTATGAGTTCACCTTCATCGGCTCAGCGGACGGAGGTGATGTGGGCAAGTTTGATGAGAAGACCTTCCCGAAGGGCGTTAATTTCAATCTGGTGGATGCCAGGATGAAGAAACTGAAAGTGGCCCCGAAAGGTGTTAAGCCTAAAGTGGCTCCAGTGAAAGGAAGAAAGGAATTGGGCATCACCGCCACCATCACGGATCAGAATGGGAACAAGGTTGGAGATTACCTGCCCAGTTATGGGACAGGCCGCATGATTGCTGTGTTAGCGCCTGGACAGGTGTATGAGATTACTCTGAAGGCCGAAGGCTATCAGGAAGTGAAGGAGAAGATAAATGTGATGGACCTGAGTGATTTCAAGGCCGTTCTTCCACGCATGTACATGCTGGTGCAGAACGGTCTGGAGAAACCCTGACCTTGTCCGGAACCTAATCTCCCAGTCAATTTCCCCAAAGAGTATGTTGAATCTGACCCGGCCATTGGCCTTTTTTGATCTTGAGACCACAGGAGTGCAGGTGGCCGATGACCGGATTGTTGAGATATCCATCATCAAGCTGTTGCCATCTGGTGAGGAGCAGGTTTTTACACGTCTGGTCAATCCAGGCAGGCCAATACCCAAGGAAGCCTCAGATGTGCATGGTATCACCGATGAGAAGGTGGCCTCTGAGCCCTTTTTCAGGGATATTGCGAAGGATGTGATTGCCTTTATCGGAGACAGCGACCTGGCAGGTTACAACTGCCTCAAGTTCGATGTGCCGCTGCTCATGGAGGAATTTCTCCGCAACGGTTTCGACCTCGACATGCGGAAGCGCAAGGTGGTGGATGTGCAGAACATCTTTCACAAGATGGAGCAGCGCACGCTGGTGGCGGCCTACAGGTTCTATTGTGATGGCGACCTCACGAACGCCCACAGTGCCGAGGCCGACACGCGGGCCACCAAGGACGTTCTTTTGGCGCAGGTGCAACGCTACCCGGAGCTGCAGAACGATGTGGAGTTCTTGCATGAGTTCGGAAGACGCGGCAACATGGTAGACTTTGCGGGACACATTGTGGAGAATGAGAAGGGTTTGCCTGTTTTCAACTTCGGGAAATACAAGGGTAGGGGAGTGGCCGAGGTACTGCGTGAGAATCCGGGCTACTACGGCTGGATGATGGAGGCGCAGTTTCCCGGTTACACCAAGAAGGTGCTCACTGAACTCCGCGTGGAGGCTTTCAATAAAGGACTGCTATGAAGATCATCTGCATAGGTCGCAATTACGCGGAACACGCCCGCGAACTGAATAATCCCATTCCTACTGAACCGCTGTTCTTCATCAAGCCCGACTCGGCCGTGCTCAGGAACAACGACCCGTTCTACCTGCCCGATTTCTCGGACGACATCCACTATGAGGCAGAGATCTTCATCAAGATCGACAGGAAGGGAAAGAATATTGAGGAGAAGTTCGCTCCGAAATACTACTCGGAGATTGGCATCGGCATCGACCTCACGGCACGCGATATCCAACAGCGCTGCAAGGAGAAAGGGCTGCCGTGGGAGAAGGCCAAGGGTTTTGACGGTTCGGCACCGCTGAGTGCTACCATACCTCTGTCAGATTTCAAGGATATTCAAGACGTTCGCTTCGAGCTGCATCTGAACGGCAACGTTGTGCAGCAGGGTTGGACGGGCGACATGATTTTTCCCGTGAACCGCATCATCACAGAGGCGTCCAAATTCTTCATGCTGAAGATCGGTGACCTCATCTTCACAGGAACTCCGGCAGGTGTGGGCGCATTGCAGGCAGGTGACCGCTTGGAGGCCTTCATCGAAGGGCGGAAAATGCTGGATTTCGAGATTCGCTGACCCCGGTCACTTGAAGTCGTCCACCGAGAGGTGGTCCGGGCAGAAGAAGTACTCCTCCTGCAGCGCATTGCTGCACACAATGATGACGCGGCCCTGCTGATGGGCTGTGACCAGCTTCCCATACCAGGCAATGGCCTTGCGGTCCAGATTTGACGTAGGTTCGTCCAGCAGCACGAAGGGCGTGTCTGACAGCAGTGCGAGACCAAGCTTCACCCGTTGTCGCATGCCCGATGAGTAGTGGCGGATGGCCTTGTGGGCTGCATCCTCAAGGTAAAGCGTGGTCACAATCTCCTCATGCGACATGGCGTTGCGGAAGGGGATGAGACTCCCGTGGAACGTCAGCATCTCGAGCAGGGTATATTCCTCGATGAGTTCAAGATAGGGCGTGGCCAACGAGAACAAACCGAGGGCCTCGTCCACTGGATAATCCTTGCCGCTCACATGATAGGAAACGGTTCCCTCACTGGCCACAATGCTGCCCAGAATCACTTGTAGCAGGGTCGATTTGCCCGATCCATTGGCCCCCAGAATGGCGGTGGGCCTGTCCTGCATGAAACTGTGCGTCAGATGGCGGAACACCCAATGGCGGTTGAACCGTTTGCCCGCGCCCTCCAGCCGGATGCTATTCATCGGCACGGCCTCCCTTGCCATGACTGTTGCCATTGCCATTGAGGAACTGATAGCCCTTCATGATGCCGCGCTGCGACTCTCGGATGAAATCGATGATCTCGTCCCGCTCGTCTGTCACAGGGAATTCGGCCTCCAGGTAGGTGACGGCCTGGGTAGTGTTGTAATGCTTCAGGAAAATGACGCGGTAGATTTCCTGGATTTCGCGGATCTTCTCCACGGTGAAACCTCTGCGTTTCATGCCTACGCTATTCACACCCGAATAGCTTAGCGGATAGCGCGCGGCCTTGCTGAACGGAGGAACATCTTTACCAACCAACGCACCGCCCGAAAGGATGGCATGTGCCCCGATCCGCACGAACTGATGTACTGCCGACATGCCACCGATGATGGCGAAGTCACCAATCTTGATGTGTCCGGCAAGTGTGCAGGCATTGGCAAGGATAACATGGTTGCCGATCTCGCAGTCATGGGCAACATGCACGTAGGCCATTACCAGAGAATTGTTGCCCACCACGGTCCTTCCGCTGGCCTTGGTGCCCCGGTTAATGGTGACACACTCACGTATGATGACATTGTCACCGATGACCACCGTGGTGTCCTCCCCTTGGTATTTCAAATCCTGAGGAATGGCCGAGATGACCGCCCCCGGGAAGATGCGGCAGTTCTTGCCTATGCGCGCCCCCTCCATGATGGTGACGTTGGATCCTATCCAGGTGCCCTCTCCGATCTTCACATTCTTATGTATGGTGACGAAAGGTTCGATCACCACATTGTCTGCGATCTCGGCCTGTGGGTGTACGTAGGAAAGGGGTTGATTCATGCTTTTAACAAAAGTGTGGCGAAAGTCGTGTTTTTCGTTGGATGTGCCCGTTGGTCGGTGGGCGGGGTGAATCGCGTCCCTACAGGTCGGTTCTGCGCTGTATCTGTGCCATCAGTTCGGCCTCCATAACCATTTCCCCATTCACATAGGCGTAGCCCTGCATGTGGCAGAGGCCGCGCCTGATGGGGGATAGCAGGTCCATGCGGAATATGAGCGTATCACCTGGCATCACCATCTTACGGAACTTCACATTGTCCATCTTGAGGAAGTACGTGAGCCAGTTCTCAGGGTCGGGCACGGTGCCAAGGACAAGGATGCCGCCCACCTGCGCCATAGCCTCTATCTGAAGCACACCGGGCATGACGGGCGCACCAGGGAAATGTCCCACGAAGAATGGCTCGTTCATGCTCACGTTCTTGATGCCGATGACGTGCGTTTCCGTGAGTTCGAAGATCTTGTCCACGAAGAGGAACGGTGGTCGGTGCGGCAGTCGTGCCATGATGGCGTTCACATCCATTAGCGGCTTGCCGTTGAGGTCGATGCGAGGTGCCTGAGGCTTGCGCGATTCCTTGAGCAGGGCCGTCAGAGCTTTCCCGAGGGCTGCGTTGCCCGCATGTCCAGCCTTGGTTGCGATGATGTGGCCTTTGATATCAACACCCAGCAGTGCGAGGTCACCGATAAGGTCCAGCAACTTATGGCGGGCCGGCTCGTTCACAAAACGGGTGGCCACGTTGTTCAGCACACCCTCGCGGGTCACAGCCACATCGGGCTGGTTGAACAGTGTGGCGAGACGTTTCTGGTGCGGTTCATCCAAAACCTCTTCCACGAACACCAACGCATTGTCCAGATTGCCGCCTTTGATGAGCTGCTTGTCGAGTAGATATTCCAGCTCGTGCAAGAAGCAGAAGGTGCGGGCCGGGGCGATTTTCTCCACAAAATCATTCAGGTCGCTGAGCACCGCGTGCTGAGGGGGCAGCACACGGCTATTGTAGTCGATCATCACCGTGTAGGCGGTCTTCTCCGCTGGAACGATGAGGTACGAGGCCCCACTCTTCTCATCCGTGAACTCGAAGTTCTCGTGGATGGTGAGCACCTCGCGTTGGCCTTCGAGTTCTTTTATCCCTGCGGAAAGCAATGCATCGACTATGGGTTTGGAACTGCCATCGAGGATGGGCATTTCCGGGCCGTCAATAGAAATCTCCGCGTGGTTGATGCCAAGGGCATAGAGCGCGGCCATCACATGTTCGATGGTGCTCACGGTGGCCCCGTCCTGCCCGATGGTGGTTCCTCTGGAGGTGTCCACCACTTTGAGCACTGATGCGGTGATGCGCGGCCGCCCTTCCATATCGGTGCGGATAAAGACGATGCCACCGCTCTCTGCGGGGGCTATCTCTAACCGCACCTGGGCACCCGAGTGCAGCCCTACGCCACTCAGCGTCACGGCCTTTGTTATGGTGTGCTGCCTATCGGTCATGCCGTTGGTTTTTCATTTCTTCCACTTCCTTGCTCAGTTCGTTGACGGTTGTCACCAGTTTGGGCAGCCCACGGAAAGACACATAAGCCCTCCGATAGTTGCCTGCATCGAATGCAGGCGAACCCTGCATCAGTGCGTTGTCCTTCACATTGCTGCCGATGCCGCTCTGGGCCGCAATCTTCACGTTGTCCCCGATTCTCAAGTGGCCTACTATGCCCACCTGCCCGCCTATCATGCAGCGCTTTCCAATCTTGGTGGAACCCGCGATACCCGTCTGCGCAGCGATGACGGTGTGCTCACCGATTTCCACGTTGTGTGCCACCTGTATCAGGTTGTCGAGCTTCACACCCTTGCCGATGACGGTGCTGCCCATGGTGGCACGGTCGATGGTGCAGTTGGCGCCTATCTCCACATCGTCATGGATGACCACGTTGCCAATCTGCGGCACCTTGCCATAAGCGTTATCTGAAGGAGCGAAACCGAACCCGTCACTGCCGATCACCGTGCCTGCATGGATGATGCAGTTGTTGCCCACCACGCAATCGTCCAGCAGGCGCACACCCGCATGAAGCGTCACATGGTCGCCCACCTTGGCATTCATGCCGATATAGACCTGTGGGTGGATGAAGCATCCGTTGCCCAAAGAGGCACCGCTGTCAATCACCGCCTGTGCGCCTATGAATACATTGCTGCCCACGGTGGCCGAAGGATGTATGATGGCAGAGGTATGGATACCTGCCGATGGTCGCTTCATTCGGCTGTACTGATCCAGCAGAATGGCGAATGCTGCATAAGGGTCCTTCACGCGGATGAGCGTGCAAGGCACCTTTTCGGTGGGAACGAAATCACTGGCAACGATGGCGGCAGAGGCGGCCGTGGAATAGAGGTGCTGCGTGTATTTCGGATTGGCGAGGAACGTGAGCGCGCCAGTCTTGCCCTGTTCTATGGGGCAAACATCATTCAAAGCAACATCTGGATTACCATCGACAGCCCCGTTGAGCAGGGCGGCCACTGCACCGGCCGTAAACACCATTCGCCAAAAGTAGGATTACAAGGTCCTGTTAAGTAGATGTTACGCTATGGGCGGTCGGCTTGTGGTTTCGGGTGCAAGATGGGGAAGAAATCGGGAATGGGAAATGGAAAATATGCGCTTGGAGCTGATGGTGATTTCCCGGTTACTGTCCGTGTGAGAAACAGTGTTCGCCCATTGCGAATGTCTTGCGGGACACTTCGCTGTTCCCTCATGAATTACGTGATGTAGCGTAATTCGTCCGTCTCAGCGAACAACATCTTTGCGCTGCTGTTCTTCGGTGCTTGACATTGGTTGGGAACACTACGTTAGTACGCAGGAAACGAACCCGATTTAACGTCTATTTTTGCCGCCCGTGAACGGAAAAGACATTAACACAGTTACCGCGGCAGCACGGTTGAACATTGCGGACTTTGAGCGCTTTGTGATCGGAGGAGAGCCCGTGCGTCTATCTGCCGACCAGAAGACCATTGTCGAGGAGAGCTATCAATTCCTCCGCGAATTCTCGAAGGATAAGATCATCTACGGTATCAACACGGGTTTCGGCCCGATGGCGCAGTACCGCATCGCAGGGACAGAGCTGGAGCAGCTCCAGTATAATCTCGTGCGCAGCCATGCCAGCGGAGTAGGGGCGGGCCTTCCCGACCGCTATGTCCGTGCAGTGATGCTCAACCGGTTGAACACCCTCAGTCTGGGCGGTTCTGGGGTGAGCCTCGCAGTGCTGGAGCAGTTGGAGCGGTTCATCAACGAGGGCATCTATCCCTATATCCCCGAGCACGGCAGCGTGGGAGCCAGTGGTGACCTCGTACAGCTTGCGCACCTTGCACTTGCGCTCATCGGTGAGGGGAATGCAAGGCACAATGGCAACCTCCGTCCCGTTTCGGAGATATTCTCAGAACTGAACATAAAGCCTGTCGAGCTGCATCTGCGTGATGGACTGGGCCTCATCAACGGCACCTCCTGCATGAGCGGCATCGGTCTGCTCAACATCGTCTACGCCAAGCGGCAGGTTACTTGGGCGGTGAAGATCGGGGCCATTATCAACGAACTGGTGGAGTCGTTTGACGACAGCTACTCCGAATTCCTCAACCGTGCCAAAAGGCATGAGGGGCAGCGTAGGGTGGCGGCCGCCATGCGCACGGCCCTCGCTTCGAGCAAAATGGTGCGCAAGCGCGAGGAGCGCCTCTTCAAGGACATCGAGCACATCGGTGAGGAGCCGATAGCTGAGAAGGTGCAGGAATACTATTCGTTCCGCTGTATCCCGCAGATCATCGGCCCTGTGCTCGATACGGTCATCACGGCTGAGCAGATCTTACTCGATGAGGTGAACAGCACCAACGACAATCCCGTGGTGGACCTGGAGAACCGCCACGTGTATCACGGGGGCAATTTCCATGGCGACTACGTGGCCTTGGAGATGGACAAGGTGAAGATCGCCACGGCCAAGCTCTCCATGCTGCTCGAAAGGCAGCTCAACTACCTTATGAATGCTAAGGTGAACGAGATATTCCCACCGTTCATGAACCTTGCTAAGCTGGGCTTCAACTTCGGGATTCAAGGCATGCAGTTCACAGCGGTGAGCACCACGGCCGAGAATCAGACGCTCGCCTACCCGATGTATCTGCACAGCATCCCTAACAACAACGACAATCAGGACGTGGTGAGCATGGGCACCAACGCGGCCCTGCTATGCAAGCGCGTCATCGACAACACATGGCAGGTGATGGCCATCGAGTGCATCGCGATTGCACAGGGAGTGGACTACCTGAAGTGCTACGACCGTCTTTCAGACGCGGGCAAAGTGCTCTACGACACCGTGCGCAGCCATGTGCCCACCATCATCAGCGATGTGCCGCAGACCGATG
Source organism: uncultured Chryseobacterium sp. (assembly GCA_964488095.1). GTDB lineage: Bacteria > Bacteroidota > Bacteroidia > UBA10329 > UBA10329 > UBA10329. The sequence continues at coordinate 45,526 of CAZATP010000025.1, forward strand.
CCATCACCACCTTGGCAGAATACCTGAAAGAGAACGAACCTGCGTTGAAGCTTTGAACCATGAGCGAAGTATCAAAGGTCGCACTGGTCACAGGAGGTTCACGGGGCATTGGCCGTGCCATCTGCCTCAAGTTGGCAGCAGAGCACGGTATGCACGTACTGGTGAACTATACCAGCGGAGCGGCAGCGGCCGATGAGGTGGTTTCCATCATCAAGGATAATGGCGGCAGTGCCGAGGCCATCGGTTTCGATGTGTCTGACAAAGAGGCCGTGAATGCCGCCTTGGATGCATGGCAGACCGCCAACCCCGACCGCATCATCGAGGTCATCGTCAACAACGCGGGCATCACCCGTGACGGCCTTTTCATGGCGATGAGTGATGACGATTGGAACGCGGTGCTCAACGTGTCGCTGCAAGGATTCTACAACATCACCCGCAAACTGGTGCAGCCGATGGTGCGCAACCGCCACGGCCGCATCGTCAATGTGGTGAGCGTCTCAGGTGTGATGGGCAACGCGGGTCAGGTGAACTACTCGGCCGCCAAGGCTGCGGTCATCGGAGCCACCAAGGCCCTTGCGAAGGAGATTGCGAAACGCAACGTGACCGTCAACGCAGTGGCCCCAGGCTTCATCGCCACCGATATGACCAAGGATTTTGACGAGAAGGAAATGGCGCGGATGATTCCGATGGGCCGCTTCGGCAAGGCCGAGGAGGTGGCTGCTGCGGTGTCGTTCCTTGTCTCTGACGGGGCGGCCTACATCACGGGCAACGTCATCAACATCAATGGAGGGATGCACTGCTGATGGACAACCGGGTCGTCATCACGGGAATGGGCATCCACAGCTGCCTCGGCACCACGCTTGACGAGGTGAAGGAATCACTGTTCGTAGGCCGCTCGGGCATCATCTTCGACCCTGTGCGCAAGGAGATGGGATTCCGCTCCGCCCTCAAAGGCAACGTCCCCATGCCCGACCTCAAGGCCGACCTTGGCCGCAAGGACCGCAAGAACATGCCTGAAGAGGCGCTCTATGCCTTCGCGAGCACCAAGCAGGCGTTGGAACATGCAGGAATCACACAGGATTTTATTGATGCTCATGAAGTAGGCATCCTCTTCGGCAACGACAGCACTACAGGTGCGGTCATCGAAGGGGTGGATCTGCTCCGCGAGAAGAAGGACACCACGCTTATCGGCTCTGGCAACATCTTTCAGAGCATGAACTGCACGGTGACGATGAACCTGAGCACCATTTTCAGGCTCAAAGGCGTCAATTTCACCATCAGTGCGGCCTGTGCGAGTGGTTCGCACAGCATAGGCATGGGTTTTCTGCTGATAAAGATGGGCCTCCAGCAACGCATCATCTGCGGTGGGGCACAGGAGGTGAACCCCTATGCATTTGGCAGCTTCGATGGCATCGGCACTTTCAGCACAAGAGAGGATGAGCCCACCAAGGCCAGCCGCCCGTTCGATGCCCAAAGGGATGGACTGGTGCCCAGCGGAGGTGCGGCCACAGTCATCCTTGAAAGTCTGGAGAGCGCGCAGGCGCGTGGCGCGAACATCCTTGCCGAGGTGGTCGGTTACGGTTTCAGCAGCAATGGCGAGCACATCAGCAACCCGAATGTGGAGGGTCAGGTGCGTGCTTTGAAGATGGCCTTGGCAATGGGCAAAGTTTCGCCCCATGAGGTGGACTACATCAACGCCCACGCCACATCGACCCCCGTGGGCGACCGTTTTGAGGCGTTGGCCATCCACGAGGTGTTCGGAGACAATGGTCCGTGGGTGAGCAGCACCAAGGGCATGACCGGCCATGAGTGCTGGATGGCAGGCGCCAGCGAGGTGGTCTATTCCCTATTGATGATGCAACATGGTTTTGTTGCTCCGAATGTTAATTTCGCGACCCCTGACGAGGACACCTCCAAGATCCGTATCGCTGACAGGACAGTGGAGAAGGATTTGAACATTGTGGTGTCCAATTCGTTTGGTTTTGGAGGCACGAACTCCACTTTGATATTGAAGAAGTTCGAAGGTTGAAATGGACAGACAGGAGGTCATATCTATCATTAACGGGTTCCTCGTAGAAGAGTTTGAGGCCGATGCTTCAGCCATCACTGCGGATGCCAACATGCACCGCACGCTTGATCTCGACAGCCTCGATTACGTAGACCTTGTGGTCCTCATTGAGGAGAACTTCGGGTTCAAGATGACCTCCGATGACTTTAAGGAGGTACAGACCTTCGCTCAGTTCTACGACTTCGTGGCAGCGCGGGTGAAGTGAACCCTCTGCGATTTCTTTTGAACAAGTGTTCGGAACGGGTGTTCTGACCGTGGTCCGTTTGGACGTGATAATGCGATGGCGAACTGGACAGGCAGAAGCAAGGGCACACCGCTCGGTTATTGGTTCTTTATTGTGTTCATCCGCAACCTAGGACTGGGCTTCACCTATGGATTCCTGCATTTCGTGGTGGCCTACTATTTCCTATTCTCATGGAAAACGAGTGCGGCCATATTCGAATTCTATCGAAAAGGGCTCGGGTACGGTAGGTTGGCTGCCGTTCTGGGCATCTACCGTAACTACTATGCCCTCGGACAGATGCTCATTGACAAAGTGGCGATGGCCAGTGGTTTGGTAGACCGTTTCGAACTTTTCTCCACGGGTCAGGAGCACATCATCAACATGGCGAAGGAGGGGACGGGCGGCATTCTCATCAGCGCACACTTGGGCAATTGGGAAGTCTCTGGGCACCTCATGGTGAACTACGGGGGAAAAGTGAACGTGGTTATGTATGAGGCCGAGCATGAGCAGATCAAACGCACGGTGGAAGGGGAGACCGGTGGACGCAGGTTCCACGTCATTCCGATCAAAGATGATATGAGTCACGTTTATGCCATCTCGGCCGCGCTGCTCAACAAGGAGATCGTCTGCATCCACGGTGACCGCTATCGGGAGGGAATGCGAACACTGAAACACGATTTCTTGGGGCATGAGGCGCAATTCCCCCACGGACCCTTCGCCATCGCATCGAAGTTCGATGTGCCGAAGTGCTTCGTGTTCGGCATGCGCCACGGGAAGAACTGCTACTCCTTCTCTGCCACCGACCCTATCACAGGCAAGCAGAAGCCCGAAATGCTGCTGGAGGCCTTCGTGGAGGTGATGGAGCAGAAGGTGCGGAAGCACCCTGAGCAGTGGTCCAACTTCTATGATTTCTGGAAGTAGTCCTTGCGCAGGGCAGGTTCGGTTGCCAATGGAGCGACCACTACATTTGCCCGCATGGCCCGCTCCAGCATTCTCCTGTTCTGTGTCCTGCTGGCAGCATGTTCGGGCACACAGCATCCTGAAGGTGAGCGGACCGTGTTCCGCTACAACGAGAGCAAGGGCATTACCTCTCTCGATCCGGCCCAGGCCCGCACGATGGGCAACATCTGGGCCGTTCAGCAGATTTTCAACGGTCTGGTTCGGCTTGACTCCACGATGCGGCCCCAACCTTCCATAGCCAGCGCATGGGAGATCTTGGAGGGTGGTACCGTCTATCGTTTCCAGCTGCGCGATGACGTCCTGTTCCATGATCATTCCGCTTTTGACGGTGGAAAAGGCAGGAAGGTCACTGCGGTCGATTTTGTGCATTCCTTCAACCGCATTCTGGATGAGCGTACGCTCTCGCCCGGGAGATGGGTGTTCCGGAATGTGGACACCGATCGCAACGGTGGTTTTGTGGCCGAGGGCGACTCGGTGCTGGTCATTCACCTTAAACAGCCGTTCCCACCTTTCCTGTCCATGCTCTCCATGCCCTATTGTGCGGTGGTGCCCCGAGAGGTAACCGATGCGCTTGGCCGCGATTTCGGTCGGCATCCGGTGGGCACAGGCCCTTTCCGGTTTCACCAATGGCACGAGCAGGCCAAGCTGGTGCTGCATCGCAATCCCGACTATTTCGAGCGCGATGGGCATGGGGAGCGCTTGCCCTATCTCGATGCCGTGAGCATCACCTTCATCACAGATGCACAGTCTGTTTTCCTCGAGTTCCTTCAAGGCAGATTGGACATGTTGAGCGGACTGGAGGACGGTAGTTTCAAGGATGCCATCCTCACGCCCAACGGCAATCTGAGGCCCGAGATGCAGGGTGAGGTGGTGATGCGAACCATGCCATTCCTCAACACGGAATACCTTGGTTTCATGCTCGACAGCTCATTGCCAGTGATGAAGAACAGTCCGCTCCGCATCAAAGCCGTGCGGCAGGCCATCAACTATGGTTTTGACCGGAAAAGAATGATGCGATACATCCGCAACAACATCGGCTCGCCCGGAGAGCATGGATTTCTTCCTGACGGCCTGCCCGGGATGGAGGGCCATCGCACCGTGGGCTACACCTACGACCCTGACCGTGCAAGGGCACTGTTGGCCGAAGCGGGCTTCCCCAATGGAAAGGGACTGCCTGAGATAGTGCTCCACACCACAGCCCAGTATGTCGATCTATGCGAGTTCATTCAGCACCAGCTCAGCGAGATCGGTGTTCGGTTGCGTGTAGAGGTGAATCCCGGTGCCACCCATGGGGCATTGGTTGCCAACTCGCAGGTGGCCTTCTTCCGAAAATCGTGGATTGCCGACTATGCCGATGCCGAGAACTACTTGTCCCTGTTCACCACCTTCAATCGCACACCGAAAGGGCCGAACTACACGCTGTATGGCAACGCGGAGTTTGACCGTCTCTATGGACTGGCCCTGCAGGAGATCTCGGACTCCCTGCGAAATGACCTGTACGCACGGATGGACAGCCTGCTGATGGCCGAAGCACCTGTGGTGGTCCTTTACTACGATCGTGTGCTGCGTTTCACCCGTCCCGCAATCTCTGGTCTTCCGGCCGATGCCATGAATATGCTCGACCTTAGGACCGTGCGGAAGCGGAATGCGGTGACGCTGAATTGAATCACGGTGTCCGCCAAGTCACAAAGTTGGTGGGCGACATGCGCACGCAGTCGGGCTAACGTACATTTGCCTCTGTTGAAAAAACAAGAGCGAAGGAAGAACGATGGGTTGTGCAGGATGCAGTAATGGAAAGACGGACAACGGCCTCCCAAGGGGCTGCAAGAGCCACGGCACATGCACCAGTGGCGGATGTGACAAACTGAGCGTGTTCAACTACTTGGCGAACATGGAAGAGACGGTGGGCTACACCTTCTCAGAGTTCGTGGAGGTGAGGTTCAAGAACACCCGTAAGGCCTTCTATCGCCAGAGCAAGGAAATGGCCCTGAAGGTGGGCGAGCCTGTGGTGGTCGATACCGTTCCAGGCCATGATGTAGGCACGGTCTCTCTCACGGGCGACCTTGTGCTGCTGCAGATGCGCAGGTATGGTGTGGAGCCTACCATGGGCGACATAAGGAACGTGATCAGGCGTGCCACGCAAGAGGATATAGACCTCTGGCAGGAGTGTGTGGACCTGGAGGAGCCCACCCGTAAACGGGCCCGTGTAATTGCCCGCGAGCTGGGTCTCAACATGAAGGTAAGTGATGTGGAATACCGTGCCGACCGCAAGCAGGCCGTTTTCTACTACACATCCGAAGACCGTGTTGACTTCCGCGAGCTGGTGCGCAGATATGCCGAGGCATTCAAGGTGCGTGTGGAGATGCGCCAGATCGGTGCGAGGCAGGAGGCGGCCCGTCTCGGAGGCATCGGTACATGTGGCCGAGAGCTCTGCTGCAGCACATGGCTCACCGACTTCCGCACGGTGACCACGGGCGCGGCACGTTATCAGCAGCTTTCGCTCAATCCTGAGAAACTGGCAGGCCAGTGTGGCAAGCTCAAGTGCTGTCTCAACTATGAGTTGGACAGTTACATGGATGCCCTCAGTGATTTCCCGAGTCAGAAGATCAAGCTCGAAACCCGCAAGGGAGTGGCCATGCCTCAGAAGATCGATATCTTCAAAGGGGTGATGTTCTTCGCCTACAAGGACGACTTCTCCAATTTCATTCAGGTTCCTATTGAACGGGTGAAAGAGATTCAGAAGATGAACAAGAATGGTGAGAAGCCCAACGACCTGTTGGAATACGCTGACGTGCCGGTGGTCAAGAAGGTTGATTACGAGAATGTGGTAGGGCAGGACGACCTGACCCGATTCGACAGACCGAAGGGCGGTGGCGGAAGCAGCAGCAAGAAACGGAAGAAGAAAGGTGGTTCGGGCGGTGGAGGTCGTGATGGGCAGAGACCTGACGGCCCTCGCGCAGCGGCTGCACCAACGGAGGTGAGGTCTGCGAACCCCGCACCCAGACCGGCCGGAGCGAATCAGGGCCAACAGGGTCAGCCGGGTCAAGGAGGCGCCAACCGCAACAAGAACCGTAACCGTAACCGCAATCGCAACAAGGGCGGAGGCGGAGGTGCACCTCAGGCCTGAAAATGCGAGCGTGTTCTTCCATGCTATTCAGACCTGTCTGCAGACGAGCACGTGGCACGTTGCTGTTGATGCTGTTTCCTCTTGCAGTGGTGCTTTTCCTCCCTGCCTGTAATGAAAGTCCGTTCTATGAGCGGATGGATGCCCTGACTGATCAAGTCTGGCGATCCGGGCAGGTGCTTGTGCACGAGGTGGAGGTGCTGGACACGTTGCGGTCCTACGATTTCTACCTCAACATCCGCATCGGGGCCGATTATGAGTTCAGCAACATGTACCTGTTCATCGGAACAGAGTTCCCAGATGGCCGCACAGTGCGTGACACCGTGGAATGTATCCTTGCCGACCGCTCCGGACGCTGGCTTGGCAGTGGGCTCGGTGACATGCGCGATAACCGTATTCTCTTCAAACCCAATGTCCGATTCCCTAATGCGGGGGTCTATCGTTTCAGCCTTCAGCAGGGTATGAGGATGGAGCATCTGCCGCAGGTCTATGACGTGGGCATCAGCATGGTCCCGCACAACGCAAGGTGAATGGTACTTTTGATTCCAGCTCAAGGAAAATGAACCAGAAGAACAAACAGACGGTGCCCCGGAAATATGTGGTCTGGTTCTGGATGGCCGTGCTGGCAGGCCCTACGTTGGTCGCTCTGCACCTGCTCGCCATCGGTTCTGGGCTTTATGGGCCGCTGCCAAGTCTGGAGGAGTTGGAGAACCCGAAGAGCAATCAGGCCAGTGTCATCCTTTCTGCCGATGGCAAACTGTTGGGATCCTACTTTGCGGAGAACCGGTCAAATGTCAAGGCGGCAGACCTTTCTCCTCACCTTGTCAATGCGCTCATCAGCACTGAGGATGAGCGTTTCATGTCGCACAGCGGCATCGACATCAAGAGCATTCTTCGTGCTGTTGTGCTACTTGGTTCGAGAGGGGGAGGGAGCACCATCACCCAGCAGCTTTCCAAGAATCTCTTCAACACCCGCCAAGGCCAGCTGAAAGGAGGGAAGCTGGTGGAGAAACCTGCCGAGTGGATCCTGTCTATCCGTCTGGAGCGCAGGTATACGAAGGAGGAGATCATCGCCATGTATCTCAACACGGTCGATTTCATCAATGGGGCCGTTGGTATCAAGTCGGCCAGCCATGTCTATTTCAACACCTCGCCCGATTCGCTGAAGGTGGAGCAGGCAGCCGTGCTGGTGGGCATGGTGAAGAACCCATCACTTTACAACCCGCGCAGACGGCCCGAACTGGTGCTGGACCGCAGGAACACGGTCTTCATGCAGATGCGCAAGAACGGTCACCTGACCAGCGCAGAGGAGGATTCCTTGGATGCTCTTCCGTTGGAACTCGATTTCAAAAGTGTGGATCACAACACTGGTCTGGCCACCTATTTCCGGGAAGTGCTGCGCGGAGAGATGCGTGAATGGTGTGCCAGTCACACCAAGCCGGACGGCTCGAACTACGATCTCTATCGCGATGGTCTGAAAATCTACACGACCATTGATTCACGTCTTCAACAGTATGCCGAGGAAGCCGTACAAGAGCACATCCGAGAGCATCAGAAGCTCTTTTTCAACGATCAGAAGAAGAATCCCAAGGCCCCTTTCCGTGGGGTGTCTGATGAGGAGATAGAGGATATCATGCTCACCAGCATGCGCAGGTCGCATCGTTACAATTCGCGCCTTGACCGCAGACCAGACATCCGTAAGCTGGCAAGGGAATATTACCAGCTCAAGAGCGAGGAGGGTAAGCATCAAACAGAGATAGAGCGGTTGTACAAGGAGCTGGCCCGGGCTCAACGGATGGAGAAGGAGGATGAGTATGCCGACCTTGAGAAACGCATTCATGCGCTGCGCGACAAGGTGAAAGAGCTGAAACCTGACCTTGAGGAGGCTTGGCAGGACTATCAGAAACCATGGAAGCCCTTTGACGACTCTCTAAGGGTGGAATTCTCCAAGCCTATTCAGATGACGGTGTTCTCTTGGGATGGTGAGAAGGATACCATCATGTCACCGTTGGATTCGACACGTTACTACAAACATTTCCTGCAGTCGGGCCTCATGAGCATGGACCCGCGCACGGGTTTTGTGAGAGCATGGGTGGGAGGCATCAATTACAAGCATTTCAAATATGACAATGTGAAGCAGGGCGCCCGTCAGGTGGGTTCCACCTTCAAGCCGTTCGTTTATGCCCTTGCCATTCAGGAAGGTTGGTCGCCCTGCGAGAAGGTGCTCAACATTCCGGTCACATTTGAACGTGAGCGATGGAGTCTTCCGCAGGACTGGACCCCGCACAACTCGGACAATGACCTGGACGGACAGGAACTCACACTTCGCAAGGCACTCGCCAATTCCGTCAACAATGTCAGTGCCTTCGTGATGAAGAAGTTCGGGCCGCAGGCGGTCATAGACCTTGTGCGGAAAATGGGCATCACCGCAGCGATAGACCCGTACCCGTCCATCTGTCTCGGCACGCCCGATATCTCTGTGTATGAGATGGTGGCGGCAAACAGCACTTTCGCCAACAAAGGCGTGTACAACCAGCCCATTGTGATCACCCGCATCGAAGACAAGAATGGCAACGTGATCGAGGAATTCGTCCCCAAGACGAACGAAGTGATGGACGAGCAGACCGCCTATGCCATGCTCAATCTTATGGAGGGTGTGGTGCAGTCTGGCACTGGGGTCCGACTGCGCTACAAGTACAAGATTAATACCCCGATTGCAGGTAAGACCGGTACAACACAGAATCAGTCGGACGGATGGTTCATCGGACTGACGCCTGATCTGGTCACCGGAGTGTGGACTGGATGCGAGGACCGCGCAGCGCATTTCCGAACCATTCTCTACGGGCAAGGTGCGGCCATGGCCCTACCCATCTGGGGCATTTACATGAACAAGGTCTATGCAGACTCAACCTTGAATATCTCCAAGGGCGGCTTTGAACGACCCGATGGTCCTATGACCGTGGAGTTGGACTGTGCCAAATTTGAGCGGGCCAATAAACGCAAGGGTGTGGGATTGATGTCCGACCCTGATCAGTTTGAGTGAGCCGCACCGCAGATATGGCCATAGACCCCACATATCGAGCGAAGGCACAGGAATTCCTGACCGTCTCCAAGAAGTGGCACTCAGAGATCGGTTCCTGTGAGATTGAGCTGATGTTCCTTCAGCGCATGCTCGACATCTATGGACTGAAGGCCGATGATGCGGCACAGACCAATGCCGTGCGTTCGCTACGGTCAAGAATGACCACGCTCGTGAAAGATGACGCATTGAGGCTCAAGCAGCAATTGCACGACCATGAGCACCATCTATTGCAGATCGTGGAGGACCGTCTTCTGCTTCAGGACAGGGAGTTGCCCTACAGGCATGTTGAACTTGATCGCTCCGTTCAAGACTTCCGGGCCACCTATCAGAATCTTCATCAGACGGCATTTTTGCTCATTGAAGAACTGAAGATGGGGTAACCCCCTGCTAAACAGGATGTTTTGACCGATTAGATTCTATTACGTGAGTCGCATTCACTAATTTCCCGCCCTGTTTGATGTTTCTCGAGCCCCATAGGGCTGTGATTTATAACTCTTGACAACCCCCACACATGAATAAACAGGTACTCAGAAGGGTCTTCATCGTTTGTGCTGCTGTCACACTGGGATTTTCCGGTTCAGCCTTCGCTCAGTGTAATATCGACATTGAGAATTTGTCTGCGAATCCGTCTCATCCCAATTCGTGCGATATTCAGAACGCCACATTCGGTAGCGGTGCTTACCGGGATATCACGGTTCAGCCGAACACCT
>CAZATP010000026.1:0-53208 GCA_964488095.1 uncultured Chryseobacterium sp.
ACACGGGCGAATTCCCCATCATAGGCGTCAACACCTTCCTCAGCAGCAAAGGCTCGCCCACCATCCTGCCCAAGGAGGTGATCCGCGCCACCGAGGACGAGAAGCGGTACCAGATCGCCATGCTGGCCGACCTGCACCGCGCCAATGCCGACCGCTCACCCGCCCTGCTGCGCCAGTTGCAGGAAACGGCCGTGCAGAACGGCAACCTCTTCGGCACCCTGATGGCCGTGACCAAGGCGTGTTCACTGGGGCAGATCACCGATGCGCTGTTTGAGGTGGGGGGGCAGTATAGGAGGAATATGTAGGCAATCTGTAGATGAGACGAAATGGAAGAGGAACACATCCCATTATCTGCTGAGAAATGAGGGAGCCCAATGCTCATAAGCTTCCGGTCAATTAGGTCGCTGTGAGCGCCTGAGTGCGTGATGGTCCCCGTGTATTTCTTCCTACATTCGATGTGATGGTCCGGTTTCACACAACAGTCACATTGCTTTGCGTAGTGCTGTTCTTCACGTCTGCCAGTGGGCAGTTGCCCGCGTTCCCCGGTGCCGAGGGCTTTGGCCGCATGGCGCAGGGTGGGAGGGGAGGCACCGTGCTGGAGGTGACCAACCTGAACGATGCCGGCCCCGGATCGCTGCGGGCGGCCTTGAATGCCATCGGGCCGCGTACCATCGTTTTCCGAACAGGCGGAATAATCGACCTTCAGAGCGAGCTGCAGATCACCGGCCCGTTTGTGGCCATAGCGGCACAGACCGCCCCGGGCGATGGTATCGTGCTGCGCAACTTCGGCATCAGCATCTTCACGCATGATGTCATCATACGTGGGTTGCGCATACGCCCTGCTGATGCGCAGCATACGCTGAGCCCCGACAACCGCGACTGCCTGAGCCTGCAGAACGGGTCATACAACATCATTGCGGACCACTGCTCATTCAGTTGGGGAGTGGATGAGAATGTGAACATCTGGTCGGGGTCGCATCATGTTTCGGTGCAGCACTGCATCATCAGTGAGGGACTGTTCAAGGGCATTCATCCCAAGGGGCCGCACAGCATGGGGCTGTTGGCGGGCGATGGGTCGCACAGCGTGTCGGTGCACCGCAACCTCTTTGCCCACAACAACGGGCGTAATCCGCTTTTTGCAGGTGGCACCGATCTGGAGTTTGTCAACAACCTCGTCTATGACTGGGGCTATGCCAGCGAGTTTCAGGAGAACGGGGCGCAGATACGGGCCGACATCATCGGCAACTGGTGGAAGCCTCTCACCGGCCCTGTAGACCTTGACGAACTGCCGCTCTCCATTGACTTCGATAGCAACGACAACCTCGGCTCACTAATCCATGTAAGCGGCAACACTTGGCCGGGCGGTCCCTTCCTCACTGCCCAGCAGATCGCGGCATTCGGGGCCAATGGGGCTTTGTTCCCGACAAATTCGGTGCTTACGGATGCTTCAACGGTCACGGAGAGGCCGGTGAGCGAGGTACGTACCTCCATTTCCGCATGGGCAGGGGCCATTCATCCGCAGAGCGATGCCACCGACCTGCGCATCCTACAGCAGTTGGCCGATAGCACTGGCGGGCTGCTCGACTGCGTGCGCAGCGGCCCCGTCCACTTGGACAGCGGCATGGTCATCACTGCCGATTTCAACAGCATCACCTACAGCGTGCTGGACGATGCCATCAAGTATTCGCCCGAGGGGCGCAGGATACACATCGTGAGCGGTGCCGGGGCGGGACAGATGCGCACAGCGGTCTCCTTTGAGGTGGTGGACGAAGGGGCGCAGATCATCACCGCCCAAGTGGATGCGGCATGGCAGGAGGTGCCCGATGCCACCTCGCAGTTCCGCATCTCGGCCTACTGCATCCATACTCTCAACGGGTTTCCGGCCTATGCCAGCGGCACACCCTATCCCGATGCTGACCATGACGGTATGCCCGATGACTGGGAGACGGCCCATAACCTCAATCCCAACGATGCGTCTGACCGCAACGGCACCGACCTGAGTGCAGAAGGCTACACCAACCTGGAAGTGTACTTGAACGGGTATTATGAGGAAATGCCCACGGGCGTGGACGGATATGCTGCAACCCGCCAGCAGCCGCCTTCGCTCATTGCGCAGCCCAATCCGTTCTCCGATGCCACCACGCTGGTGCTGCGCGGGCATGGAGGAGGCGAGGCCATGGCGCAGGTCCATGGCACCGATGGCCGTGTGGTGGCCTGCCTGCTGTCTGATGGGCAGGGCGTGTTCATTTGGGATGGGAAGGATTTGGGCGGCAGTCCTGTGCCTACAGGCATCTATATCATCCGCGCCTCTACATTGGGTGGCACGGTGTGGTGCCGGGCAGCGGTCATGCGGTGATGGGCGGCTGCTCCTCTGTGTCCTCGGCCCCGTCCTCGGCCTTCTCTCCCTTGGCGATGGAATAGATCACGCCCCATTCGCGGGTCTTGCGCCTCATGCTGGGGCGGTCTCCTGTGTCGTAGGCGGTCTCAATGGTGTTCCACAGGCGCAGCACCAGCTTTTTGGCCTCGGTGTTGGCCTGCCGCAGGTTGCGCTGCGCCTCTGACAGGGCAAGTTTGTGGTCGGCCTGCAGTTGGTTGGCCGTGCGGAAGGCGTCCACATGCACCATGATCTCTGCCAGCGAGGGAAAGGCCATCGGTTCGCCTCCGTTCGCCACGCGGTGCTCCTCTGCGTTGCGGAGGCGCTCGGCCGCGCTCAGCACCGCCTGTTCGCCCTTGCCGAACCGCGGGCCACGGGCATGCTGGGCCATGCCGTAGGAGGCCAGAGAAGAGCGTGGCACACTGCCGCGCACCACCGCATCCACGATGTGCTGATAGCCCTGCCCCACCCAGATGCGGGCCGTGCGCAGCAGGGGTGTCACCGCTGCTGTCGATGAGGTCTGGAGGGCCTTGGCCTTGCTCACCTCGTTCATCAGGCCCTCATAAACGGGCAGAAAGGCCGTCAGGTGGTCTATGACCGGGGCAGGGAAGGGAAGCTCATGCGGTGGCATGGATGCCGCACGGTCTGCCACTGTCCGCATGGCCGTTATCCGTTGTTTCGGGGTCTTGGGGAGCAGTCTTGTGGGCATCTTTTGGTCGTTAGAGGGATGATCGGTGGTCGGTTCGTCCGTTATCAGGGGTTGCGAATGCGTATCCGCTACGCATTGGGCCGCATCACAAGTATGGCACAGGGTAAAACGGGTGCTGAAGGTCAAATATAAAAACTGATATAAGATACATCCAGTTGGATAGGAATCATTTCGGGTATGGAACAGAATATATCCAACTGGATTTTAATACAGCTAATTCTGGAAAGTAGTATATCTAACTGAATGAACTACGTTCTATATCTGTAACAGTATATATCTATCTGGATATACTACTTTCTATTATCGGATTACCGTATATCCAATTGGATATACTACTTTTATTGATTAGAATGTATAGCATCTATGTGGATGGATGACTTTCTACATTTTGGAGAAGACGTTCTGAGCTTCGGTTGCCCCCTGTCGGATGGGGGAATGGGCCGATGGTGCGCAGGATGGGGATGCGCCCATCCTTCATGGTGTAGAATCATGGCTGTGGATGACACGTGTCACCCCGCAGCATGGCCACAAGGTGACTTTCGTCCCATCCCAACACCCACACCATGAGAACCACACTCCTTTCCCTGCTTGCGCTTGTCTTCCTCACCCTGTCGTCCGGTTGCGACAAGGAGGACACCCCCGACCTGACCCCTGCCCGCGAAATAGAGGGCACTTGGCGCATGGCCTTCCCCGTGAAGTTCTATTACGAGACGGACTGGTGCGACCATTCTACCATGCAACTGATGCTCACAGAGATGCACTTGGTCACTTGGGTCATCACCGAGGACAGCTCAGACCCCGATGGCAACTCCGTGAAGATCACCATGAACTGGGAGGAGTCCGACCTCGAATACATTCAGCTCTGTATGGATCAGACGGGCATCACGCCTGATGTGCGCCCCATGTTCCTCACCGGCACCATCAGCGGGGCCTATCTCACGGTGAAGAAGGGGACGAACGTGTTCGGTGAGTTCAGCTTCACCACCTCCAACATGGAGGGCGATTGGAGTGCCAGCACCTGTCCGTTCCTCAACTGCCAGCGCATCTACACGGTGAACCGCGAGTTCAAGATGAACTTGGTGGATTAGGGGTGATGGGAGGCGGTCGATTACTTCCTCACATACTTCCGCAACTCCTCCACCAGCCCGTACACCATGGTTATGGGGTTCTGTTGGTGAGGTGGGGGCGATTCCTTGTCGATGGTGAGTTTCTTGGCGTTGAGGATGGCCTTGTCCATGCGGTCTTCCAAGCGGGAATAGACGGTTGAGGCGAAGCCTCAAGTACGAGTGCATCCATCTCCACGCACCTGAGAACGGCCATCAGCTAAGAAAACCGCTCAACAGGTACTTCAACGACTAAAACCACCGAAGACCCCACAGTTCTCTATACGGACTCACACCCGCACATGCGTACTTTGGCCTACCCGATGAACGAAGAACAATCAGACAACCCAGTTCAATAACAGAACCACAATAACTGTCCAACGATTGGGGAGTATTACAAACTCCAGGCTCAAGCGCATGTACGCGGACTTTAGCCTTGACCATGAACTGCTCAAGGAGATTATCGAATCCGCCTGAGGCGGACTGATGCCCTGTGATCGCAATGAGCCGGCCGATCATCTGCTCAAGGATGAACGGGTAAGTGTTCACAGGGCATGCCGGGTCACCCGTGCCACCCGTTCGATGTTCTATTACCGCAGCCAACGTGATGACACTGAGGTCCTGGAGAAACTCGAATCGCTGACAGCGATCCATCCCAACAGGGGCTTTGACTGCTATTACGGTCGCATCAGGACAGAGGGTCCGGGGTGGAACAGGAAGCGTGTGCTGCGTGTCTACAGGGTCATGCGGCTGGTGATGCGCAGGAAGCACCGCAGGAGGCTCCCTGAGCGCATACGTGAGCCTCTGGCGCAACCGGTGGCCGCCAACTTCACATGGGGTATGGACTTCATGCATGACGTACTGGGCAATGGCCGAAAGGTGCGGGTGTTCAATGTGCTGGACGACCACAGCAGGGAGGCTGTTGCGGTGCTTGCAGAGCGTTCGTTCCCTGCCGAGCGGGTAGTGGAGGTGCTGGATCAGCTCTCACGCGACAGGAGACTTCCCGGGCGCATCAGGGTGGACAATGGCCCGGAGCTCATCAGCCACGTGTTCACACAGTGGTATGCCTCCAAGGGTGTGGAGGTGCATCACATCCAGCCCGGAAAGCCCGCTTAGAACGCCTATGTCGAGCGGTTCAACAGGACGTTCAGGGAAAATGTACTTGACGCATACATCTCCAATGACATCGAGCAGCTGCGGCTCATGGCCGAACGATGGGCGTACGACTACAACCACAACCACAACCACAACCACAACCACAACCACAACCATCCCCATACCGCCCTGAGGGAATGGCACCGGTCCGATACCACTTGCAGGGGGAAAAGGGGCGCGCCCCTCTTCCCCCTGCAAAAACCACATCATCTCTACTATAGCACTGCCCTGTAAAGGAGAAGGCTACCGAGCAATGAGGCGTGCACCACCCGAATTCGGTAAGTCCACATGCATTTTTCTGTGAACAACACCCCCCTGTTGTTGAAAACATAGAACGGCAGCCCCCCGCCTGAGGGCTACTTTTGCACGAGGCATCACAATGCCCAAGACCATGAGCAAGATCATAGCCATAGCCAATCAGAAGGGTGGGGTGGGCAAGACCACCACAGCCATCAACCTTGCCGCCAGTCTGGCCGTGCTCGAATACAAGGTGCTGCTGGTCGATGCCGACCCGCAGGCCAATTCCACCTCGGGCGTGGGCTTCGACCCCCGCAATGTCAAGACCAGCATCTACGAGTGCATCATCGGTGAGGCCGAGCCCAAGGACATCATCCTCAGCACCGACACTCCCAACCTCTTCATGCTCCCGGCCCACATCGACCTCGTAGGGGCCGAGATCGAGATGATCAACCTTCCCAACCGCGAGATGATGGTCAAACTGGCCCTCAACAAGGTGAAGAACGACTACGACTTCATCATCATCGACTGCTCGCCATCCTTGGGCCTCATCACCGTCAACAGCCTCACGGCCGCAGACAGCGTGCTCATCCCCATCCAGTGCGAGTATTTCGCATTGGAGGGCCTCGGCAAGCTGCTGAATACCATCAAGATCGTACAGGCCCGCCTCAACCCCGACCTTGAGATCGAGGGGCTGCTGCTCACTATGTACGACCAGCGACTGCGCCTTGCCAATCAGGTGGTGGAAGAGGTCAAGACTCATTTCCAGCAGATGGTGTTCGACACCATCATTGCACGCAACACCAAGCTGGGCGAGGCTCCCAGCTTCGGGCAGAGCATCATCATGCACGATGCCGCCTCCAAAGGCGCTACCAACTATCTCAACCTTGCACGCGAGATCCTGCAGAAGAACGGACTCACGCGCATCAAGGAGAGCGACAGGATATTGAACTGATGGCCATCAAGAAGAACGCTTTGGGCAGAGGCCTCGGTGCCCTGCTGCAGAATCCCGAGACGGACGTGACCTCCGGTTCCTCCGCTGGGCATGTAGGGGCCATATCCGAGATACCCATCTCACAGATCGAGGCCAATCCCTTCCAGCCACGCACCCATTTCGATCAGGAGAAGCTGGACGAACTGGCCGCCTCCATCCGGCAGCTGGGCATCATTCAGCCCGTCACAGTGCGCAAGCTGGGCTACGACAAGTATCAGCTCATCTCGGGCGAGCGCAGGTTCCGGGCCTCGCAACTGGCCGGCCTCACCGAGGTGCCCGCCTATGTGCGCATCGCCAACGATCAGGCCATGCTCGAGATGGCCCTGGTCGAGAACATCCAGCGCGATGAGCTCGATGCCATAGAGGTGGCGCTCAGCTACCAGCGGCTCATCGAGGAGTGCGACCTTACGCAGGAGGCCCTCAGCGAGCGGGTGGGCAAGCAGCGCAGCACCATTGCCAACTACCTGCGCCTTTTGAAGCTGCCGCCCGAGATCCAGAAAGGACTGGTGGACGGCCTGCTCACCATGGGCCATGCCCGTGCCCTCATCAACATTGACGATGCGGCCGAGCAGTTGCGCCTCTACAGTCAGATCGTCAGCGAGCAGCTCTCAGTGCGTCAGACCGAGGAGCGGTCGCGCAGCGCCAAGCAGGCCAAGACCGTGCAGAAGAAGCCTGCCAGTGGTACGCCCATGGCGGTGCAGCGCATCGTTTCGCACGTGCAGGGCCAGTTGGGTGCCCCTGTTTCCATCAAGGCCGATGCCACCGGAAAGGGAACGCTCACCATCCGCTTCAAGGACGACCGCGACCTCGAAAGGGTGCTCTCCATTCTCGACCTGCTGCCTTAGGTTTTGGTTCGCCACCTTTGCAGCACCCGATCTGCGCTGGGCGCCATGAGGTTTCTCCTATTGTCGATGTTCATAGTGCTGTCGCTACAGCCGCTGATGGCGCAGCAAGCCGATACGGTGGCCACTACCGTGAAGGCACGCAGGCCCGGGGCCATCGGCAAGGCACCCCATTCGCCCAAGAAGGCCACCATCATGAGCGCAGCCCTGCCCGGACTCGGACAGGTCTATAACGGCAGGTGGTGGAAAGTGCCCATCATCTATGCGGGATTCGGAGGTCTCACCTACATGGCAGTGAGCAACGACCTCAATATGAGGCGCTACAAGGATGCCTATCTGGCGCGCATTGATGACGACCCGACCACGGTCGATGAATTTGCAGGAAGGTATTCAGACGCCAATCTGCAGCAATTGAAGACCACCGCGCAGCGCAACCGCGACCTGTCGTTCATCCTCATGGGCATCCTCTACGCGCTCAATGTCATCGATGCCAATGTGGACGGCCATCTCAAGGATTTTGATGTGAGCGAGGACCTTTCCATGCGCGTCAGGCCGCATTTTCAGCACACCATGCCCGGACAGCTTCCTGCGCCCGGCATTGCACTTTCGTTCACCTTACGGTAAGGCATCACATGCCGCAGAAGCGATTGCGCTCCTGCACAGCGATCTCCAGCCCCAGATTGGCCGCATGCATGATGTCTTTGCAGCCATCGTCCTTCTTGCCGATGATCACCTTCTCAATGCCGCGGTTCATGTATGAATCAGCATCCTGCGGGTTGATGGTGATGGCCTTGGAGAAGTCGCGTATGGCGTCCTGATGCTGGTCACGCTTGGCATAGACGATTCCGCGGTTGTAGAATGCATCTGAGTTGTTCGGGTCGATGACGATGGCCTGTGTGTAATCGGCAATGGCAAAGTCAAAGCGCTCCATCAGGCGGTTCACGATGCCCCGGTTCACATAGGCCTCGGCATTCAGTTTGTTGATGCGGATGGCCGATTCGAAATCCGCCAGGGCTGATTCATACTGCTCCATCTTACGATAGGATATGCCCCGGTTGATAATGGCATCCTCGTTGTTCGGTTGGGCTGCGATCACCTTGGTGTAATCCTCCACAGCGTTCACGTGCTTGCCGAGATTCGCCTGCGCGATGCCTCTGTTGAAATAGCCCTCGGTGCCTTCGGGGATGAGGTTGATGGCGGCAGTGAGGTTGTCCAGCGCGGCCTGTGGGTTGCCCACATTGTTATAGAACGTGCCTCTGCGAAGATAGGCCTCCCCGAAATTGGGGTTGTGTGTCGTGGCTTTGCCGAGGTCTGCAATGGCCTCGTTCAGTTGGCCTAGAGAGGCCTTGGCCATGGCGCGCCAGTAATAGGCATCGGCATTGGTGGGTTCCAGTTCCAGGCTGCGGTCAAAGTCGACAATGGCCTCAGCCATCTGTCCTTTCTGCGCTTTGGCGATTGCGCTGTTGTAGGCCTTCACGTGCTCCTGTGCAGCAGCTGAGAAAGCTGTGAGCAGAAGGAAGAGCGAAAGGTGGAGATACTTCATGGGTCTTATACGATTAGGTTCCGTTTGAAGGTTACCGTACGGCTCAGGAGATATGAACACCGATGACGAGGATATCGTCCACCTGATCAAGGTCTCCCATCCATTCTTTCAATTTCAGTGCCAACAATTTCTCCTGTTCCTTCATTGGTTTCCGATGAATGTTCAACAGGAGGTCCCTGAAGCCGTTGAGCTTCAGTTTCTTTCCCCGTGGCCCTCCGAACTGGTCTGCAAACCCGTCCGAGAAGACATAGACCGCGTCATCCGGCTCCAACTGGAGAGTATGGTTTGTGAACGATTTGATCTCTTCACCCACGAACATCCCTACTGGGAAGCGGTCGCCACGCACTGTGGTCAGTTGCCCGTTCCTGAGGATGTAGAGCGGATTGTAGGCCCCTGCGAATTCCAGTTTCCGGGTCTTCGGGTGAAGTGTGCAGATGGCGATGTCGAGGCCGTCCTTGACCGATGATTCCTCATAGGTCTGATGCAGGGTATTGGTGACTCCCTCGTTCAGGTAGTCCAATATCTCAGATGGACGGGTGAGCCCCATCTGCTTAACGGCCTGATTCAGCAGGTTATTGGCCACGATGGACATGAATCCGCCCGGAACCCCGTGGCCGGTACAGTCCACTGCGGCAAAGATCCGAAGCTCGCCCACCTTCTCTGCGAAAAAGAAATCGCCACTTACGATGTCCTTCGACCGGAAGAACACGAACGAATCGGGCAGGATGGAGGCCACACTTTCCCATTCAGGGAAGATGGCACTCTGAATGCGTTGTGCATATTTGATACTGTCCGTGATGTCCTTGGCGTATCTCGCAATCTCGTCCCGGCTCTTCTCAATCTGTTCTTTCTGCTGCTGAATCTCCACAGTACGTTGAGAGACCAACGATTCCAGTTCCAGCTTGTCGGCCATCAGCTTCACCGTGCGATAGCGCACGAAACTCACCACACCAGCGGCAATGGCGATGAATGCGAGCACAAGGAAGGGCCAAGTTCGCCAGAAAGGCTTGTTGATAGTGAAGGAATAGGTGACAGGAACAGGTGTCCAGGCCCCGTCATTCTTGCTGGCGATCACTTCAAGGGTATAGGTGCCATCCTCCAGACGTGGGAATTGGATGACATGTGAGGAGAAAGCGTCTGACCATATATCAGAGAAGCCCAGCAGCCTGTACTTGTACTTGATGTTCTCCGGGTCTCGGAAGGAAACGCCCGAGATGTCGAACGATACGTTGTACTGCTTGTAGGAAAGGGTGAGGTCAGGCACCAGTTGGGCGGGTTCGTCATTCAGGCGCATGCCCAGAATGGCAAGCCGAGGAGGGGTTCGTCTGGAGATGTCGATTACCGGATTGTAGCGCACCACCCCGTGCGTGGAGGTGATCCATAGATTTCCAAGAGCGTCCTTAAAGATGAAGGTGATCATAGTGTTGGCCACCGGTGACAGGTGTTGGTGTCCTATCACCCGTTCCACTCTAAGGTCGGGAGATATCTGTGCCACAGAATTCTGGTGTTTCACCCAGATGCTTCCATTGTTGTCTTCCACCAGCTGGTAGCAATAGTCAGAGGGCAGTCCATCGGATTCACCGATGTGGTGAGCGGTGCCGTTGTCAAGAACGAACACGCCCGAACCTACTGTGGCGAACCACAATCGTCCTTTACTGTCTTCGATGATATGATGCACATCGGTGATGTTCTGCGCGTCACGGTCTTCAAGGAAATTCACCTCGCCATCACGGTAAAAGGAAATCCGGTTTCCCTGATTGGCGATCCACGTATTCCCGTGACTGTCAGTATGTGCCCAAAGAACATTGTTGTGTGGCAAACCCTCCTCAGACCGGATATGTTGTCTGATCTTACCGGAAGGGTCCATCACGAACAGCCCTCCTTTGGTGCAGACATTGATATGGTCCTTGCCCACCACGACCGCATTTACCGAATTGGCCAGTTTGCCGCCCGGCAGTTCCATTTGAGTGAAACTCTCTGAGTCCTTGGGCTTTCTGTAGGTGCCGTTCGATTCCGTTCCTATCCAGAGCGTACCGTTCCATCCCTCAACAATCGAGGTGACGGTCTGTCCACCGATGTGGTAATAAGTGAACTGCGTGACGCCATCTACTGCTTTCGCGAGAAACACGCCCTTGTCGATGCCGATCCACGTCTGCTCCTTGGAATCCCGGAACAGTTGGGTGATGCGCTGCTGGCGAAGCCAATCTGCATCAAATGGATGATCAAAGACTCTGTCAAGCACTTGGACCAGACCACCACCCAGCGTACTCACCCAGAGCGTTCCCTCACTGTCCTCATAGATGCTGCTGATGTCATGCTGCTGAAGTGCCGGGTCGGAAAGCGCATGGAAGGTGGTCGCTACCGATACTGAGTCCTTCAATTCAATGCCATGCAGACCAGAACCCCGCACACCCAGCCAGATTCTTCCCTTCGCATCCTCCTTAACTGCAGTCAGCTCTTTGCTTTGAATCCCGTTCAGGTCAATGGCACTGACCTTCAGCCCTTCGGTGGAAACATCACTCATCAGGAACAGTCCCTCATCCTCCGTGGCCAGCCATACAAGGTCTTTACTTGAGACGAGCTCCAAGGCCATTACCCGCGTGGATGGGATGAGGTCATGTTTCTTCGCAGATTTCAACGAACCGTCTGTATTCAAATGAACGATATGGACGCCTTCGTTTGTTCCAATGATCAGCTGCCCCTCTTTGGGCATCACCACAGAATTCACCAACGATTCACTTGGAAGAATGTCATGTCCTGACTGCTTGCCGTCCTTCATGCGGACCAGTTTTCCTGACCGACTTACCAAAGTGAGCCCCGTGCGTTTATCGAACCGGATGAATTTGATCTGGTCTTCAATACCTGTGGTCAACCTGGTCAGGGCGCCATTGGTGAAAACGATGACGTTGCCGTCCGTCAGTCCAAGGAAAACAGTGTCACCAGTGCGGTAGAGCACCGACACATTGTCGAGATTGGTGCTGTCCAACGAAAGCACTGCAAAATTCCTCCCATCAAAGAGCTTGACACCGAATTTGGTCGCAACTATGAGCCTGCCCTGCGGACTTTCCATGGTGCCGACCACGAAAGAACTGGATAGCCCCATTCCCTCTGCGAACAGCCGTGTGTCGAATCCACCAGCCGAATTCTGGGCAACCACGCTGCTGCCGAGCGGCCAATAGGCAACAAGTAGAAATGCGAGTAGCAGTCTGCGCACCGTTCGAGGAGTGTTGACCTATCTGAAAACCTTCTCACCCTTATGACGCTCACCTTCGCGCATACGGTCAATAAGGTTGAGGTCATATTTGAACTTCTGAACCCCCCCGATCGGGATGGAGTAGAACGGCATGAACTGACCGTACTGGTTTTTCACTGAGAAGCAGACGTTATTGTTCTTTTTCGAGCGCTCCCGGACTTTGGAGAACTGAATGTCCAACGAGCTTTTACGCTCTGTCTCTGCAATGGAGTGCTGGCTGTTCGCCCAGTCGCTCTCGTTGCTCATCTTCACCCATTCCCCTTTCTTCTCATAGGAGACGATCTTTATTACGCCATCATCGTCCCAATCGAAATTGTACTGTTGAATGGAGACCACATCTGCCGTGATATAAGGATACAGGTGCGAAACCGCAGCGGGTTCACTGGGCATTCTGAAGGTCCACTCGTAGCTGAACGCGTTGGCACCTTCTATCGCTATGTTAACGGACGGGCTTCTGCTGAAGAAGTACTGGTAGAGGTTGCCGTCATTCCCTTCTATCCCCTCCGCCACGATTTTGAAGATGTAGGAGTTGAATTCATCAATCCGTTCGCCCTGCTTCGGGTCGAACGGACCGAAGGCATACCAACCGTTGTCGTTCTTGTTCGATGCATCGAATGTCCGAGAGTCCAACAAGGTCCCACTCTTATAGGAACCTACGGGGTCTGTCAATCGTGCATCCTTGTGCGAATAGGCTTCTTTGCCCCCATACACGCTGAATTTGGTCTTCGTGTCCGCTGCACCGATGATCTCGTCATGTTCTCCCCCGATCTCCGGGTCGAAAATGCGGATGTAGATGGGATTCGTCTCTGACACAGGCACTGAGAGGAAGAACACCTGCGAATGGTCGTCATCCCCATAACTCTTGTCAGCCTTTGGGCCAAAGGTCACCAGAAATGGGATGTTGCTCTCGGCAGGAGGGACAGGCTGGGCACTTGAGCCGATGACAGAGGCAACGGTAAGAACTACCGCAAGCAGAAAGCAAAGAATGTAGGACCGGGTGTAAACCTGATGCACTTGGCTGGGTAAATGGTCAGCATTCAACGGAGGAACGCTCCTCAGGTTACGTCCATGTTGTGTCATTGTATAGATTTTCGTGACGAGGGGGTCAATTTGATAACTTGCCCCCACCTTACAACAGCTGTGCCATCATGCGAATGTTCAAACCCGCGATTGGAATCGTCCTGTCCGTACTGCTGACTTGGGCACTCGACACCAAGTTCGGTCAGTTGCCTCCTGTGGCTCGGTTCATGGACCCTTTCCACGGGGTATGGCAGAATGCGGAAAGGCCGGAGAGGTTGATGGATGTGCCCGAATCCTTGGCCGGACTTCGGGCCGGTTCGCGCGTGGTGGTGGATGATCGCGATGTGCCGCACATTTTCGCAGAGAACGACCACGACCTGTATTTCTTGCAAGGCTACCTTACTGCCAGTCACAGGCTGTGGCAGATGGAAACTCAGACCCGTGCCGCAGCAGGCCGCCTTTCAGAGGTGATAGGCCCGTCCACTTTAGAGTTCGACCTTGAACAGAGGCGCATCGGCATGACATGGGCGGCCGAGGAGGCCTTGGAGGCGTTCAGTGGCGACAGCGTGAGCCGTTCTGTGATCGATGCCTACACCGCTGGCATCAATGCCTATATCGCCACGCTCGATTATAGGAAACTCCCTGTGGAATACAAGCTTCTGGATTATCGCCCGGAGCCATGGACACCGCTGAAATCGTCCTTATTGCTCAAGCACATGGCCAAAATGCTCACGGGCAGCGAACGCGACTTTGCCAATACGGAGGCACTGAAACTGCTTGGTCCCGAGCTTTTCGCCTTCCTTTATCCGGAACAGAATAGACTGAAAGACCCTATTGTGCCCGGTTTCGCCCCAGATACGAGCGCACGGTCTGAGGGTGCTCAGGCCTTCTTTGGCGGTGGCACTTGGCATACCATCGATCCCCAGCCCTCGCACATCGGAAGCAATAATTGGGCGGTGGCAGGTGCACGCACGGCCAACGGGAATCCTATCCTCTGCAACGACCCTCACCTCGGACTGGCCTTGCCCAGCATATGGTATGAGGTGCAATTGCATGCCCCCGGAATCAATTGCTACGGTGTCTCGCTTCCTGGTGCCCCTGGAGTGGTCATCGGGTTCAATGAGCGTATCGCTTGGGGAGTTACCAATGCTGGTCGCGATGTGAAGGATTATTTCTCCATCGAGTTCGAGGACAGAGACAAGAAGCGTTACCGATATGGCGACCAATGGCGCGAGACTTCTATCCGCTTGGAAGAGATCAAGGTGCGAGGAGAGAAAACGGTGGTGGACACCGTCATCTATACGCACTATGGGCCGATTGCCCATGTGAGCGAGGACGGGAATCACCTTGCCCTGCGATGGTCGGCCCATGAACCGAGCAATGAGCTCATGACCTTCCATGGCCTCAACCGCGCCCACGGATACGAGGATTATGCAGAGGCCATCAAGCACTTCGGATGTCCGGGACAGAATTTCGTGTTTGCCGATGTGGAGGGCAACATTGCCATCTGGCAGCAGGGGAAATTCCCGAAGAAGCCGCAGGGACACGGCCGGTTCATCCTCAACGGTGCCGACCCGCTTATCGACCTCCGCGACCATATTCCACAGCAGCACAACCCGCACATGGTCAATCCTGAGCGAGGGTTCGTCAGTTCGGCCAATCAGGCTCCTACCGATACGCTCTACCCTTATTACTACACAGGCGTTTTTGAGGAATTCCGCAACCGTACCATCAATGATTTCCTGCGCAACGATTCTCTCGCCACCGTGGAGAGCATGATGGCCCTGCAGAACAGCAATTACAACATGTTGGCGGCAGAGGCTTTGCCGGTCATGCTGAACTTCCTTGACACGCTGGAATTCCAGAACAAGGAGACCGAGATGCTGGCGGTCTATCTTCTTCTGGAATGGGACTACTATCATCATGCGGGTATCATATCGCCCACCATTTTTCAGATCTGGTGGGACGAGCTGAATAGCCTCATCTATGATGAACTGAACGACCCGAAATGGGATCAGTCCGAGTATTACCGATACTCGTTGGAGGAATTCGACCGGTCGGGAAAGGCCTATCTCGACCTTAGGGACCAACGCTATGTGTATCCACATGCCCGCGTCACCATCGACCTGCTCACCAAGCATCCGGACCATCCCATTTTCGATCACCATTTCACCGAGCGCAAGGACAACGCCCGCCAGATCGTTTACGATGCGTTCTATTGGACTGCTGTCAAGCTGAAAGACCTGATGGATTTCAACATTGCCAAGCCTCATTGGGGCCGCTATCAGGGCACCCGCGTGATGCACCTCATGAAGCTCGATGCTTTCAGCTCGCCAAAACTGGCCGTGGGCGGCAACAA
Organism: uncultured Chryseobacterium sp.; assembly: GCA_964488095.1. Lineage (GTDB taxonomy): Bacteria > Bacteroidota > Bacteroidia > UBA10329 > UBA10329 > UBA10329. Next base: position 15,590 of record CAZATP010000026.1, read on the forward strand.
GAATGCGCCCAATGCCATGACGTCCAGCCATGGACCATCGTGGAGAATGGTGGTTGAGCTGACGCCTGACGGGCCTAAGGCCTTCGGTGCCCTTCCCGGTGGGCAGAGTGGCAATCCGGGAAGTCATGGCTATCTGCGCTCATTGCGCCACTGGGTCAAGGGGCAGTATCATGAACTGCATCTGCTGAAGGCGAGCGACCTCGATTCAGGAAAATGGACCGTGAGAACCGTGTCACCAGCGCATTGAATCAAACATCATTGAGACCCGCAAATCGAATGCTCATGCGAGGATGGAATCTTGTTGCACGGATACTGGTGATAGGCGTCATTGCCTCTGGACTCCAGTATCGCTTTGAATTCTGGTGGCTGGCCGTGATCACCGCCTTCGTGGTGGAACTGGTCATCGGCAAAGGCGACCGAACGGGGTTCTTCTCCGGTTTCTACGGGGTTTCCATCCCGTGGATGATACTTGCCTTCTACATAGACAGGACCACAGATTCCGTGCTCACATACAGGGTGCTGGAACTGTTCCGACTGCCGCAGACGGCCATTGTGCTGGTCATTGTCACGGGGTTGATCGGTGGACTCGCTAGCGGTGTCGCATCTTTGTCGGCAAGTTGGTTGAAAGCATCCATTAAGAATGCCTGAACATAGAAGGACTGTTTCGCTGGCCCTTGGCAGTGGAGGAGCAAGGGGATTCGCCCACATTGGGGTGATTGAGGTGCTGAAGCGGGAAGGATTCGACATCCGTGCCGTTTCGGGTTCGTCAGCAGGTGCGCTGGTAGGCGGCATTTTCTGTGCCGACCGTATTGAACCTTTCAAGAAATGGGCCATCGAGCTGAACCGCATGGAGACCTTCCGTCTCATGGATTTTACGTTCTCGGGCCAAGGCATGGTGAAGGGGCAAAAACTGATGGAAACCCTTCGCACGCTTCTGGGTGATATCAGCATTGAGGATTTCAGTCAGGCCTATACGGCCGTGGCCATTGACGTGAAGACCCGTGAGGAGATCTGGCTTCAGAAAGGCGACCTCTTCGAGGTGATCAGGGCATCCTCGGCCATCCCGACATTCGTCACTCCCTACAAGATGGATGGTAGGATACTGGTGGATGGTGGTGTGCTCAACCCGCTGCCTATCGAACCGCTCCTTCCTTTGCGCACCGAGCTTCTGGTTGCGGTGAACATCAATGCGGAAGAACCATTGGTGAAGGATCTGGAGAAATCCAACCTGCCAAAGGACGATGAGGAACCCGATGCCTATATGTCGCGCATGGTGAACAACATGCGCAGTTGGCTCAATCTCAAGAAATCGCCCAGTGAGACACAGGAACTCAATCTCGGCTACATAGGCCTCATCAGCAGGACGTTCGATTTCATGCAGGACCGCATGTGCCTGCAGAGCATCCAGATCCATCGGCCCGACATTGTGGTCAATGTGCCGCGCAGTGTGGGTGCTACGCTGGAATTCTACCGTGCGCAGGAGATCATCGAAGAGGGCCGCCAGGCCGCAGAGAAGGCCATCCGCGATTGGAAAGAGCGCCAACTTATTTCAGAGAATCTGATTTCGGAAGAATGACCAACATCATCATCGCCATTACGGTGCTCGTGTCCATTGTGGCCATGCAGCGGCATGACATCATGGCCCGCCTGCAGTTCAATGCCTATCTGATGAAGCATGGCAACGAATGGCACCGCAGCATCACGCATGCGCTGGTGCATGCGGGCTGGCTGCATCTTTTCGTCAACATGTGGGTGCTCTGGAACTTCGGGGCAGTGGCCGAGGAGTTTTTCTCGGCCTACAGGGGCGATCTGGGCGTCATGCTCTACGTGCTGCTCTATGTGGGCGGTGTGCTGTTTTCCACGCTTCCGGCCTATCGGAAGCATCAGGACAACTTCAGCTACAATGCCGTTGGGGCGAGCGGTGCGGTGAGTGCTGTGCTCTTCTCATCCATCTATTTCATGCCTACCATGGGCATCTATGTGATGTTCATTCCCATTGCCATTCCTGCCTTTGTCATCGGACCGCTCTATCTGGCCTACGAGTGGTATCAGCATCGCAACAGCAACGATAACGTGGCACACGATGCCCATTTCTGGGGTGCGGCCTTCGGTTTCGCGCTGTCCGTGCTGCTTATTCCCGAGCAGGTGAGCATGTTCGTCAAGGAGATTGCCTTCAAGCTCGGTATGAACTGAGGTTTCCCGGACAGGTCATTTTTTCGGTGCCGCTGGTTTCTTCTTGGCGGCCGCCTTCGGTGCCGGCTTCTCTTTGGCTTCCGACTTGGCTGCGGCCTTCTTCGCTACTGGTTCTGCGGCATTCTTTTTGACGGGTGTGGCCTTCTTCAGTGCAGGTTCCATCGCTGGACCGTACGTCTTTTTCTTCGCGGCTACTTTTTTCACAGTAGGTGCGGCAACCGCAGTCTTCACTACTTTCTCTGCCTTAGGCTTGGTCACCTTCGTTTTTTCAGACTTAGGCTTCTCCGCGGTCTTCTTCACCACGGTCTTTTTTACAGGCTTCGGTGCGGGCATGTCCACAGCCTCAAAGTACCAGTATACTGCTTTTTCCTGACGGTCTGCAATCACTTGGGGAATAAGGCTCAGCTGACCCGCCTTGTCCAATCTGTTGAGCACATCGCGAAGGGGTTTGCCGAATTTCTCGTCCTTCTTGAAGAATCCACGGGCTATGAGCTCGGGCATAAGCTCCTTGGGCCGGAGGCGCTGCTCACCACTTTTCAAAATGATGTCCTGAATGGCCTCACTCAATCGGATGACCTCTTGCTTTTCCATGATGCTGCTATGTCCGGCAAAGATGCGCCAACCGCAGGGCCCATCGTCCTTCGTCCTTGAAATCTTCAGACAGGGCAAAGCGAAGGTGCGGACGTGCACGAACGACCTCTATCAGTGCAAGGCATGACCCCTGTCAGTAGTTTCGCAGTGGCGCTGGGGAACTTTGCCCGCAATGGCGGCCACCGACACGTTGACCAATTGCTACCACTGCGGAGAGGAGTGCCGCCAAGAGGAGATCATTCATAAGGAGCACACCTTCTGCTGTGAGGGATGTCGCACGGTTTTCGACCTTTTGGACGAGAGCGGTCTCTGCAATTACTATGATATGGAGAGCAGTCCGGGTGCACAGATGTTGCGCACCGAGCTGGGAGACCGTTTCAACTTCCTCGATCTGGACGACATCCGCTCAGAACTGGTCGATTTCAGTGATGGAGAGCTCACCAAGGTCACACTGTTCATACCGAACATCCATTGCAGCAGTTGCATCTGGCTGTTGGAGCATCTGGAAAGGCTCAATACAGGAATCGTCTCATCGCAGGTCAATTTTCTGCGCAAGGAGCTTTCCGTCACGTTCAGGCACAGTGTGGTCTCACTCCGTCAGTTGGTGGAACTGCTCACCATGGTGGGCTATGAGCCCTCCCTTTCATTGCGCGATCTCAAGCGCAGCAGTGCATCCACCTACGACCGCGACCTGCTGATCCGTCTGGCCGTGGCCGGTTTCGCGTTCGGCAACATCATGCTTCTCAGTCTTCCCGATTACCTGTCGGATGAGCACGGGGTGGAGGGCACGTTCCAAACGGTGTTCAATGTGCTGAACCTTGTGCTGGGGTCACTCGTGATGTTCTATCCGGCCATGCTCTTCATGCGGTCGGCCTACAAGGCCCTGCGTTATCGCACGGTGAATATCGATGTGCCTCTTGCCATTGGTATTGTTGCGCTCTATGGGCGCAGTATGGCCGAGATCGTGTTCGGACTCGGTGTGGGATACATGGACAGTCTGGCCGGACTCATCTTCTTCCTGCTCATGGGCCGTTGGTATCAGGACCGCACCTACAAGGCTCTTTCTTTCGACCGCGATTTCAGCGCTTATTTCCCGATGGCGGTGACCCGGGTGAAGAACGGTGTTCAGGAGGCCGTTGCGCTGCGCAACATCCATAAGGGCGATGAGCTGGTCATCCTGTCCAACGGCCTCATCCCTGCCGATGCCGTGCTGATGAGCGACCACGCCAGCATCGACTACAGTTTCGTGACAGGCGAGTCGGAGCCTATCACCAAGCGCAAGGGCGACCCTATCTATGCCGGTGGCCGTCAGGTGGGCGGGGCAGTGCACATTGTGCTCACCAAAGAGGTGTCGCAGAGTTATCTCACCGGGCTGTGGGATGCCGAGGTGTTCAAGAAGGAAAGACGCACCATGGGCGGTCTGATGGACCGTGTGGCGCAGCGCTTTACCATAACGGTGCTCATCATTGCCACTCTGGCGGCCATCGTATGGGCCTTCATAGACCCCTTGCGCGTGGCCGATGTGTTCACAGCCGTGCTCATCATCTCTTGCCCGTGTGCGCTGGCCCTCACCATGCCGTTCGCTTTGGGCAATGGCATACGGATACTGGGCCGAAACGGGCTGTATCTCAAGGATTCGGCCCTGATCGAGGTATTGGCCGGCATCACCGCTGTGATCTTTGACAAGACAGGCACCCTCACCACGGCCGAACGGCCCGAGGTCCATTTCGAAGGAACGCTTTCGGAAGCTGAGCAGGCAATGGTCCATGCGGTCACCTCCAACAGTTCACATCCACTGAGCCGTGCACTCTCGCAGCATCTGAAAGGCCATGGACTGGCAGTGAACGAATACCGCGAGGTGGCGAACATGGGCATCGAGGGCCGTGTAGGGGAGCAGTCGGTCAAGGTGGGCTCACCGGAGTGGACGGGCGTTGCTTGGACCCGTCAGCCCGGCATTTCCGGATCCATCGTCTGTGTGAGCATCAATGGCGAGGCAAGAGGTGTGTTCTCCATCCGCAAGCGCTACAGGGAGGGATTGGAAAGCATGTTCGCACAGATTCGGCAGGATCATCGTGTTGAGGTGCTGTCAGGTGACAACGACAGAGAGCGTGCCTTCCTGAAGAACACGTTCGGGGTGGAGGAGCTGCATTTCGACCAGTCGCCCTTCGACAAGCTGAACCATGTCAAGGCCTTGCAAGGCAGGGGAGAGCAGGTGCTGATGGTGGGCGATGGGTTGAATGATGCGGGCGCGCTGCGTCAGGCCGATGCCGGATTCTCTGTGGTGGAGGATGTGCATGGCTTCTCGCCCGCCTGCGATGGCATCCTCGAATCGGAATCGATCAGCGCTCTGCCGCGTCTTCTCCGGTTTGCGCGGTCGTGCGTGCGCGTAGTGCGTTGGAGTTTTGTGCTCTCGTTCCTTTACAATGCAGTGGGCATCACCATGGCAGTGCAAGGCCTTATTTCCCCACTCTTTGCGGCCATTCTCATGCCCTTGAGCAGTGTCACCATCATCACCTTCAGCACCATCGGCACCCGATGGATGGCGGCAAGGAACGGATTCCGTTAGTGCACAGGCATTTAGTGCGTTGATATTCAGCGTAACTATATTCAGGTGGTGGCGTTCATCATAACCTGTTTTTTCCTAACTATGACTCGGTTCTGTGCCGATGAATAGACTTCTACGCCTGACGAGTGCCTTTTTTCTTTGGACGAATCTTGGGATGGCCCAGGAATTCGACCTCTTTCCGGTGCGCACCTTCAGCGATAATGCCCATGGGGTGCGCAAAGCGGTGTTCGCTCCCGATGGGAGGACCTTTGCCACAGGCGGCACCCGGGGCGAAGTGGCCATCTGGGATGTGAATTCAGGGCAGAAGGTGGCCACCACCGAGGGACATTACAGCTCCGTGAACGACCTCCGCTATTCGCAGGATGGCAGCAGGCTCGTGTCGGCATCCAGTGACGGTCATGTCATTGTTTGGGATGCGGCCACGGGCAGGGCCGTCCGAAAGGTCAACACATCAGAGCATCCCTCAGAGCGCATCAACATCCATTTCGCGCTGCTTTCCAAGGATGGGAACTCCGTCTATTTCGGTGGGGAGGGCAAGAAGCTGAAAGTGGCCCCCGTGGCTGGCAATGGCACCTTCACCACCGTTTATACCGACCGCAAGGATCCCATCAAGTGTGCCGCCCTGAGCCCGGACGGGAAAGAATTGGTGTTCGCGGCAGGGCAATACCTTATCGTATTGGACCCATCGACCAACAAGGTTGTCCGTGAATACAACACAGGTACCTGCATCATCCAGTCGCTCAGCTATTCTGCCGATGGCAGTCAACTGCTCACATGGTGCTCCAACGCAAGGGTGGATATGCGCGATGCGAAGACCTTCCTGCTCCGAACCAGTTTCCGCTCGGGCTCGGGCGGGCGCAGATTCAGCAACATGGCCCAGACGGACGACAGCCGTTATATCATTACCACCGACCACGCCTCACGCTTTCAGATGTGGGACCTGCAGGAGAAACGTCTGGTGATGGATGCTGGGGCAGAGCAGGGCACCATCCTTGATTTTGACGCCCAAGGCAGCCCTGCCATGGTTCTTTCTGCCAGTCTGGACCGCACCGTCAAGCTTTGGCGCATCGGTGATAAGGTGGTGGATGAGGAACCGAAAGCGAAGAAACAGCCCGAACCCGAGCCGCAGCCTCAGGTGCTCATTCTCACACAGAGCGAGACGGTGGACGACTTCACCCCTGTGGAGGTGCGCGAGGCCCCGCAGCCCACGCCCATTGCCGTTGTGGTCCAGACGCCAGTGAAGGAGGAGATTGTGGCCGAGGAGTCTGTCAGAGCAGAGCCGGAACAGCAGCCAAAGCCGGTGCAGCCGGTCATAGAGGTCCCAAAGGAGGAGGAAGTGGCCTTTGGCGACAGCCTCAGTGAGCTCCCATCCCGTGTGAACGGAAGGCGCGTTAATCCTATCCGCAATGAACACAAACTGAATCTTCGTGGAAGGAACCTGAAGATTCAAGTGTGGGATGCACAGGTGATCGATGGGGACATCGTCTCCATCTACATCAACGACCAGTGCATCATCACCGAGTATTCCATCGTGCGCGAGCCCAAGGTCGTCAATTTCGATGCGTCCGGCTTCAAGCGGGTCTATCTCTATCTGCACGCGCACAACATCGGCACCATACCGCCCAACACCGCCACCATGATGATATCTGACGGAACGCAGGACATTCAGGTCGAACTGCGGTCAGACCTCACGGGCTCTGCGGCCATGGAGTTTAACTTCGCGGACCCATGAAAGAACAGACGATGCAGTTGGACGGTGAATTCTGGAATACCCGTTATAAGGAAGGAGAGATCGGTTGGGACCTCGGTGGGCCAAGCACACCGCTAAAGGAATTCATCGACACGCTCACGGACACATCTTTACGCATCCTCATCCCCGGCTGTGGCCACGGCCATGAGGCAGAATATCTGTGGAGGAAAGGTTTCCGGAATGTGTTCGTGATTGATATTGCCCCTCTCGCACTGCAGGCATTCTCGGAGCGGGTGCCCGATTTCCCGAAAGACCACCTCATCTGTGGTGATTTCTTCCAACATGAAGGGCCTTATGACCTTATTCTGGAGCAGACCTTCTTCTGCGCCCTTGACCCGGCCCTGCGCAAGGCCTATGCCGATAGTATGCACCGTTTGCTGAAGTCGGGCGGAAGACTGGTCGGGGTGTTGTTCGGAGTCCCTATGAATGCCGACCGACCGCCATTTGGAGGGTCGAAAGAGGAGTATCTCGGCTATTTCGCCCCGCTGTTCACGGTGGAGTACTTGGAGCCCTGTGCCAATTCCATCGCGCCAAGGGCAGGCAACGAGCTTTGGGTGGAATTGAGGAAGGACTGACCGCTGCGCTCGGTGGCGGTCGCTTTTCATGTTCAGGCGCGATTCTTGGTCTGAAATGCTTGCAACATTCTGATAATCAGGATTTAAATTTCTTCATCGGAAGGGGAGTCTTTGTCTTTTGTTGCTGGAAGGCAGATACTTTCGTCCTGTCTTAGGCGTTCGGAGAATAACCGTCCGTCCTGTGATCGAACCCCGAACCGCTCATTCCTCCATGATCCATCCGGACACCGAGATCAGATTCATCAGCCCCGAGATCGGCTACGGGGTAGTGGCCACCAAATTCATTCCCAAGGGCACCATCACCTGGGTGCTCGATCAGTTGGACAGAGAGTTCACCCCGCAGCAGATCGATGCGTTGGACCCTTTTTTCCAGAATGTGCTCTACACCTACACGTTCCGCAATAATGTGGGCAATTTCGTGCTCTGCTGGGACCATGGGCGTTACGTGAATCATAGTTTCCGCTCGAACTGTATGAGCACGGCCTATGATTTTGAGATCGCCATCCGAGATATCCACCCCGGAGAGCAGCTTACGGACGACTATGGCTATCTGAACGTGACTGAGCCCTTCTTGGCCTTGGACGAAGGCACGGACCGCAAAGCTGTCTATCCGGACGACATAAAGACCTATGCGCACGTGTGGGATGCCCAGTTGCAGGAGAATTTCCCGCACATTCTGGAGGTGGAGCAGAAGATGCTGCACCTGCTCAGGCCCGAGCTATGGGATAAGGTGCAGGCCATTGCCCGTGGCGAACAAACGCTGGAATCTATCCTCAAGTGCCACTATGAGGATGCGAAAGTGAACTCACATGGCTAAGGCTAAGGCTGTTGCGGCCTACGCTTTCGGTGCCTTTCTGCTGGTAGCAGGCATCAATCATTTTATTCACCCGGAGTTCTATGCGGCATTCGTGCCTGCATGGATGTCGCAGGATTTCGCCAATATCGGCTCAGGGCTGGCAGAGATTGTTCTTGGAATCGGCCTTTTCGTTCCGTTCACACGCAGATGGGCGGCCTGGGGCGCACTGGCGCTGATGATCGTCTTTCTTCCATTGCATGTTTGGGATGTGCTGCGCGATGATCCGGCCATAGGCAGCAGAGCCGCAGCCTGGATAAGGCTGCCCATTCAAGGTCTGTTCATGGCCTGGGTGTGGTGGGTGGCGCAGGCGGGCGGACGGAGGTTCGCAGGCCGCTGAGCCTGCACTCCTGATTTTCCTGAGAACGATGGTGTTCCTGTCTTTGAGGAGCATGGCGTACGCATAGTCTCGAATACGGCCTTCCTATTGCTGTTCGGTTTGTGCCCGAGAGGGGCGATGACGGGGTTCATCCGCTTCACCACGGATGCCCTACAGCAGTACAACCTCTCGGGCATCTGCTTTTTCATCTCGTCCAAGGGCGGTGATGTCGATTCGGGATTCGCCCTCGACAAGGCCATCATCCACGGCATCAAGGCCCCTGTTGTTCCCCCCGGTGCCGTTCATCTCGTTATGACCTTCAGCTAAGATTTGAAAGATGAAAGAGGGAACACGAAAACCTTCGGAAATCAGAAAGCGGTGATAATCAGCAATCAATTCAATCCCCTCAAAATCATATCCTCCGATGACAACCGTCAGAAAACAAGCATTCCTGTCCGTACAATTTTGCTTGACAACCAGAAGTGCAGGGTCAGCACTATAAACTCTAACATGCAGGGCATGAGAACACTCCTACATATCGCTCTTTTCGCTGCAACGCTCACGCAGGGCTACGCACAATCGTTGGAATACGCTTGGGCAAAGAATGCCGGAGGCGAGGATTCGGACATGGGCAACGCCATCACCACCGACCCGGCCGGGAACATCATCGTGGTGGGCACCTTCATCAGCGATACCATGTTTTTCGGAAGCACCGATCTGGCCAATTCCGATACGCTGTCCATGGCCATGTTCGTGGCAAAATACAGTCCTAATGGCAATCTGCTGTGGGCAAGGAATCCCATCACCCCAGCACCATTCAAAACCACGACCGGGACGGGAGTGGCCACAGATGCCAACGGCAATGTCTTCGTGGTCGGTGACATGAGCACCGATTCTGTGAGCTTTGATGGGAACTGGATCGTTCATGACAACGATGGTGGGGGTTACTACGGTTATTCATACGTGGTGAAATACGATGCCGATGGGAATTTCCTATGGTTCAGAAAGGCCACGGGGGGGTGGGGCACCGAGGGCGTCACCGTGGACGGCAATGGTGACGTGCTTTTTGTCGGAAAGGGGGCCAGCGCATTCGATGGCACCATCCTCACTCCGAATTATGGTGACCGTCACTTAATTGCCAAATACAGCAACGCGGGCGATTTCCTCTGGTATAACGCTTCCACCTTCAGTGCTGCTTCCAGCTATGGCTTCAATGCCGAATATGACAACAAGGCTGTATTTGCCGATGCCGACAATAACGTGTACATGGCCGGTTGGTCCGGACTGGACACCACCTTCTTCAATGCAGAGAAGACCATCTATGTGGCCAACAATGCCTCTTTGCGCAACGCATTTCTGGTCAAGTACAACAGCAGTGGTGTGGCACAGTGGGCCAAAGGGGCCTCCAGAACAGAGGTGCTCAACAGTTTTAGCAACTTTACCCCTGAGGGGATATACGCTTCGGATGACGCCATTTACCTCACCGGATGGTGGGAAGGGGATTCGCTGAGGTTCGGCAACAATCAGATCACCGCTGATTTTCAGGGCAGTGATCAGAACATGTTCGTGGCTAAGTTCGACCTCGCGGGCAACAATCTCTGGGTAAGAACACTGGGGTCGGAGGGTAATGACTATGGCCGTGGGGTCGCACTCGACAGTGATGGGAATGCTTACGTGGTCGGAACCACTGAGGGATATGAACTGCACTATGGCAATAACCTGATCGCTACGACCATAGGTGGCAACCATGCCACCGTATTCAAGATCGGCAGCGATGGCGCCCTTCTCGATCAACTACAGGCCGGTAACGTTCCTCCCTACGGCACCAGCTTCGCAAATGCCATTGCCGCTGATAGCGAAGGCAATATCCTTGTCACGGGCGGCTTCTCTGCAAGTGTGGCCTTTGGCGATGACATCCTGACGTCCACGGCCAACATCAACTGGCAGGACATGTTCGTCTGCAAGCTGTTCAATGATTTCTCCATCGGGATGGATGCTGCAGCAGCCCCCGGTCAGGATGTGCACATCTACCCCAATCCTGCAAGCGACCGCATCTTCATTGCTATCTCCGATGCCGATGCAGCGCAGGGTACAGAGGTCGGGATCTACAGTATGACAGGTAGCCTAGTCAGAAAGGCAAATGCACAGGGTGGCCTGATGACGGTGAGCGTGGAGGGTCTGGTGGACGGTATGTATATCATCGCTATCCGCTCCAACGGTCATGTGGAAAGACAGCGGGTCATCGTCCAGAGATAAGGCTGTCCCCGTTGGCAGGGAACAGTGCGTATATACGGCTAAGAAGTCTGACTTCTGATTTCTGAGGTCTTACTTCTTCCATCTGCGCACCTTTGACGTGGGGCCGTTCTCCGGTTCCTCCTGCCCCCCGTATACTTGACAGCAAAAACGACCATGGAGAAGACCGTCACAGAGGCCATCGCCTACAGGCGTTCAGTGCGGGTGTACACGGACCAGCCCATAGATGCCGGACAGGTGAGGCAATGTCTGGTCAATGCCTCGTTGGCACCTACCAGCAGCAACCTCCAGCTGTGGGAGTTTTATCACATCACCGACAAGGACACCTTGGGCAGGATGGCCAAGGCATGTCTGGACCAGAACGCGGCCAAGACCGCACAGCAGATGGTGGTGGTGGTGACCCGCAAGGACCTTTGGCGGAAACGCGCCAAGGCCAACATCGACTTCCTGCACCGGACCTACGAGAGGCCCGACCTCTCCGACCGTGACCTCAAGCGCAAGAAGATGGCACTGGACTACTATGGCAAGCTCATCCCTTTGCTCTACACCGATTTCCTTGGCATACTCGGAGCCGTAAGATATGCCATCTTCCAGGTGGTCGGTCTGTTCAGGCCCATCTACAGGCAGACCCGAGCGAGCGACATGCGCATCATTGCCCACAAGAGTGCCGGGCTGGCCGCGCAGAACTTCATGGTGAGCATGGCCGCTATCGGCTATGACACCTGCCCCATGGAGGGCAGCGATACCTTGCAGGTGAAAAAGATACTGAACCTGCCGGGCGGTGCCGAGATCAACATGGTCATCAGTTGTGGGGTAGGGGACCCGAAAGGCATCTACGGGCCACGCTTCCGAGTTCCGTTCGATGAGGTGTATCACAGGGTGTGACCCATTCCGTGTCCGGTGCAACTGATCGGGGAACATCATGCTCATCAACCCCCACGTGGCCGACTGCTGGCGCTTTGAGTACAACAACGGTTACGGCTACTTCGGTGGTCAGGATATCAACCCTTAAGTGCCTTCCGCTCGGGTGACTGATTTGCTTGTCTTATGCATAACGTAGGTTTATGTGTATCATCTAAAGTATAAATTTTGAATTATGACATGTGCTCGGGAGTTTTGCAACGCTAAAACCAAGAGACATGACACGAATCACAGTAGCCAAGGGCGATGGCATCGGCCCAGAGATCATGGATGCCACGTTGCGCATCCTCCTTGCAGCAGGGGCGAAGATTGAACTGGATATCATTGAGGTGGGCGAGAAGGTCTATCTGGCGGGCAACACGGCCGGCATCGCGCCCGAGTCTTGGAATGTCATCCGTAGGAACAAGGTGTTCCTCAAAGCGCCCATCACCACCCCGCAGGGCGGAGGTTACAAGAGTCTCAATGTGACCACCCGCAAATTCCTCGGCCTGTATGCCAATGTGCGGCCTTGCAAGAGTCTGCATCCTTGTGTGAGTACCAAGCATCCGGAGATGGACATGGTCATTATCCGTGAGAACGAGGAGGACCTTTACGCGGGCATTGAGCACCAGCAGACCGATGAGGTGGTGCAGTGCCTCAAGCTCATCAGCCGTCCGGGATGTGAGAAGATCGTGCGCTATGCCTTCGAATATGCCCGGGCGCATGGCCGCAAGAAGGTGACCTGCTTCACCAAGGACAACATCATGAAGCAGACCGATGGTCTGTTCCACAAGGTGTTCGATGAGATTGCTGCAGAGTATCCCGACCTCGAGAATGAGCATTGGATCATCGACATCGGTGCGGCCAAGATGGCGGCCACGCCCGAGCAGTTCGATGTGATCGTGATGCCCAATCTCTATGGTGATATCCAGAGCGATGTGGCCGCGCAGATCACAGGTTCGGTAGGTCTGGCGGGTTCGGCCAACATCGGTGAGGAATGCGCCATGTTCGAGGCCATCCATGGCTCTGCGCCCAGCCGCGCGGGGCAGGATGTGGCCAATCCCTCGGGGCTGCTGCAAGGCGCCATCATGATGCTGGTGCACATCGGTCAGGCCGATGTGGCCGAACGGGTGCAGAACGCTTGGCTCCGCACCATGGAGGACGGCATCCATACCTACGACATCTTCCGGGATGGCACCAGTGTGCATAAGGTGGGCACGGCCGCCTTTGCCGATGCGGTGATCGAGCGTCTGGGCAAACGCCCCGAGAAACTGGCCGCCATGACCTACGGGGATGGCAAGGGCATGAACCTGCCCAAGTATCAGCGCAGGCCTGCCGCCCACAAGGAGCTGCTGGGTGTGGACATCTTCGTGCACTGGGGCGGAAGCTCGCCCGATGCGCTGGCCGAGCTGGCGCGCAGGATGGACTCGGACGACATGCAGCTCATCATGATCACCAATCGTGGCATCAAGGTGTGGCCGGAAGGTTTCTCGGAGACCTTCTGCACCGATCACTGGCGCTGCCGCTTCATGCACCGGAAGGAGGGGAGCACCATCACCAAGAAGCACATCATCGGCCTGCTCGAGGCTGCCGACCGCCTCGGCATCGACTGCATCAAGACCGAGAACCTCTATGCCTTCGATGGCAAGCGCGGTTTCTCGCTGGGGCAGGGGCAGTAACGTTGCCTCTGTGATGAGGGATGGTCTTCAGAACGAGATCTCGTCCAACGAGAAGGTGTGGCTGAACCTCTGCGCACCGCCCACAGCGTGGATGGAGTAGGTGAGCTGCACCGGTGAGGCCTCCCAATCGATGGTCAGTTTGCCGAAGTTTTGCTCGGCAATGGCCTGACCGATGCGGAACTGGTTGGCCACGGGCGAATCGAGTTCCGTAAGTCCACTGGCCGTGCAGTCGTAGAGCGGATAGCAGTTGCCGATCACCTGCCTGCTCAGTTCCGAATAGTGCACATCACCACTGATGAAGACCACCCCGTTGGCCGCTGTCTCTTCAATGAGGTCGGCCATGCGCTGCTGCTCCAATGGGAAATTGGCCCAGGCCTCCCAACCGTTGAGCTCTATCCCGAACTGGGTGCTGGTAGCGATGATGCGCACCTTGGCAGGCAGGCTCAGCTGATCTCGCAGCCAGGCCCATTGCTCCGCTCCAAGGAACGATTTCCCCGGGTCTGTATCGGCCACATAACCATCGCTGTTTTCTGACAGCGGGGAGCGGAAGGTGCGCATGTCCAGCATGATCAGCTGCACGCGATGGGCAGTGTCCCCGAACATCCGGCTATGATAGATGCCCGGATGGTTGAAGCGCGCGCTGTAGGCGGGCTCCTGCCAGAAGCGCAGGAAGACATCCTTCGACTCGGCCTTCAGCGCAAACTCGGCCCCCGCATCGTTCTTGCCATAATCATGGTCGTCCCAAACGGCCACGGTGGGCACCGAGGTCACCAGTCTGATGAAGGGCGGCTTGCAGGCCAAGGTGGAGTATTTCTCGAAATACACATCGCAGTCCTCGGAGTCGATGTAGAGGTTGTCGCCCAGGAAAACGAACAGGTCCGCTCCGCTCTGCGCGGCATCGTCCAGTATGGGCTGTGGCATGTCCTGATCGGCACAGGACCCGAAGGCGATGACGGAGAGCACCTTCGTGGTGTCCACGGCCTTGAATGCAGGCACACAGGTGAAAGAGCGGTCGAAACGGTCGTCCCAGTCGCAGCATCCGGCCAAGGTGGCGCAGAGTATGAGCGCGGCAATAGTTCTGAGGGTCGGCATGAAGGTGCGTTTAAGGCGGTAATAGTAGTGATTCGCAGGTCTGCCGGAATGCGGACGCCCACACAGGTTTCACATTACGCATCCCTTGTCCTTGACCTATCTTCGCGGCCTCATGGGCGCACTGCTTCTCAAGGAGGTCAACAGTTTTCTGCACTCGCTGATCGGCTACATCGTCATTGGGGTGTTCCTGCTGTTCGTGGGCCTGTTCATGTGGGTGCTGCCCACGGATGCCAATGTGCTGGAGAACGGTTATGCCGACCTCAGCACGCTCTTCACGGTGGCCCCGTGGGTGTTCCTGTTCCTCATCCCGGCCATCACCATGCGCAGCTTTGCCGATGAGAAGGCGAGCGGCACCATAGAGCTGCTGCACACCCGTCCGCTCACCGACCTGCAGATAATCCTCGCCAAATACCTCGCAGGGGTGCTGCTGGTGGTCTTTGCGCTGCTTCCTACGCTGGTCTATTGGTTCTCTGTGCACAGGCTGGGCAATCCGGTGGGCAACATCGACACGGGCAGCATGTGGGGCTCCTACATCGGCCTGATGCTCTTGGGGGCGGGTTTCACGGCCATCGGCATCTTCAGCTCGGCCATCACCAACAATCAGATCATCAGCTTCATTCTGGCCGTGTTCCTCTGCTGGGCGCTGTGGATAGGCCTCGACTCCATCGCCTCTTTCCAGTTCCTTGGCTCGTGGGACTCCTTTCTGCTCGCCATCAGCATCAATACGCATTACAGCAGCCTTAGCCGCGGAGTGGTCGACACCCGCGATGTGCTGTTCTTCCTCAGTCTCATTGCACTCTTCGTGGCCTTGACGCGCACGGTGCTCGAAAGCCGGAAATGGTGATGAACGGTGCAAGGACACGCGATCTGGTGCAGCTGCTGATTCTCATCGGGATCATCGTGGCCGTCAACGTGCTCGGGTCGTTCTTCTTTGCCCGCTTCGATCTCACCACCGAGAAGCGCTACACCCTTACCGATACCTCGAAGGAGCTGCTGGGGTCGTTGGACGATGTGGTTTTCATCAAGGTCTATCTCGATGGAGACATGCCGGCCGGTTTCCGCAGGCTGCGCGACCGCACCCGCGAGACGCTGGACGAGTTCCGCGCCTTCAGCGGCAATCGCATCGAGTACATCTTCATCAACCCCTCGGAGGGCGTGGACGAAAAGAGCCGTAACGACCTCTACCGCCAGTTGGCAAAGCAGGGCATCGCGCCCACCAACATCCAAATCAAGGGCAAGGACAACGTGGAGCAGAAACTGCTCTTCCCCGGTGCCATTCTCACCTATAAGGGCCGCGAGGTGGCGCTGCAACTGCTCAAGAGTCAGATGGGCGCTGCACCCGAGCAGATGCTCAACAGCAGCATCGAGGACCTCGAGTATGAGGTGACTAATGCCATCCGCAAGGCCGCCAGCGAGCGCACGGACGCCATCGCCTTCATTGAGGGGCACGGGGAGCTCACCGCCCGACAGACGGCCGACATGGCCAAGCAGTTGGCCGAGTACTATCGTGTGGACCGCGTGACCCTGAACGGGCGCATCAACAGCCTCACCGACCGCGTGGAGACCGGAGGCGAGGCCAAGGTGAAGCCCAAGTACAAGGCCATCATCATCGCCAAGCCCGACAGCACCTTCAGCGACCGCGACCAGTTCATCATCGATCAGTATGTGATGCATGGGGGGCGGGTGCTTTGGCTCATGGAGCCGGTGTTCTGCAACATGGATAGCCTGCAGTACGCCCCGTCCACGCTGGCCCTGCCCATCTCGGTGCATCTGGAGGAGATGCTGTTCAAATATGGGGTGCGGGTCAACACCGACCTCATTCAGGATGCCCGCTGTGCCAGCATTCCGGGGCCATCGGGCTATGTGGGCAGTCAGTTGCAGTGGGCCCTGCAGCCGTGGGTCTTTTTCCCGCTCATCATACCGCAGAGCGACAATCCCATTGTGCGCAACCTCAACGGCATCAAACTGGAGTTCGCCTCGACCATCGACACCATCTCCGTGGCGGGCATCCGCAAGACGGTGCTGCTCTCCACCTCCGAGCGGTCAAGGGTCCTGCGCACCCCCGTTCGCGTGAGTCTGGAGACCATGCTGCAAGAGCCCAAGCCCGAGCAGTTCAATATGCGTAACATGCCCGTGGCCGTGCTGTTGGAGGGCGAGTTCGGCAGCGTGTTCAAGAACCGCCTGCCGCCCCAGATCCTCGACAGCCGCGAGATGGCTTACCGGGAGAAGGGCGTGCCCACGAAGATGATCGTGGTGAGCGATGGCGATGTGATCCGCAACCACGTGAATCCGGACGGAACCTATCTGCCCGTGGGCTTCGACCGCTTCTCGCAGCAGCTTTATGGCAACGGGAAATTCCTGCTCAATGCGGTGAACTACCTGTGCGATGACGTGGGCATGACCTCCATCCGCAGCCGTGCCCTGGAAATCCGCCTGCTCGACCGCAAGAGGGTGGAGGCCGAGCGCAACGCCTGGCAGGCCGTCAACGTGGCCCTGCCCATTGTGCTGCTCTTCCTTTTCGGGATCGGCTATGCCTATCTGCGCAGACGCAAGTATGCCAAGTGACCACTGGTATTATGAAGAATGGAACACTGATTTGACTGATTTGACTGATTCAAACAGATTCAAGATGAATATCAGTCAAAATCTGTTCCATTAATTGCATTTGTGTTCCAATCCGCAAGCATGACCAAGAAGGAGCGCTACGAGCAGGTGATCGCCTACTTTCTGGAGCACATGCCCGTGGCCGAGACCGAGCTGGAGTATGGCAATCCCTACGAACTCCTGGTGGCCGTCATCCTATCGGCCCAATGCACGGATAAGCGCGTCAACATCGTCACGCGTGAGCTCTTTAAACGTTTTCCCGAACCGCAGAGCTTGGCCGAGGCCTCGGTGGACGAGGTGTTCCACTACATCCGCAGCGTCAGCTATCCCAACAACAAGGCCAAGCACCTGGTGGGCATGGCCCACATGCTGGTGCACGATTTCGGGGGCGAGGTGCCTGCTGATATCAACGACCTCCAGAAGATGCCCGGGGTAGGGCGCAAGACCGCCAATGTGATCGCCTCGGTGGTGTTCAACCGGCCCGCCATGGCTGTCGATACGCACGTGTTCCGCGTAGCGCAGCGGCTGGGCCTCACCACCAACGCCAAGACACCCTTGGCCGCAGAGCAGCAGTTGGTGAAGTTCATCCCCGAGCGGCACATCGCCACGGCCCATCATTGGCTCATTCTGCATGGGCGCTACACCTGCCTGGCGCGGAAACCCAAGTGCGCTGAGTGCGGGCTGACCGAACTGTGCAAGTTCTATCAGAAGGCAGAGAAGGGCAGGCAAGCGGAGTGAGCGCGGTGCTTGGCAGCCTTTGCGTGAACTTTTTCAATTCATTTCACGCAGAGAGTGCAGAGTTTGAAATCACGCAGAGCGCGCGGAGAGGTTGCGGGGCGTCAGTGCGTTCGGCAGCGCGTCATTGCCTGACCAGTCTGGTGGTGAATGTGCTATTCGAACCTTGCTGCCTTACGGTGAGCAGGTACATCCCGGGCGGCACATCCAACTGCAACCGTCCGTCCGTCATGCTATTGCTGAAAACGACCTGTCCGAACGTGTTGTGAACGGTCACGTCCGACAGTCCTTCCAAGCCTTCGAGGCTGAAGGAGGAGTCGAAGGGATTAGGGTGCACCTGAATCCCGGCTTTCGGCTCGTTTGTGGGCAATCCAGTGAGCGTGGCGCAATTGGCCGGGATGGAGTCGGTGGAGTAGAAGTCGGAGCAATCACCGCAGAAGACACTCTTGAAGAAGCAACTGGCCCTGTTGGCCCTGAAAACACTGCTTGCGTTCCTGTAGATGCCATGTCCTCCAGTGACATCGACCGTCAGTTCGCTGCAGACGTTGTTTGCGGTCAGGTCATTGTGCAAGGCCCTTGAACCGCTCAGGGTATAGTGGGCAAAGGATGCATCGGCATCGATGGGAACAAGGTCATCGAGCTCTCCATGGAAAGCGATGGTCGGAATCATCTCATCCGCATCGACCTCGTTTTCTGCCACCCCGCCCCAGTTGTTAAAGATGCCTTTGATGGTATAGGGCGTGGTCAGATTGTTGCCCGAGGTGAGGAGGTTGCCCAACTCGGCACTGGTTGCCACGGAACTGTACAACAGGGATATGCTGTCGAGCTCAGACTGGTCTGCATATACCAGACCGAGCGCAAGCAGGGAGCCCGCGCTCTGCCCACCCACGAACATCCAACTGGTGTCTATCCGCACGGCATTGGCGTTGTTCACCACGAACCGAAGCGCAGCATGCCCGTCCTGAATAGCGCGGTACCTGGCCTTGTACTGACCATACTCGGAGAAGTCGTGGCCCAGACGGTAGTTGATGGAGGCGCACACGAACCCTCTCATGGCAAGGTGCACGCACAGGTCGCGGATATCCCCCTCCTGCTTGTCGCCCGATGAGAAGCCGCCCCCATGGGCCAACATGATGAACGGACGCTTGGGCGATGCATCCAAGGCCAGATTGGGATAGTAGAGGTCCATGAGCAAGGGGGCGGGGTTGCCATTGACGTCTGTCGCAATGCCATATTGGATATCGGCCCCCACGGTTATCTGGGCGAAGTCGAAGAATGCCGCCCCAGTGTATCGGGCATTGTTGGTACAGTACTGCGCGCTGGCGGAAAGAAAAAGAAGGCAGAAGGCGGCAGGGAGTATGAGGAACTTGTGTTTCATATCGGGAGGTTATGGAATAGGGCTATCGGTGTACATCAGGAGGTAGGCATTGCGAGCGGCATCATGAGGCCGTCACGTGCTCCGTTCCGGGATGAACTGCAGACTGCCGGTCATGGGATGGGTTGCCTTTCCCAATGGAGGCAAGGGCACACGTCACTGACCTCTGGGAAAAGCCAAAATGCGCGGCACTCGAACCGACCGGAGGGAGCTCACTGCTTTCGCAGTAACCGACCCGCGATGGGCGGGTAGCTCACTGCTTTTTGCAGCAGAAGACCGGGCGCTGCATAGGCCCACCGCGCGGGTCATAGCATTTGGGGCTGTGGCCTTAGGCGTTGGCCACAAAATACATCTCCATTTCGCCCTTGCCCTTGGCCTGTATTTTACCACGACTTTCGAAGGTGAGGGAAGCATCATCTTTCAGTAGCCCGTGCGTGGTTTCTGAAATGTTCACCTTCCCCACTTCACCACTACTTTCCATGCGGCTGGCAGTGTTCACCGTATCGCCCCAGATGTCGTATTGGAACTTCCTGATGCCCACGATGCCCGCCACCACGGGACCGGTGTGTATGCCGATGCGCACCTCGAAATAGGGGAGACCTGCGGCTACCTTCTTTGCCTTGCCCTCCTCGACCACCTGCGCCATCTCCAGCGCGGCCTTTACCACATCATGCGCATGGGTGGTGTTGGGCGTGGGCAGCCCGCCTGCGGCCATGTAGGCATCGCCAATGGTCTTGATCTTCTCTATGCCGTGCTTCTCGCAGATGCTGTCAAAGGCGGAGAAGCACTCGTGCAGATCGCTCACCAGCTCTTCGGGGGACAATTGTACACTCATCTGCGTGAAGCCCTTGAAATCGGTGAACAGCACGGTGACCTCATCAAAATGCCTGGCCTTGGCGCTGCCGGTCTGTTTCAGCTCATCGGCCGTGGCCTTGGGCAGGATGTTGAGCAGAAGGGTATCGCTCTTGCGCTTGCCATTGTGGATGGCAAATCCAAGGGCGGCCACCAGCAGGAGGATGCCGCCCGTGGAGACAAGCCCGATGCGCTGCCGTTGTATGCGCACGTGCTGCAGCTCCTTCTCCGCCTCGAATCTCAGGCTGTCGGCCAGCTGCTTCTTCTCGAATGCGTAATTCATCTCCAGCCGGGTGACCTCTTTGGTCATCTCCTGCCCGAACAGGCTGTCGCGCACGGCCACGAACTGCTGATAATAGTGAAGGGCCTCCTTGGGCCGGTCTGTCGCTGCATAGGCGTTATGAAGACATAGGCAGCTTTTCTTGAGTTCCTGCTTGGAATTGAGCGATAGGGCCACCTCATAGGCCTCTTTGCACCAGCGGATGGCCTCATCGCTTTTTCCTGTCCGGTTCAGAAGGTCTCCGATCCGGATGCCCACCACGATGACGGGTAGCATGCTGCCGCTGTCGTTCCTCAGGGCCTCATGGGCCTGATACATCACCTGGAGGGCCTTTTGGTATTCGCCCTGCTGCTCATTGCATTCGGCCATGTGTTTGAGGGTGATGGCCCTGCCCGAGATGCTGCCCAGCTTTTCCCAGATGGCAAGGCTCCGCTCATGCAGTTGGAGTGCTGCATCGGGCTCACCGAGCTTGGCGTTCACATCACCGAGATTGTTGAGGGTGATGCCCAGGGCTTTGAGGTCGGTGCCCTGTTCCCGTATCACAAGGCTCTTGCCATAACTGATGCGGGCCCTTCTGAAATCGTTCTGGGCGTAATAGATGGCGCCCATGTTGTTGTGGCATTCTGCTATGCCCTCTTGCAGCCCCATCCGCTCATAAACGGAAAGGGCCTCCTGGATCGATGAGAGCGCTGAGGCATAGTTGCCTCTGTAGATGTTCAGCACACCCAGCTCATTGCGTGCACGTGCCAACCATACGAAGCGCTTTTCCGATTCGGCCAGGCGGATGGCGTCTTCCAAACGGCCACGACAACTGTCATACGCCCCGACCTGCAGAAAACGTGCGGCCTCGCTCATCTGCTGCTCGAAACGCACCTTGAGCGGCTCGTCCGGTTGCGCCATGGCCGAGCAGGCCATCACTATCAGCGGTACTGCGAACCAGGTCTTCAGGCGCATGGGGCAGGAGGTCGGTAGTGGTGAGAAACGGACTTCTTTCGCCAAAACTAATTCTAGGATGACATTTTCAGGGCAGAAATTGAAAAGTACCTGTATCTTGCCCACCTTCAATTCCTCCTTCGTATGATCACGTCAATGCTCAAAAGAACAATAGTGCTGCTGTGCACTGGTGCCCCTTTGATGTCGGGTGCACAGGATGCAGAAAAGGTGACACCGCTGCGCATCGGAACAGAGTTCACCGACCCATGCCCCACAGATTTCGCCCCGGTGGGCATCTCCTATACCGAGGCCGCCTCAGAACTGAGTAAAAATGCTGCAAAGGCAGGGTTTGCAGAGGTGTTCATCTCCAAGGAGGACATCGAGTACCTTCTTTATCCCGACAAGGCGGTCGGTATCCGTTTCTATAACGCCATAGACGATAAGGCTGCTGGGACAGTGCGGGTCGTGGCTGTGGCAGTAAAAGCGGACGGAAGCGAGATCAACCCGCTGCTGAGCAAGAGTTACCGCCTTACCCAGCCGCTTTCGGTCACAGGCATCTCGATGAGGTCGATCAGTGGGAGCACGGCAAAGACCTATGTGGGCGAACTGTGCAGCAGGGTGGGCCTTGTGCCTTTCACGGCATTCTATACCGCCACCAATCTGAAGGAGCTGCTGAGGTTCTACGCCACAGGCATCAAGCTGATACCCGCCTCCCGTAAATTCACCGTAAGCAAGGCCGATGGTACGACCGAGGTGAAGACGTACAACACCATGATGGGCATCGGGGTGACCACCAAGAATCAAACTGTCTCCACCATCGGCTACACCTATCGGAAAAGCCTGGAGCCCTGCCCGTATTTCTGCCCCAACGACAAATATCTGCTCATGCCTGCCCGCTATTGATGGGAAGGTCGGTCCGGTCATAGAGCTTTCCACGCATTCCGGAACGGCCAGACCTTCGGGTGACAGGGCCGTCCACAGCCCTCTTTTTCTGTACTGGTGCCAGTGCGGGCGGACGGCCAAGGCGGGGTGGCGGCCTTTGCGTGAACCTTGCCATTGGTTTTTCACGCAGAGAGCGCAGAGCGGCTTCGGTTTTTTCTCAGCGTGCTTTGCGTTCCTTGGCGGACTTTGCGTGAACCTTTTCAATTCATTTCACGCAGAGAGCGCAGAGTTTGAAATCACGCAGAGAGCGCAGTGAGGCTTCGGAGCTTCAGTGCACGGGTTCTCGATACGTCCCGATGAAAGATCGGGACACTCGAACCGACCCACTTCAGGCGGGGATCCCACCGCGTGGGGCGGACCGCTCTCACGATGGTCCGTTCCTCAAGGTGAATGCGACAAAACCGGCACCGATAAGCCCTCCTGAAACGGCTGGAACAACGAGAAAGATGGAATAATCCCTGTTCCAGACCATGGTGATGAACACAAGGACAGAGCCGAACAGGTAGATGCCGCTGGTGAACAGGGCGAACACCCTTCCCCATGCCCGGTCCCGGAGGATGCCGTAACCACTTGCCAAGGAAACAGGCCCTGTGAGCAGGACATCTGCCATGGGTATCAGCACCGTCAACAGCTCTGTCTGGGCAAAAATGCTACCGTCCCCCCACGTGTACAGGCCACCGACAATGGCGAAAATGCCTGT
Source organism: uncultured Chryseobacterium sp. (assembly GCA_964488095.1). Taxonomy (GTDB): domain Bacteria; phylum Bacteroidota; class Bacteroidia; order UBA10329; family UBA10329; genus UBA10329. The sequence goes on from CAZATP010000026.1 coordinate 38,782, forward strand.
GAGGATGAAAAGCACTCCGAAAGTTCTCGAAATCCGCATCACTTGGACATGGTCATCTTATGGGGGAGCTTGTTACCGCACGGCTACTTGCAGGTGGGCGGTCTTATCGAGGCGCGTCATTGCTGTTGTAAATCACTGGCATCTGCCCTATCCATGTGTTCCACAGCTTGTCATTGGTGATGAATGAGGCCATCAGGTGCGCCACATTGATACGGCTGGTCTTTCCCGGATTGAAAAGCGCACTCCGTGATGGTGACGGATGAAGGGTGTAGGGGGTCACCTTGTCCTCGTTGATGAGGCTGTCCGGACGCACGACCACCCATGCCACATGCCGATGGCCCTGCCCGATACGGACCCGCAGATAATCTGCCGCCCGCTCATTGTCCGGGTGGGGAGGCAAGAGCAGCCGCAGTAGTCCCAGCACGATTCGTTCACCTGTTGAAACGGGCTCGTGCAGGTCCCTGTTACTGTTTCCGGCAGTGTTCATCAGCACCAACCTGACCGGCTGCTCTGGCATGTTCCGGGTGATGGCCCGGCACATCAGCCGCACCGCTGCCTCCACCAGGTTGCGCGGTGGGCCGAAAATGCCTTTCCACGTGAGATTGTGTCCCAGGCAGAAGGCCACAGCCCGGCAGTTTGCCACATGCCCGGACATTTCTGCCTCCGTCATCTGTGCGATGTTGCCTTTGATGATGGTGAGCAGTTCATGGCCGTGCCAATGGTCAGGAACAGTGCTGGATGCACGGACTATGACCTTGACCCTGTGTCCTTCGGCCAGCAGCTGTTCGGTCAGAAGTTTTCCGGTGGCCCCGCTTGCCCCGATGATCAATGTTGTCGCGCTATCCATGTTGGTACGAGGTCATTAAGAGGCCCTTAATGATGTTGCATCTGACAAAGAAGCGAATTTCAGAAAAGTCTCCTGTTACCCCTGTGTGAAATCTGATTTCCATGGCATGAGGTCAGCACTTCAGCTCATCAACACGATCACCGGTTCGGCATGCGGGGTCATCCCACCCGTTTCACAGCCCGTGTGGCGATGAAGGCGGGGAAGAAGGCATCCATGCGGCTTTCCCCGCCCCAGTCGTCCTCATACATGTGGGTCAGGTGGAAACCGGCCTCCATCTGTCCGCCTATCTGGTCTGTCAGGCTGTGTCCGAAGATGAACGCCTCCCTGTCCTGTTTCAGTGCCTCCAGCTTCTCTGCGGACAGGGAATGCGTGTCTGAATAGGGTTGTCTGTGAATCAGGTTCAGGTGCTCCTCGTCCAATTGCAGTGCGATCGGATTCGTGAAACCTGTCATCAGGATCCCGTTCGGTTTCAGGACTCTGAAACACTCCTTCCATACGGGGCGCACATTTTCCACAAAGCTGGTTGAACAGGGATTGAATATCAGGTCGAAGGTGCTGTCTGCAAACACCGAGAGGTCTTTCATATCACCCTGAACCGTTCTGATGCCAAGGTTGAACCTGTCACTGACCTGCTTGTCCTGTTGCAATTGCTTCTCAGAGTTGTCAAAGACGGTGAGGTCGGCCCCCAAGGCTGCGAGAATCGGACATTGTTGTCCGCCACCGGAAGCAAGTCCCAGAAGCTTCAGACCTTTCAGGTCGGGAAACCAATGGTGCGGCACTGGTTTCTTCGGTGTCAGCACAATGTTCCAGATGCCGTTCCTGGCGTCTATCAGTTCTTGTTCGGAAACAGGGACGGTCCAGCGGTTCTTCTGGTCCACGTAATGGTCCCAGGCCGCTTGGTTATAGGCTGCTATGTCCATTTTGGTCATGATGTGCTCTTCTGCCATTGGTGGTGACAGACATTGGCCCGGCAAAGGTGGTGATTCGCACCACCGGTCTGCCACATGCACTGATGCCCTACGCCCGCAGCACCACTTACCAGACATAGTGGCAACCCGATAGGGCGGAACCGTGATGCTTTGATGCTGTGGAATGGGGCTGATCTTTGGTTGAACCGGTCATGGAAGCATCGCATCTCACAGGCGGGGCCATCGGTCGCTGTCATTTCTTCTGAAAGCGATGCTGCAACCAGCCAAGAACAATCAAGGCCAGCCCAGTGCCGCCCAGAACGAAATGGAGAAAGAAGACGGTCCTGATGAGTAGCATTTGAATAATGATCCATCCGGTGAGCAGTATGCCTTGGGCGATGATCAGCTTGCTGAAGTTGCTGTCATTCTGCAGGACTTTCCACACTACGAATCCACAGAATAATCCGTTCACAACAAGAAGAACGGTCCCCGGAAGGAGGTAATCGTCAAAAGGGGTATGTTCCAACAACTCCAAACTCAGCTGAATACTGCTGCCATCGGGATGCATCACAAGGTTGATCCCACCATAGAGTGCACCCACCAGATTGAAGAGGAGAAGTACGACTGAAGATGTCCTGTACACTTTGAGCATCGCTATCCAGAAGCTGTGGTCTTTAACAACATCATTACGGTCATGGCATCAAGCAGTGCATGGAACACTGAGAAATAGATGAGCAATGAAGGACGCTTGTTGAGCGCCACTCCGAGGAGTATGGAAAATGGAAGGAACGCTAATGCCCGATAGGCAACAAACTCCCACTCGAAGACCAACGGCAAGGTGCAGTGCTGCACCGAAAGAAAGATGACGGGCAGGGCAAAGCCAAGGAACCGACTGTTCATCTTCTGCTGCAATCGGGGCATGATGTAACCGAAATAGGTGGGCAGTTCTGCCAGACCGATGGTGACCGGAAAAGCCACAAGCAATACATAGACCAGTGACATGGACATGGGCTGGAAAAGCAATTGGGCGTAATGGTCCGATGCAGGATAGAGCACCTCATTCAGTAACATGCCGGGGCCAAGCACCACTGGAACACTTATCACTGCCAGTCCTATGAAATACTTCAGGTCTGTTTTCCATTCCTTCTTATTGATGCGGAACAGGGACAAATAACTGACGCCTTCTTTCCGAGTCAGAAGTATCAGCAGCGCGATCGAGATAAGGTTGGTAAGGGTGGCTGTCAGTATCCAGTATTTCACCGATGCATCCCACGAATGGAGCGCAAGCGCCATCATTGCCTGAAAACAAGCAAAGAGGGTCAGTCGGGAGAAAAGCAGCGCTATCAGTGGCCTCATGGCATGCAGGTACGGATGATGAGTGCCACCAGCCCGATGATGAAGAGCGTTCCGAAGATGGGCTTGTTATACTGGGCCAGCCACTCGGGCAGATAAATGTCGAAATTGGGCTTCTGCGCATCGGAGTACTTGCGGGCCAGCACAGTGAGCGGACAATAGCCCTTGAATGCCAGCAGCACTCCGCCTTCTGCCACTATGGCCCCCACCGCCCACCACGACCAGATGGAAACATGGCCCGTGAATCCGCTCCAGAGGATGAAACCGATGCAGGCCACGAAGACCAACCAGATGAGGGTATGGAAACTCTTGATCAGAATCAGCATGCAAGCAACGGCAGTCCGCTCAGTTGAAGGGCAACTGATACTTGACCTTCGCCCCGATCACAGCCCCGGTGGTGCTTTCGATGTAGTTCTCCACGTAGAACCGCGCGTACTGGTAGGGCAGTTCGGTGGCGGCAGGATAGTCATAGGCATGCCGATAGCGGCACACGTAACCATGACCCGGCTGCACGGCCAGCGAATTGGTCCAACCGGAGGAAGGCACACTGGTCACCGATCCGAGTCCATTCACCTCGCCCAAATCGGCCACCTCGCCCCCGAAGAGGTTTGAAATGGCGGTATACTCCACGATATTCGGATCAAGGGCAGAAATGCCTGTGAACGAGAAGTTCATATCCGCACTAATGATCCGGAACAGTATCTGGCAGTAGCGCACGGGGCTGGTCTGGTGTTCGTCCAGTCCCTGATAGAGGATGACATAGCTGGTGGGAACAGTATAATTGAACGTGTAGGTGATAGTGCCGACCGGGTCGGGCACCTCCGTTGTTTCTTTCTTACAGCCTGTGGTCAAGGTCAGCAGCAGGAGACCCAATGGAAGGAAATGGTGCAGTTTCATGACAAGAGGTCTGTGGGAGTGGCGGAGGGGGTGTCTACCACAATGCTAATGGAGCCGTATAGACCGATGAGTGACAGAAGTCGTTCTGACCGATGATTATGGTCAGAAATGGCAGGAGTGCGTCCACGCTTATGCGGAATCACGTTGAGATGCGCTGGGATCGGATTCCGTGATCGGCACCTTCCATAGTGAGAGCGCGTAATGGCACACCTCCATGATAGGAATGGGAAAGGGCGGTCGCCCGCCCTCTCCTTGTACTATGGCTCAGATAAACCCGGTGGTCTGCCCGTCCCTCAGAACTTCAGCGTGATCACCTTGGTGACGCGCTCTTTCACCTTGCCAGCAATGCCAAGGAATACCACCTCCTTGTCGTTGGCATAGAGCACGGGGCTCTCATCGAACAGGGTGTAATCGTCCTTGCCGAAGGTCTCCAACGGGCCGGCCGTCCTGTTGGTGAGGTCGAAGCGCACGATCTGCAACATCGGGCCCTCATCGATCTTCCGTTTGCCCACCATGGCCTTATCGTCACCGCCTTTCACATAGCCGGTGATGATCTGCACGGGGATCTTCCTGTAGGCATGCACCTCATGTTCGCTGTAATCATAGATGGCCCAGTACATGGACTTCTTGTCGGGGGCAACGAACATATTGGAGTTGGCGTAGTTCGATTTGGGCACGTAATACAGGTTGGTGAGGTCACCGCTGCCGTTGATCATCATGATGAACTCCTGCTTGCGGTTGTCGCCCTCCTTGCCCATGGTCAGGTTCTGGCCGGTGATGAAAAGCGCGTCATCCACAAACTTCATCTCCTGCAGGCGGAAGAACCCACTGGGGCTGTTGCTGCCCTTGGCGCCCGGCACCACGGTGCTCACGGCCGCCATCTGGTCGGGCGTCAGGCTCTTCACGTACTCGGCCTTGCCGCCTTTCACCTTGATGAACTGGTAGTTCTCCAGTTCGTCAATGCGCAGATAGTTCTGGAAGCTGAGCCCCTCGGTGGTCATGATGCCCCCGAAGTGATAGTCGCTCAGCTTCACCTTGGCGGCCGCTGGGCCGAACACATGCACGGCCCCGTTGTGCTCCACGGCCTCTTCGGGATACCACTGTGTGCTAACCGCCTTGAAGGTGAACCGCTCCTTCACTTGGGTGGTGGTGCCATCAATACGGATGTACTCGAACTCCAACGGGTCGGCTTTCACTTTCTCCACCTTGATGCCATACTTGTTGTATTTGCCCGTGGGCTGCGCGATGACGATGATGTCCTCTCCGCCCTTCTCGTTCTTCAGCACAATGCCCTTGAGGGCGATGGCATAGTCGAACTTCATGCTTGACTCCGCCTTCTTGTCCCCATTGTGGTCATAGAGGCGGATGTTCAGCGTGGTCTCCGTCTGGCTGTTCTGGGTCAGTACAATGACCCCGTCCATGGTAGAGTGGTTGAAGATCGCCCCCTCTGCCGGAAAAGATATCTCCTTACCGGTCTTCTGGGCTTCTATTCTCTGGTCGCAGAAGAAGAAACCGTCCCTTACGTTGGCATACATGTTCACGACATACTCATACTGGCTCAGCCAGCCGCCTTTCTGATTGGCACCCGTCACGTAGCCATAATTGGATGTCAGATCAAACCCCTTTCCATTAACAGGATACTTGATGATGGCGTTATTCAACCCTTTGATCTGCTCTTGCTCCAGCTTCTTGAAACCGAAGTCGCGGTCAAAGTGCAGGTGCTCGAAATTATAGACGATGTCCCTGGCGGTGAAGGTCCTGGAGTCATATCCCCGGGTCTCATCGCCTTCGCACACGGTCTTCACGAAGGTGAGCCTGCTCTCGCCTGTGGCGGCATTGAAATCGGAGGTCACCAGCCGGGACGACTTGGTCTTGCCGTTGGCATTCAGGTCAACGGTCTTCACCTGCACGTTCGACTGGGCGTGGAGCAGGGTAGTGGTGAGCAACAAGGCCGCAACGGCCAATGCGTTCTTTCTCATGAATGATAATGATGAATAGTGGTCCTTACTCTTCTGGCTTTTCAGGTAACGCCCCGTTTTCATATGGTTTCTGGACTCCATCTGTTCGTGCAATATGGAATGGATGCTGCGGATGGTCAGCCCGCTCTATGACCTCTGTTGCTGAAGACTATGCATGCACTGCGCCTACCGATGCCATGGTGTGATGACCATTTCATCGCAGACCATCTGTCATGCAGGCGCGGCCAAAAGTGCGCATATATCCCTTGGGCGGCTTACGTATATTCACTGATTGACCGGTCCTGTTGCGCGGGCGACAGCGGAGTGGGAGGGGGGGTATTTCAGACCGTGACCCGGTCGGGTGACTCCTCTGCCAAAGCCAGCGCGGCCAGGTGCGAATGGCGTTGTCAGTTCCTGACGCGCTATATTTGGCGTAAATCCTCAATTCTATCCACTCATTGACCCTTCACATGAAAGTAAACGCCTACGCAGCATCTGAACCGAAGGGCAAACTGACCCCGTTCTCCTATGAACTTCCGGCCATAGGGTCTGAACAGGTGGACATCAAAGTATCCTACTGCGGCATCTGCCATTCCGACCTGAGCATGATTAACAACGATTGGGGAATGACCCAGTATCCGCTCGTTCCGGGGCATGAGATAGTCGGTACCGTAGTGGCCGCAGGAGATGCGGTGAAGAACGTGAAGGTGGGCGATAAAGTGGGACTGGGCTGGTTTGCGGCCTCGTGCATGAGCTGTCCGCAATGCATGGACGGGTCGCACCATCTGTGCGGCAGCAGCGAGGCCACCATTGTGGGCAGGCACGGAGGCTTTGCCGATCATGTGCGAGGACATTGGTCGTGGGCCATTCCGCTGCCCGATGCCATCGATATGAGCAAGGCAGGCCCCTTGCTCTGTGGCGGAATCACGGTGTTCAACCCCATCATTCTGGCCAACGTGAGGCCGACAGATTCCGTAGGCGTCATCGGTATTGGCGGTCTCGGACACATGGCGCTCAAATTCCTGAAGGCATGGGGCTGCGAAGTGATCGCATTCAGCTCCAATCCGAAGAAGAAAGACCAGATATTGAACATGGGTGCCGACCGGGTCATCGACTCCACCTCGCCCGAAGAACTCCAGAGCATTGCAGGTAAACTGAACTTCATTCTCAACACCACCAACGTCAGTTTGGATTGGAATGCATACCTGTCCACCCTTGCTCCCAAAGGGAAACTGCATACGGTAGGTGCTGTGCTCGAACCGATGGCCATACCTGCTTTCAGTCTGATCACGGGAGAGAAATCGGTGGGAGGGAGCCCGTTGGGAAGCCCTGCATTGACCAAGACGATGCTCGACTTCTGTGTGCGGCACGCGATCTATCCGACCGTGGAAGAATTCCCCATGAGCCAGGTGAACGAGGCCTTGGAACATCTGGAAGAAGGAAAGGCCCGATTCAGGATCGTGCTGAAGGCGTAGTTGCGCCCACCTGCCTCTGCACATGAAGCAGAGCACACACGCTGGGACGAAATGTACACAGCCGTCACAAGGTGCACCCACTTCCTTGATTTACGGACTGATAAAGATGTTGTGGCAATGCTTGAGATTGCTTCACTCCTCGTTCCTCGAAGTTCGCAATAACGCTCCGATGGTCGTCATTGCGAGGTCGGAGGACGAAGCAACTTAGCGCAGCGTTCTCATTGTCGCAGGCAATAATCTCACCGAAGGAAACTCATTGCTTTTGCGGTAACCGGACGACCGTACTGTCGCTCTTAGGCCAATCGTTCATTTCTGCCCCTTTGCGTTAATTACCTGTCATATCCTGCGGAATGAATCCACGAGATTTGGCACTTCAGTTCAAAAAGCAAAACGCACATCCATGCTTCAACGGTTCCTTCTGCTTGCCTTTTTTCTCCTGCCTGTCTCACTCGTGGCCCAGATATCGCACGGTGGTGAGCCCATGAGTTACAGTTTGCCGCTGCTGCGCGATGTGGCCGCCCCGACCCTCCGGCCTACCGGCTTCAACGCCCAGGAGGTGGCCGATGAGGACCTGGTGAACGATGCCCTGGGCCGTCCGCCCCGCTTTGCCGTCCTACTGCCTGCGGGATACAACGTGCAGAACAGTGGCGAGTGGACCACGGTAAAAGGCGGCCGTGTATGGCGGCTGCGCATCGAGACGAGCACGGCACAGGCGCTCACGCTGATGTTCGATGCCTTCAGGATTCCGCAGGGTGGCAGGGTGTTCGTGTTCAATGACGACCGCACGCACTTCATCGGTTCATTCAACCATCTGAACAATGAGGACGGGGGCAATTACGCCACGCAACATGTGCTCGGCAATGCGGTGACGGTGGAGTACTTCGAGCCGACCCATGCCACTGGGCTGGGCGTGATCGAGATCGGTCAGGTGGGCCATTGCTACCGCATGGTGCTGGACGAGGAGGCCGATGACGCGGCCGGACTGCGCGGAGGTGACGCCTGTCAGGTGGATGTGAACTGCACGCCTGAGGGTACCAACTGGCAGGACGAGAAGCGCGGAGTGGTGCGTGTGGCCGTAGTGTCGGGGTCCGGTCAGGGCTGGTGTTCGGCCTCGATGGTGAACAACACGGCCCTGAACTGCCGCAACTTCGTGCTCACGGCCCTGCACTGCGGGGACAATTCGACCACCAACAACTTCGGTCAGTACGTGTTCTACTTCAATTACGAGCGTCCGGGCTGCGGCACGGGCACCGCATCGCAGGCGCAGAGCATGACGGGCTGCTCCAAGCGTGCCGAGAGCAATGACGGTGGCGGCAACAGCGGCTCGGATTTCATGCTGCTGGAGCTCAACAGCACCCCACCGTCCAACTACAATGTGTACTACAACGGCTGGAACCGACAGAATGTGGCCAGCCCCAGCGGGGTGAGCATCCACCATCCTGCGGGAGGCCGCAAGAAGGTGAGCACCTACACCAGTGCCCTGCAGACCACGCAGTGGGGCAGTGCCACAGGCTCGCACTGGCGCGTGGTGTGGGCCGCTACCGCCAATGGCCACGGGGTCACCGAGGGCGGTTCTTCCGGGTCGCCCATCTTCAACAATGCCGGGCTCATCGTTGGCACGCTCACCGGGGGCGGTTCCTTCTGTAGCTCGCCCACCAGCCCCGACCAGTATGGCAAGATGTCCTACCATTGGACCAGCAATCCCGGTGACGACCTCAGCGTGTGGCTCGACCCCACCAACAGCGGGGTCACCAGTCTGGCAGGTACCTATGCCCCCTGCGCCCCAGCGGTGCAGTATGATGGTGCCGTGCTGGCCGTGGTGAGCCCGTCAGGGTCCGTCTGTGCCACCTCGGTCACACCGGTGGTCACCATCCGCAACCTGGGAAGTGCCACGCTCACCACCCTGCGCCTCACCTACAACATCGATGGCGGCTCCAATCTCATTTTCAACTGGAGCGGCAGCCTGGTCACCAATGCCTCGGCCAACGTGACCCTGCCCATCATCAACGGCATAGCTTCCGGGGCCCATGTGTTCAATGTGGTGTGCAGCCTGCCCAACGGACAGACGGACGGCAATGCTTCCAACAACAGCGCCACCAGCAATTTCAGCATCGTGAATGCAGACACCTATGTGACCCTCCGCCTGCTGACGGACAACTACGGGGCCGAGACCACCTGGACCCTCACCCAGAACGGTGGGGGCACCTTGGCCTCTGGCGGGCCCTACACCACGGGCACGGTGGGCTATGTGGACCAGCAGCTCTGTGTGCAGAGTGGACAGTGCTACACCTTCACCATCAACGATACGGAGAGCGATGGCATCTGCTGCGGCTTTGGCACGGGAAACTACTCGCTGGGCGATGCAGGGGGATACAGCATCTGGACGGGTGCCGCCTTCACTTCATCGGAGCAGGTGCAGTTCTGTGTGCCCGCTGCCGGGGCAGCGCAGTGCGATACGGTGATGACGCCCTTCTCGTCCGTGGCCACGGGTTATGCCATCTATGCCAATCCGAACGGGGGATACATTGCCGGCAGCAATAGTTTCGGTGACGTGGCCAAAGCGCAGGCCTTCCCGGCCCCATCGGGCAACTTTGAGGTGGCCGGTGTGGCCTATTGGACCGGTGCCAAGGCCAATGCCGGTGCTTCGGTGGCGGTGAACCTCTACGACCTGAACGGTGCGGGAACCACCACAGCAGGCAATGTGAACACCGCGCCCGGCACCGTTCTGGCCACCGTCAGTGTGCCACTGGCGCGGGTAGACACAGCAGGATTCATCAACTATGCCGCCTTCCCCAATGCAGTGACCATCGGTTCATCCTATGCCGTGGGTCTCGACTTCACCGCCTTCGGGGCCAATGACCAGCTGGGCATCGTCACGAATGTGGACGGTGACGCGGGCAATGCAGAGCGCTCATGGGAGAAATGGAGCGACAACACGTGGCACACCATGGATGCGGGATGGAACAGCAACTCGAACGGCAAGTTCGACCTCGGCATCTTCCCCGTACTCTGTCCGGTGGTGGTCACAGGCGTGCCGGCAGAGGGATTGCACCACCTGATGGTGTTCCCCAACCCGTCCGAGGGCCAGCTCAACATCGGCCATGTGCTGAATGCCGAGGGCGATGCCCGCATCGAGGTGCTCACCGCCACGGGCCAATCGGTGTACAGCCGAGCGGTCACCCACGGGGCAGGGCAGACCACCATCGACCTCAGTGCAGAGGCCGCAGGCATCTATCTGGTACGCATGCAGACCCCACAGGGCAGCCTCGTGCGCAGATGGGTGAAGCAGTGACGGGTGACGAGTGATGAGTGACGAGGCACGGGTGTGCCCGCCTTCCTCCGCCTCAGGCGGGCGGGCGATTTTTTTGGACGAGAGATGAGTGGGAATCGGCCATCGGATTTCTGATTTCATAAGAGATGGGCTGTTTGCTGTTGGCTGTTCGCCATTCGCTGTTGGCAATGACGCTCGGCCCACTGCGTGGGTCAGATACTGCGTTCCGCAGTGAGCTCACGCCTCTGGCGTTTCGGTTCGAGTAGCGGAGCGAACCGACTGAAGGGAGCTCATTGCTTTCGCAATAATCGAGATGGGTTGCGGGGCGCGGGGCGTTTATGCACGGGTTCTCGACACGTCCCGATGAAAGATTGGGACACTCGAACTGACCGGAGGAGCCTGTCCTGAGCCTGTCGAAGGAAGCTCACTGCTTTCGCAGTAACCTACCGAACTCTGGAGCGCCCACCGCGTGGGTCACATCGAGTAGCGGAGCCTGCGGAGCGTATCGAGATGGGTTGCGGGGCAAGATGGCTTGCGGGGCATTTGTGCAAGGGTTCTCGATACGGGAGGGCGCTCGTTCCTCACGCCTCCCACTCGAACCGACCGGAGGTTGGTGGGCAAACCGCGTGGGGTCAGATACTGCGTTTGCAGTAACTGACCGGGTTTCAACCGAATTTCTTCTTGGACAGTGCAGGAAGTAGGGTGAATTCCCCTTTTATCAACGCTTCCTTCTTTGAACGAGACCATCGTTTCAGTTTCTTTTCCAGCGCTATGGCCTGTTCAGGGTCATGGCTCATTTCGGTGAACACCAGCTTTACGGGTCGTCTGCTGAAAGTGTAAGCAAACGGGTCGATGCCTGACTGATGTTCTTCCAGTCTACGCTCCATGTTGTTGGTCATTCCAACGTAATAGGAGCCATCGGCACATTCCAAGATGTATGTCCAATAAAAACGTGTCATCTTACTTTCAAAGATAAGTGGTGCAATGGTTCTCGATACATCCCGATGAAAAATCGGGACACTCGAACCGACCGAACGTTACTGCGCTCAAGACGGGGTCACATCGAGTGCCGCGTTTTTCACGCGGTTTATCGAGATGGGTTGCGGGGCGCGGGGCGTTTGTGCAAGGGTTCTCGATAAGTCCGAATTCCTCGATGAGGGCTTTATGAGATTATTGCCTGTGGCAATGAGAACGCTGCGCTAAGTTGCTTCGTTCCTCGCAATGACGCTCGGCCCACCGTGTGGGGTCACATCGAGTAGCGGAGCGTATCGAGATGGGTTGCGGGGCGAAATGGGTTGCGGGGCGCTTCTGCACTGGTTCTCGATACGTCCCGATGAAAAATCGGGACACTCGAACCGACCCGCGTCAGGTGGGAAGCTCACTGCTTTCGCAGTAACTGACCGAACGCTGGTGGGCTGGAGGCGGGGTCACATCGAGTAGCGGAGCCTGCGGAGCATGTCGAGATGGGTTGCGGGGCGTTTATGCACGGGTTCTCGATACGGGAGGGTGCATTTTTATGCACGAGGGGCTCGGTTGGTGTTGACCACCAAGCTGCTGCTTCAACGTTGCTTCAGGCCGGGATATCAGTGCAAACGAAGCCGAGGATGCAGATGTCGTCCACCTGTTCGCGTTCGCCCATGTAAGCGCGTATCACCTCACTGAGCCGCTCTCTGCGGGCCTCGCCCGGCAGTTGCTCCAAGGAGAGCAAGGTCTGGCGCAACCGCTGCTGTCCGAACTTGCGGTCGTCTTGGCCACCGAACTGGTCGGCATAGCCATCGCTGGTCATGTAAATGCTGTCATCGGGTTGCAGGCGTATTTCGTGTCCGGTGAAAATGGCCCTGTTGTCGTTCTCGATGAAGCCGATGGGCATTCGGTCGCCCTTGATGACGAAGAGGTGGTGTGTGTTGGATGACACCGTGGGTGAAAGGGACCGCGCGCGGCCATCCGACACCACATCCAGTTGTCCGCCCGACCTCACAGAGCGCACGATCATGAGCGGGATATAGGCCCCTGCATAGTGCAGGGTGCGGGTGTGGTGATTCAGTCGGCAGAGACCCATGTCCATGCCATCGCGTGCGGTCACATCGCCTGAGGTCATGCGTTTTATGAGCACTTGGCGCAACTGGTAGAGCAGATTCTCTGGCAGCGAGTGGCTATCACGGCCCACAGTGGCGTTCAGCAGGTCGAGGCCCAGGATGCTCATCATGGCCCCGGGCACACCATGCCCTGTACAATCGGCCAACGCGAAGTAGCTCACCCCGTTGCGCAGCCGTCCCCAGTAGAAATCTCCGCTCACGGTGTCTTTGGGCATGTAAAGCACCATCACATTGTTCATTGTGGCCTTGGCGAGGCGGTCCATCTCGGGCAACATCACCTGCTGAATGCGTTTGGCATAATTGAAGCTCTCCTGCAGTTCGCTGTTGCGTTTGGCGATGATGCTGCTCTGCTCGGCCACCTGCAGTGCGCTCTCCTGCATCCGATGGTTCGCCTTTTGCAGTCGCTGCATCAGCAGGAACAGCAGGCCTGTGAAGACCATGGTGAGTAGCATGCCCACCACGATGACGTTCACCGTGCGGTTCACCTGTGCCATCATCTCGGTCTCGGGCATCACCGCCACGGCATACAGGTGGTTGGTGGGGTCCAGGTCAAGACGCCTGATGCGCGCACACCACCGTTGGTCATCAATGGTCACGTTGAGATGATGGTCGTGGTGCATCTGACCTTTCAAGGCGGCATAGGCCGCAGTCACTTCGCTCACCACACGGGCGAAAGGAGGAGGTCGGTAGGCGTCCACGCTGATAGGCTCCATGTCGCGCGAAAGCAGGAAGGCCCCTCCCTGCTGGCCTATGCGCATCTGGGCCATGAAACGCGACACCCGTTCGAGGGTCACATCGAGGGCGATGATGAAGGGGCCATCGGTGCCGTGGTGCAGGGTGGAGAGGGTAACCCCGGGCACGGCGTCGGTATTGAAAAGATAGGGCCCGGTCCAGTGATATTGGCCATCCTTCTGCAAGGCGCCCCGGTGCCAAGGGCGGGTGCGGGGGTCGTGCTGCATCGGCTCGGACCATCGGCCCAGAGCAGTGTCCATCGTGCTGTTCCAACAGCCCCAGTGATAGCGTCCCCCATCCGGACTGGGGTGCACGCTTCGGGTGCGCCACTCGTTGGCCGACCACAGGATGTCGTACTCAAAGCCACCGGTATCGGCCACACCGATGGAGGTGATCTGGTCGTAGCTGGTCAGCAGCGGCATGAAGTAGCGGTTCATAGAGGCCGTGTCGCGGACACTGAAATGGCTGGCAAGGGCATGACCTGCCGCCATGTCGCTCAGTTGGGTGATGGGCTGGAAAAATCCCTTGAGCTGGTGTTCTATCGACTCGAGAGGGCGCAGCATGAAGGTGTTCTGCAGCGACCTGCGGGTGCTCTGCATGTCATAGACCGTATAGGCTGCCATGGCTGTCGTGACGAGCAGCATCACATAGACAAGTGCAATGGCCGGGCGAGGGGTGTAGCGCTCCATTTTGCCTTTGTGTCACGGCCATGATACGGATGAGGACAATGACCGTCACAAGTATATGGATTCAAATTGATATGCAGATGACGGAACATGGGTTCCGGGGCGTTTGTGCACGGGTTCTCGATACGGGAGGGCGTTCGTTCCTCACGCCTCCCACTCGAACCGACTGAACGTTGGTGCGCTTGCTGCGGGGTCACATCGAGT
>CAZATP010000027.1:0-53164 GCA_964488095.1 uncultured Chryseobacterium sp.
CATCGCGTGCAGGAGCTGGAGCACCGTCATTTTGCGGAGGTGGTGTGTGATTTCGTAGAAGGGATTTGAAGCTTATGTGCTTCCTGTGGAGCTGTGTCCAGGGAGAGTAGTCCCATTCGTCACTTCCCCATCAGCAGCTTGATGGAAGCCGCCATCATCACCACTGCGAAGATCTTCTTCACCTTGGCGGGGTCCATGGCAATGCTCAGTTTGCTGCCGAGGAACGCACCCACAAAGAAGGTGAGGCAGAGGATGGCCGCTGCCTGCAGGTTCACCTGTCCGGCTTTGTAGTAGTTCCATACAGCGAGAATGCCGATGGGCGGCACCATCATGGCCAGACTGGTGCCCTGCGCCATATGCTGCGTGAAACCGAGGAAGAATACCAAGGCAGGAACAATGAGAATACCTCCGCCCACGCCCACGAAACCCGAGAGCATGCCGGCCGCCACACCGATGAGCAGAAGAATGAGAATGGTGGTGATGCTCATGCGGACAGATTGCTGATTGTTGAATGAGGATTGCTGATTGTCGGAAGGCGACTGGTCAAGGGGTGAATGGCTCAGAAGTCAAGACTCAGTGAGAAATACCAGATGCCATCGTTCACGGCATAGTTCTCCACGCCCCAAGCGTGGTCCACTCGGATGAAGTAGCCCAGCAGCTTGGTGCGGATGCCGAGGCCGAAACCGCCCACCACCGGCTCTCTGCGGTTGTTGAGGGTGATGGTGACGCTGCCCTGGTTGATCACCTCGCGGTTCAGTGAGTTGTCCTCCGAGAAGGGCGATGCACTGGTCCACGCGGTGCCGATATCGCCAAAGCCCACAATCTGGAAGTTGTAGATGAAATCGGACTTGATGGGGCGGTTGATGAGGTAGCGGAAGATGGGCCAGCGCAGTTCGCTGTTGATCACCGCGAAGCTGTTGCCATTGCGGATGTTCTGCGGGAAACCGCGCATGTTGGTGGCCAGCGTCTGGAAGGCGTAGTTCTGGCTGAAGTCGATGGGGATGCTGTTGTCGAACTGGGGCATGATCCATTGGTCCACCCCACCGAGATAGTAGATGAGCTTCTGCGATCCGAACGAGGTGCTGGCCGCAAGTCTGTTGGCCCAGATCAGTTCGCGGTGCACCTTGGTGTAGTGGCGCACATCGGCCCCGACCACGAAGAGGTTGCCTGCCTCTGAGTTGAGGTCCTGGAAGTACTCTGCAAACACCTTGGCCCTTGTGCCGCGGAAGAGATTGGGCCCCATGGGCAGCACGTTGTCAAATACATACTCTGCCTTGAGGCCTGCGCTCCACTTGTGGTCGTCCGGGAATTCGAGTGTGCGGTCTGATGTGCTTTTGAGCACAGTGCGGTCGTTGCGGCCGAATACGCTGCCACGCACCGATGAGAAATCGGAGAACGGCCAGCTCACACGATAGTTCAGCGTGTGGGTATAGACCTTGGCCAAGGTGAACTGATTGACCAGTTGCTCGAAGGTCTGGCGATGGAACACGAGCTGCTTGTCGAGCCTGCGCTTGTAGTTCTGAGCAGAGATGAAGAACTCATTGGTACCCAGATTTCCGGTGATGCGGAAACCGCCCGTCACCTTGTAATCGTCCATGATGTCGGTGACCCCCATCTTGATGAGTCCGCTCGGCCCCGGATTGAAGAAACCGCCTCCGCCTGTGAACCGCTGATAGGTGTTGCTGATGAAGTTGTTGTCGAGCTGCGCGGTCACATCCTCCACCTTGAAGGCCACATCATAGTTGCGCTGCGGGGGCAGTTTGAATTCGAGCGACATGTTCTGCACCGCCATCAGTGCCTGCTGCAGGCTGTCTATGCGGCTCAGCGCATCCTGACTTGCCGAGGGTCTTTTGTCCCTTCGGTTACGGTCATTTCGCGACCTGTCAGGGGTCGGGGTCTTCGGCTCATCCACTTCCACATCGAAGCGGTAGTTAGTGATGTCGATGCCGTCTGCACCGTCCGTTTCCTGCTGCTGTGGGCGCGCAGTGGTCTGCGGTGCCGTGCGTATCTCCTTCTCGCCCGGCAACGGTGCCGATGGCACCCGTATCTTTTTCGGGGGCTGCTTCACACTGCCCTTGGGCCGGAAACCGGAGTAGGGGGCATCGATGAGTTTGGCACCCAGTTCTGTCTTTCGGTCCTTCAGTGTAAGGCGGTAATTCCCATTCGCATAGATCACCTCCGCGATCCGCCCCTTGAACGTGTCCACATCGAATTCCAACACGCTGCGCGGATACTGCGTAACCTGCTGTTCGCGGGTGAAATAGCGGTAGTGCACCGTGGTGTCGATGTAGGCGATGGCGCTGTCCAGCTCCGCGATGTAACGGTTCACCGTGCCCTGCGCATCGCTCAGGAAGGATAGCCTGCGGCCGTCATACTCGGATGGCGAGGTCTCGTTGACAAAGGGGGTCTGCGTCACCCTGCGCAGCACATTGTCCTTGCTGTCGCGGTCATAGATGAAAATGTCGAAGTCTGTTTCGCGAGGGAGGAGGCGGATGTCGAACTGCTTGATGGTGTCATTCGTCCGGTCGCTGCTGAAGATGACCTTGCGGCTGCGGTCCATGAATCGGGCATCGCGGTCAGCGAAGATGTCGTTGGTCAGCTGCTGATAGGTGTTGGAGATGATGTTGTAGATGAACACGTCCGACCGGCCTTTCTGCACGGCCGTGAAAACGAACTCCCTGCCGTTGTCCGAGTAGTCCACCGAAAGGATCTTCTCAAAATTGAACAGCTCGCGCTTCTCACGCTTCTTGGTCTTCACGTTGTAGAGCACCAGCCAGATTTTGCCCTTGTGCTCGGTGATGATGCTGATGAGTTCCGAACTGGGGTGCCATGCCGTGATGGGATAACTGTCGTCCGTCTTGGTGTGGGCCCTGAAGCCCTGACGGTAGATACTGCGCTCCTTCCGTTGTTCGAGCGCGCGTAAACGAACGCGAATCCGGCCCATGTCGTTGCGCACGTAGCTGAGGAATTCACCGTTCACGCTCAGCCGTGGCTGTTCTATGAGAATCTGGGCCTGAGGCCGTTTGCGCACACGGTTCACGGGTTTCGCCTCAGGCAGGCTCAGTTTTCCGTCCGCCCGGTAATACATGCTGTCATAGAAGTTGAACCACTCTGCTGCCAAGTTCTTTAGCGACACCCCGATGACGAACATGAATCCGTTATCCGCATTGCGGCTCACGCGGGTCATGTAAAGGATGTTGCTCACCACAGATGCCCCGTAGTTCTCCACCACATATTTCCAGATGCTGTGTCCGGCATCCCGTGCCTCTTCGCCTTCCAGCCGGCTGAACTGTTTCCATCGGCCCGAGAGGATGCCATCCTTCACGCGGTTGTTGATGTCGGCATCCCAATCGCGGGAGAGGTAGCTCACCAGTCCTTCGGTAAACCACGCGGGCAGATTGAGCAGTGTGCTGCCCCTTAGCACATTGCCGAGGCTTCCGCCATACATCATCTGATCCACCATCACCCGCGTGAGGCCCGCCTTCAGCTGCTTCTCGAAATTGGCGTAGCTGCCATCGAAATAGAGCATTAGCTTGGTGCCTACGATGTGCGTCACACCCCCGATGTTGTACTGCTGGTCGGTCACCAGTCCGATGTTGCTCTGCTTGAGGTCGCTCAACTTGTTATAGATGACCACCTCTATGCGCTTGTCCAGCGTATAGTCCAGTGTCTTTTCCAGGTCGCGCATGATGCGGTCGCTGCTGCGCATGGTGTATTCGGCCAGTTCGTTACCGCCCAGATAGAAATAGACATCAAAACGGTCGAACCGGTAGAATTGCCAGTCGATGTTCTTGTACTGGACCCGGTTCTTGCCGAAGTCCATCTGCGATCCGTTGTAGAACTGTGCGTTCGCAGAGGCCCCCCACAACAGCGCTGCCGCCACAACGGCCGTGCGACCAATAGTAAGGATGCGATGGGGGAACAGCTTCACAGGCAGCAAGGCTCTAAGGCGGTAAAGATACACTGACCGAACGGTGCCATCGGACGGTCAATTCTTCCCAGAGGAGTTTGTCGCCTTGAATGAGGTTCGGGCCAGCTTCATGTATACATCGTGGTAGCGTTTCACCCCGGTCTCGAGCGAATAGAAGTCATGGGCGGTCTGTCGCAGCTGGGTTTTAGGAATGGTCAGCAGCTCCTCTATCCGGGAAACGGCCTGCTCGTAGGCTTGCTTGTCGAAGTCCTGCACTACGGCACCCGTTCCGCTTGAGCCTATGATGTGCTCCACATCGCCCACACCTGCGTTGGCAATTACGGGCAGCCCCATGCCGAGCATCTCTCCATGCTTGGTGGGCGAGCTTCCCGATTTGCTGAATACCGGCCGGATGAAGAACAGTGCCACATTTGCAAGGCTCAGATAGGCAGGCACTTCCTCCCTTGTGGCAGTTCGGATCACGAGTCGGTCGTGAGGGATGCCTTTCTCTGCTGCGCTGTTCATGATCGCAGCCGGCTCATCCTGAGTGATGAAGAGGAGTTTGGCCTCGGGCCGATGAGCATGAAGCACTTTGAAGAAGTCGAGCATCTCGGGAAGCATATACCAGGTGCCAATGGAGCCGAGATAGGTCACCACCAGGTCGTTCGTTCGAAGTCCGGTCTCAGTCCGCAGCCGGTCTTTCAACGATGCTTCCACATGGTCTGCTGAGAAATGTTGCAGGTCTGCGCAGCACGGTATCACCTCAATGGGCAGTGGCTGTCCTCTCAACTCCGACCAGGAGTGAATGACCTCTCGCCCCTTTTCTGTCAGACTGATCGTGCAGTCCGCCTCTTGCAGGAACTCCCTCTCCTTGCGCTTGAAGAAATTGTAAACGGCCCTGTAAACAGGATTCTTGAGATTCCATAGTCTGCCGTCCACGCGCTCATCAGCATAGAAGGCCCTCATGTCAAAGATGAAAGGCACGTTGTGCGTGCGCTTCAGCCAAAGACCCACCAGAGAGGTGATGTAGCTGCGGCAATGCACGATATCGAAAGGTGCTGCTGAGTGAAGCCGTTTCACATGCTGCCGCAGTTGCCACACATCGTAAACAGTCGATAGAATGGGAGGGGACGAGGTATAGGGCAGAGGAGACCAGTTGATGTTCTTTCCTCGCAGCAGAGCGCGGATGGCGTGTTCATCCTTTCGAAAGCGTTCCTCCTTCTCAAAACTGACGATGGTGAAATCGTGTCCCCTCTGTTCCAGACCTAAGATGTAGGGAAGCACCTGCGACCGTCCGAGTCCGTCCGTAAGCCCGTCATAACTCAGGTAGAGCACTCTCATGGTCGCAAGTTAGGTACTGGTGGCATGGGCCATTAACTTTGGCCGCAAAGCAAAGCAACTGTGGATTACGTCAACCCGTGGGATTTCATCATGGTGCCTTTGCTTTTGGGCATCATTTACATACGTGCCAAGTCAAGGCAGGAACGCGAGATAGAGGAGAACGAGGCCTATCGGTATTATACCAAGGCCATCATGTTCAAGGTGATGATGGGATTAGCGCTCGCTGCCGTCTATGCCTTCTACTACGGTGGTGGCGACACCATCAATTATTGGAAGGCTGCGGGGAATTTGACACGTCTTTTGAGTGTGAATTCCTCATGCTTTTTGGATATTATGTCAGGAGACCTGTCACTTTCCAATTATCTCTGCTTCACGCGGGACACGGGAAGGCCTATGTACTATCTGAAGGATCCCCAGTCTTTTATGATACCAAGGTTGGTGACCCTTCCGTACATGGTCACCGTGAAATCCTTCTTTGGGTGTACGGTCCTGGTGTCATGGATCGCGTTCGGGGGAATATGGCGGTTGTATCTCGTCTTCGCCAAAGAGTATCCGCGACTGCTCAAGGAACTTGCTTTCTGTGTGCTTTTCATCCCATCGGTGGCCTTTTGGGGTTCAGGTATTTTGAAGGATACCTTCACCTTCACTGCAGTGTGTTGGATGACCTATTCGGTTTACAATCTGCTCATCGCCCGGACGAATCTCTTCTGGAACGTCATCTATCTGATTGTGGCCGCGTGGATGCTTATCACCATCAAGCCCTACATCTTCGTGGCCTTGTTGCCTGGGACGGTTATCTGGGTTGTCTTTAAGCGGATACAAGGAGTGGAGAACCCTGTGGTCAGGATTCTGGTTGCCCCGATCCTGATGATGGTAGGTGTGGTAGGGGCGAGTTTCATCTTCTCTCAAACATCCTCAAGCTTAGGTGATTATGGAGACATGGACACCATGTTGGAGAAAGCTGTAGTCACTCAGAATGACTTGAAACAGGAGTACTACGGGGGAAACACGTTTGATATCGGAAGTTTCGACCCGTCTGTCTCCGGGGTTCTTTCAAAGGCGCCCATTGCCATATTTTCAGGGCTTTTCCGACCGATGCTTTGGGAAGCTGGCAGTGTTTTCATGCTTGTCACTGCCTTGGAGAACACTGTGATTCTCATCTTCTTCATCTATATTTTTCTGAAGGTGGGCCCGATCAATTACATATCCGGCACCTTCTCGCAACCCATGTCCATGTTCGGGTTTGTGTTCGCGCTGATCTTCTCATTCGCGGTGGGCCTCACCACGGCCAACTTCGGGTCTTTGGTGCGCTATAAGATTCCTGCGATGCCTTTCTTTCTTGCGAGCATCTACATTGCCCGAGACAGAAGATTTGCTGAGGAAGAGGGAGGTGCCCCTGCCGATTACCGGCTCTGAATCGCACCTGCGCCATGGGAAGCGAACCACTGGTGCAAGAGGATGAGCAGCCAGATGCGGTTGTACAGATGGTGATGTCCTGACCTGAACTGTGTTATCTGCTTTTTCACTACGGCCCAGTGCACCAGTCCTTGCGAACGGACGTTGTTCTCGCTGAGGGTCTCATCAATCAGAAAGGCGAGGTCGCCAAGCAACCATTCCTGCAAGGGTATGCTGAATCCCCACTTCGGACGGTCGAACAGCGATTTCGGCACATACCTGTAAAGCACCTCCTTTAGGAGGTGTTTGGAGGTGCCGTTCCGCAGCTTCAAGGATGGGTGCAGGTTGAGTGCGAATTCCACCACGGTGTGGTCAAGCAGTGGGACACGAGTTTCCAACCCGTAGCGCATGGTGGCGCGGTCCACTTTGACCAGCAGATCGTCTTTCAGATAGAATCTCAGGTCAAAGAACGCTTGCGCCTCTGCTGGGGTAAGTTGTCTTTGGAGCTTTCCGATCACCTCGGATTCTTTGAGCAGCAATGGATAGCTCTGCCCTTCGCCTATCAACAGAGCATTCAATTCCTGGATGGAGAAAAGGTTCTGTTCCTGCGAGAATATATGAGCGCTCAGCGGTGTTGCAGTGTCAAAGTCCAATAGCCTGGAAACCCGTCTAAGGCGGTTGTTCCCTAAGGAAAGCATGGAGCTCAAGGGGCCGTGAGTCCAACGCAAAGCCGGGCTGGCGAGCCTTTGTGCCCAATGGTAGGCCCCGTAGCCCATGAAAAGCTCATCACCCCCATCACCAGACAGCGTCATTGTCACCTTCTGCCGCGCCAATCTCGATACAAGCATGGTCGGGATGGCTGATGAGTCTGCGAACGGTTCGTCAAACTGGGGGAGGATGTCCGGTATCAGTTCCAATGCATCCCGTTCAGTGACCGTATAGGACTCATGCTCAGTACCAATATGGTCGGCAACAGCTTTGGCAAAGTGCGCCTCGTTATGTTTGGCGTTGTTGAACCCGATTGAGAACGTACGAATAGGTCGGTCTGATACTTTTTGTGCAAGTGAAGTTACAACGCTTGAATCGATACCTCCACTGAGGAATGTGCCGAAGGGCACATCGCTGATCAATCTGCGTTTCACCGAGGCAGTAAGCAGTTCCTCCAGGCGTTCCACGGCCGAACTCTCGTCCGTCCACATTTCGCCTTTCACCTGTTCTTCTGGCGACCAATAACATTCTGTTCTCAGCTCACGGCCATCAAAAACGCCCCAATGACCTACAGGGAATTTCGTGACCTCGTTGTAAATGGAATGTGGTTGAGGGATGTAGCCGAGGTGGAGGAAATAGGGTAGGGCATCCTTGTTGAGGGACAACCGCAGTCTTTTGCCAAGAGCGGTTATCGCCTTCAGTTCCGAGCCGAACGCGAAGAAATCGCTACTACGATAGACGTACAGTGGTTTTATTCCCATTCGGTCTCTGAACAGGTAGAGTCTGTTCTCTACCATGTCGACAATGGCAATGGCGAACATGCCGTTGAGCCGTTCCGCTACTTTGGGGCCAAGCAGCACGAATGCCTCAAGAATCACCTCAGTGTCCGATGTGGTGCGCGTTCTTATGTCAAGTTCAGCCTTCAGTTCCTTGAAGTTGTACACCTCACCATTGTACACCATCGCATATCGTCCGCATGCAGAGAGCATCGGCTGATGGGCAGCGGTGCTGAGGTCCAGAATGCTCAGTCTGCGATGGGCAAGGCCGAAAGAACCGTGCAGGTGAACACCTTCGGCATCAGGTCCACGGTGGGAAATGGCCTTAGCCATGAGACGCAATTCGTCCTCATGCGTACCATCAGGTGAGTAAAGTCCGGCTATGCCACACATGAACTTGGTTCTAGTAGTCTTGGGTTTGAACTCAAACTTTCATTCATTCATTCATTCTGCCCGATTTGAACTTGAATGAACTCCGCCAGCGCCTTGTAGTTATTGCTGGCCGAGAACTGCTGACGTTGCATCTCTTGAGATTTTCGGCACATTTCAGTGAACTCATCATCGTTCAATTGAGCGAATCGTGTGATGCAATCAAGCAAATGCTCAGCATCAATGGGTTTAAAAGTGAATCCATTTTCCCCGTTCCTGACAATTTCAGGCACGCCACAGATGTGGGGACCGATAATTGGAATTCCGAGCGATGCAACTTCCATCATAGACACGGGAATACCTTCGAAACGGCTGGAGTTAACAAGGACATGAGGTTTCAATTCCCTGATTTTCGTTAGAACCATGGATGGAGCAACGAACCCGTGGAAGGTGAATTCAATGTTGTGCTTTTCGCTAAGCTTTGTATTTGCAAGGCGGTGAATTGCCAATTCGTAATCATTCATTTGACCACCACCTATATGGTGCCAGTGTATCGTGTCGCCAGTCCAGTCAGAAAGCGCTTGAATAAGTGTTTCAAGATTTTTGACAGAGACGATGTTAGAAAGCGAAAGAATTTTCAATGGTTTTCTTTCGTCCAAAGGAATCAAAGGTGTAGGTTCTACACCCAAACGTGCAACTTGGAACTTATGTGAGGAAGTCATATGCCTTTCTTGCAAAAAGCTTACTCCGTGATTTGAGATACACAATACTAAATCAAGGTGCTGGGCAACGAATTCACGATAAGGTAAGTAAGAAAAAGGATGGCGAGATGTATATATGTCAAACCCATGAGTTCTACTAAAGGCAAAGGGGATTCTATTCGCCTCCCTCCATCTTGCAAGCAGATAGGCCGACTCATCACACCAATAGGAGTACCAGATGAAGCCATCGAACTTGTCCCCCGAAAGCCGAAGTGCAGCCTCGATGGCCTTCTCGAGCAGGGAGGCCATGTCGTCATAGGCCAAGGCAGTCTTCACAGTGAGCAGGTTAGCAGGGGCATGTCCGTTCCTTAGGTCTTTCAGAACGCGCTTGAAACCATCCTTTAACAGGGCCGTGACCACCGTGCGGAGCTTGGACCACCACGTTGGCCTTACACCGATGTTGACCACTTTCACACCTTCAGGAACCTGAAAGTGAAATGTTTCATCTTCCTTACAGTTGTGACGGGAGAAGAGGACGATTTCTTCAAAGTGCTGACTGAGAGTCTGCAATTCACGATGGAAATAGGGCTCGCCCTTTTGATAAGGATAGTCCTTTAGAATGATTCCCAACTTTTTTGGACCATCTGTGCTATTGCGTCCGAGGTGTTTTGCTGGCTTGGCGTTCATCAGCTTAGGTCAGCTTGGGTAAAAGTGTGCATGAGCCTAACAACGTAGCTGCTCATATCATAATCCTGGGATACTCGTCTTGCGTTGTCATGAAGGTGTCTCCAGATGTGTGAAGCGCGGGCGATGAGTGAAATCCTTTGCGCAAAACTCTCTTCGTCACCAATATTCAGCAAATATCCATTCTCCCCGTCCACGATCAACTCGCGGTTACCACGGCCGTCCAAGGCCACAACGGGCAGACCGGCAGCCATGGCTTCGAGCAGCACCAGTCCGAACGGTTCATAGGTGGCGCTGTGCACATACACGTGGCTTTCCCAGAGCAGCTCCTCCACGCGGCTCACGTTTCCAGGAAAATGGACGAAGGAATCCAATCCCATCCTCTTTGCCTTGTCCATGACATCTTGTCGCAACGGGCCATCGCCCACGAGCGTCAGATAGGCATCTATGCCACCAGAGCGCAGTTGTTGCATCACTCCCAGCAGAAAGGCTTGATTCTTCTTAGCCACGAACGAGCCGATGTTGATGAGCCGCACCGCACCATCGGTGGTGGGTGGTGTGGCGGTGCTGGCAGAGAATCTGGAACAGTCGATCGCATTGGGCAGCAGGGTGATATTCCTGCGCAGTGCTTCGGGTAGATTCTTTCGGAAGTAGGCTTCCGTGTCGGGGCTGATGGCAATGAAACGGTTGTTGCATTGCGCATAACGGCCTAACATATATGATCGCTCGTATGCTTCGGTGAGCCGGTGCTTGGAGGTCAATTCGTTCCATTCCAACCGCTTCAATTGTGGCATGTTGTCGTGGCAGTGGGTGAAGTAGCACACGTCCTCGCGCAACTGGTAGCGGGTAAGTATCTCGGCCTGAAAAAGATGGCTGTGAACAACATGTGGCCGGAATTCATCCAGTATCCTCTCCCATGATGCGATATCGACCTTCCATCTGCCCAAGATGGAGGGGACCACGAAGGCATCGATGACTTCGGGCTCAACCTCAGGATATTCCTCGTGGTAACTGTTGACCGCGCTTAGGGTAACGAGCCTCACCTCGGTTCTCGGCAGTTTCCTGAGCCATCTCACAATGTCAAGACAGAGCCGCTCTGCCCCGCCTTTCTGAAGAGAGGGGATCACTTGAACAATGCGCAGAGTCTCACTCTGTGACATGGGCCGGTTGCCGTGTTTCAGTTGGTGGTAAAGGTGGTGTCCAAGGATGTTCTGCCCGACCGGACGAGGTTCCATACCCGTTCGAATCCAGGGAGCATCATCAGGATGAAGAACATCTTGGCCTTGGTGTGCATGTGATCCGGTGCAGTTAGAAAAGACCAGAGTACGGTGGTAATGGCCTTGAAGACGTTGCCTTTTTGCTGATGGAATTCTGCCATGCGGAACCGCACATCGCTCAACAGATGCCTCTTCGTTCGCGGACGTAGTGCCGAGGCGTATGGGGTGTCAAAGAACTTGAGCAGACCGTCATGCCGTTTGAAAGCGGCCGTAGTGGCGCGGTTCACGGAATTGCCATCGTGCACCCTGTACCAGATGAGGCATTCGGGCATCAGCAGCACAGGGAATCTTGTGGCGATACTGCACCACAGCACAGAATCCTCCACCATCACAATGTCCTCACGGAATTGGAACTCCTCTGAGATGCGTGAATGCACACAGGCCCTTGATGGCGAGACAGGATGGGCAAAGAGCCATTCGGCCACGTTGCCGGTGATGTCTGGGACCTCGGCAGGATGCACGTCATGCCCGTCCCAGATGCAGAATTTGGAGATGATGAGCCCCACCGGAGCGCCTTTCGTGGTGATGAAATCATGCAGGGTGGACAGATATTCCGGGGCATATCGGTCGTCACTGTCGAGGAAGCAGATGTAGGTGCCTTTGGCGTGTCGCATTCCGTTGTTGCGGGCGGCACTGCGTTCGGCATTCTGCTGATGGACGTAGCGTATGCGGCCGTCCTCGTCCCTCTGCGATGTGATCACCTGCCGTGTGTGATCGGTGCTGCCATCGTCCACCACGATGAGCTCCCATTCCGCGAAGGTCTGGGCACGTACCGAGGCTATGGTCTCCTTGAGGAGTTCCGCCCGGTTGTATGCTGGGATGACGATGGAGAAAAATGGGTTCAAGGGGTAGTGGCGAGGCCCAAACTTACGCAGAAGGGGCCGCTCTCCGGTCAGTGATGCCTAACGCGATGACCGGGCTCCCAAATGATGCGGGTGAACATGCTGAAGCGCTCACTTTCCCTGCTGATAGGGATACCTGTGACGATGCCCACCAGGAAGTTGTCTGCAATGCCCACACGCATTTGAGGGCGAATCACCATGTCGAAATCCTTGCCATCGAATTCCTTGTTGAACTCCAGTCCGATAAAGTTGCGTGTACCACGGATCATGTAATGGAAGTTCGTGTTCATTTCATAGACGATGTGTGCAGCGCCTCCATCAAATGGCAGCTCAATCGCTGGACCGGTGTAGATCAACGAGTGGAAATTGCCTCCTATCCGCTTTGCGGCAATGAGGAATGGATTGAAAACATTCCCCGTGAAAACGGGCTTTCCAAAGTTTCTGAAATCAGATAGTTCCAACTCGTTGATGTAGCCAATGGCCAACGAGGTCTGTAGTTTCTTGGAAACAAGGAAGGTATACTGTGCCGCCAATTTGAGACTCTCCAATTTGCTTCCGGGCGACTGTTCCCTCAGGTTATCGGTCCTTCTCGGGGCGATGACCGTGAAGGGGAGTTCAATCTCGAGGCCGAGCCTGTCGATAGGCGCGAACTCATATTCTACGAGAAATTCATACTCGTCATACTTCAGCTTGTCTGTGATGCCCATTCCAAGGTTCCATTCCTTCTCTCCCTTTCGTGCACCCAGATCGCGGATTAGGTCGATGTACAGTGGTTCGGCATGGAGAACTTTGTAAGGTCCTTTACTTTCTTCCTCCACTTCAGCGATATAGATGCTGTCCCGGTCTTTTCGAACTTGCTTCAGGCTATCCGCATCCTGAGCAAACCCTTGTGAAGAAATCATCATTGCGCCCGTCAAACAGATGAGCTTGATTGCAATCCAAATCCACATGATTCAGTTATCCGAAGTTAAGCTGATACACTGCGCCAAGCTGGTCGTCTGAATGAACATTCACCCCAAGGTCCTTCACCAGTCCGGTGCCCACGCCATACACCCACCCGTGCAGATGGAGCTCTTGCCCGCTGTTCCAGGCTGACTGAACGATGGAGGTCTTGGCGAGATCGAGCACCTGCTCCTTCACGTTCACTTCCACAAACCGCTCAAAGCGTTCATTTTCGTCAGCAATGCTGTCCAGCTCGTTCTGGTGAAATCGGTAGACGTCCTTGAGGTGGCGGATCCAGTTGTCGATGATGCCGATGCTCTGGTTGCCCATGGCCGCCTTCACGCCACCGCAGCCATAGTGGCCGCACACGATCACGTGCTTCACCTTCAAAGCATTCACGGCATAGTCCAGCACGCTCAGCATGTTCATGTCGGTGTGAATGACCATGTTGGCAATGTTGCGATGCACGAACACCTCGCCCGGCTGGGCCCCGATGATCTCGTTGGCTGGCACACGGCTGTCCGCGCAGCCGATCCAGAGCACCGGGGGCTGCTGTCCCTTGGCCAGCTTGGCGAAATATTCGGTGTCAATGGCCAGTTTCTCCTCTACCCATTTGCGGTTGTTGTCGAGCAGTTTCTGATAGAATGCCTTCTGCATGGTCGTATGGTTTTATGGTGGTTATGCGTTTCAATGCCCGCCTACAGTGACAACGGGGTCTATTCCTTTGGTGATAACGTTGATTCCCCGCGGTGGAGCGGTATGTTCCTTGAAATCCTGAATGGCCTCTCTGACGTCAAAATCAATATTCACACATCTTGATCCGTCAATGAGCACTGTGCAGTTCTCCGGAAGGTGATTCAATGTGAGCTGAATGCTCCCTTTGTTGAGGAAAGTGGCCTCCTCAGAAAGCGTCAGGACAATGATTTCATCACCATTTTCCTTGACCTCGGTGTGCCGGTGGTAGCTATGGCGATAGTTGCGCATAAGAATGAAATAGATGGCCACCAGCATGCCAATGCCGATGCCTTTGAGCAGGTCGGTCAGGAGAATGGCCGCCACGGTTATGAAGAACGGCAGGAACTGCTCCCAGCCCAGCCGGAACATGCCCACGTAAAGGCTTGGCTTCGAAAGCTTGTAGCCCACCATGAGCAGGATGCACGCTAAGGCAGCCAGAGGGATATAGTTGAGCAGGGACGGGATGAGGATGGCCGATGACAGCAGTAGGAAACCGTGGAATATGGCCGCCATCTTCGTTCTGCCACCCGAATTGATGTTGGCAGAGCTGCGCACAATGACCTGAGTGATGGGCAGACCACCGATGAGGCCGGCCACCATGTTGCCCACCCCTTGGGCCTTCAGTTCTCGGTTGGTGTTGGTGAAGCGCTTCTGCGGGTCGAGCTTGTCGGTCGCTTCCACGGAAAGCAGTGTTTCCAGACTGGCCACCACGGCCAAGGTGATGGCCGCCACATAGACATCAGGATTGGTCACGGCCGAGAAATCGGGCATGCGGAAAAAGCTGATGAAATCACTGGGCGAACCCGCCACAGGAAGCTGCACAAGGTGCTTGCCGGTCATATACAGGTCTGGTGCGAAGGATGCGAAACCCAGATTGAGCAGCGTGCCCAGCACCACCACGAACAGGGCCCCGGGCAGGAAACGGAAAAGCTGGAACCGCCTCATGAACGGCCTGTCGAACAGCAACAGCAGAGCCATGGACAGGATGGAGATCAGTATGGCCCCAGGGCTGCTGTATCGGAAGGCGTAATAGATCTCGGTGAAAGTGTTGTGGCCGTCCTGCTGCGCGAAGTCCATGTCGCCCATGAAATCCTCGTCATACCCAAGGGCATGGGGTATCTCCTTCATGATGAGAATGAGACCGATGGCGGCCAGCATGCCTTTGATCACCGATGAGGGGAAGTAGTATCCGATCACGCCCGCCTTCAGGAACCCGGCAATGAACTGGATCACACCGGCCATCACAACAGCCAGCAGGAAAGCCTCAAAACTGCCCAGTTTCTCCAGTGCCGTGAGCACAATGACCACCAGTCCGGCCGCAGGTCCCGACACGCCCAGTGCCGAACCGCTGAGGGCCGCCACCACGATGCCGCCCACAAAGCCTGCGATGATGCCTGAGAACATGAGCGAGGGGTCGCCCGTGGAGGCCAAGGCCACGCCCAGACAGAGCGGAAGTGCCACGAGATACACCACCAGCCCGGCCGGCAGGTCGTATTTCAAGTGTTTAAAAAGGTCGGTGAATGACGAAGACATAAAATATCCTTATGAAAGTGCAAAGGACCGCTTATGACTGAGGACAGAACTTAGAAACGCGTTAGAACACGCTGCTCTTGACGTTGAAATGAAGCTTGAACTCGGTGCCATTCTCCCTGTCCGAACTTATCGTCAGCTTACCACCATGCATGTCCATGATTCGCTTCACCAACGGCATTCCTATTCCGAAGCCGGGCACCACTCTTGCATTCTCCGATCGGAAGAAAGGGATATACAGGTTGCCGATGTCTTCCTGCGGAATGCCGATGCCGTGGTCTGTCACAGAAATTTCCATCCGGCCCTGTGCGGCATGCAGGTGCACACGGACGGTGTCTGATGAGAATTTCAGAGCATTGTCGATGAGGTTGGAGACCGCTATGCGTATCAACTGCGCATTGCCGGTCATCCGCACCGGGTCGTCATTGTCGGGGAGGAGGGTCAGTTCAAGAGTGCGGTGCGGATGTGAGAGACTGTAGTCCTCCACCACGGATCGCAGCAGCTCCTTGAGGTCCATCACAGCCATGAGGGTGCCGTCCGACCCATAGCTGGTCTCGGCCAGATGCAGCAGCCGCATTGTGAGCCTGTTGAGACGTTGCGATTCCTGGTCGATGACGCGCATCGCCTCTCGGTATTCCTCGTTGGTACGCTCACGCTGCAGGGTCACATCAATCTCGCCCAGAATGGCCGTGAGCGGGTTCTTCAACTCGTGCGAGGCGTTGCTGATGAAGTTCTGCTGCACCTTCTGGGCCGTGTCTATGCGGTCCATCAGCCGGTTGTAGGCGTGGGCAAGTTCCCAGATCTCATCCTGCTCGGTCGGTTCTTCCAGTCGGTCGCTCAGGTTGCCGGTGTCGGCCTTCGACATGTGGTCGGCCATCTTGCGGAAAGGGTTGAGCGCATAACTGGCATACCAGAGTCCGATAGAGTAGACGAACACCATGTAGATGATGGCCAAGGCAATGAGCGTGTTGCGCAGGTCGGCCAGATTCTTGAGAATCACCTCGTTCTCTGCGGCCACGAACACCAGAAAGTCTCCCTGATTGTCCCGCTCAAGAATGCCCACTGTGGCCAGTTCGTTCTCATCGTGGCAGTATTCCTCCCCAGTTTCCAGCACCCGGTTCACGAACTCGCGGTCCAGGAAATCCGGCAGTGGGGTGCCGTTGTCGCAGTCTTCCACGCGCATCAGGAACTCCCGCTCGCCCTTCATGGACCTCAGGTGCTCGGTGCGCACCTCGCTCATCACCTCGCGGCTCAGCTCATCGGTCTTCAGGTAGGTGCGCACGGCAATCCGGGCTCGTTCGCGCAGCTTCTGGTTGAACTCCCTGCGCTCATAGTTGAGCGAATGGACATACACGTAGCCCATCACCACCAGCAGGATGCCCGTGGTCACCAGCGAGTAGGTGAGGGCTATCCTATGCCGCAGTGTCATTCGGTTCCTTCAGTATGTAGCCCATGCCCACACGGGTCTGAATGATGCGCGGATGACCGAACTGCTCCAGTTTGCCACGCAGGTAGTTCATGTAAACGTCCACGATGTTGGTGCCCACATCGAAGTTGATGCCCCATACCACCTCGAGCATCCGGTCGCGGCTCAGCAGCACGCGCGGATTGAGCAGGAAGAACTCCAATAGCTTGTATTCCTTGGCCGTGAGCGTGATCGGCCTTCCGTCCAGACTCACTTCTTTGGTGTCGCGGTCCATGCTCACGAACAGGAACTCCAAGGTGCCTGTGGACGGTACGTGCATGTTGTATCTGCGCTTGAGGGCCTGCATGCGCGCAATCAGCTCCTCCATCCTGAAGGGCTTGGCCAGATAGTCGTCTGCGCCTGTGTTCAACCCTTTCACCACCTGCTCTGTGGCATTCAGGGCCGTGAGCATGATGATAGGGAGCTCCGAGCGCAGCACCTTGCGCAGGTACTCGCTCACCTCGTGCCCGTTCTTGCCCGGCATGATGACATCGAGCAGCAGGATGTCGTAATCGTTCTTCTCCACACGCTCTATGCAGCTCTGACCATCGTGCACCACCTCAACCTCGAAGCCGTGCTCCGACAGGCCCCTGCGGATGAAACTGGCCACGTTCACCTCGTCTTCGCAAACAAGCACTTTCATATCTGTAGTCGTCTTGGAATGGGGTGACGAAAGTAGGCTGCCCTGCTTGCCGGTTTATTAAGGTGCTGTTAGATTGCCCACGGCCCAAGGGCTATTTTTGGCGACAAACGCCAACCTATGCGCATCATCTCTTTCAATGTGAACGGAATCCGCGCTGCGGCCAAGAAAGATCTCTTGGGCAGCATCGAACGCATGGATGCCGACATCATCGGTTTTCAGGAGACCAAGGCCACGCCCGACCAGGTGCGCGAAACGTTGTTCGGCATCGGTCATCCTGTGCTACATGCCCATTCGGCAGAGCGCCCCGGTTACAGCGGCACAGCCCTCCTGTCAAGGACAGAGCCGCTCAGTGTGCGCTTCGGCATAGGGGTGGACGAGCACGATCATGAGGGCCGCGTCATCACGGCCGAGTATGCGCAGTTATTCGTGGTGAATGTCTATGTGCCCAATTCGGGCAATGAGCTGGTGCGCCTCGACTATCGCGAAACATGGGATGCCGCTCTTCTGGCCTACGTGAAAGGACTGGAGACTGCGAAGCCTGTGATTCTGATGGGCGACATGAACGTGGCCCATCGCCCCATTGACATCAGGAATGCGCAGGCCAACTATAATAAGACTTCGGGCTACACCCAGCGCGAGATCGATGGTATGGACCGCTATCTGGCGGCCGGGCTGGTGGACACCTTCCGGCATCTGCACCCCGATACTGTGAAATACTCCTGGTGGAGCTATCGCATGGGGGCACGCGAGCGCAACATCGGTTGGCGCATTGACTATGTGCTGGTGTCTGCCGCGCTGCTGCCGAGGGTCAGGGAGGCCTTCATCCTCAACGAGGTGGAGGGTTCGGACCATTGCCCTGTGGGGATTGTGCTGGCTGACTGAATAGGCGTCTATTTCTGTCCGCTTGGCGATGTCAAGAGCATCAATTCTGATAAGCCTGTCAGGTGTTTTCAGTCTCTTTTAGGCTTACTACGGATTCTCAGAGTTGAAGTGGCTCACGTTCTCTTGATTGTCAGCTGATTATAGCCCTTTCTGTGCTTAAAAAAGAACGGAACAGTAAAGAAGTTGGGTGAAGCGGGATTTTCAGATTATTGCCTGCGGCAATGAGAACGCTGCGCTAAGTTGCTTCGGTTCCCGAAACAAGGTCGGGACAGGCTGTTCCTCCCTCGCAATGACGGCCATCGGAGAGTCATTGCGAACTCTGAGGAACGAGGAGTGAAGCAATCTCAGACATTGCCCCAACATTTTTATCAGTCCGAAAAAGAAAGGGCATGTGAAAATTCGTTCATCAGCAGGAAGTTTGCTTCAAGACGTTGGTAGTCCTGACAAAGCTTAGTTGGACGATTTTCCAGTGATTACAACCTATGGATGCCGGTTTGTTGGGAAGTGACGAGGGATAGGGACCCTACTTACTTCTGTTCTCGAGCAAATGATAGAAAGTTTGCTTGAGCCCTTATTGCATGGCTAAGCTCCCTTGAATGCAACTAATTCGTCTATCCGTATGAAGGTTTTTGACAGCAAAACGCCCCTGAGCACCAGTTGCTCAGGGGCGTTCCTTTTTTCAGGGATAGAACGCGAAGCTTACTCCTTGATGAAGCGGGTGGTCTGCACATCGGTGCCTGTGACCCGCAGCACATAGCCGCCTACGGGCAGATGGCTCACATCCAGATACTGTCTTCCGGCCACGATGCTCTGGCTGATGATGCTTCTTCCAGTCATGTCGATTACTTCTACCATACCCTTCGAAGTGGCTGTGAAGCTCAGTTCGCCCGCGGTTGGGTTGGGGTAGAGGTTCAGGCTGTTAAGGGTGGCCTGTTCCTCCTCGATGCCCACAAAGTTGCTGGCGCAGATGCTGGAACCCCCGCAGACCATATCGGCACAGAAACGCTTCACGAACTCCAAGGCCGTGGCCTCAAAGCCACCGATCAGATAGCCTACATGGTTCTCCACTCCTGGATAGGTGAGCAGGCAGTTGTCAATGCCCAGATTCTCTGCCCGAACATGAATGTCGCGGCTGCCCGAGGCTACCAGTCCTGTGGCCAGTCCGAGTACGCTCACTTCCTGTGTTCCGTACGGCACGGTGCCGTCAAACTCCTCGTGGATGCTCACGATGGGCAGGTCGTCCTGTTCAATCCACGCACTGTCCCCGATGGTGCCGCTGAAACTGAGCACGGCCAACGGACGGCTCGAATAGCCGAGATTTCCGCTGTTGCCTTCAATGCCACCGAGTCCGGCCGTATCATTCTCCATGTAGGCCGGAATCTCAGACTCCTTGTCCAGGTAGGCCGCATGGATGGCGCTGATGGCACCCGCAGAGATGCCGCCCAGAATGATGCGCTCTGCATCGATACCGTAAGGGTTGCCATTCTCGGCCACAGACTTGCGGAGGAAACGGACCACGGCCTTCATGTCGTGCGCACCGCGGAACACGGCCAATGTGGTGGTCACCTGATTCGGAAGGAAGAAACCGATGCGGTAATCAGGGGCGATGGCCACATAGCCCATCTTGGCGAACACACGGCACACCGAGGCCACATCGCCACGCGAACCCGAGATGAACGAACCACCGAAGGCCACGACCACCACCGGACGGTCTGTGCGGGTGTCGCCAGCGGGCTCATAAACGTCCAGACGAAGAGTGGAATTACCACCGCCCAGCGCGGCATTGGAACCAAAGGTGATGCCCGTGGTCACATCCACATCGGGGAAAAGGTCGAGGGTGCGGTAACGCACTCCGTCACAGTCGGATTGGGCCAGAAGGGTGGATGAGGCAATCAGTCCGAAGGACAGCAGGGTAAAGATTTTCTTCATGGTTAGGTGTTGGTTGATGACGTGCTAAAGGTATGTTAACGAATCGCTAACATGTCCACACCGTTTGATAATGTGGAGAGATGTAGCCCCACTTCAAGACCAAAACTCTCCAAGTAGCTTTTTCTTAGTCTGTCCCCGAAGGCACCCACCGCATCCGTCCGCATCAGAGCGATGCAGCAGCCTCCGAACCCGGCACCGGTGAGCCTTGCCCCAAGGCAGCCCTCCGAGTGCTGGGCCTCGCTTACGATGTGGTCCAGTTGCGCACTTGAAACCTGATAGGCTGTCCTCAGCGATGCGTGCGATGCGTTCAACAACGCTCCGAAAAGCGTCAGGTCTCCTTTCGAAAGGGCATCTGCGGCCGCTTTGACGCGTTGATGTTCTGTGATCACGTGATGCGCCCTTCTCTTCACCGTGGCATCTTCCACCAAGGCCAGATCGGCCAGTTCGGCCCCGACAAGCGTTTCGATGTCCCGGGATTGCCGTATCGCGGAAAGCGCGGCATCGCATTCCAGCCTGCGCTGATTGTAGGCGGATCCTGCCAGCCTGCGTGGCGCCTTGGAATCGATGATGACGAGCGCATAGGGCCCCAGGTCGAAGGGCACTTCCTCATAGGCGAGCGTGGAGCAGTCGAGCAGCAGCGCATGACCCTTGCGCCCCCGCGCCACAGCGAACTGATCCATGATGCCGCAGTTCACCCCGATGTGTCGGTTCTCCACCTGCTGACAGGTCAGGGCCATGGCCGTTCGGTCGGGCCCGTTGCCCGTGTGGAAATGGTAGAGCATATAATAGGTGAGCACTTCCAAGGCGGCCGAGGATGAGAGCCCGGCACCCTGCGGCAGGTCGCTGGAATAAGAGATGTCGCAGCCTTGTATCGGAATGCCCTGCTCCCCGAGGGCCAGAATCACTCCGATGGCATAGTCCGACCAGTGGCCGGGGTGCGCCACCACATCGGCAAGGTCCACGCGCACGGTATCCGCGGCATGGGCACTACGTAGGATGATGCTGTCTGTGCCGTTGCGGGCTATGCGGCCCGTGATGCCCAATGAGATGGCCGCAGGCATCACCAGTCCTCCATTATAGTCGATGTGCTCCCCGATTAGATTGATGCGGCCGGGGCAGAAATACGTTGCGGATTCCCTGTTCATGGGTTACGAAGGCCGCGAAGGTATCTCCCCTTGAACACGGTTGAAGGGGCACGGGCTATTTTTGACGCCCAACAGAACAGATGAAGATGAAAGATGCATTCGTAGTGGACGGGGTGCGCACGCCCGTTGGCAATTTCGGTGGAAGCCTCGCCCCTGTGCGGGCAGACGACCTCGCGGCCATTCCCTTGCAGGAGCTGCTGAGACGTAACAGCGCCCTCGACCCCGCTGCGGTAGAGGATGTCATCCTCGGATGCGCCAATCAGGCAGGGGAGGACAACCGCAACGTGGCCCGAATGGCCCTGCTCCTGGCAGGACTGCCTTGGACGGTGGGCGGGGAGACCGTCAACCGGCTCTGTGCCTCGGGCATGGCTGCCACCGTGCAGGCCGCCCGCGCCATACAGACCGGCAACGGTGACCTCTATATCAGCGGTGGGGTGGAGCACATGACCCGAGGCCCTTGGGTCATCTCCAAGGCCAGCCAGCCGTTCGGCCGAGATTCGGAAATGCACGACACCAGTTTCGGGTGGAGGTTCATCAACCCGCGCATGAAAGAACTCTATGGAACGGACGGCATGGGAAACACGGCCGAGAATCTGGTGGAGCTTTATGGTATCGAGCGCGAGGCGCAGGACCGTTTCGCCCATTGGTCACAGATGAAAGCAGCAGCCGCGCAGCAGAGTGGCAGGCTGGCAGAGGAGATCGCTCCCGTAAGCATCCCGCAGCGCAAGGGCGAACCGTTGGTCTTCGCACAGGATGAGTTCATCAAGCCCGAGACCACGTTGGAGGCGTTGGCATCGTTGCGTCCGGCATTCAAGAAGGATGGCTCTGTCACCGCAGGCAACAGCAGCGGACTGAACGATGGTGCTGCGGCCCTGCTGCTCTCCTCCAGTCAGGGACTGAAAGACCATGGACTGAAGCCGCTGTCGAGAATCGTCTCTGCTGCTGTGGCCGGGGTCGAGCCGCGCATCATGGGCATCGGTCCGGTGCATGCTGCCGAGAAGGCCCTGCGCAGGGCCGGCCTCACCTTGGCCGAAATGGACATCATCGAGCTGAACGAGGCCTTTGCGGCCCAGGTGCTCTCCTGCACACGCAAATGGGGCCTGGCCGACAACGACCCGCGTCTCAACCCGAACGGAGGGGCCATTGCCATCGGTCATCCATTGGGCATGAGCGGTGCAAGGCTCATTCAGACCGCTTCCATCGAATTGCAGAAACGCCAAGGGCGCTATGCCCTGGTCACGCTCTGCATCGGTGTCGGACAGGGATATGCGCTTGTCTTGGAGCGCTGCTAAGGCAGAAAGCACCGCTTGTGGTCACCATCAACAGCGATTTATTGCGTCATCCTGTCCTGCTATGAATGAATTCCTGTGTTCATAGTGGCAAATCTGATAGACTGCATTAAATCGGCATGAATTCACCTTGGCGGCTCATCTCACCAGCTTCGCCACTCCTCTACTTTTGCAGCCCGATAAGGCAAATGGAAAGGAAAAGCTTGGTGTTTGGGGTGGCCATGATCGTACTCGCCCTGGCAGGTGGTTTCATGGCAGGCAGATTCTCCGTTTCGCCAGCACAGGAGGAGAAACCGAAGCTGTTTGAGAAGGCCGACATGTCCGAGACCCGGACGAAGGGTGAGTACCGTTTCATCAATCCGCTGTTGGAGTGCGATCAGATGTCACCGCTTCTGCGTCCTGAGATACGCACCTTGGAAGCGGAGTTGGAAGTGTATGTTAGGGATGCCAAGACCCGGCTCTCCATTTCCCATGTGTCCTACTACTACCGCGACCTCAACAATGGTGTATGGATCGGTAGTGAGTTGGGTAAGCCCTTCGCTCCGGCCAGTCTGCTCAAGGTGCCCATCCTCATCGGGGCTCTCAAAGTGGTGGAGAGGAACCCGGGCCTGCTGGACAAGCAGTTCACCTATGACTCTTCGGTCTATCAGGATCATATCGACCCGAATCTCCCCGATGAGCAGATTGTCTTCGGTAAGTCCTATACGTTCAGGGATCTCTTGGAGCGCATGATCATCAATTCCGACAATATGGCCAAGAACATGATCATGGGCATCATTGGCGAAGACAAGTTGCTGGGCGTCTGGAAAGATCTGGGGGTTCCGGAACCTGCCGCTAACGCTCCCGAGGATTTTGTCACCGTGAAGGACTACTCCTCTTTCTTCCGAATACTCTATAATGCCACTTACCTTAATCGTGAGCATTCAGAAATGGCGCTGGAGATTCTCAGTCGCACGCGTTTCGATGTCGGATTGGCAAAGGGGGTTCCCGCGGGTATTGAACTGAGCAACAAATTCGGTGAGCGCGGATTCCCTGACAGCAATGTGAAGCAGTTGCACGACTGCGGCATTGTCTATGCGCAGGGATCACCTTACCTGATATGTGTCATGACCCGCGGTGTGGACTGGCAGAATCAGGCCGAACTCATTGCCAACATCTCCAAAAAGGTCTACGAGGCCCACACTGCCCCAGCAAAACGTTAGGTCGGACTCGTTGCAGTTGTAACTTGCTCCGTGAGGTTGTAATGACCTGCTTGAACGGCTGATGTTTCAGCCCTTGGGCGTTACCAGAACATCAAGAATGCGCAGGAGCGGTTGGGTCTGCACCTCCCAACTGAAGTGCTTCTGAATAAAGCTGTGCCCATTGCCCGCAAGGTCATTGGCCCATTCAGGCCGTCCGAGCAGATTCACGATATGTGCTGCAAATTCAGCTGCCGTGCTGGCAATGAGCACCTCTTGACCGGGCCTTGCCCCGAGGGCATTGTTAGCCAAGGGAGTGGTCACACATGGAAGCCGCATGGCCATGGCCTCCAAGAGTTTATTCTGAAGTCCTGTGCCGATGAGCATGGGGGCTGCGAACACCTTCGCCTGGTCATAGCAGTCGCGGATGTCATCCACCCAACCGGTCACCTCGGTAAGCGGGCCTGCAAGCTGCCGCACATGGAAAGTCGGTCTTGCCCCGGCAAGCATGAGCCGGGCATCGGGGATGCGCTCGCGCACCAGCGGCATCACTTCCTTGGCAAGGAAAATCCCGGCCTCTATGTTGGGCGGATATCCCATGTTGCCTGCAAAGAGCACATCGATGGTCTTCGGCCTGCCCGTTGGTGTGAAACGATGCAACTCCACTCCGTTTCTCACAATGCTCACTCTGTCCCGTTCTGGGAAAGAGAGTTGGTCCCGGTCCTGTTCAGAGATGATAGTTGCGGCATCGAACTGCTGAAATACCTCGCGCTCGAAACGTTGCAACCTTCTCATCTCTGACCGA
The DNA here is from genome assembly GCA_964488095.1 of uncultured Chryseobacterium sp. Taxonomy (GTDB): domain Bacteria; phylum Bacteroidota; class Bacteroidia; order UBA10329; family UBA10329; genus UBA10329. Next base: position 24,547 of record CAZATP010000027.1, read on the forward strand.
ACCAACGGACGGAGATACCACGGGTCAGTTTCTAACCTGCGCTCCATGCCTTTGGCAAATGCATCTTGAAAATCCATCACCTTGGGAATGTTCCGCACGTTGTCCACATAAGGAGCGGTGCGCAAAAGCTGGCAATAGATTAGGTCCGGTCGCCAAGCCGCGATTTTCTCTTCCACCAGACGTTTCGCTGACGGACTGTGGAAATATGACACTTGGAACGGCCTGTTTCCCAACGTGCTCTTTACCAGCTCGGTCATCTGCCCGAGCCTTCCTAGCGGTAGGGTCACCATCTCGGTGCAGAACGGTCGGACCTCCTCCAGCCAATCCGGGTCGAGTCGGTCCTCATGAAGGGCACAGAGCATGATCTCATGTTGGCGGCTAAGGATGCGCAGCTGATGGAATGCGCGCAATTTGTCGCCCCGCTCAAGCGGATAAGGGAATCGCGACAGCAGGACAAGTATGCGCAACGGTTCGGGGCGGTTGGGAACGGGGGTAAAAATAGGGCAGTGGGCCATCTCGGACAGGGCGGATATCAGAAGCCGTCTACCTTTGTCATCGTTATGGCGTCACACCTGTTCATAGGAGAGGAGCATCTGAGGGCGGGCCGATTGGACGAGGCCCTTCGCAGTTTCGATCTGGCCATCGAATCGGCACCGGACGACCATCGGGCCATTTACTTCTCTGCACTTACGCACCTCAAGCTGAGCCAGGAGACCACGGCCCTGCTCCAGTTCAATCGCGCACTGGAACTGTCGCCCGACAATCCGAACTACATCTCCGATCTTGCAGTGGCCAAGTTGCGGTTGGGAGACACCGGTGGGGCTCTGCGCCATCTGGACCACTGTGTGCAACTTGACCCCAACAACAGCTACCGCTATTCACTTCGGGCCTTCGCACGCAACAATGCTGGCGATGTGGCGGGTGCCATTGAGGATTACAGGAAAGCGGTAGAGCTTGATCCGGAGGATTCCATCGCTTACAACAACCTCGGTCTGGCCGAGGAGATGCTCGGATACAACGACCGTGCGCAGCAGAGTTTCGCCACTGCCGACCGACTTGCGGGCGTTCAGACGACCCCGAAGGATCACACCATCCGTTTCGATCAGAAGAAGACCGAGGTATTGGAGCAGACACACCCGGAAGACGACCGTCCCACCACTTATCTCGAAGTGGTGAAGAGGATATTCACGCGAAAGGCCGACCGCAAGGAATTCTTCGATTTTGTAGGCAGTTTGTTCAAACCATCTGCCAAGTGAAGTTCATCCATCGCCTCAAGTATTACGTTTTCGGATTGGCCATCGGCTCCCTGATGGTGTATTTCACGTTGGTGAAGCATCGGGACGAGATGCCTGCTTGGACCCCCAACGATCGGGTGCTTCAGGAACTCCGATTGGCAGATAAATCGGTGAGCGAGGGCATTCAGCTCCCTTTTCCCGACTCTTTGCTCAACGAGCGCATCAAGGCAAGCTCGGTGAGTTTCTCCGAAAGTGATGTGCGCTCTGGCGAGTGCCGCATCTACCAGCTCCATTCCGATGTGGAATCCATGCGTTTCAGCATCTGCGGAAAGCAGGTGACCATGGTGGGCTACAGGTCCCGTGCAGGTCAGAAGTGACTTGCATCGCTTGGTCATTGGATTATTTTTGCCGCCTCTATTAAAGAACAACAGCGAATGGCCAAGGTGGATGTGTTGATGCCCAAGATGGGCGAGAGCGTGGCAGAGGCCACTGTGATCCGTTGGTTGAAGCAGCCGGGAGACCGCATTGAGGCCGATGAGCCTATCATGGAGATTGCGACCGACAAGGTGGACTCTGAGATTCCCTCGCCTGTGGAGGGCATCCTTGCAGAGCAGTGCTGCGCAGAGAACGATGTGGTTCAGGTGGGTGCCCGCGTGGCGGTGATCTCCACAGAGGCAGCTTCTGGTGAAACTACCGCTGCTACTACCGCCCCAGTGGCTGCCTCTTCTGTCACGGTATCCGTAGAGCCAAAGACTGTGGCGCATGAACACGATTCCGATATCCCGAAACGTTCCGAATCAGGGAAGTTCTATTCGCCTTTGGTGCGCAACATCGCCAAGGAGGAGGGAATCGCTCTCACCGAGTTGGAGTCCATCTCGGGTACAGGAAAGGACGGCAGGGTCACGAAGACCGACATCATAGCCCATCTGGAGACCCGTGGCACAGCTGCCCATGCCGCTCCTACTGCGGCACCTGTAAGCGCTCCGAAGCCCGTGGCCCAGCCGGTCGCTGCGCCACAGGTCACTTCTCAGCCTGTGGCGGCCAAGGTGCACACTGCACCTGCTATCTCGCTGATGCCCGGTGATGAGATTGTGGAGATGGACCGCATGCGCAGGATGATTGCGGATCACATGGTCATGTCCAAATCTGTTTCAGCCCATGTCACCAGTTTCGTGGAGGCGGATGTGACCAACATAGTGCTCTGGCGCGAGCGGGTGAAGAAGGATTTTGAGAAGAGGGAAGGGCAGAAGCTCACCTTCACACCCATCTTCATCGAGTGTCTGGTGAGGGCCATCAAGGATTATCCGGGCGTCAATATCAGTGTGGACGGCTACAACATCGTTCGCAGAAAGAACATCAACATCGGCATGGCGGCCGCCATGCCCAATGGAAACCTCATCGTTCCCGTCATCAAGAATGCCGATCAGAAGAATCTGGTTGGTCTTGCCGCAGAGGTCAACGATCTGGCCGACCGTGCCCGTCAGAGCAAGCTGAAGCCCGAGGAGATCCAGGGAGGTACCTATACACTCACCAATGTCGGTTCGTTCGGTAATGTGATGGGAACCCCCGTCATCAACCAACCGCAGGTGGCCATCATGGCCGCTGGTGCCATACGCAAGAAGCCCGCAGTCATTGAGACCCCGCAGGGCGATGCCATTGCCATTCGCCACATGATGTTCCTTTCACATTCCTATGATCATCGCGTGGTGGACGGTTCGCTTGGCGGTATGTTTGTTCGCAGATTTGCCGACTATCTGGAGAATTGGGATATTAGCCGAACCATTTGACGGGATTAGCGTATTGGCGCTCTTGAAATCCCAGTCAGTTGGAGAATGGGGAATCACGCCTCCCCACTAATAATGAAGTGCTCGAATGGGAAGACTCATCTGTAATCTGCTTCTGTTTTTTATCCTTGGTCTGGGCAGCGTGTGGGCACAGAACAGGGAGGCGAAGTTCAAGGAAGTCTATCCTGTGGCCTCAAAGCAGCTGGCCGATGAGAGATATCCTCAGGCTTTGAAGAATTTCTTGGAGCTCCACCAGCTTAGTCCACGCAATGCCAATGTGAATTACAAGGTAGGCATGTCCTATCTGGGCATCAACGGACAGAAGGACAAGGCAGTGCCCTATCTGGAAGCGGCAGCGGCCTCCACATCCTTGGGTTACAAGGACACGTGGAAGGAGACCAATGCCCCGATGGATGCACTTTTCATGCTCGGACGGGCCTATCATCTCAACCTGCAGTTCGACAAGGCCATTGCCGCCTACAAGCAGTATTCCAGCAAAGGTGACATCTGGGATGAGGAGGAGAAAGCCCATATCAAGCGGCTCATCCAGAATTGCCAGAATGCCAAGCTGATCGTGGAATCGCCCATGAGTGCTGTGCTGGAACCCATAGGCGGTGGCATCAATACGGAATTTGACGAGTATGCCGCAGTTGTCGACTCTGCGGAGCGGGTGCTCATCTTCACCAGTCGTAGGCCCGGAAGCACAGGGGGGCGGATGGACTTGGACGACAAGTTCTTTGAGGACATCTACGTGTCCTACCGCGACAGTGCAGGAAGCTGGGGCGCACCGCAGAGCATCGGCTCGCAGATCAACACGGATGGGCATGAGGCCACCATCAGCATCTCGGCCGATGGCCAAGAGCTTTACATCTACAAGGATGACAATGGCGATGGCAATATTTATGTGAGCACCCGGGCAGACAGGTCATGGTCTGAGCCTAAGCGGTTGAACTCCAATATCAATTCGCCTTTTCGTGAGACGCATGCCAGTGTATCGGCAGACGGGCAGACCCTTTACTTCACTAGCGACAGGAGCGGTTCCGGAGGCTTGGACATCTTCATGAGCAGACGACTGCCCACAGGAGAATGGGGGGTGACAGAGGATCTGGGCAACCGGATCAACAGCAAGTTCGATGAGGAGGCCCCGTTCATCCATCCGGACGGGAAGACCCTGTTCTTCAGTTCCAAGGGACACAACTCCATGGGGGGATACGACATCTTCTTCAGCATTCTTCAGGAGGATGGCAAATGGTCATCCCCATTCAATCTTGGATTCCCGATAAACACGCCCGATGATGATTATTTCTTCCAGATGACGCCTGACGGTAGAAGGGCTTACTATTCCTCAACTACTGTGGATGGCAAGGGAGGTAAGGATATTTACACAGTTACTATTGATTCTGATAGGGAAGAACCGGTTACGGTTTACAAAGGCGCTATTGTGGAGGATGCGAATGGCCGTATCCCAACGGACGTGTTTATCGTAGTGAGCGATCTCTCCACAGGCGAATTGGTGGGCAATTACCGCCCACGGCCTGATAATGGGCGTTTCGTTTTCATTCTCCAGCCGGGGAAGAGCTATCAGGTCACCTATGAGGCCAGTGGTTATGAGGTTGCAACCGATGTGCTTCATGTGCCGAAGGAAAGTGCTTACCGTCAGGTGAACAAGGCCATACAGCTCAATGCAGCGTCCATGCGTCCTGAATGATTTACTCAAACCCCAGTTTGCTTAAAACTGCCTGAATTTCCTGTTCCTGCGTTGCCTTAACGATTATTCCTATCATTGCACCCGCAATCCTTCTCCATTCCATCTGAATGATGTGGGTTGGCTCCATTTTCGGACTTACTGATTCTACTGACTGCGGCCTCTGATCGCCCCGTTCCCACCCATACTTAGCTTGAACTTATGTTTGACAAGGCAGACCTGTCCAATATGCTCGTATCCGAGCTGAGGAGTATTGCTGAAAAGCTGGAAGTGACCAACACCTCCACGCTCAAGAAGAATGACCTGATCAAGGCCATTTTGGATAACCGTTCCGAACCGGTTGGATTGGCACCCGTTGCCGAGGCTGAAGGTGCAGATACCAAGAAGAAGCGCTCACGCATCATCCGCCCTGTGGAGGAAGTGGTGGAGGCCGTGGTGGAATCGCCTGTGGCATTGCCCGTGGTGCCGAAACAGGAGCAGCAGCGGATTGAATTCGCAGAGCCTGTCGAGGGAGCGGAACGTGGCGCCAACCCCAGACCCCGTGCAAGGGTGAGGGTGGTGCAGCCCGGTGGCGACCGTGGCAACAGGCCTCCACAGGAACGTCCCGCCTCAGAGCGTCCTGCCTCGGATACCCCGCGTCCCGACCGCCCTCAGCAGGAGCGTCAACCACAGGAGCGTCCAGAGAGGCAGGTGGTGCAACCGCCCGTGCAACAGGATCAGCGCAGGGAGGAGCAGGGCAGGAGGAACCCCGAACAGCAAGGTGGCGCCCCGCGTGACGGCCAGCCGCGCGAAGGCAGGCATCGCAATGAGCACAGGGGCAATGGCAACGGACAGGGCCAGCCTAATGAGCAGCGCCAGCAGCAGCCACAGCGCCAGCAGGAACCGGCCTACAGTTTCGATACCGAGATCGTGTGCGAGGGTGTGCTCGAGATGATGCCGGACGGATACGGTTTCCTCCGCTCATCCGACTACAACTACCTTTCTTCTCCCGATGACGTGTATGTGGCCGTGAATCAGGTCAAGGCCTATGGGCTCAAGGTGGGAGACACGGTGAAAGGCACTGTCCGCCCTCCGCGCGAGGGCGAGAAATACTTCCCCTTGGTGCGCATCGAGCGTATCAACGGCCGCGAGCCGGCCTTCGTGCGCGACCGTGTGGCATTTGAGCACCTTACGCCTTTGTTCGCCAACGAGAAATTCAATCTGGCGCCCAATGGCAAGGCATCTGTCTCGGCCCGCATCATGGATCTTTTCTGTCCTATAGGAAAGGGACAGCGCGGTCTCATTGTGGCACAGCCGAAGACTGGTAAGACAGTCCTGCTGCAGGATGTGGCCAATGCCATAGCTGCGAACCATCCGGAGGTCTATATGATCATCCTGCTCATTGACGAACGTCCAGAGGAGGTGACCGATATGTCGCGCAATGTGAATGCCGAGGTGATCGCCTCCACGTTCGATGAGCCGGCCGACCGTCACGTGAAGGTGGCCAACATGGTGCTGGAGAAGGCCAAGCGGCTGGTGGAGTGCGGTCACGATGTGGTCATCCTGCTCGACAGCATCACCCGTCTTGCCCGCGCCTACAACACCGTGCAGCCCGCATCGGGCAAAGTATTGAGCGGTGGTGTGGATGCGAACGCCCTGCAGAAGCCCAAGCGTTTCTTCGGTGCGGCCCGTAACATTGAGAACGGAGGTTCGCTCACCATTCTCGCCACAGCCCTCATCGATACCGGTTCCAAGATGGATGAGGTCATCTTCGAGGAGTTCAAGGGCACCGGCAACATGGAACTTCAACTGGACCGCAAGATTTCCAACAAGCGCATCTTCCCAGCCATTGACATCGTTTCTTCAAGCACCAGACGTGACGACCTGTTGGTGAGCAAAGAGATGTTGCAGCGCATCTGGATCCTGCGCAATCACCTGGCCGATATGAACCCCGTGGAGGCCATGGAGTTCCTGCGCAGCCGACTGGTGGCCACCAACAGCAACGAGGAGTTCCTTGTGACGATGAACGGCTAAGGCCCGACACCGTTTTTTCGAACCGCCCATTTTGGCGATGGGGGATTGGCGTAAGTTTGATTCCTCAATGCGTATTGTGCCCGCCTTCCTTGTACTTGCGTTGCTCCTTTCGGCTTCGTGCGCGAAGGATTCCGACCTCATTCCCGACAATGACGCGCCTTACTATGGCGAGGTGTCGGACGTGGTCATCCGCAACTACATCAACCGCTGCTTCATCGACCTCATCGGCCGTGAGCCGTTCGATACGGAGATGGAGGCGTGGCTCATTTCGCTGAAAGCAGGCGGATTGCAGGCCGATGTGCGCGACACCATGCTCGTTTCGCTTCAAGCGGATACCACGTTTGTTGAGGGTGATGGCTCGTACAAGAACGCCTACTACAACCGTCTTTATGAGGCGAAGAAGGCACGTTTCATTGAGGCGGCATCCAACGCGGAAATCAACGAGGTACGCGGCCCCATCGCAGGAGGCATTTTAGGTGATTCGCTCAACGGCAACTGGGAGGGCGTGGCATCCCGCAGGCAGCAGTTGGAGAAGCTCGATGCGCTGATGGCCTCTGAGCATGAATATCGGAATGGCCTCATCTCCATCAACGAGGTCTGTGCCCGCATGATCGACAATGCGGTGTATGACCAGATCCACATGAACACCTTCAATTTCGTCAACGCCTCGTTCAACGACCTCTTCTTCCGATTCCCGACAGGTGTGGAATTCGAGCAGGGCTACAACATGATCGAGTACAACCAGTCGGGGGTGGTGCTGGGTCGTTCGGGGCAGAACAAGTCCGAATACGTGGGCATCCTCACAGAGGTGGATGCGTTCTATGAGGGTCTCGTCATCTGGACCTATCAGGTGCTGCTGGCCCGCAACCCGTCCACATTGGAAACGAATCATCACATGACCGACCTTGTTCAGGACGGAGATTTCCAGAAGCTTCAGCGTGAGGTGATGAAGGGGGATGAGTACGCGCAATTCAATATTCAGTAGTATGCTACCTCACTTGTATACACGGCAAAATCCCCCGCCCTTCGGGCACCCCCTTTCCAAGGGGGAAGGGCTTCCGTCCTCCTTTTCAAAGGAGGTGCCGAGGTACGAGGCGGAGGATTCCAAACCAATGCGGCTTCAAGCAGCCATGTTTCATGTTTCATCTTTCATATTTCTCATTTTGGCCCTATTGGCCTCATCGGGTTGTAAGGAAGACCCCATCTACGAGGTCAACGAGGTGCAATTGCTTCCCTCCAACGCCAGCAAGACGAAGCTGAAGACCGACCAGCAATACGTTTCCATCCTCCACGCCAACCTGTTTCAGACGGCCCTTTCCAGTGGGGATATTTTCGAGGTGAGCCAATGCATCCAGTCCATCGGTGACAAGGGTTTGGCCCGCGAGGTCATCATCAGCAACTTCATGAACCGCACTGAGGTGCAGTTGCCCACTGACGCAGAGATGCGGGCTGACCTGGACCTTTTCATCACCGAGACCTACAACCGCTTCCTCGTCCGCAACCCCACCGAGGCCGAGCGGCAGTGGTTCAAGAACTACATCAGCACCCATCCGAATGTGACCCCTGAACTGGTCTATTTTTCGTTCTCACTCACGGATGAATACCTTTTTTATTGAAAGGGGCTTCAAGCCTTAAGCTGTTAGCCATAAGCCATTCGCCACCAATACAGAGCTGAATACCTGACCTGCTGTTAGCCATTTGTTGTGTGTAATTAAAATGAGGACATTAACGATTAACTCAGCTGAATTTGACTCTCTTGAAGGCTTCTATAAGTCCTTGGAACCGTGTTTGAGGAAAGGTGAATGCCCTTGGGGGCAGAATCTTGACTCCTTAGATGAAATAGCGTGCTACAAGTTCAACTATACTGATGACATTGAAAATGACGTGACCAAAATTATCTGGAATGACTTTGAAAAGTCTAAGGCCGAAGATTGGGGACACAGGGGCGGTAAACCAGTTTTAGATATAGTGGTTGAAATCTTAGGAAGCGTGGACGAAATTGAATTTGAAAAATAAAACTACACACAACAACTGCTATCAAAATAGGGCGTGACGACAGGTACGCAAGCCGTGGTTGTTTCTACCAAGTTCGGTTTCGAGCGAAAGGCCGAAGGAATTAAAGCCCTATTTTCATAGCAGTAACCATTCGCATATTCGTACCTATTCGTAATTCGCAACCTATTACCCATGCAAAGACGCAGTTTCATAAAGAAGGCCACGGCTGCCACGGCTGGGGCATTCGCCTTGCCCTACATCCTGCCAAGCGGGAGGCTGTTCGCTGCCACGGGTGCGCAATTGGCCCCGCATGTGGTGATGGTGATGTTCGCGGGCGGGGTGCGCCAGCAGGAGAGCGTGCTGATGAACTACCTCGGTCAGAGTCAGGGGCTGCCGTATGAGGGCAACATCATGTACAACATGTTGAGCGGTGCCGCGCCCACGCAGAAGATCGTCTATGGCACGGACGGCTCGTTGGCGGGCGATACGCCCATTCCGCAGATACTCTCACAGACGCTTCAGCAGCAGGGAACGCTCTTCCGCGAGGTGCGCAGCAGCCATGCGGGCCACTATGGCGGCATGAACGCCCTCGTGCAGGGCAACACGCTCTACGCGCAGGGTCTGCGGCAGAAACCCGTGCATCCCACCATCTTCGAGTATGTGCGCAGGCACCTCGGTGCGCCCGCCAGCAAGGTATGGTTTGTGGGCAACGGCATCGGCAACAGCACCCCGCTGATGAACTACAGCGAGCATCCAAACTATGGCGCGGAATACGGGGCCAATTTCTTCGCGCCCAACATCACGTTCGGTTCGCAGGGCATCACCCATCTGTCGAATGCGAAGATCTACCATCCCGAGGAGGAACTGGGGCCCATCTATGAGATGAAGTATTTCCTCGACAACAACTTCGAGAGCGGGGCGGGCACCATCGAGGGCATTCACAACACCGAGGACGAGAAGCAGGACATCAAGGCGTTCATGAAGGCCATGTTCCAAGCGGGCGGCAACATTGCCCGTCCGCCCGTGAGCGACAATGGCGACCTCAGCACCATCGGCTATGCCTGCGAGGTGATGAAGTGGTTCAAACCCACTCTGACGGTGGTGAACCTCGGGGCGGTGGACACCTGCCACAGCGACTACACCGGCTATCTGCGTGCGCTGCACCGTGCCGACCACGCGGTGGGTCACCTCTGGAATGTCATCCAGACCCAGATACCCCAGATGGCCAACAACACCGTCATGTTGGTCTCTCCTGAGTGTGGCCGCAATCTGAACCCCAATCCCATCAAGGACACCAACGACTGGTTCGCATTCGACCACAGCGATGCCAACACGCAGCGGGTGTTCACGCAGATGGTGGGGCCCAATGTGCCATCGAACCTCGTCATCGGCAGCGAGAACAATCAGGTGGGCGAGACGGCCGACAACGTGCCGACCATCGCGGAGATTCTCGGCATCAAGGCCGAGGTGATGGGGGCGGGGCTGGTCTCAGGCACAGCGCGTTCCCTTTTCGATAGAATGTGATTGAAACATAGCAGAACATGGCCAACAACGTTTTCGGAGAAGCACTCATAACCTGCAGCACGGAGCCCATGACCGGGTTTTACCGCGATGGCTGCTGCAATTCGGATGAGGAGGACGCGGGCATCCACTCCGTGTGCGTGGTGCTCACGGACGAGTTCCTCGCCTTCTCCAAGCTGCGCGGCAACGACCTCAGCACACCCCGCCCCGAATACATGTTCCCCGGACTGAAGGCCGGTGACCGCTGGTGCCTCTGTGCCGCGCGATGGGTCGAGGCCCACCGTGCCGGTTGCGCCCCCAAGGTGGTGTTGGAGGCCACGCACGAGCGCACCCTCGAACTGGTGGAGCTGCGCGAACTGGTGAAGTATGCGTTCCGTTCCGATTCCGTTGGCGCCTGAGGCGATGAGATACACGCTGCGTCAACATAGCTGGGCATGGGCCGTGATGGCCGCGTTGCTGCTGTCGGCCTGTGATGACAGTGGCGACAACCCCTTCGACAACCCCGACCTGCAGCCACCCATCGACACCACGGCCATCCCCGATGCCGACCCGCAGAGCCTCGTGGGGCTGCATCAGCGCATCTTCGGGCCGCAGTGCGCCAATTCGGGCTGCCACGATGGCAACTTCGAGCCTGATTTCCGTACCATCGAAAGCACCTACAATTCGCTGGTCTTCCATCCTGTGACGAAGAACACGGTGCCCGCCAGCTACGATTTCCGCGTCAGGCCTGGCAGGCTCACCGAGTCTATCCTGTGGCTGCGGCTCAACGAGGACATTGACGGGCAGTCGGGCATCATGCCGCTCGATGCGTTCTACGACCCCGAATCGGAGTGGAACGCCAACAAGGCCGAGCATCTGGCCAACATCAGCGCGTGGATCATGGACGGGGCCAAGGACATGTTCGGCAACCCGACCACTGCCGCAGGGCTGCAGCCCGGCATCAAGGGCATCTATGCCGAGGCCGATGGCAGCCCATGCGCCTTCAGCCAGCGCATCCTCGTGCCGCAGGGTACCCAGCAGCTCAACGTCTATTTCGCCTTCACGGACGGGGCCACGCCCGCACCGCAGCTCACAGGCGGGGAGGTGCGCATGGCCCCCGACCAGTTCCAAAGCTTCGACACCATCTCCTTGGGCATCCCCCTGCAAATGCTCGGAACCCCCATCGTCCGCAACGATTTCTTCGGCAACAGCGTGGAGTATCGCCACCGCGTCACCTTCTCGCCCGCACAGTACCCGGCATCAGGGGCCGTCTACATGCGCGTGTTCATACAGGACCCGCTGTTGCCCGACACCACCCAGATCCCGCAGGACGCCAGCCTGATGCACATCAAGCGCTATTTCTCTTGGCAGTACGTGAACTGATGGTCGCAGGCGGAGCATTGATTGCGCGGGACGCTTAACAATAGCCCTAGCGGGTATTTTTCAGATACGTGTACTCGGCTCGGAACCGCTAAGGAGTCGGTGAGCCGCTGTGTTTCAGCATTCCCCCAGAAGGCATCGACAAGGGAAATGACCTAAATTTGTTCTGTCAAATCCCTGTACACATGGACATCACCCATCAGATTGAGGCCGAAAACCTTTCGCCCGACTTCGTGGAGTACGTGAAGCGGCTGTTCAAAGGCAAGCGCATACGGGTCACTGTGGAGGAGGAGATGGACGATACCACCTACCTCATGGCCGACCCTGTGAATCATGCACGGCTGATGGAGTCCATGGAGAACATCCGAAAGGGCGAGGGGCTTACCGCATTCAACCCTGACGAATTCCGACCCGCTTGAAAATGAGGTCGGTGCGGTTGGAGGCTCACGCCTTGGACGATATGCGCCACTGGGTGCAGCATGAACCCAAACTGCTGCGTAGGATACTCGAACTTATAGCGGACATTCAACGCAGCCCCTTCGCGGGTATTGGCAAGCCCGAACCGCTCAAACATGAGTATAAGGGATTCTGGTCGCGAAGGATCAACGATGAGCACAGGTTGATATACTGCGTCAAGGATGACGAGGTCATCATCGCCTCGTGCAGGTATCACTATCGCTAACTGCCCGACACCACCCAGATCCCCCAGGATGCCAGCCTGATGCACATCAAAAGTTATTTCTCATGGCAGTACGTGAACTGATTCTGTTGCTGGCCGTGGCGGTTATAGTGGTTTCCTGTGAAGATGACAAAGGCACCGATGCCCCCGTCATCTCCAACCTCACGGTCACCCCCATCGAGGCCATGGAGTTCGCAGACAGCGTCCTCATCTCCTTCGACTACACCGACCGCAATGGCGACCTCGGCCATCCCGACCCCAATGTCAACCACCTCACCGTGAAGGACAGCCGGTTGGAGTTTGCCGACACCTATCACGTGCAGCCCCTGGCCCCATTGGGCGAGGAGCTGGAGATTCAGGGAAGGCTCACCGTCAAGCTCAACAGCCTCTTCGTGCTCGGCAACAGCAACAGCGAGAAACTCCAGTTCAGCATTCAATTGCAGGACCGTGGCGGCAACACAAGCAACCTGCTGGTGAGCGACACCGTCATGGTGGTGCGGCAATGACGCAAAGGGTTCCTGACCATTTTCGATATACCATCTTCCATTTTCTCAAGCAGCATTAGGGTGAAAGCCACCATCAGCATCCTTCTCCTTCAGCTGACGGCATTGCTGCTCCATTTTTCTGCCACCGCGCAGGACACCTATCCCCTCACTGGCAACATCAACATCCAGGAGTGCGAGGGCTACCTCATCGACAGCGATGCGGGCCTCAATGGTCAGGATTACGGCCACAACGAGAACTACACCTTCATCACCTGTATCCCCGGTTCCGACTCCATCCGCATCACGTTCTTCAACTTCTGCACCGAGCCGGGGCTGGACGTGATGACCTTCCACGATGGGCCCAATGCCAGCGCCCCCGTGCTCTTCGGTCCGCATTCGGGCCTCAACCTGCCGCCCAACATCACCGCCACATCCGGCTGCCTCACCATCACGTGGGTCACCGACCCGTCCGTGGCCTGCACGGGCTGGAACGCCTATTGGGAGACCTTCACCACCGAGCCCGAGCCGTCCCTCGCCACCTTCAACCCCGCAATGCCCACGTGCAGCACCGAGGTGGTCACGCTCACCTTCTCCGACCCCGTTCCCTGCGACTCCGTCTATCCCGCTGCGTTCACCTTCTCAGGCATCATCCCGCAGACCGTCACAGGCATCACGCCCCTCAACTGCGCCAACGGACTGGGAACCACCTACCAACTCACCCTTTCCCCCGGACTCGACCGGAGCGGTAGCTACGCGATGGAGTTTGTCTATGAGTATGAGGACCTCTGCGGGGAAATTTTCACACTGGAATCAGAGGCCTCTTTGGCGGTGAACGACTGCCCCATTCAGGTAGAGGTGTTCGTGGAGGACGATGCCCTCTGTCCGGGCCAATGCACCGAGGTGTGGGCCGAGGTCACGGGCGGTGACCCATCGACCTACGTTTTCTCTTGGTCGAACGGACTGCCCAACAGCGCAGGGCCGCACACCGTCTGTCCGATGGCATCGACCACCTATTCCCTCACGGTGAGCGATGCCGGGCCTGCCGCCTCTGCCACCGACCAGCAGACCGTGACGCTTCTGTCGCTTCCCGCGCTCACCCCTGCGGGGCCGGTGTGTGAGAATGACGATGCGTTCCAGCTCACGGCCACGCCAGCGGGCGGCACATGGAGCGGTTCGCACATGACCAATGCGAGCGGTCTCTTCGAGCCCGACACGGGCGCGGGCTTGCCTTGGGCCACTTACACCGCGCCCAATGGCTGTGCCGATTCCATGCAGGTCACCGTCTATCAGGTGTGGGCGGGATTCAATCAGGCAAGCTGCCCCGGTGCCGCACCTTTCCAACTGACGAATGCCGTGCCTGCGGGCGGCACATGGTCGGGTTCGCCCCACGTGACGGCCAATGGCATCTTCGACCCATCGGTGGCAGGAACGCACACCGTCACCTACACCACCACAGACGGCTGCACATCGAACAAACAGGTGAATGTGGATGACATCACGGTGCAGGCAGGGGTCACGGTCTGCGAATCGACCCCGGCATTCAACCTCACGTTCTCGCCCATCGGGGGCAGCTGGAGCGGACCGGGCATCGCCAATTGGTACTGGGGCAATTTCAACCCGTCCGAAGCGGGGGGCGGCACACATACGCTTACCTACTCCATGAACGGTTGCTCGGAGACGGTGGACATGGAAGTAACGGCCATTAATGCGGGCAACGACCGATCGGCCTGTCCCGAACAGACACCTTTCCAACTGAACGCCAATCCGAACGGGGGCGTGTGGAGCGGTACGGGCGTATCTCCCAACGGCCTGTTCGACCCGTCCATACCCGCCAATGGGGCGAATGTGACGCTCACCTACACCTTGGACGGTTGCACCGACACCCGCATCATCTACATCCGCCAGACCGACATCGCGGCCACGCAGTTCAGTTTCTGTACCTATGATGATGCTGCCTTGCTCAACCAGAACAACACAGGCCGCATCCCGAATGGGGGCACCTGGAGCGGGCCGGGCGTGGATGGGACAGGGCAGGGCAGCTTCAACCCGAATGCCGTTGGCGCTGGCGTTCACACGATTTACTACACCGCCAACACCTGTGTGGACAGCATGACGATGATGGTGAACGCGAATCTGATGGTGGATACCTCCATCTGCGAGCAGGGTGCACCTCTCGCATTGGAAGCATCGCCAACAGGCGGGGAATGGGTGGGTGATGGCATCATTGACGCGAACGCGGGCATCTTCGACCCGGAAGAGACGGGCCTCGGCATCTACTGGGTCTATTATCAGGCACCCTCAGGCTGCTGGGATTCCCTGTCTGTGAATGTGTATGCCCTCGAACCCGTCACCATGACGGGGCTGGCAAGCACCTACTGCTTTGTGGATTCGGCCTACTCGGTCGATGCCTATCCACCGGGCGGGACGCTCTCAGGGGATGGAACGGATGGCCTCACCTTCAATCCTGCACTGGCAGGCGAAGGCATCCATCAGATAAGGTATGAGCAAGGGGCCACGGGCTGTGTGGTGTTCGCTACGCAGATGGTGGCGGTGAGTGCGCCCATCACGGTCACGACAGTAGGGCAGGGTAGTGGGGTCTGTCCGGGAGATGCGGTCACCGTGGGTGTTCAGGCTTCGGGTGGGAATGGCAGTGCGCTCACTTACGTTTGGGAACCGAACGTGTCGTGGTTCGCCACAGTCGAGACCTATCCCGATACCACCACTACCTACATCATCACCGCCTCTGACGGCTGTTCCGACCCGGTCACGGATTCGGTGACCGTGACGGTGCATCCGCAGATCTCTGCCCTGATCACGACCAGCGATACACTTTGCTATGGCGAAATGGGCTACGCTACGGTGACAGGCCAGCCTGCGGGCGGGTACCGCTACGACTGGCAGACCGACCCACCGCAGAGCGGCCCCACGCTCTATGCACAGACGGCCCTCAGCTACACGGTCACCATCACCTCTATTGCCACGGGCTGCACGTTCGATACCACGGCCTCCATCCCGTCCTATCCGAATGTGGTGGCCTTCTTCACGCCCAACCCGAATGGCGATTGTCTGGGTGAATCGAACCCCGTGGCGGAGTTCCTCGACCTCAGTCAGGGCGCATTCAGCGGCACATGGGATTTCGGTGATGGCACCGTGGTGGACTATATCCCCGGCAGTTATCCCTCCCACACCTATGCCGACACGGGCCTCTATCCCGTAACGCTCCATGTGGAGAACGCCTTCGGCACCTGCACTGATGAGGTGACCTTCGACATCTGCGTGGCCCCGGAGTTCACATTGTTCATCCCCAATGCCTTCACGCCCGATGGCGATGGGCTCAACGATGTACTGGAGATAGTGTCCTCAGGTATCACCGATTTTGAGTTCATCATCTCAAGCCGTTGGGGAATTCCTGTGCATACGCAGGCAGACCCGAATGGCCCATTCTGGGACGGCACCTTCCGCGGAGCTGTGGTTCAGCAGGGCATCTACAGCTATTGGGTCTACGCACGTGCGCTCGACAAGGGCGGGGTGGTCTTTGTGAAGGACGGAGGGTTCATCACCGTGCTGCCGAGAGAGGAGTAGGGTCACTCCCGGTCCCTGCTGTCGAGCAGAATGGTCACTGGCCCATCGTTCACCAGCTCTACTTCCATCATCGCCCCGAACACTCCACTGGCAACGGGACGTTGGAGTTCTGTGGAAAGCAGTTGCTTGAAGACCTCGTAGAGCGGTTCCGCATGTTCGGGCCGCGCGGCACGGATGTACGATGGGCGGTTACCCTTCTTGGTGCTGGCATGAAGCGTGAACTGTGACACCACCATCGCATCGCCACCGGATTCGGCCAGCGAGAGGTTCATCACCCCCTCTGCATCTGCGAAGATGCGCATGCGGGCAATCTTGCCGCAGAGCCACTCGGCATCGGTGCGGTCATCGGCATCCTCAATGCCCAACAGCACCATCACACCCGGCCCAATGCTTCCTGTAACTGCGCCCGAAACGCGCACCTCGGCCCGCGACACACGTTGAACAACTGCTCTCATAACCTGTTGAAAGCCCCGAAGATAGGCCGCTTCGGAGCACAGCGGCAACACCTATTTTTGGACGATGTCAGAAACGAAGGGCGGTGCGCAGACTTCCATCCCAGTGGCCGAGTTCGCCATTGTGGACGTGGAGACCACAGGCACTATCCATGATGGCAAGATCACGGAGATTGCCATCATCGTGCATGACGGTACCCGCGAACTGGACCGTTTCTCCACCTTGCTCAACCCGGGCCGTAGGATCGATCCTTACGTGGCACGCCTCACGGGCATCACCGACCGCATGGTGGCCAGTGCGCCCTTCTTTGAGGAGCATGCCCAGCGTATACTTGAGATGACACGAGACCGCATCTTCGTGGCCCACAACGTGTCGTTCGACTATGCCTTCCTCAAGATGGAGTTCAAGGCGATGGGCATCGAGTTCAAGCGCGATACGCTCGATAGCATCGATATCTGCCGCAGGATCATCCCCGATCTGCCGTCCTACAGCCTCAAGAAACTCTGCGTTTCCATCGGCATCCCGATGAACGGCCACCACCGCGCCCTCGATGACACGGAGGCTACTGCTCTGCTTTTCGCCAAACTCTATCAGAAGGACATGCGCACGGTGTTCAGCCGTGTGAAGGCCGATATCCCGAACGTCAACATACCGCCCAATCTGCCATCCTCCCAGCTCGTGGACATTCCAGAGACAACGGGTGTCTATTATTTCCACGATGGGGACGGGCAGATTCTCTACATCGGCAAGAGCGTGGACCTCCGTAAGCGGATACTGAGTCATTTCCACCCCAAGGAGAAGAAGAAATGGGCCGACCTCTGGCGTAGCATCCATTCCATCTCCTTTGAGGAGACCGGCAGCGAACTGGTGGCCCTGCTGCTGGAGTCGCAGGAGATCAAGCGCCAGCAGCCCCGTCTCAACGTGGCCCTCAAGCGTCAGCACCCACTGCCTTACAGTGTTTTTGAGGGAGTGGATGGTCAGGGCTACGTCACGTTCGCCATCAAGCGCAGAGAGACCAAAAGCGATAGCATCATAGACCTGCGAGGCTACAAAGAGGGAGAGCGACTGCTTTTGCGCACTGCCGAGAGGTTCAAACTCTGTCGATGCCTGATGGGGCTTCAACAATTGAAGGGCAACTGTTTTCAGCATCAGATCAAGGAATGCGATGGGGCCAAAATGGGCCTCGTGAGCCCCGAGGAATACAACGCCCGTGCCGCCCGTGCCCGCAAGGCGATGAGTTTCGACATTGAGAATCTGATCATCGTGGGCCCTGGTCGCCATGCCGAGGAGTATGCCCTTGTGCAGGTGGAGCAGGGCAGGTACATGGGATACGGGTTCATTGCCAAGGATGAGGCCAGCGCCCCGCTCGACACGTTGCTGGAGAGCATCCGCCCGCAGGAGGACAACCCTGATGCGCAGCGGCTCATCCGCAACTTCATGTTCGCCAGCAAGCAGGGCAAGCGTCTGCTCTATGCCATAGGCGAGGACGGCTCGCGCCACTACCTGTGAGCCGCACCGCTGCCCCACACCATTTTTCGGCCTCCGGATTCAGACGCGCCCTACAGGCGGTTGCTATTTTTGCAGCCCGCTGCGCCAGACCCTGCCAATATGTCCGCGAACATGGCATGGCAGGTTTTTTGAAGGTCGCGGGCGCAACACAGAATCAACCAGAAATGAGCGACAAGGAGAAAGAAATGCCGCATGACGGGGAACCGATTACGCACGAGGCCGAGCATGGCGAGGGACAGGAACAGCCCACATCCGAGCAGACCACCGATGCCAAGGACCCGATGACTGAACTACAGGCGAAGTATGATGAGCTGAACGACAAGTATCTGCGCCTCTATTCCGATTTCGACAACTTCCGCAGACGCACAGCCAAAGAACGCATTGACCTTCTGAAATCGGGTGGAGAGGATATTTTCAAACTGATGCTGCCCGTGCTGGACGATTTTGAGCGGGCCATGAAGAATATGGACACCGCTCAGGATATGCCAAGCGTGAAACAGGGCGTAGAGCTCATCTACCACAAGATGAGCCGCGAGCTCGGTGCCAAGGGGCTCAAGCCCATGGAGACCATCGGACAGCCGTTCGATGCAGATTTCCATGAGGCGCTCACGCAAATACCTGCCCCTTCAGACGACATGAAGAACAAGGTGATTGATGAGATGGAGAAAGGTTACTTCCTCAACGACAAGGTGATACGTTTCGCTAAAGTGGTAGTCGGTTCCTGAACGGTCCGATAGCTCAACCACACAAGAAGTTCCATGGCAAAGAGAGATTACTACGAGATACTCGGTGTTTCCAAGACTGCGGACGAGGCCGAGATCAAGAAGGCCTACCGCAAGATGGCCATCAAATACCATCCTGACAAGAACCCGGACGACCCCAGTGCCGAGGAGAAGTTCAAGGAGGCTGCCGAGGCCTATGAGGTGCTCAGCAATGCGGATAAGCGTCAGCGCTATGACCGCTTCGGGCATCAGGGTGTGGGCGGTGCGCCAGGTGGAGGAGGTTTCAGCGGTGGTTTCGGTGGCGGCATGTCCATGGACGACATCTTCGAGCAGTTCGGTGACATCTTCGGAGGTGGAGGCGGAGGTTTCCGTGGTGGTTTCGGTGGAGGCGGCAGACGCGTCAACAAGGGCAGTAATCTCCGGGTTCGCATCAAACTCAACCTGCAGGAAGTGGCCAATGGGGTCACCAAGAAATTGAAGGTCAATAAATATGTGGCCTGCGAAACCTGCACGGGAACTGGCGCCAAGGATGGAAGCTATACCACCTGCGGAACATGTAGGGGCTCTGGACAGGTGACCCGCATCACAAACACCATTCTCGGGCAAATGCAGACCGCATCCACTTGCCCTACCTGCAGTGGCGAGGGTAAGATCATCGAGCACAAGTGCACCAAGTGCTATGGCGATGGTATCGTCAAGGGCGAAGAGGTGGTTGAGCTCAACATTCCGGCAGGTGTGGCCGAAGGCATGCAGCTCTCGGTGCGCGGCAAAGGCAATGCGGCCGCCCGTGGAGGTGTGAACGGTGATCTGATTGTGGTTGTGGAGGAGGAAGAGCATCCAGACCTGAAACGGGACGGGGCCAACCTTCACCACGAACTGCACGTGAACTTCGCAGATGCAGCATTGGGAACAAGCCTTGAAGTTCCCACAGTGGACGGTAAGGCCCGCATCAAGCTCGATCCCGGGACGCAGGGCGGCAAGCTCCTTCGCCTACGAGGTAAAGGTCTCCCAGACTTGGAGCGCGGTGGCAAAGGCGACATCATCGTCCATGTGAACATCTGGACTCCTCGCAACCTGTCAAAGCAGGAAAAGGACGTTTTGGAGAAACTTCGCGATTCAGATAATTTCAGACCCGACCCGGGCAAGAGCGAGCGTAGCTTCTTCGATAAAATGAAGGACTACTTCCATTGATATTGGCAGTTCGCACGAGACAGATCAGGCATAGATGAGCCAGCCCATTTTCAGAGCCGAACACGTTCATAAGGCATATGCCGGCCACGAGGCCCTAAGGGATGTGAGCATCTCTGTTATCGAAGGCAGTATTTTCGGGCTGCTTGGCCCAAATGGTGCTGGAAAAACATCGCTCATACGCATCATAAACCAGATCACCGCACCCGATACAGGCGAACTTTGGTTCGGCAATGAGCCACTGGAGCAGAAGCACCTTGCTCAGATTGGCTACCTGCCTGAGGAGCGGGGTCTCTACAAGAAGATGAAAGTGGGTGAGCAGGCGCTTTATCTCAGTCAGCTCAAAGGACTTTCCAAGCACGATGCACTGCAAAGGCTGAAGTACTGGTTTGAGAAATTCGAGATTCAGGAATGGTGGAACAAGAAGGTCGAGGAGTTGAGCAAAGGCATGGCGCAGAAGGTGCAATTCATCGTCACCGTCCTGCACGATCCCAAGCTGCTCATTCTCGATGAGCCTTTCAGTGGTTTCGACCCCATCAACACCAACCTCATCAAATCAGAGATACTGGAGCTGAGACGAAAGGGCACCACTATCATCTTCAGCACGCACAATATGGGCTCAGTGGAGGAGCTCTGCGATCACATTGCACTCATTAACAGTTCACAGGTCATTCTGGAAGGAGGGGTGAACGAGATCCGAAACAGATACCGCAGCTACATCTACGAAGTGGACTTCACTGGTCCGCTCATGGGTCTGGGACCTGCATTGGGCACTTATGGCGAGCTCATCGGCCATCGTACCGAGAGCGGGATTACTAAGGCAACAGTGAAGCTGATTAATGGGGCCACCACCAATCAGTTGCTGGGCAATCTCCTCCGCGCAGGCGAGATTCACGGTTTTCACGAGACCATTCCGAGTATGAATGATATTTTCATCCAGGCCGTGGGTGCGGCTCAAAGCCACGTGAGACCTCAAACCTTTGAGAACTAAGGGGAAAGGATTCAGAGCGGTTTTATCTTCAATTTTTTTTTCATTCGGTCCATTGGTATTTGAAATCGGTAACTACCTTTGCGGCCCTCAACGACCAAGGTTCGGTAGTTCAGTTGGTTAGAATGCCGCCCTGTCACGGCGGAGGTCGCGGGTTCGAGTCCCGTCCGGACCGCATAAGAAAGCCCCGAAGCTGATTAAGCTTTGGGGCTTTTTCTTTCTGCTACAATAGCGAAATCCTGTTTCGATGTGGATTTTTCAAGTCCGTAAATAGGTTAGGGTCTACCCTCCGTACTTAGGCTTCGAACCGAAGAGAGTAGACCATCAAGAACGAGAAGAAACCCATCAAAGACCTTCCTCCGGGTTGGCACACAGGGCACCCTGTGAAGCGAGAAGACTTTAAGCAGGAACGCTTTCGTGATCTGGAAAAGGCACTTAAACGAGCAGGGAGAAAGATTCCGCAGAAAACCCTCTTCATCGACATGGACGGCACGCTGGTAAATTTCCAATCGGACATCGACCGCTTGGATGAAAAGACCCGGATGGCATTTGTGGGCCGCTACGATGGGACTCCCGGCATCTTCGCGCTCATGGAACCCATGCCGGGCGCATTGGATGCGTACGCTACCCTATGCCAGTATTTCGACACCTATATCCTCAGCACCGCACCGAGGGAGAACCCCACTGCGTGGAGCGACAAGCTGCTTTAGGTGCAACGCCACCTCAACGATTACGCCTACAAGCGGCTCATCCTCTCGCACCACAAGCACCTGAATAAAGGTCACTTCCTTGTGGATGACCGCCCCAACAACGGGGCCGAACACTTCAAGGGCAAATGGGTGCATTTTGGGAGTGCGCGATTTCCGGATTGGGAGGCGGTCTCGAGCTACCTGTTAGGAAAAAAGTGAGGTTAGATTCATTGGTGCACCATTCATAGGTCCAATGATTGGGTTGGCCGTGTACCCGCCTTCCTAATTCATGCATCTTAGCACAAACCACGGGAGGTACGTGCTGAACAAGGCCTTCATCGCTCATCATGGACATTGAATAGCAATGGTCATGATGCCCGAAGGCCTTACATTTGGAACATGGCAGATGGACTTTTTGAGGGGTTCGCCCCTTCGGATTTGAATCAGTGGAAACAGCTGGTCACCAAGGAACTGAAGGGTTTGGGCCCCGAGGGATTGGCACTTTGGAAGGCAAGTGATGGATTCAAGGCTCTGCCGGTCTATTTCCGCGAGGAGACTGAGAAGCTGCCCATGTTCGGCCAGTCGGTGGTGCCGCTGCGGTTCAATCAGTTCGATAACAGTTGGGTCATCTGTGCCGATGTGCATGTGAAGACCGCCAAGCAGGCCAACAAGGATATCCTGCACAAACTCTCCCTCGGAGCTTCGGCCATCGATATCGACCTCAACAGCAAGGACTTCGCCCGCGATGAGATTGAGGCCATGCTGAAAGGAGTGGCGGTGAATGCCGTTTCCATCTCTTTCCGCAATGCATTCAACGCGCTCCGTTTTCAGGCTGATTACTTCGACTGGGCACAGCGCATAGGCATCGGTGCAGGTGACCTGCGTGGCGGCATGTGGTTCGATGCGCTTAACGGTGACCTTGCCGTGGCTTTGCTCCGCGATGCCCGATTCCATGGTTTCGGAACGCTTGGACTGGATTGCACGGGCTTTCAGTCTCAAGGGGCCAATATCCCTCAGCAGTTGGGAACGGCATTGGCCTGGGGCAATCAGGTGGTGAACCGTCTGCGGGAGCGGAGCGTCAGTTTTGAGCACATTTCCGACAATGTAGGTTTCAGCTTAGCCATCGGACCGAGTTTTCTCCCCGAATTGGCTAAGTTCAGGCTTATCCGTTTCCTGTGGGCGCGTGTGATGCAGCAGCACGGGGCATCCTCCAAACGCTGGAAGACGTGGGTACATGCGCAGACAGGTGAGAACCATTTCAGCCCTCTTGACACGCCTGTGAACCTTTTGCGTGGCAATGCACAGGCCATGAGCGCGGTGCTGGGAAGCGTGGACAGCCTGACGGTGAATCCGTTCGACTCGGAGCAGCCCGACCTGGCAGAGCGGATGGCCATCAACACCCAGCACCTGATGCGTGAGGAGGCGGGGCTTCACCGTGTCATTGACCCCGCAGCAGGAAGCTATTACGTTGAACATCTTACGGATATCATCGGACGACACGCTTGGGAATTCTTCAAGCGAATTGAGGAGTTGGGCGGATACACCGTTGCCAACGCCACGGGTTTCCTTGCCGAGGAGTTTGATAGGACTGATGCGGCCTACAGCGCTGAAGTGGAGAACCTCGACCGCATTCTGGTGGGGGTGAACAAGTATCCATCGCCCTTTGGCAAGTAGGCACTGTTCTCAGCTAAAAATGAACATTCTTAAGCAGCCATTGATTTGAAACCCGAATTTCAAGACACCGACTACGCGCTCATCTCCACTGAACTGAAGGCAGAGGGAAAGGTGGCCGCCAATGCCACGCCAGAGGGCATCACCATCAAAGGCACCTACGCGGATGAGGACCGCAAAGGACTGACCCACCTCGATTTCGTGTCAGGAATGGCCCCGTTCCTTCGCGGGCCGTATGGCAGCATGTATGTGAGCCGCCCTTGGACCATCCGCCAGTACGCGGGTTTCAGCACGGCCGAGGAGAGCAATGCCTTCTATCGCAAGAACCTCGCAGCGGGGCAGAAGGGGCTGAGCGTGGCCTTCGATCTCGCCACGCACCGTGGTTACGACAGTGATCACGAGAAGGTGGTGGGCGATGTGGGCAAGGCGGGCGTGGCCATAGATACGGTGGAGGATATGAAAATTCTCTTCGATGGCATCCCCCTCGGTGAGATGAGTGTGAGCATGACCATGAACGGGGCTGTAATCCCCATTATGGCCTTTTATATCGTGGCGGCAGAGGAGCAGGGCGTGAAGCCCGAACAGTTGGAGGGCACCATCCAGAACGACATCCTCAAGGAGTTCATGGTGCGCAACACCTATATCTATCCGCCCTTGCCCAGCATGAGGATCGTGGGCGACATCTTCCGCTACACGGCACAACGGATGCCCAAGTTCAACAGCATCAGCATATCGGGCTATCACATGCACGAGGCGGGCGCCACGGCCGACATTGAGCTGGCCTACACCCTGGCCGATGGACTGGAGTACATCCGCACGGGCATTGCTGCCGGGCTGGACATTGACAACTTCGCCCCGCGCCTCAGTTTCTTCTGGGGCATCGGGATGAACTTCTTCATGGAGATCGCCAAGATGCGTGCAGGACGCATGCTCTGGGCCAAGATTGTGAAGGAATTCAACCCCAAGAGCGAGAAGAGCATGGCCCTGCGCACCCATAGCCAAACAAGCGGCTGGAGTCTCACCGAACAGGATCCCTATAACAACGTGATGCGCACCAACATGGAGGCGATGGCGGCCGTGTTCGGAGGAACGCAGAGCCTGCATACCAACTCGCTGGACGAGGCCATCGCGCTGCCCACGGACTACTCGGCCCGCATTGCCCGCAACACACAGCTCTTCATTCAGCACGAGACGGACATCTGCAAGAGCATCGACCCGTGGGGAGGGTCATTCTATGTGGAGAAACTGACGCACGAACTCTGCGAGAAGGCGTGGAAGCTGATCGAGGAGGTGGAAGGGCTGGGCGGCATGGCAAAGGCCATCGAGACAGGGCTTCCGAAGATGAGAATTGAAGAAGTGGCTGCCCGCAAGCAGGCCCGCATCGACAGCGGGGAGGAGGTCATTGTGGGGGTGAACCGCTTCCGTCTGGAAGAGGAGACGCAGATCGAGGTGCGCGAAGTGGACAATAACGCGGTGCGCGAATCGCAACTCAGGCGGCTGGCCGAAGTGAAGGCCAAGCGCGATGCGAAAGCTGTGGCCGCAGCCTTGGAAGCGTTGGCGCAATGCGCTGCCACTGGCAACGGCAACCTGCTGGAACTGGCCGTGGAGGCCGCGCGCCTGCGCGCCACGCTGGGCGAGATATCGGATGCCATGGAGAAGAGCTTCGGGCGTTACAAGGCCGTGATTCGCTCCATCTCAGGCGTATATTCGGGCGAGGTGAAACGCAACGAGGATTTTGTGACGGCACAGGAGGCCACCGACCGCTTTGCAGAGCAGGAGGGAAGGCGTCCGCGCATTCTCGTGGCCAAGATGGGGCAGGACGGCCACGACCGCGGTGCCAAGGTCATCGCCACATCTTTTGCCGACATCGGCTTCGATGTGGACATCGGCCCGCTGTTCCAGACCCCGCAGGAAGTGGCCAAGCAGGCCGTGGAGAATGATGTGCACATCGTTGGCGTCAGTTCGCTTGCAGGCGGTCACAAGACCCTCGTCCCGGCCGTCATCGAAGAACTGAAGGCCTATGGTCGTGAGGACATCATGGTGGTGGCGGGCGGGGTCATCCCGCATCAGGACTATGAGTTCCTTTTCAGCAAGGGCGTGGCCTTCGTCTTCGGGCCGGGCACGGTCATAGCCAAGGCCGCTCAGGAGATTCTTGGAAAGATAAAGGGGTGAAGTAGACTTCCTCTGATAAACTTGTGCCTTTAGGTGTAGTGTTGATTGCAAGTCTCCTTCGCATTCAGAAATGAGTGAATTCGTTTTTTGGTGCCTTTGTGAAGTGAAGAACGATGCCAAAGGAAAGTTGGAGTGTTCATGATGACCACCCCTCTCACTATCGTCCTCCCTGGACACAGCAGCTTCAGGGCCGATGTTAGCCTCATGTCTGCGTAGGCAGAATTTGTTTCTGGCATTGGCTGCTGCGCCACGAGATTAGGAAGCAGTAGCTTTTCTGATAGCGGTGCTCAAATACCGAATTGCCCTATTTTTACGCATCGCATTCATAGATGTGCCATGAGCAAGATCGCACCGCTGCTTACCGAATACAAGACCAGTCATCAGAACCCCACCAATCAGCTGATCCATTGGATCATGGTGCCGCTCATCTACCTCAGTGTCATCGGGCTGCTGTGGGGCATCGGCCTCGGGGTGGAGCTGGATTTCCTCGGTGGGCAGCCCCTCAATGTGGCCATGGTGGTGAGTCTGCTGGTGTTCGCCTATTATCTGTCGCTCTCCTTCACCATCGCGGTGGGCATGCTCATCGTCTCCGTGCTGGGGATGATCGCCTGCTGGTATCTCGATCCGCGAACCTCGTTGTTGGCCGTTTCTGCCATCGTGTTCGTCATCTCATGGATCTTCCAGTTCATCGGCCACAAGGTGGAGGGCAAGAAACCGTCCTTCTTCAAGGATGTACAGTTCTTTCTCATCGGCCCCGCTTGGGTGATGAGTGCGCTGTACAACAAACTTGGAGTGAAGTACTGAAGCTTTGTCAACCTTTTGAAGGTTGACAAAGCTGAATTCCTTAAACATTGAACTATAAACATTAAACTCCTTTTTCCATGGAAACCGAAACCCTCGAAAGACCCGCAGTGGCCAAGTTCGCCTCTATTGTCAGGGCGCAGCGCGACTATTTCAACACCGGGGCCACCAAGCCGCTGGCATTCCGCAAAGAGCAGCTCAAGAAGCTGAAGAATGCCATCCGCAAGCATGAGCAGGCGCTCTTGGCTGCTCTGAAGACGGACCTCAACAAGCCCGAGCTCGAATCCTACGCCACCGAGATCGAGGTGACCGTGGCCGAGATCGATCACATCATCCGCAATCTGGCCGACTGGATGGAGCCCGAGCGCGTGGGCACCCCACTGTTCTTCCAGCCGGGCCGGGCCTACATCACCCCCGAGCCTTATGGCGTTGCTCTCATCATCGCCCCGTGGAACTATCCGGTCAAGAACCTATTCGGCCCGCTGCTCGGTGCCATCTGCGCGGGCAATACCTCGGTGCTCAAGCCTTCGGAGATATCGCCCGCGTGCAGCAAGGCCATCACCGACCTGATCCGCGATACCTACGAGCCGCGCTACATCATCAGCATCGAGGGCGGAGTGGCCGACACCACCGAGCTGCTCAAGGAGCGTTTCGACTATCTGCTCTTCACGGGCGGCACCGAGATAGGCCGCATCGTCTATCAGGCCGCTGCCAAGCACCTCACGCCCGTCACCCTCGAACTGGGCGGTAAGAGTCCCTGCATTGTCGATGAGGACATCAACATGGACATTGCCGCCAAGCGCCTCGTGTGGGGCAAGTATGTGAATGCCGGGCAGACCTGCATCGCACCCGACTATGTCTATGTGAACCGCAAGGTGAAAGAGAAGTTCCTCGGCCGGGTGAAGCATTACATCCACGAGTTCTTCGGTGAGCCGCAGAAGCAGAGTCAGGATTTCGGCCGCATCATCAGCGACCGCCACTTCCAGCGCATCTCCAAGATGGTGACGGGCGATATCATCGCAGGCGGCATCACCGATGCCACCACCCGCTACATCAGCCCCACCGTCATTGACAATGTGACCTTGGATCACCCTGCCATGCAGGAGGAGATCTTCGGCCCCATCATGCCTGTGCTCACCTATGACAACATTGATGAGGTGATCTCGCACATCAACCGGGGCGAGCGGCCATTGGCGCTCTATCTCTTCTCCAACAGCTCATCGCTGCGCAGAAGGATTGAGAGTGAGACCTCATCGGGCGCCATCTGTGTCAACGAGTGCATGGTGCATGCGGGCCATCCCAACCTGCCTTTCGGTGGCATCGGCAACAGCGGCATCGGGGGCTACAATGGCAAGCACGGGTTCGACACCTTCTCGCACAAAAAGCCCGTACTCATCCGCAGTTATTTCGGGGATGTGAAGCAGAAATACCCGCCCTACGACAAGAGCAAGGTCAACTTCATCAAGTTCGCGGCCAAGTGGTTCCTGCGCTGATGAACTGATTACGGAATGAACAGGCCGTCCCAAGACAGGGGCGGCCTTTTTCTTTTCCGCAGCTCTGTGCGGCTTTGATAGCTTGCGCTCCCGTTCATGGTATTCAGCAGCACGCTCTTCCTTCTGTATTTCCTGCCCGTGTTCCTGGCGGCCTACCTGCTCACGCCCGTCCGTCATCGCAATTGGACGGCCCTCATCGCCAGCATAGGATTCTACGCTTGGGGTGCCCCCACATTCGTCTTCGTAGTCATTCTAGCCCTTCTGGCCGATTTCATCATTGTTAAAAGAATGGTGGGGCAGGAGGGAGGCGCCCGCAGGCGGTGGCTTTGGACCTCGTTGGTGCTCAACGTAGGCATGTTGGGCTATTTCAAGTACAGCAACTTCCTCGTTGACAACTTCAATGCGCTGCTGCATCCGTTCGGCATCGCGCCCATGCCATGGGCAGAAGTAGTCCTGCCCATCGGCATCTCGTTCTTCACCTTTCAGAAACTGAGTTACACGGTCGATGTGTATCGCGGTGGCGAGCGGCCCTTGCAGCGTTTCCGCGATTATGTGCTCTACATCATGCTCTTCC